>JBHGBA010000041.1:0-56687 GCA_041946775.1 Terriglobales bacterium
GGTGGCGGCGGCTGGACTCGAACCAGCGACCTACGGATTATGAGACCGTCGCTCTAACCGCCTGAGCTACACCGCCACAGGAGCAACCGGGAAGGAAACGACCGGAGAGGTTACGCGGACGCGCAGAACTCCGGCTTTTTCGATTCTAAAAGCCGCTTCGCGACAGTGTCAAACAACACCGGCCAGACGCGAGCTAACAGGGAAGCGCGCGGCCCCGTAGCGGCAGTTCCACGGTGGAAACTCTCGTCGTTCTCCAGCCGCAAATCTCAGGCTCCGCGGGTCAGCAACAAGCATCCAAAAGTACGTGTTCGGCGGTGCACGGCCGGTGCTTTTCGGGCGGAAGCCCGGTGTTTCCCGGTTCCGGTGTTCCGGTATAATCAAAGCACTGGCCCAAGGGCGGTTCTGTACAAAGAAGTTCCATGTCTAAACGAGCAAAAGTTTTCGTCCTTTGCATTTCGCTTGCGCTCGTCCTGTTCGCCGTGATCGGCGGCCTGGGCGTGAAAGCCTCCACCAACGACGGCGCCTACCGGCAACTCGGCGTGTATTCCGAGGTGCTGACCCGCATCCGCGGCGAATACGTCGAGGACCCAAACATGAGCAGGGTCACCGACGGCGCCCTGCATGGCCTGCTGGAGTCGCTGGACGCCAACTCCAGCTACCTGGACGCGGCCGAATACAGGCAGTACAAGGCGCGCAAGTCGGACGGCAAGGCGGGCATCGGCGCCACTATCTCGAAACGGTTCGGCTATGCGGCCGTGGTTTCGGTCATTCCCGGCGGCCCGGCGGACAAAGCCGGACTCGATGGCGGCGACATCATCGAAGCCATCGAGGGCAGGAGTACGCGCGAGATGTCGCTCGCTGAGGTGAACCTCATCTTCACCGGCGAGCCGGGCTCCAACGTGACCGTGTCGGTGGTGCGCCCGCGGCGCGCTGAACCGGTGAAGGCGGTCATCACTCGCGATATCGTGCAGGTTCCGCCCGTTACCGAGAAGGTGGTGGAAAGCGGGATCGGCTACATCCGCGTGGATGCGCTTACCAAGGGCAAGGCGCAGGAGATCGCCAGCAAGATCAAGGCGGTACAGAAGCAGGGCGCCAAGAAGCTCATTCTCGATCTGCGTAATGTGGCTGACGGCGAGCCGTCGGAAGGCGTCGCCACCGCCAACCTGTTCCTCAGCCACGGCACCATCACCTACTTGCAGGGACAGAAGTTCCCCCGTGAATCGTTCAACGCCGACCCATCGAAGACGCTCACCGACCTGCCGCTGGTGGTGCTCGTGAACCGCGGAACGGCCGGGCCGGCCGAGATCGTGGCCGCCGCCATCCTGGAGAATGCGCGCGGCGACGTACTCGGCGACAAGACGTTCGGCATGGGCTCGATCCAAAAGACGATTGATCTGCCCGATGGGGCGGCGGTGATCCTGTCCATCGCCAAGTACTACACACCGGGTGGCAAGGCGATCCAGGACACGGCAATTACCCCGAACATCCTGGTGGCGGACAACACCCTCGACGACTTCCTCGGAGGCGATGAGGAAAGCGCTTCCGGCGCACCGCTGCGCCGCGAGAAGAAGGACGGTCCGGACGAGCAACTGCGTCGCGCGATCGAGGTGTTGAAGAACAGCGAGAAGCGGGCGGACGCCGCCGCCGCGGGCGCGCAGACTGCCGGCAAACCGGCGTCGTCTCCGGTGAAAGTACCCAATTGGACGCCGCCCAACCAGATCAACAAACCACACAACTAAGGAAACCACATCTGATCGCGAATCGCGGGCTGCGGCCCGCGATTCTGCGCTAAGGGCGTACCTGCGCCCACCTGACCACTGCGCCAGCACTGAATGTAGTGCCTTCTGCCGTGCTATTCTGACCGTGACCTCGCGATGTCACCCGTCCTTGCAGAACCGGTGCGCATCAAGCCGCCGCGTACTCCCAGCAAGCTGGTGGGCCGGCTGTTTTTCGGCCTGCTGGTGCTGGCGTCGGCCCTGGCCGGGGCCTTGTTCGGTTTGCTGATCGTGTACTCCACCGACCTGCCGCAGGTCGAGGAACTGGAGCATTACCGCCCTTCGACCACCACAGAAATCTATGACGACCAGGGCCGCGTGATCGGCTCGTTTGCGCTGCAACGCCGCGTCATCGCCGCCTACGAGGACTTTCCCAAGGTGTTGCGCGACGCTGTCCTCTCGATCGAAGACAAAGACTTTGAGCGGCACTGGGGCATCGATTTCTGGCGCATCTTTGGGGCCGCCTGGCGCGACATCCAGAGCGGCAGCCGCGCGCAGGGCGCATCAACGCTCACCATGCAGCTTTCGCGCAACCTGTTCCTGACGCCCGACCGTCGCTGGAGCCGCAAGATCCAGGAGACCATGCTGGCCATCCAGATCGAGCGCCGCTTCACCAAGCCGCAGATCTTCACCATGTACGCCAACCAGATTTACCTCGGGCATGGGGTGTACGGTTTCGAGGCGGGCGCTGAGTTTTACTTCGGTAAGAAAGCGAAAGATTTGACGTTGCCCGAAGCCGCGCTGCTGGCGGGATTGCCCAAAGGACCGGGGCTCTACTCGCCGATCAACCATGCCGAGCGTTCGACACGCCGCCGCAACCTGGTGATCAACGCCATGCTGGAGGACGGCAAGCTCACCGCGGAAGAGGCGGCGCGGGCGAAGGCGTCGCCGCTGCGCCTCAATTTGCAGCCGGCCTCCAACTCGCTGGCGCCGTACTTCGTCGAGGAGGTACGCCAGTATTTGGAAAAAAAGTACGGCACGGCCGAGGTACACGAAGGCGGGCTGCGCGTGTACACCTCGCTCGACATGGATTTGCAAGCGGCGGCGAACCAGGCAGTGCTCGATGGTCTGGCCGCTTACGAGCGCCGCCACGGCTGGCGCGGTTCGTTGCCCAACGTGATTGCCGACGGCCAGAAGCTTGAGAGCTACACGCATCCCGACTGGAGTGAACCGCCGCGGCCCGGCGCGTACATGCACGGCGTAATTGTCGAAGCCGGCAAGACCTCCGCTGTGGTGAAACTCGGCCGTTCCAGCGCCGTGCTCACCACCGCCGACATCGCGTGGACGAAAAAGAAGTCGCCCAACGAAATGTTTGCTATTGGTGACATCGCCTACGTGAAGATTCTGGCGGTGCTGCCCGACGGCAAATTGCGCATCTCGCTGGAACAGGATTCCGGCACACAGGGCGCGCTGCTGGCGATTGATAACAGCACCGGCGACGTGAAGGCCATGGTCGGCGGCCGCGATTTCAATTTGTCCAAGTTCAACCGCGCTACCCAGGCGCTGCGCCAGGTGGGTTCGTCGTTCAAGCCGTACGTTTACACCGCCGCGGTGGACTCCGGCGCTACTCCTGACGACGTCATCCTCGATGCGCCCACGACATTCACGACGGCGTCCGGCCCGTACTCGCCGCGCAATTACGATGGCAAGTACGAAGGCAACATTACTTTGCGCCGCGCGCTGGCGCAGTCGCGCAACATCCCCGCACTGAAGCTGGCTGAAAAGGCCGGCATCCAGAAGGTGATTGGCTACACGCGACGTTTCGGGATCACGTCCAACGTTCCTGCGTACCTGCCGATTGCGCTCGGCTCGGCTGAGATCACGCTACTGGAGCATACTTCGGCATTCACGGCGTTCCCGAATGACGGCGTGCGCGTGGCGCCGCGCTACATCCGTAAGGTGACCGACTACGACGGTCGCGTGCTGGAGGAAGATTATCCCGAGGTGCGCGACGTGATCTCCCCGCGTACCGCCCGCATCATGACTTCGTTGCTGCGCGAAGTGGTGCTGCACGGCACCGCGTTCCAGGCGAGCAAGCTGAACCATCCGCTGGCCGGCAAGACAGGCACGACCAACGACTTCACCGACGCCTGGTTCGTGGGCTTCTCTCCCTCGATCACCTGCGGGGTGTGGGTGGGATTCGACGAAAAGGTGCGCTCGCTGGGCGAAAAGGAGACTGGCGGCGCGGCGGCGCTGCCCATCTGGATTGAGTTCATGAAGGCCGCCATCAAGGGCCACGAAACGGAAAAGTTCCCCTCCGGCGTTCAGGTCGCGCCCGCCACCCCGCAGCCCAAAGTAGATAAACCCGACATCGCTCCCGGCGATGGCGAGACACACTGACCCGCTCGGACCGTTCCTCGTTGCCCGTTATCCCTTTTCCGTTCCCATGTCACCTGCACTGAGCTGCACCGCAGACCCAGTGTCGCCCACCCTAGCGCCGAAAGGCGCGGCGCGAGGGTGGGGCACCTACATGTTGTAAGCCTTTCCTGGGGTGTCCGCATCCAACGACAAAACGCAACGGAGATGTCTATGAACCGCTGGTGGCTCAATGGGGCGCTGCTGGTACTCTGCGCCGGCTTCGCCTTCGCACAAACGGAATCCAACCCTGCTGCCGGCGCGCAGTCGAATCCGCCGGCGGCAACACAGGAGCACCCGGAGGGCACGGTTGTCAAGAAGCGCGAAAGGGAGGCAATCGTTGCGCCGAAAAAAGCGCCGGTGAAGGTGACGCCGGGCGTGATCAAGTCGGCACAGAAGGAACTCGCCGACCAGGGATTCGATCCCGGTTCCGCCGATGGACGCATGGGGCCTAAGACACGCAAGGCCATTCGCGAGTTCCAGGCCAAGAACGATCTGCCCCAGACCGGAAACTTGGACCAGCCCACGCTCGCCAAGCTTAACGTGGGCGCTACTCAGCAGCTTTCGTCGGCGCCGCGCGATCTCGGACGCGGCGGCAAGGCGTTTGGCCACAACATCAAGGAGGGCCATCCCGTGGAAGCCGGCAAAGGCGTGGCGAAAGGCGCCGGCAGCTTCGGTAAGAAAGTCGGCTCGGGCGTGAAATCCGGCGCTATGGGCATTAAGGACAAGATTGGCAGCGGCATGTCCAAAGTTGGTGAAAAGGTTGAGGGCGACGAGCAGCCGAAAGAAGAGCAGCCGAAAGAAAAGAAGAGGAACCCGCCCGAGTAGCTATTAGCCATTAGCTCTTAGCCCTTAGCTGGCCGTTGGGGGAACGCAACTACCAAGAGCTTCAGCTAAAGGCCAAGAGCTAAGAACTAACACCTACGCCTTTCCCAACACGGCAAACGCCGCATCCAGCTTCTTAATCGCCTCGTCCACGTCGGACTTCGTGATGTTTAACGGCGGCGACATGCGGATGACGTTGCCGAAGAGCCCGCCTTTGCCGACCAGCAGACCCTGCTTGCGGCATTCGTCCATCAACTGGTTGGTTTCCTGTCCCGCGGGTTCTTTCGTCATGCGGTCTTTCACCAGTTCCATCGCCTGCATCAGGCCCATGCCGCGCACATCGCCGATGAGCGCGTGCTTCTGTTGCAATTCTTCCAGGCGCTGGCGGAAGTAGTCGCCGACGACTTTGGCGTTGGTCTTCAGGTCGTCTTCTTCGAGCACGGCAATCACGGCACGTGCGGCGGCACAGGTCACTGGGTTGCCGCCAAACGTCGAGATCGTCAATCCCTGGAACGAATCGGCGATCTCCGGGCGCGCCAGTGTCAGCCCGATGGGTTGCCCATTCGCCAGGCCCTTCGCGGAGGTGATGATGTCGGGCGTAACCTCCCATTGCTCGATGCCCCACCACTTGCCGCCGGTGCGCCCCCAGGCAGTCTGCACCTCGTCGCTGATGAAGTCGCCGCCGTAGCGCTTCACGATGTCGAAGACGATCTTGAAGTATTCCTTGGGCGGCGTGATGAATCCCGCGACGCCCTGAATCGGCTCCGCCAAGAACGCTGCGATCTTGCCGCTGGTCGAGGTCTGAATGGCGTTCTCAACATCTTTGGCGCAGGCGACGGCGCAATCGGGGTACTTCAGCCCAAACGGACACCGGTAGCAGTAAGGATTTATCGCGTGAACGATGCCGACCTCGATGGTGGCGCGGCGCCAGGTGTTCATGCCGTTCATGCCGCGCGCCAGCGACGACCGTCCGCTGTAGCCGTGGCGCAGCACCACGATCTCGAAATTGCCGGTGTGCATGCGCGCAATCTGCACCGCCGTTTCGTCGGCCTCGGTGCCGCTGTTGGTGAAGTACGATTTCGTCAGCCCGGGCGGCGCAATCCGCGCCAGCTTCTCCGCCAGTTCTACTTGCGGGATGTTGATGAAGCTCGTCGAGACGTGTTGCAGCGTGTCAATCTGCTGCTTCATCGCCGACGTGACCCGCGGGTTGCAGTGCCCCACACTGATCGTGACGATGCCGCCGAAGAAGTCCAGGTACTCCCTGCCTTCCAGGTCCCAGACGCGCTGCATCTGGCCGCGAACGAGCGTCAGCGGCTTGGGATAGTAGGTGGTCACGGAAGGAAACAGGTATTCCTTCTGCTTGCGCGCCAGTTCCTCCTGGGTGATGCGAGACATATCGGTGGTCAGCGTACGAGAGCTCATGTCTTGCCTCCGCGAAGGAAACATCTTAAACCCTCGCCTGCGTTGAAGATTGCAACCGACCAAGAATTGTCATCGCGAGCGGACACTCGCCACGAATGTCACTCCGAGCAGAGCGGCCGCTGACCACGAATTGTCATTCCGAGCGCCTGACATTGGGCGCGAGGAATCTGCTGTTGTACCGAGCAGAACAGATCCCTCGCCGCGCTTCGGGATGACAATACTGAAGCCGCACGGACGCGCTAGAATCGTGGAAAGCGATGCGCCGAATTTTCCGTCTTCTAGTGCTGGCCCTGGTGCTGGTGACCGTGTTTCTCGTGTCGGCCATGACGTCGATGCGCATGGCGATCCACGGGCGCGAGACGGTAGTGCCGAAACTGGTGGGCATGACCGCCGCCGAGGCCGAGCGCACCGCCGCCGACCACGGGCTAATAATCGAGGTCCAAGCGCGTTTCTACAGTCCTGACATCGCCGAAGGACGCATCATGTCGCAGGCGCCCGCGCCGGGAACCAAGGTGCGCCGCGGCGCGCAGATCCGCCTGGCGCAAAGCCTGGGGCCGCAGCGGGTGACGATTCCCAATGTCGTCGGCCAGAGTCCGCGCGCGGCGGAGTTGAATATTGTCCGCCGTGGTCTGCAAGTGGGCACGGTCGCCGCTATCCACTTGCCCGGGTTCCCGCCGGACCAGGTGGTCGCACAGTCGCCGCCGGCCAATGCCGCCGGCGTTGTTTCGCCCAAGGTCAACCTGTTGCAGAGCGCACCCGAGCCAACGTCATCCCAGTACTTCGTGGTTCCGGACTTCGTGGGGCAGACCTATGGCCAGGCACGCTCCGCCATCGTGGAGAGCGGATTCAAAGTCGGCACGGTCACCGTGATGGCCAAGGACAGCGACCAGCCCACGCCGTCTGCGTCCAACAAGCTCCGGCCAATCGCGACCGACGTGATCACCGGCCAGTCCCCCGCGCCGGGCCAGAAGATCGCTGCCGGCAGCGCGATCAACTTCGAAGTCGTGCGCTAACCACAGTCATCTCAAACTTGTCATCCTGAGCGCCGCTGTTGGCGCGAAGGATCTATGCATTGCGGAGAGCGGAAAGACGGAAAACGGGAAACGGAAAACGCCGCCAGCACAATTCCTCCCAAATCTGTTACTATAGACTTGCGTTAGAAGAATTCGGTTTTTCGAAGCAAGCTCTCGCGTACCTGCCTGACCCTGCCTCTCGTAGCTCCGACGTTTTCAGCGTAATTTTCAGAACATTAAGGAATTTGCATCAACATGGAACAAGGAACAGTGAAGTGGTTTAACGACGCGAAGGGTTTTGGCTTTATCAGCCGGCAGAACGGCGAGGACGTTTTCGTCCACCACACGGCGATCCAGTCGCAGGGTTTTCGCAGCTTGCAGGAAGGTCAGGCCGTTGAGTTCGAAGTGACCAAGGGCAAGAAGGGCTGGCAGGCGGAGAACGTGCGCCCCCTCTAATTCGCGCGTTGATCTTGAAAGGCGGCCGGTTGCGGCCGCCTTTCCCTTTCCGTGTGAATCCGTGTAAATCCGTGGTTCCGGTGTTTACTTCCCCACTGCCGTGGCCGCCGGCGCATTCACGTGGCGGTCAAGGAAATCCGCGATCGCCGTATATGCCTTGATGCGGTTGGCGCGCTTGGCCATGCCGTGGCCTTCATCGGGAAAAGCGATGTACTCCACCGGCACGCCCTTGGCCTTCACCTTCTCCACGATCTGGTCGGCCTCGTCTTTGGGGACGCGCGGATCGTTCGCGCCCGCCACCACGAATAGCGGCGCCTTGATCTTGTCCACGTAGTTGATCGGCGAGATGGAGGCCATGAACTCGGGGTCTTTATCAGGATCGCCGTACTCGCTGGCGCGATGCGCGCGCCGCCACGCTCCGGTGTTCTTGAAAAAGGTGGCCCAGTTGGCGATGCCCACGATGTCCACGCCTGCGGCCCAGAGGTCAGGATGCATCGTAAGCTGCGCCAGCGTCATGTACCCGCCGTAGCTGCCGCCCGAGACCGCGATTTTTTTGCCGTCAATCAAGCCGGTGGACTTCAGGTAGTCGGTCGCCAGCGCCACGTCCTTGATGGCGTCGAAGCGCTTCTTGTAATCGTCCATGTGGATGTACGTCTTGCCGAAGCCGCTGGAGCCCCGAATATTGGGCGCCAAAATGGCATATCCGCGGTTCAGCAAGTACTGGTAAACGGGATTGAAGCCGACCCGTTCCTGGCCTTCGGGACCGCCGTGCACGCTCACGATCGCCGGCAACTTGGCCGTCTTGTCCGCGTTCTTCGGCAGATAGAGGAATGCGGGAATGACGGTTCCGTCGAACGACTTGTAACTGACTTCCCGCGGCGCGGCGAAGCTGCCGGCGGGAATCCCCGCCAGGCTGGATTCGGTCACCTGTCGCGGCTGCAGCTTCTTTACGTCGAGCGTCCAAACGTCGGACGGCTTGGTGGCCGAGGTGAACGCAAACGCGATGCGGCTGCCGTCGCCGTTGAACGAAACCGAGCTGACGATGCCGGGCGGCAGCGCCTTTTTCAGCTCCGTGACTTTGCCGCTCTTCAGGTCGCGAATCTTCAGCACGGTGCTGCCGTTGTGGTTGCAGCCGTACACCAGGCGTGTGCCGGCGCGGTCAATGGTGATGCCGGTTGCGCCGTCAATCTCAAAGGGCCCGTCTTCCAGGTATTTCAGCTTGTTCGGCTTCAGATCGTAGAAGGCGAGCGCGGCCTTGTCGCGATCCTGATTGGCCGCCAGGTAGAAGCCGGAACCGTCCGGCGCCCACTCCGCATCGGAGTACTGCGCTTCGCCGGTGTGCGGCGTCAGGTGCGTAGCTTTCCCCGTAGCGACTTCGATCAGGAACAGGTCGTCATCGGCGTTGCTGTTTTCGCGCTCGGCGAGAACGTAGCGGCCATCCGGCGAGAATGACCGTGCGCGATAATTGAGCCCGTCCGGCGAGGTGAAGATGCGGTGCGCCTGGCGCGTGGCCAGGTCCATCACGTAAACGTCAAAAATGCGCTCGCTGCGCTCGTTCGACGAGTAGCAGATCATCTTGCCGTCTTCGGAGAAATCGCCGAAGGAATGGACCACCTTGGGATTGTCGGTGAGCGCCTGCACGTGACCGCCGTTGGCGTCCATGACAAAAAGCTGCGAACGCTCGTTGCCGCCCTGGTCCTTGGTGAACAGGAGCACATCGCCGCGCGGCGACCAGCGCACGCTCTGCACGCGGTCTTCGTAGAACGTCAGTTGTTTCGGCGCCGAGCCAGGCGTCAGCTTGTAGACTTGGTTGGTGCCGGTAATGTTGCTCAGGAACGCGATCTCGTCGGTTGCAGGTGAGTAATCCGGCCCGCCGGCCGACTGTATGTTGAGGTACTGCGCAATTTCATAGCGTCCGGCCGCGGCCGCCTGGGTCGGTTTTGCAGCAGCGTCGCTCGGTCCTATAGGCGCGCGTTTCACCTCTGGTCGTGGGCGGCGGCGGTCCAAAGGGAATCGGTCCGGTGTTGGCGCGCTCTGCGCCCAGGCGCTCGCCGCCAGCAGCATGGCCAAAAGCCAGGTCCACGCGTTCTTTGTCCTCACGGCAGGAACTCCTCAACTGAATTGCTTGCGTAGACCAACATCTTACCAGCCGCGCGGGCCGGTTCCCCACCCCGGCCCGAGTGCTAAAATCGAAAAAGCCCCTGATTACCTTATCCAGGGTGGGGAGTGTTAACCGGCCTGCAGATGGCCGAAGAGAAGCTATGACACGCGCTCGCAATCTGAAACGCGCTTTGGGAGTAATTGCCGTCCTGTGTTTGACGGCCACAGCCTTTGCCGCCGACACGGTGGTCGAGGAGATCATCGCCCGCATCAACAACCAGATCATCACTCGCTCGGAATTGCAGAAATCGCGCGAGCAGATGCTGAACGAGTTGCGCCAGCAGGGCGTCTCCGAGACCGATCCGCGCGCCCAGGAAGAACAGCGCAACCTGCTGCGCAGCCTGGTTGACCAGCAACTGCTGGTGCAGAAGGCGCAGGACCTGGGCCTGACCGCCGATACCGAACTGATCAAGCGGCTGGACGAAATCCGCAAGCAGATGAAACTGGAAAGCATGGAGGACCTGGAAAAGGCCGCGCAGGCGCAGGGCGTCTCCTACGAGGACTTCAAGCAGAACCTGCGAAATACCATCCTGACCCAGCAGGTGATCCAGCGCGAAGTCGGCGGCCAGATCCACATCACCCGGGAAGAAGCGCAGCAGTTTTACAACGAACACAAGGCGCAAATGGAGCAGCCGGAAACCGTCCAGTTGAGCGAAATTCTGATCTCGCCGGCGGCGAAGGAGGGCGAGCAGCCGACGCCCGAAGATCTGTCAGCCGCCGAACAGAAGGCCCGGGAAGCGCTGGCCCAGATCAAGGGCGGGAAAGATTTTGCGGAGGTCGCGAAGCAATACTCCAACGGCCCGACTGCCGCCCAGGGTGGTGACCTCGGCCAGTTCAAGCGCGGTACGCTGGCCAAGGAACTCGAGGACAAGACCTTCGCCATGAAGCCCGGCGAGGTCACCGACGTGATCCGCACCCGACAAGGCTACGTCATTCTCAAAGTGACCGAGCACACCCCCGCGGGCGTGCCGCCGTTCAACGCGGTCGAAAACTGGATTCAGGAACAGATTTACTACCGCAAGCTCCAGCCCGCACTTCGCGCGTATCTGACGAAGCTGCGCGAAGAGGCGTACATAGACATCAAGCCCGGATACGTGGATACCGGCGCCAGCCCCAACCAGACCAAGCCGGTCATCGCCTCCTCTACCGCACCGGCCGAAGCCGAGAAGACCAAGAAGAAGAAAAAGTTCCTGCTGTTCTGAGGAGAGGAACAGTTGGGCGTAGCGCACAACGCGGCCCGCAAGCCGCGTTCTGCGTTTTGGGCTGCCCCACCCTTGACGCGCGGTGTTCGCGCCACAGCACGGAATCGTGACCGCGAACTCCCATTGACTTGATCTGGCGTCTAACGTGCTGACACCCGTGGCAGTGGGGTGAGCATGTTGGTAGCGGCTGCAGCAGTCGTTCTGTTTGTCTCCTATGTTTCGATTTTGGTGATCGCAGCAGACATGTTGCGAGGTGCTGATGTGACAATCGGTTATGAGGGGCGGAGTGATAAACGCGCGTAAGCATTGACCCTGGATGGCGCAGGTGTATCTGTTCGTGCCAGCGTGAAGACATCGCGCCGCGCCGGCGCAAAACATTCCGCGAACCGTGTGACTCTTACATCCTGCGGAGCAAGTCTGTGGAAATCATCCGAATATCCGCGCTTCCGCAAGATCGCCGATCGGCCGGCCACCCGCCCGCGTTCGGCGGTTGAGGTTGCCCCGCCCTTGTCGCGCGCGCGGCGTTCGCGTGACAGGGTGGGACCACAAGAGGCGGGAGGCCTGGTCAAACGTTTTCCGTTGTGCGCTTTCCCTTCTTTGCAGTCAGTAAGTCGCTATCGCATCGCGTCGAAATCGAAGCGACCGAGCAGAAACGGCCGCGAGGTGACAGGAACAGTCTTGGTCGAGTCCAGCGGATAGGGCGCGTCGGTAAGCGTGGGAAAGCCCCACACGTTGCCGGAGCGAAGATCGATGACCACCTTTCCTACTACGCGGCGGCTGCCGTCCGGAGAAACTAGCATGGTTGTGCCCGGCTCAATAAAAATGTCTTTGGGCGCGGCGTCGGCGTGGACCACTTCCGGAGCGAGCAGCGGGCGGACGACCAGAAGCGCCAACAAGATTGCGATCAGCGAAAGCACAAACTGCAAATAACGGCTGCCGTTCATAGACCCTCCTCGTGAGAATCGTAGATCAACTTGGCGTCCTTTCGGGTGCAGCTTTTGCCCGCCGCCGCCCGCAAATGCGGTACGATACGTCAGCAACTCACATCTGGTGCCCAAGGGCGGACCTATGAAGAATTTCTACGTCGCCGACGCCGCCAGCCGCGCCGACGACCCCAAGCAGCGTGAGTTCCAGTCCACGTTCCTGGTAGTCTCGAAGCAGCTCAAACCCAAGCGCACCGGCGGCGACTACCTGGCCATCGTGCTGTGCGACCGCACTGGCCAGATCGAAGCCAAGATGTGGGACAACATCCAGCAGTTCGTGGACAAGTTTGAGGCCGACGACGTGGTCACCGTCAAAGGCTACGTCAACCGTTTCAACGGCCGCCCGCAGTTGATCATCCAGACGATCGTGCGCGCCGATCCCGCCACCGTGGACTTTGGCGATTTCCTGCCCAAGACCGACAAGAACATTGACGAACTGTGGGCGCGCCTGGGTGAGTATGTCGCCATGGTGGAGAACCCGCACCTGCGCGCGCTGCTCGAGGCTTTCATGCGGGACGAGCGGATCGCCACCGCCTTCCGCGCCGCGCCCGCCGCCAAAACCCTGCATCACGCCTACATCGGCGGCCTGCTCGATCATGTCGTGTCGCTGCTCAGCCTATGCGAGCTTGCCTGCCGCAATTACCCGTTTGTCAATCGCGACCTGGTCTTCGCTGGCGCCTTCCTGCACGACATCGGCAAGATCCACGAGCTCTCCTACGCGCGCTCGTTCGGCTACACCACGCGCGGGCAGTTGCTCGGTCACATGATCATCGAGCTGGAGATGGTGCAGGAAAAGCTCGCCACCGTGCCCGACTTCCCCAACGAACTCAAGCTGCTGCTCGAACACCTGATCATCAGCCATCACGGCCATTACGAGTTCGGTTCGCCCAAGCTGCCCATGTTTCCCGAGGCGCTGATGCTGCACTATCTCGACGACCTCGATTCAAAAATGGAAAGCATGCGCGCCCAATGCCAGCGTGAAGCGGGCACCTCGAACCCGTGGGCGGGATGGAACAGCTCGCTCGCGCGCCCGCTCCTCGACTCGCGCAAGTTCCTGGACTCCACGGAAGAAAAGGCAGACGCAGCCGCCGCAGAATAGCCGCAAGTTGCGCGAAGGGTCGCAAAGGCAGACAATACTGCGGCAAGGAGGACGACGCGATGCACGGGCGACACTCTGCACTCCTCATTCTGCTTGTTTGCTTGTCGTTGTTGTTGGCCTGTGGCAGGTCTCCGAACCCGCAAACTGAAAGTTCCACTGGTCAGGCCGCACAGCAACCGCAAACTGCGCCTACTGCACCCGAGGCGGCCGCTGGCGGCCGGCAAACCGCGGCGTCTGGAAGGACCGCGCGCCCGGCCGCCGCGGCGCCTGCGGTGACGCTGCCTGCGGGCACCGAGCTGACCGTTCGTCTCGCCGAAACACTCAGCTCCAAGTCCAGTCAGTCGGGGCAGAGCTTCACTGCCCACTTAGCCGCACCCATTGAGCGCGACGGCCGGGTGGTAGTGCCTGCCGGCGCCGAAGTCGTCGGCCACGTGACCCAGGCGGTCCCCCTCGGGCGGTTCAAGGGCGGCGCGAAGCTGGGCCTGGCGCTCGATCATCTCGAGGTCGGAGGCAAGCAGTATCCCATCAGCGGCGCCATCATGAGGGCAGCGAAGGGCAAAGGGAAACGCACAGCTACCATGATCGGCGGCGGTGCGGGCGTCGGGGCATTGATCGGGGGAATCGCCGGCGGCGGCAAGGGCGCTGCCATTGGCGCGCTGGCGGGCGCGGGAGCGGGCACCGCAGGATCGGCGCTCACCGGCAACAAAGACATTACCTTGCCAGCCGAATCCGCTCTCACTTTCAAGCTTCAGGAACCGGTCACGGTGCAGTAAACCGGAGAAGAGACGAGTTCCCCCTCCCGCCAGTACCAGCTTGGCGGGAGGGCTTTTTCCCGGGCCTTCAGTTCAGATCTTCAGCATCAACTGTCATGCCGAACCGTGTGCGCCACATCGATCGCGTGGGTATTTCTGGGAACATCCGCGAGGCAATCCCTCCGTTTAGAGGGCGGCCCACCACAGGGGACGCAGGGGACGCAGAGGACACAGAGGGAGAGGAACCCGGCGGAGCCACGCCGATGTGTTAGTCTGAAATTTCGGAGTGATGCACCTGCACGACGCACTCTTCCTTTTCTGCGTCGCCGTAGTGGGCGGCGCGCTCAACTCCGTGGCCGGCGGCGGCGGATTTCTCTGCTTTCCCGCGCTGATTTTCACCGGCATGCCGCCCATCAATGCCAATGCGACCAACACGGCGGCGCTTTGGCCGGGGACAGCGGCATCCACGGCCGCGTACCGCAGCGAGATTGCGGGCCATGGTCACGTGATGTTGCCGCTGATCGGGACGGGCATCGTGGGCGGACTACTCGGCGCCCTGGTGCTGTTGCGCACGCCACAAGCCACGTTTTTGAAACTCGTCCCGTGGCTGCTGCTGACGGCGACGCTGCTGCTGGCGTTCAGCGGACGGATCAACCGACGAATCGGCACCTACGGGCGCGACCTGCACGAAGGCCCGGGAGCGCAGACCGCGCCGCCGTCACGTCTGCGTATGGCGGTTGCGGCAGTGATACAGCTTGCGATTGGAATATATATCGGCTTTTTTGGCGCGGGGGCAGGCATCCTGATGATGGCAATGTTCGCCGTGCTCGGGGTGCGCAGCATTCACGCGACGAACGGCCTGAAGACCTTGCTGGCCACGGTCTGCAACGGGGTGGCGCTGGTGACGTTCATCATTGCGCGGGCCATCGTGTGGCCGCAGGCGGCGCTGATGATCGTGGGGGCCTCGATCGGCGGCTACGGCGGGGCGTGGTACGCACAAAAACTCCCGCAACGGTACGTGCGCGGGTTCGCCATTGTGGTCGGCGCGAGCATGACGGTGTATTTCTTCGTGAAGACCGGGTAGTTGCTCGCGCTCAGCTAGTTCACCCAAGGGCCGCGACGGTGCTCGCCGTTGCCTTTGCCGCCCTTCTCCGGATCGCGGTAGTTGCCATATTCGTCAAAGTGCTGGTCGCGGTCCTGCTTGCGCATGTAAACCTCGAACTTGCGCGCGGCGCGGCGGCGTTTCCAGCGGTAGTAGGAGTTGCGCAGTCCGAAGTAGCCTTCGGAGGCGGCGAACCCCAGGCCACGGCGCGGCAGGAAGCGGACATATATCCAGCCGAACAGAGCGCCGCCGAGGTGCGCGAAGTAAGCGACCGACTGTCCGCGTGACGCGCCCAGGCCCATGGCGAGGTTGATGAAGATGAGGATGGCCACCAGGTACTTGGCGCGGACCATGAAGGGCAACGGGAACATCATGAATTCCTGGTCGCCATGGAGCAACGCGAAGGCCACCATGACGCCGAAGGTGCCACCGGAGGCGCCGACGGTCGCAACGTCGGGCGAGATGCGCAGGAACTGCAGCGGAGCGAGCATCCCGGCGTAGGCGATGGCAGTGGTGATCAGTCCCGCACCGACTACACAGAAAAAGTAGAACTCGGTGAATTGCTTGGCGCCCCACTCGCTTTCCAGCGTCGCGCCGAACATCCACAGGGTCAGCATGTTGAAGAGGACGTGAAACAGACCCATGTGGAAGAACGAGTAGGTCACGAGTTGCCAGATGTAGCCGTGCGTTACGTAGCTCGGACGCAAGTACAGCAGATCGTTGACGACCATGGCCAGCGTCGGCAGCGCGCCACCGACCAGCAGCATGAAAAGAAAGATCGAGGCGTTGATGATGATGAGCCACTTGATGGCCGGCGTGAACGGGGGAAAACCCATGCTGATGGTGCCGCCGCCGCGCATCCCGCCGCCACCCATGCGATAACCGCGATATCCACCCATAAAACCGTTTCCCGTTCCCCGTTTTCCGCTCCCCCTTAAACCTCGTCGCTGGCATCAGCGACGGGAAACGGGAAACGCTATCTTTCCGGCATTGGCGCAACCGCTAATGACCGGTGCCCTTTGCCGTCCACCGCGCGCACGGCGAAGTTCACATTGTCCTTGGACCGTTTGATGGTGGCCCGGGTGACTTTGCCAACGGCTTCGATGTTGTCGAATTCCGCGCTGGTGGTCGGGCGCCACAGGACCTCGTAGCCGGTGGCCAGAGCGTCCGGCGAAGCCTCCCAGACCAGCGTCGAATCGTTTTCCAGAACCTTCGTTTCCAGGCGAACGTTGGTAGGTGGCGCAGGTGCCGAGGCCAGCGAAGCCAGGGCCGCCACGTTCAGCCGAGCCACGTTGGCCATGTACGCCCGGTCCACGAACTTCGGCAGGTCACCATATTCGATGCCGTTTTCCCGCCGCAGATTCTGGTGCTGATGATCATAATTCTCGCGGTACTCGGTGAGCCGCACGGCCGGGAAACCCTGCTCGTTGAATGCGGTGTGGTCGCCGCCACGCAGGTAGCGGTCGGGACGGAAGATCATCTTGGGACCGAAGGCCCCGGGCAGGTACACGCGATCCACCTCGCGCAGGTAGCGTGCCAGTTGGCGGGAGGGTGAGTCGTTCTCCGCGCCCATGGAGCGGATCAAGCGCACGTCAGCTTCGCCGGCCTTGCTGGGAATGCCTTCGGAGAACACGCGCAGTACGCTGGCATCCTGGCCGGGGCCCTTGTCGCCGCCGACGGTGTCGTTGTTGAGCACGGCACCGATGTCCCAGTTTTGCTCGCGGGCCATTTTGGCGAAGTGGCGAGCGCCATGCAGACCCTGCTCCTCTCCGGCCACAGCCAGGAAGATTACGGTGGCAGGCAGGCGCAAGGCGCTCAACACGCGCGCGGCTTCCAGCACCACGGCGGTGCCGCTGGCGTCGTCGTTAGCGCCGGGCGCAGGTGCGTGCGGATCGAGCACGTCACCTGCGCGCGAATCGTAGTGGCCGACAATAACGTAAATGCGGTTGGCACTCCGCGGGTCGGCGCCACGCAGCACGGCATAAACGTTGACGATTTCGGTGGGCTGCGGAATGCGCGGAGCCGAGGGCGCGATGAAGCTGTCGGTCCTGACCTCCAGACAACCGCCGCAGGCCTGCGAATAACGCTCGAATTCCGCCTTGATCCAGGCGCGCGCGGCGCCGATTTCGTTGTCCTTGGGACCGGGCGACGACAACGTGTTGCGCGAGCGGAACGAGGCGAGCTTTTCGACGCTGGCTTGCAAGCGGTCGGCGGAAACCTGCTGGAGGGCGTCGGCGATCTGGGGATCGCGCCGGGCGGAGCGATTTTCCCAAGAGTTGCGTTGCTGGGCAACCGATGCCGCAGGGACGGTCATCGCTAGGGCAAGCCACAGAGAGAGCAATTTCGTGTTCATGATGGTCTCAGGTACCGCGCACCTCCACGGGCATAAAATCGGGGCCGACGCGCCTTCTTGCCGCGAACATTCACCTCGCGCTTTTCCACCGGCTTTGCTTGACGCTGGTGGCAAGAGACTTTAAATATTAGCAGCAGCGGCTTCGCAGAAGACATCAAGCGGGAGAGAGGGAGGCAGTCATTATGGTGGTTTGTCCCGAATGTGAAAGCGATCTCGACCTGGAAGAAGAAGAAATCGATGAGGGCGAGATTGTGTCGTGTCCGGAATGCGGCACGGACCTGGAAGTGATTTCGACTAATCCGCTGGACCTGCGGCCGGTGAGCGAAGAGGAAGAGGAGTACAACGAAGAAGAGGAAGATGAGATCTGACGCCAATCCCTGCAGCCGGGGTGCGCGGCTTCCGCATGTGTGTCTGGTGGCGCTGTTGATATTTCTATTGGGTGCGCCGGTGGCAGCCAACGCCGGTGAAAAGAAACCGCCGCCACCCTACGCGCTGATCTTTGGAACCGTGTGGACACCGGACGCGAGGCCTGCCGGCGGAGTTCGCGTCAAGATCCGCCGGGCGGAAGAAAAGAAGGCGCGCTGGGAACTGGTATCGGACCGGCGCGGCGAGTTCGCGCAGCGGGTGCCTGCCGGAACCGCCGACTACGTGGTCTGGGCGGAGGTCAAGGGCCACAAGGGGCCGGCTGCGGAAACCAAAGTCCATATCGAGAATGATGAGCGCCAGGACATCGGACTGCATCTAACCAAGTAGCACCTGCTCTACAACTTAGCTTCGGATTTATTGCCGCAACTGCGGCCGGCGAGAGGGGTTTCTACCAGCAGAGCAGGGAAATGGAGGTGAAAGTGAAGAGGAGCTTGACTGCGGCGCTAATTTTGGTCGCCCTGACGTTTGCGGGGTTCGCGCAGGCGCAGAAGAACCAGCCGCAAATGCGGGAGTTGCTGGGACACGTGACCGACCGGGCGGATGCTCCGCTGCCGAATGCCATCGTGTACCTGAAAAACACCCGGACGCTGACGGTGAAGACGTTCATCACAGGGAATGATGGCAAGTACCGTTTCCCGTCGCTGGCGCAGAACGTAGACTACGATGTGTATGCCGAATACCAGGGGAAACGCAGCGACACCAAGACGCTCAGCTCGTTTGATTCGCGGACGCAGGCATATATCAATTTGAAGGTGGATGCGTCGAAATAGCCGTTTCCCGTTCCCCGTTTCTGGTTTCCCGTTTTCCGTTAGCAACATCCGTAGCGCCGCCGTCCCCGGCGGCGGGCCCTGCTTTCCTTGGAGTGCGCTGTGTGCCCTGCGGTTAGTGCGGTTTCAGAGAAGGTGTAACCCTGACGCAGATTCAAGCACTGGGGCCCTCGATTTCGCACGGCAAAACCAGCCGGGACGACACACGCGAGAGTCAATCAGAGGAGCTATGGCCATTCCGAAGTCGCTCCAAGGAACGATCGCGCCGGCTACTGCAGTTCGTTGCGGTCGGGGTTGTAATAGAAGTGGAAGCGGAGCTGGAGATAGTTGCCCCTGAATTCGGCAGGCAGAGGGGGGAAGGGGTTTGACGCGGTAATTCCGCCCCAGGCGGCGCGATCGAGTGAGACGTCGCCGGAGCCGCCATCGAGACGCATGCCCGCAACGCGGCCGTCCTTCAGAATAGCGAACTGAATTGCCACCTTGCCCTTCTTCATCAGCGGCGCGCGCGCGACTTCGGGGATCAGGTTATACCAGTTCATGCGGACATCGTGGAGCACGCGCGACAAATAGGGGCCGAAGTCAACGCCCATGGTGTCGCTCATGATGTCCAGATCGCTCTTGATCTTGGCGGGCGTTCCGCCGAGAGAGCTACTGTAATCGGCACCGCCGAATCCCATGCCACCGGTGCGGCCCGCGGCAGCGGCGCGTGCCGCCTGCTGGACGATCTCGCCGGGGCTGGCACCGGCCAGGCCAAAGACTGACTTGGTTGCCGCCGGGGGCTCAAGCCTGGCCTGCGTCTGCGGTGGCGACGTCGGACGCAAGCCCAGTGGCGGCGTCTGCAACCCCGGCTGCCCCTTGGCAACTTCGGCTGGTGACGGGGGCACAATGGGCTGCGGCGGCGGGCCCTGCACGCGCGGCTGGCCAGGTGCACCGGGGCGGCTGTCGCGCAGTTCGTCCAGCACCTTGCGGTCCAACGCCGGGCGGCGCGTGGCGATGCGGTTCTTGTCGGAAATTTTGTCGGTATCCGGTGGCTTGTCCACGTTTTGCGTGTCGCGCGGCAGATCGAGATACGTAAGCTTTTTGTCGCGAAGAATGTCCTCAGCAGACTGGATGGCAATTGGCGCCGGAAAGCGGACCCACTTGGGCGAGGTTGCCAGACCGATGACGACGATCAGGTGTACGACCAGCGAAATCCAGAAAGCCTCGCGCAGGCGGGAGCGGGCCAGATCGTCCTGGAGCTGGACGAGGAGCACCGGGGCATCGTGCAGGTCGTAGCCGCGTACCGGCTCCGGCCGGGACGGGATTTCCGTGATCGCCATCGAACAACCGCCACAAGCTTAGACGTGCGAGCGCCGGACAACGTTTGCGACTGGCGGACGCGCGACGAAAGCTGGGTCTATTGTATCGGGTAATACTGGCAGCGGCGACGAGTAGTGCCCGTTTTACAAACTTTTGACACTCAGCGGCCGGGCGCCCACATGGTATCGAGGCGTACGCGGCGGCAATCCATCGAGGCTCCCGCACGGCAAGCTCGGGAGCTGAGTCATTAAGCGCGCTTCCTCTTGAGCCAGTCACGCAGGTGGGCATCGACACGTGCTTGCCATCCACGCCCGGAAGCCCGCAGCCGCTCCACTACGTCACGCGACAGCCGGATCGAGATCAACTCCTTGGTCGGCGCCTTCTGTGGCCCGCGTTTTCGCGAGCCAATCTTCTGCTGCAACGATGCTGGCAGTTCTTGGAATGGCACGGCCTTGGCGATGTCCTCTGCCGTCCACTCAGGGTCATCGTTTTGCGGTTTATTTCGCTTGCTCATATCGTCTGACCTCCCCCGATTCGCTTTGCGAAAACTGACTACACGGATGCCTGCGCAGTCTCCGTAAACACTAACGAATGCAAGCGACCATCAAGATAGCCAAGAGCACGAATCCGGAGCTCCCCATAGTCTTTCCGCGTATCGATTGCGTAGATGGCCGTCTCGAAATCAAAGTCTGAAGCCGGCTCGAATGCAAGGTTCCGTTTCCTGATGTTGAGTTCATTCTTCGCGGGATCGAACGTGATTTCCATGTAGTTAAATTGTATATACAAATAGCTCAGAAGCAAGATGTCAATGAAGGCCTTGAATCGCGTCTGCCGATTCAGCGCGCGCGTGGCATTCAAGCTCCACGAGGCTGCCCAGACGAAAATTGACACTCAGCGGCCGGGCGCCCACATGGTATCGAGGCGTACGCGGCGGCTGTGCTGGGCGATGGCGGCCAGTACGTCGAGGGCAACCGCCAGGGCGCGGCGGCCGTCATCAAGCGTGACCAGGGGCAGGGTGCGGTGGCGGACGGCGTCCAGGAAGCTGCGCAACTCGGCACGCAGCGGCTCTTCGGGCTCGACTGGCGGTTTGGCGGGCTTGATCAGGCCGGCAAGCGCGTCGGCGGTGGGGAGCAGGCCGGCTCCTTTGGCGAGCGCCTGCATCGCAGCGCCCGCGGCATCAACGGTGAAGACGAGCACGTCCTGGCGAGTGTAATCAATGGAAATGTACTGGTGCGGCTGGAAGAAGCGCAGCTTGCGCACGCGCTCGGTGGACACACGGCTGGCGGTGAAGTTGGCCACGCAGCCGGACTCGAATTCCATGCGCACGTTGGCGATGTCCACCTTGTTGGAAAGAATCGGCAGGCCGACAGCGCGAACCTCTTTCACCGGCGAACGGACCAGCGACAGCACGATGTCGAGATCGTGGATCATCAGGTCGAGGACGACGTCCACGTCCAGCGCGCGTGGGGTGAAGACGCTGAGGCGATGCACCTCGAAGAACATCGGCCGCGTGATCAGCGGAACTGTGGCGCGCACGGCGGGATTGAACCGCTCGAGGTGGCCCACCTGGGCGATGCGTTTGTGGGTGTGGGCGAGGCGGATGATCTCGTCGGCCTGGTCGAGGGAAGGCGCAAGGGGCTTCTCGATCAGCGTATCAACGCCGGCCTGCATTAGTTGTCGTGCGACATCCAGGTGCGCCACGGTGGGAACGGCGACTGAAGCGGCCTCAAGATGCGTTGTGTCCAGTAGTTGCTCGAGCGAACTGAACGCGCGCGTGTCGAACTCGGCGGCGACGGCATGGGCGCGTTTGGCATCTGTATCGGCGACGCCGGTCAGCACGACCTCACCTTGGCGTTGCAGTTCGTGATAAACACGCGCGTGATTGCGCCCGAAGGCGCCCGCACCGATGACGGCGACGCGAATTGGCGGAGTTTGGGGCAAGAGTAGATTGTAAATGGATTGGGAATGGCCGTTGATCGTTTTCCGTTTTCCGTTTTCCGTTTTCCGTTCTCCGTTTTCCGTTTGCGTGCCTTTCCTTGCAGAGCAAACGCAAGGTCCCGTTCGCTTCGCTCAGGGCAGGCCCTCGACTCCGCGCGGCAACAGCGGCCGAGCTGCGCTCGGGACGACAAGCGGGAGAGCACCGGCAAAGGATGCGGAGATTGCAAAATTGTGTATCGGACGCAAACGGAAAACGGAAAACGAAATTACGCTTTCTTCAGCAACCCGATCTGGCCGGCGTGGTAGAGGTAATGGTGCACCAGGCCCTGGAGCATGAAGTACACGTTGTAGTCTTTGCCGGGGACAGTTTCGGTCAGGCGGGAGGGGGGCAAGGCGGCGATGGCTTCGTAGAGGTTGAGGTGAGAGCTTTCCAGCGCGCGCACCGCCTGTTGCCATTCGGTGTCGCTGAACTTGGGGACGGGCGGCCAGTCCTCGGAGCCGCGCAGTTCAATCGCTTCACCGTCGAGACGGCGCAGCAGCGCGCGGTTCCACGCGGTCAGGTGGAGCACGATCTCCCAGATGCTGTGGCCCGCGCTGAGCGGGTGAGCGGCGGCGATGTCCGCACCCACGCCGGCCAACAGTTCCATCAGTGCCGGACCGTGCCAGGCCTCGCCGTAGAACGCTTGTTGAAGCTGATCGGTGATGTGCGAGATTTCCAGCATAGTTGCCAGTTGTCAGTTGTCAGTTGTCAGTTCTTGAGTGGCCTCGGGACTGGTGAGGTCCGCGACAATCGAAATATCGGCGGCGTCGGCCGCTTGGATCACTTTGTCGCCGTCGAGCAACAGGCACTTGCCCGCGTCGAGTGCGAGACAGGCGGCGCCGGCGCGCTGCATGGTATCAATGGTCTTGACGCCAACCACCGGGACGTCGAAGCGCATGTCCTGAGCGGGCTTGGCGACTTTCACGACCGTCAGGGCGCGGCTCAGGGTGGACGCTTCGGGGCCCAACGATTTATGGCGCATGATTGCGCCGGCGCGCTCGATCGCGGCGTCGGTCCCCTCCATGGCCTCGACCGCAACACACGCGCTTTCGGCGATGATCACCGTCTGGCCAATGTCGAATTGCGCTATGTGGCGGGCGACAGCGCGTCCGTAGTCAATGTTCCTGCGTTCCGCCTCGGTCGGCGCGCGGCGGGTGAGCACGCCGGCCCGCGCCAGCAGCGGCTCCAGGAAGCTGGTGGAATTCAAGAGCGTGATGCCTTCGTCGGCAAGCACCTTGGCGACGGCGCCGATCAGCGAGTCGGTGTTGCGCGTGGTGAGTGAAAGCAGCAGCTTGGCCAAACGCCAATCTGGCCGAATGCTGCTGAAGATCTGCTTGTGCTTGACCTGGCCGGCCATAATGGCCTGATGTACGCCTTCGCGCTGAAAGGTGGTAATCAGTTTGGACAGTTCGCCCAGCGAGAGCCAATAGACAGCCGCCGCGCCGTGCAACTCGATTTCGGGGAAGGTCTCTTCCTTAATGGCTGCCACTACGACCTCGTAGCCCTTGGCGCGCGCGGCGTCGAGGACAAGCAGTGGGAACGTACCGTTGCCGGCGATGATGCCAATGCGTTCTGACATAGTTGTCAGTTGCCAGTTGTCAGTTGCCAGTTGTCAGTTGCCAGTTATCAGTTGCCAGTTATCAGCAGCCACTTATAGCGATGCGATTAAGCCGTTAAGAACACGACCGATTTCCGCCGTGGACATCAGGAGGCGGTCAGCCTCGTCGTCGTGATGAACTTCAGCCTGCCTGCAATCAGCAACTGCGTTTCAATCTCCAGCAGTGAGCCGCGAGCCTGCCGCAAGAAGTGCTTGAAGTCGCCCGGCAAACGCCGTCCTTGTCCCTCAGCAATATTGCTCGGCACCGACACGGCGGCACGCCGAAGTTGTATCGTCAGCCTATATTGTTCTTCCCTGGGAAACTTCGATGTGACGCGGTACACATCCGTCACGAAGTCCATAGCCAATTGCCACGCAATCAAGTCCCTGTAGGAAGTTCCCATTGTGCACCTGTTTGGAACCGGAGCAGCAAAACGTACAACCACCAACCGCAAGTGACAACTGGCAACTGACAACTGGCAACTATTTGATGACTCCGCGTTCGCTGCTCTCGATGAAGCGGACCAGCATCTCGACATCCTCGCCGAGGTCGCCTTCCGCCTTGAGTTTTTCCAGGGCTTGCGACGTGTTCAGCTTCGAGGCCAGCAGGACCTTGTAAGCGTGGTGGATCTTGCGGATGCGCTCGCGCGAAAACCCGCGGCGTTCCAGGCCGATTGAATTTATGCCATAAGCTTTTCCTTCACGCGCCTCAACCGTTTTGGAAAACGGCAAAACATCTTTGGTGATGACCGTGCCCCCACCGACATAGGCGTACTTGCCGACACGGCAGAACTGATGCACCGGACACAGCGCGCCGACCGTCGCGAAGTCCTCGATGGTCACGTGGCCGGCGAGGGTGGCGGCGTTGGCCAGGATGACGTGGTCGCCGACAAGGCAGTCGTGCGCGACGTGAGCATAGGCCATGATCAGGCAGTGGCTGCCAATACGGGTGGCGCCCCCGCCGCCGATGGTACCGCGGTTGATGGTCACGAATTCGCGGATCACGTTCTGGTCGCCAATCTCCAGCCGCGTGGGTTCGCCTTTGTACTTCAAGTCCTGCGGCGCCATGCCGACGGAGGCGAAGGGAAAGATGCGATTGCCGCTGCCCATGTGCGTGGGACCTTGCACGGTAACGTGCGATATCAGCTCGCAGTTTTCGCCGAGTTCGACATCGGGTCCGATGGTGCAGTAGGGGCCGATGCGGCAGGATTCGGGGACTTTGGCGGCGGCATCAATGACTGCCGTAGCGTGGATCATGTCCGTTGTCTTCACATGCTCCTTTGCGGCGACTGCTACGAGCCGATGTCGTTGCCGCCCCCGGTGGCCGGCGCGGATTCCGTCTGGCGCGAAACCAGCGCACAGCTCACGGTGGCCTCGCAGGCCAGCTTGCCGCCCACGTACGCGGTGCCTTCCATTTTCACGGCGGTGCGGCGCCAGTGGACCACCTGGACTTCGATACGAAGCTGGTCGCCAGGGACCACCGGCTTGCGGAATTTCGCCTTCTCGATGCCGGCGAAGACCATCAGCTTGTTAGCGCGATCGGGCACCTCGGTCAGCAGCAATGCGCCGCCGGCCTGCGCGATGGCTTCCACGATCAGCACGCCGGGCATGATGGGATAACCGGGGAAATGGCCCTGGAAGAACTGTTCGTTCACGGTGACGTTCTTGAGCGCCACGATCTTCTGCCGGGGGACGATCTCCACCACGCGATCGATCAGCAGGAAGGGATAACGGTGCGGCAGAATGGCCTGGATCTCGGTGACGTCCATGGTGGTCTTGGCCGGTTTGGCCAGCTCGGCGGTCGTATTGTCGGACACTGCGGGTCTCCCTTTTTGAAAGCGGCGAGGACAAGTGAGGAATTATATTGGTTCCGGCGTGGGAGACAAAGCGGTTACGGCTGAGGGCGGACATGCGCGCATGGCTTCAGTACTTTGAAGAACGCCGGGGCGAGATAGTCGGGCTGATCCGGCAACTGGTCGAGCGGGAATCGCCCAGCAACAATAAAGGGGCGGCGAACCGCTGCGCTGACTTCATCGCCGGCGAGTTCGAGCGGCGCGGCGGGCGGGTGCGGCTGCACCGTCAGCAGAACTGGGGGGACCATGTCGAAGTCCGGTTTGAGGGCGGCCGCAGGCCGGTGATGCTGCTGGGCCATTACGACACTGTGTGGGACGTCGGCACACTGGCGCAGATGCCCTGGCGGGAGCATGACGGCCGGCTGTACGGGCCGGGGGTTTTCGACATGAAGTCGGGGATCGCGCTGATGCTGTTCGTCCTCGCGGGGATGAGGGAGCGCCGTGGGGACCTGCCGCGGGGGACCATAGTTTCACTGAATGCGGACGAGGAAGCCGGCAGCGATGGTTCGCGGCACACCACCGAAGCGCTGGCAAAAGAGGCGGAAGCAGTGCTGGTGCTGGAGCCGGCGCAGGGCACGGCGGTGAAAACGGCGCGCAAAGGCGTCGGCGACTACACGATGAAGGTCACCGGGGTTGCGGCGCACGCCGGCTTGGATTTCGAGAAAGGCCATAGTGCCGTGCTCGAGTTGGCGCGGCAGATCGAGCGCATCGCCGCTTTCACCGACTTGCAACGGGGCTTGACGGTAAATGTGGGAGTCATTCGCGGCGGCACGCGCACCAACGTGATTCCGGCGGAAGCGGTTGCGGAGGTGGATGTCCGGATTGCGCGCCTCGCCGACGCGGAGGAGATTGACCGCAAGTTTCGCGGACTGACGCCGGTGAATCCGCACTGCAAGGTGGAGATTACGGGTGGCATCAACCGTCCACCGCTGGAGCGAACAACGGGTGTGGCGCGGTTGTATGAGCAGGCCCGGGGCATTGCTGCGGAACTTGGATTCGAACTGGGCGAGGCGGCGGTGGGCGGAGGCTCAGACGGCAATTTTACCGGCGCGTTGGGTGTCCCAACGCTGGACGGCCTGGGGGCGGTGGGCGAGGGGGCGCACGCCAGCAACGAATCCGTGCTGGTGGAATGGCTGCCGCGGCGGGCGGCATTGCTGGCGGGAATGCTGGAGCGGGTCTAGTTATCCCGCCCAGAAGACGGTTGCATCGCGACGGTATGTATGATTGACTTACTGGCAAATCAGCTTGGACTTGTCGAATTGCAGAGGAACCGGGCTTCTTGGGAGGGAAGATGAAATCATATCGCATGGCCATTTTTGTCACAGCCGTATTGCTGGCGACCACTTTACTCGGGTGCTCCTCATCAGAGAAACCTGCCGCCTCGGCGCCCGCGCCGGCGGCTGCTGCCAAACCGGAACCGAAGGAACCGGCGCTCTACACGGGACAGGAGGCGCTGGCCCGCATGACGGGACTGGCGCAGCGCTGGGCTCCTGACGCGCAGCCGGTGCGCATGGAATCTGAGTTGACCGAGGAAACCACCGGACAGGCGGGCAAATCCACCATATGGCGCGCGTACTTCGCATCCCCCAGCCGGGGCGCGGTGAAGACGTTCGTTGTTTCCGGGAGCCGTCTGCCGGATGCACCAGCGTTCGGCGTGACGACGGTGGGCGGAGAAGTCCCCTACACGCCGGAAATGGCGGCCGTCTCCTTCCAGGCGTTCCTACTCAAGACGGACTCCGACAAGGCGTATGCGCTGGCCCAGGAACACGGCGGCGAGAACCTGGTGAAGAAAGATCCGAAGCAGCCGGTCACCTACGTGCTGGAGGGCAATCCCAAGCAGCACGTGCCGCTGTGGTACGTAATCTACGGCAAGGGTGCAAACAACAAAGGGATCGGCGTAATCAACGGGCAGACCGGTACGTTCCTGCGCGCGAGCAAGTAAGCGCCGAAAAGGCGGGTGGCCGGCCAGGTACAGCGCTGCACCTGGCCGCGCACTACTGCTGAACGAGGTTGCGGTCCCAGTCCAGCGCAGCCCGTTCCAGATCTTCGAGCTTGCCGAGATCGCGCCAGTAACATCCATCGGCGCGATAGGCGAGGATTTTTTCTCCCGCGGTGGCGAGGCGCAGGTACGCCGGGATGATGGGGAACGGGCCCTGCTCGGGGAGCATCGTCAGCAAACGCGTAGAAATGACGTGGATGCCAGAAAAGGCCAGAGGCTGCAGGTGCGCTGAGGGCCGCACCAACTCAGGCCCGTGGTTGCGCCCCGCACGCCTGCCGCAGAGCCGCAACTGCTCGTCGAACAGGAGGTAGCGTGACGTCTTGCGCTGCTGGACTGCCAGCGTGGCCAGCGCCCGAGTTTCAGTGTGAAACTGCACCATGCGGGCGAGATCGATGGTGCTGATGATGTCCACGTTGTGGAGGACGAACGGGTCGTCGGGCCTGGAATTCTCAAGAAGAAAATAAGCCGCTTGCTTCAGCCCCCCGCCGGTGTCGAGCAGCACTTCCTCACGCGAAATTTCAATCCTCATGCCGAAGTTGTGGTTCGCGTGCAGATATTCGATCACCATGCCGGCAAGGTGGTGAACGTTGATGATCACCTCGCGAATGCCAAACGAGCGCAGGCGGGAAAGCGTGATGTCCAGTAACGTGCGGCCGCCAATTTCGACCAGTGCTTTGGGACGAGTATCGGTAAGCGGGCGGAGCCGGGTGCCAAGGCCGGCGGCGAGGACCATGGCCTTCATCGGCCCGGCTCCAGTTCCCGATGACGCACCACTACTTCGACGCCATTCCGGACACGCAGGTGCTTCGCCAGTTGCTCAGCCAGATACACCGAGCGGTGCTGGCCACCAGTGCAACCGAACGACACCGTCAGGCTCTTAAAGCCTCGGCGCTGGTATTCGCTGACACTGGCGTCCACCAGTGACAGCACGCTGGCAAGGAACTGGTGGACGCTCTCCTGCTGCTGGAGATAGTCAATCACGGGCGCGTCTTTGCCGGTCAGCGGCTTGAAACGCTCTTCGCGTCCGGGATTCGGCAAGCTGCGCGTGTCGAAGACGAAGCCGCCGCCGTGGCCGGAGTCGTCCGCGGGCAGGCCGCGGTGAAATGAAAAACTGCAAATGCGGACGACCAGTTTGTCGGGTTCCGCCGACAGGGTCTGCAACTTCTCTGCCCCCAACATGCTCTGAAAGGCCTTCATCAACGTGGGCAGCGCAACGGGGAGCTGGGCATTGTGCAGCAGCCAGCGCAGGTTCTTCAGCGCATAGGGCACACTTTGCAGGAAATGCACCTTGCGTTCGTAAAAGCCGCGAAAGCCATACGCTCCCAAGGCCTGCATAATGCGCACGTAAACGAAGGGGTAGTAGTGCTGCATGAAGGCATCGCGATCCAGCGGAATGAAGCCAGCCAGCGTGTCCAGATAGTGATCGAGCAGTTGCCGGCGCAGTTGCGGCGGCAGGTCGGCCTTGGCATCGTACAACAGCGAGACGATGTCGTATTGCAGCGCGCCCTTGCGTCCCCCCTGGTAGTCGAGGAAGAAGGGCTGGCCGTCGCGCAACATGACGTTGCGTGACTGGAAATCGCGATACAAGAAATAGTCGCGCGGCGCGCCCAGCAGGAGCTTCGTCAACCGGCTGAAATCCTCTTCCAACGCCTGTTCGCTGAATGGGATGCCGGCAAGGCGGAGGAAATAGTACTTGAAATAATTCAAGTCCCAGGCGATGGACTGGCGATCGAAGCTGGCGCGCGGGTAACACAGCCTGTAATTCAAGTCGCGTCCGGCTTCGACTTGAAACCGGGGGAGCACGCTGACGACCCTGCGATACGATTCGACCACCTTGGGAGCGATGTCGTCGCCCGCGCGGTTCGCCGAGAGGAACTCGAAGAGCGTGGTGTCGCCGAGGTCCTCTTCGAGGTAAGCGCCCTGGCTCAGCTCCTCAGCATAGATTTCTGGCACCGGCAAACCATGGCGGCGAAAGTGCCGGGAAAATTCGATGAAGGCGACGTTCTCCTCGCGCACGTCGTACAGAATGCCGATGGCGGTGCGGTCTCCGTTCGCAAGCCGGACAATGGTGCGGCCGGAGCCGCCAAGCTGCCCTTGCAGCGGCTGCACGCGGTCGGCAGGCAAGTGGAAATGCCGCTCGAACAGTGTCTTGAGAACGTCCATGGATGCGCGTCCCAACGTCCATTTTGCCAGCAAGGTTGAACGCGAGTGTGACCTACAGTTTATCCGCGAGTGCACGTCTGCGCCTACTCCGATTGCTTGTGGCAGTAGCGGCAGGCGCTCCACGCCGTGAGCATGGCGGCTTGCCACCAGGAGTCGTGGGTCAGTTTGCGCAAAGTCAAATGGCCACTCTGCCGAGAGTGGCCATTTTGACTAAATCGGAAGGCTAAACTGCTTGCGCGATCATCCCTTTAGGGTTCGGTCTCTTGGCGTGCTCGCGCTCGGCCGCCCTAGACTGCTGGATTTGGCGCAGTTTTTCTATAATGGTTGGGTCGCGGTCGAGCAACCGCAACATGTTATCTTGGCCCCTGCTCTGAACGACCTTTCCGCTTTCCCACCGCACAACTACCTTTGGGCCGGTTCCCAATACTTCTTCGAGTTCCTCTTGCGTTAATTTGAGGCTGTTGCGAATTTCCGCTATTTTCTGTGCCGGTAACAAACCGCGCCTTTTCCTAATCTCGTTTTTTACGGCGCGAGCATGGCTGCGTATCTGGGCTGGCGCAAAGAACTCTTCGCCGCACTGCTTGCAACGCATAAACTCGCTTTGCACTTCAACGGTCTCGCCGCGATAACGGCCCATCCTCATCTCTGTTACGTCTTCCAATGTTCCGCCACATATTGCGCAATGCATGTCCGTACCCCCTTACCGCTCCTTAAAAGAGACGACGACCGCGTCAACGTTCACCTGCAATTTCACGTACAGTCGCACCCCGCAGTACGTGATGTGATAAACATCCTGCATGAGCGACGGTTTCTTGTCTGATGGCATCGTCTTCTGAAAATGCGTTACCGAGAGTTGATTAACGATGCAATCGTATATGTCGTCGTCCTCAAACCCGAGTTCAACTGCCGTTTCTGTGGACGATGCGGTGGCGATCCAGCTCCCATCTTTCATCAGCCCCTTAACGAGCTTTAACGGACATGTTGGATGCATCAGCGGCACAAAAGGTAGCACGGTGCTACCACTGTGTCAATGCCGAAGGGGAGGTACTTAGGTAACCCGCCAGGTAAGTCGTTTTGTACCAGTATCTTAGCTGTTAGGCTACCAAGCCGGCCAATTCTTCAACGGCCCAAACATGGTCGGTTAGCCGCGCCTCCATTGCGGGCGTGACGCGCAGCGTCTGATGCACGCGGCAGACGTTGTAGTACATGAAATGCAGCGCCACTGCGCCGGGAACTGCGTGCGCGACCAACTTGACCTACGTTATCATGATTAAGAACTCCGATGCGGATCTCGACGAAAGGCGAGTATGGCCTGCTGGCGCTGGTGGACTTGGCCTTGCGCGCCGACCAGGGAGCGGTACAGGTTTCGCAAATTGCCGCCCGCCAAGGCATTCCTAAGCAATATCTCGACCAGTTGATGCTGGCGCTGAAGAAAGCCGGGCTGGTGGCCAGTTCGCGCGGACGCCAGGGCGGCTACACGCTGGCGCGTCCCGCAGGAACGATAACCCTGCTGGAAGTCGTGACCGCGCTCGAGGGGCCGCTGGCGAACATGAACTTCAGCGACAAGCGCCGGCGCAAGTACGGTCCCCGCGCGGTGCTGAAGGAAATCTGGGACGAACTCGCGGCCCAGTCCATTTCCTTGCTGCGCAGCAAGACGCTGGAGGACGTTTGCCGGGCCTATCAGGAATCCACCGCGGCAATCATCTACGAGATTTAGGCCGCGTTTTGCTGCTGCATTCTCTCGAATACCGTCTCGGGCTGATTGTGCGCCCGCACCCCGCCCTCATAGCTCTTGTACTGGCTGATAATGCGGGAAATTCCCAGGTTCAACGCCCAGAGCATAAGGTTGCCCTTCTTGACCGGCGGGCGATTACGCAGCAGGCGGCGTGCGATGTTGCCTGCGCTGTAGAACTCCCGCCAGGCGTCGCGGACTACGCGGTCCAGTTCTTCGGCGCTCATTTGCTTAGGGCGGTACACCGTGCTTTGAAAGTTGAACTTCGACCAGTCCTGCTCCATGATGCGGTCCTCAGCAGTGAACTGCTTCCATTGCGCGGTGCCCGGCAGGGGCGTGAGTTTTGAGAACTGAGCGAATTCCAACTCCGCATCGGCCGCCAACTTGACGGTTTCGCGCAGGGAACCGATGGTGTCGGTGTCCAGGCCGAAGACGAAGCCGCCCCAGATGGCGACCTTCTTACGGTGCAAGGCTTCGCAGGCCTGGAAAAAGCGCTGGCGCCAGTTGTCGGGCTTGCCCAGCTTTTTGAGATTGGGCGAGGAAAACGTCTCGAAGCCGATGAACAGCCCGCGGCAGCCGGCTTCGACGGCCGCATCCAGCAATTCATCGTCCCGCGCGATCATTACGGTTGCCTGGCCCGCCCACTTCAGGCCCTTGTCGCGTAACGCGCGGAACAACTCCAGCGCGTGCTGCCGGTGTCCGTTAATGATGTCGTCCACGAAAAAGACGAAGCGGTTCTTCAGCGAGGCCACGTCTTCCAGCACGTGCTCCGTGGGACGGAAGCGATAGCCGCGGCCGGCGGTCCGGCTGACGGAGCAGAACTCGCAATCGAACGGGCAGCCGCGGCCAGTTTCAATGGTGCTGGGAAAAAGGTAGGCCTTCTGCTTCAGCAGGTCGCGGCGCGGCACGCGATAGCCGGTCATGTCGTGGAGCTGTTGCGGACGGTAGCGCGGCTTCAACTGCCCGCGCTGGAAATCGCGAACCACCTCGTGCCAGACCGGTTCCGCCTCTCCCACCAACACCGCGTCGGCGTGCTGCTGCGCCTCGTCGGCGCACACCGTAACGTGCACGCCGCCGAGCACGACCTTCTTGCCACGGCGGCGAAATTCGTCGGCAATGCGGTATCCCACCGGCGCCATATTGGTCATGCCGGTGATGCCGATCAGGTCCGCATCGTTATCGAAGTCGATCGGCTCGACGCTTTCGTCAATAATCCGCACCGGGATGTCCGGCGGCGTGATGGCTGCCACGATGGCGAGATTGAGCCCGGGAAAGGCGGCACGCGCGTCCACATGCATCCACGGCGACAGCTTGCCCGCGATCTTGAACATTTGGGGAACGCGAAAGATGTTGTAGGGATTGTTGGGAGTGATCAGAAGGATTTTCACTGCTGCCTTTCCCTGTCCGCTTCGGGATGGCATAGGCGGCGTGCCGATGCCCCACAGCCTGCAGCCGCAGCCAGCCCAGCCTTGAACAGCAGATGTCTGCATAGGAGCGAGGGTTGGACAGCCGGGGACCAGAAAAGAAGAAGCTGCGGTCGCGCTTACAACCGCAGCATCAATTCCCGGAATTGCCGAACCGCAACCAGTTTATTGAGAATCGCATATTATAGTGACACCCGTTGACTCTCTTGCGATGCCGTTGACCCTCGCCCAGCTTGCCGATCTTGGTGGCAATCAACTGGCCGACCGAAATGTTCTGGTCCTTGATGAAGGGCTGCTCGTAGAGGCAGACTTCCTCGTAGAACTTGCCCATCTTGCCTGCGATCATCTTCTCGATGACATTGGCCGGCTTGCCGCTGGCCGCCGCCTGCGCGCGGTAGATGTCCTTCTCCTTCTCGATATCGGCGGGGGTGACGTCTTCTTTGCGGATGAAGCGCGGATCGCTGGCCGCGATGTGCATGGCGATGTCGTGCGTCAGCTCTTTGAAGTCGTCGGTGCGGGCCACGAAATCGCTTTCGCAGTTCACTTCCAGCAGCACGCCGATCTTGCCGCCGGCGTGAATGTAGCTCTCGACCGAGCCTTCCTTGGTGGTGCGCGACGACTTTTTGGCGGCAACCGAAACGCCGCGCTTGCGCAGCCACTCGACCGCCTTTTCGATGTTGCCGCCGGACTCGACCAGCGCGTTTTTGCAGTCCATCATGGGAGCGCCGGTTTTGTCGCGCAGCTCGCGCACCTGAGTCGCCGAAATACTAGTTGTAGGAGTACCCATTTCCGATCCCTTTCCTCCCACCTGGCACGCACCGCCGTGGTCTGCGGGCAGCGTGCACCCCGGTGTCTTCTCGCATTTACGCGGCTGGTCCTCGGGCATCGCCGCCACTACCGCCATGGCCGCCGATCTTCCTTTACATAAAGCGACCCGCGCCCATCACCGGCGCGCGGGTCAGATACTGGAATCCGACCGACTGTTTAGAACGACTGCGCTTCCGCGGCTTCCGCCTCGTCCGCCGAGGTGGGCTGCTTGCGCACCCCCTTGCCCAGCACCTCGTCCATGCTGACCTCTTCTGCCTGGCCGTCCGCGCCGGCCTGGGCGCCCTCGGCCATAGCTTCCACGGAGCCAGCGTACTGCGCCGCGCTCACTTCCGCCGCCTGCTTGTCGGTCGCAACCTGCGAACCCTCGACTACGGAATCGGCGATCTTGGAGGCAAACAAGCGAATGGCACGCAGCGCGTCGTCATTACCGGGAATAACGTAGTCCACTTCGCTGGGGTCGCAATTCGTGTCTACTACGGCGACCACGGGGATACCCAGCTTGCGCGCTTCGCGCACCGCGATCTGTTCCTTGTTGGAGTCAATGACGAAGATCGCGTCGGGAAGCCTGCCCATTTCCTTGATGCCGGCCAAGTTGGCCTGCAGGTGCTTGCGCTCGCGCTCCAGCTTGATAACTTCTTTCTTGGGCAGCAGCTCGTAACGGCCGTCGGTGGCCATCTCATCGAGTTCCTTGAGCCGCTTTACGGATTTCTGCACCGTGACCCAATTGGTCAGCAGTCCGCCCAGCCAGCGCTGATTGACGTAATACTGCGCGCAGCGCTGCGCCTCTTCGGCAATCGCGTCCTGCGCCTGCCGCTTGGTGCCTACAAACAGCAGCGTCTTGCCTTCCGCCGCCAGGTCCTGCACGAACTTCGACGCCTCCTTGAACATCTTCAGCGTCTTCTGCAGGTCAATGATGTAAATCCCGTTGCGCTCGCCGAAGATGTATTCCTTCATCTTCGGGTTCCAACGTTTTGTCTGGTGCCCGAAGTGGACGCCCGCTTCGAGCAGCTCCTTCATCGTGATGTTTGCCAAGCAACCTCCTTATTGGATTGCATCCCGGCCACCTGCCCGGGATTACATTCCCGCCACCCGCCCCCGATTTGGTGTGGGAGACGGGAAGAATTTGGCGCCGATTGGAAATTCCACTGCCCGCCTCCTCGGAACCGGTGAAAGCGAACAGCTAAACCCTGGTTTCCAGTTTCTGGTTTCCAGCTTCCGGTTTGGCAGGCACCGCAGAATGCTCGGCCCACTAGAAACCAGAAACTAGAACCTCGAAACTAACGTTTCGAGAACTGGAAGCGCTTGCGCGCGCCCTTCTGGCCGTACTTCTTGCGTTCTTTTACGCGCGCGTCGCGAGTCAAAAAGCCTGCCGACTTCAGCTTGCCGCGCAGCTCCGGATTGAATTCCAGCAGGGCGCGGGCAATGCCCATCTTCACCGCTCCGGATTGCGCGGTAACGCCGCCACCGGAAACGGTGCAGAGCACGTTGAAGGTGTTATCGGTCTCGGTGAGCACCAGGGGGCGGCGTGCCTCGATGCGCTGCGCGTCGGTCACAAAGTACTCGTCCATCGGGCGCCCGTTGACGCGGAACTCACCGCTGCCGGGACGCAGGAACACGCGCGCCACACTTGATTTGCGACGCCCCGTGCCGTAATACTGAACCTGTTCTGCCATTCCAATCAGCCTTTAGCTTTTAGCTCTTAGCCGTTAGCTCTCAGCAACGGCCTGAAATCCTTACCAGCTCCTAACCAGTAACCACGAGCCACTAAGCACTTGCCGTCAGCAACTCCGGCTTCTGCGCCTCGTGGGGATGCCGGTCGCCACGATAAACCTTCAACTTGCGGGCCATTGCCCGGCCCAGCTTGGTCTTGGGCAGCATGCCTTCGATGGCGTCCTGCACCACCGCTTCCGGCCTGCGGGCAAAGCGCTTGCGGAACTCTTCTTCCCGCAGACCGCCCGGATACCCGGTGTAGTGCCGGTAAACCTTCTTTTCGGCCTTCAAGCCGGTGAGCCGCACCTTGCCGGCGTTGATGACGATCACGTGATCGCCCATGTCGAAGAACGGGGTGTAGCGCGGCGTGTGCTTGCCCGCGAGAATGCCGGCCACACGCGAGGCCAGGCGCCCCAGCGTCTGCCCATCGGCATCCACGACATACCACCTGCGCGCAATTTCCCCCTCTTTGGGGAAATAGGTTGACATCTGAACTCTCCCAGAATTTTCAAAAATGCAAAGAAGACCGCTGAGCTAACCCCAAACGCGAATCCCGCGCCCATGCGGGCGGCGACGCGCAGGTACACTCACAGGCGGGCAACCGCAGAACAGCACAAACCACAAACTTATCCGAGTACGAAGGCCGTTGTCAACGTACAAAGCTCCCCGGCGACCGCCTGCCGGCTATCGTCCAATTATACCAACGCAGCGATGGCCACGAGATGCGTGTTCCAATGCCGGCAATCCCGTGTCGTGCAGCGCGCCACACTCTTCGCGTTAGTCATTCTTCTGTCTTAGTCCAGCTAAGCACTCCTAATCGGCCCGCTAATGTAAACCCCCAATTACTTCCGGCGCTGTTCCAAAACACACTTGTATTCCACAGTTGACGTCAAGCATGCTGCGTCAACTCTGATCGCGCAACTTCGTCAGCTTCTCGTCAGCGATGGGTCCACTTTGGTCACACGCTGGTGAATTCGTTTCCCCGGGTGAGCTGTACGCCGGCAGGGAATTTTGACTGCCACTCCCCCGTCGGGTTAGTGTGCGCAAAAACCGCCGGAGACAACGTACGGAGACTCTCGCCAAAGCGGACTAGCGCAACCTCGCCCGATCAACCCGTACAGGAGAAACCTGTTGATGAGTAAAAGAACTTTTCTGCAGTTACTTCTCATATTGCTAGTCACCGCTTCGGTGATTTGCCTCTCCACCCCCGCCGCCGCCAGATCCGGCGGCATTTCCGGCTATTCCGGCAGGACCGGCGCCAATTGCATGAATTGCCACAGCGACTACGGCATACTCGCGGCCACCATAACTGGTCCCACGTCGGTGCCTTCCGGTTCAACCAACACCTACACCCTGAGTTTCGCCGGGGGCGATCCGGCCGCAGCGGGCTTGGACGTTTCGGTCACGGGTGGCACACTGGCGGCCGGCGCAGGTACGAGGATCCTCAACCTTGAGGTCACGCACGCTTCCCCGTCGAGCACGCCAAGCTGGACCTACACCTGGACGGCGCCGACCGTCACCGCCAATACAACGGTGACCATGTACGGCGCCACCGTTGACAATTACGGCGGCAGCACGGGAACCGCAGTCCTGCCCATTACCGTGACGGCGCCGGTGGCGTTGCCGAACCTGAACGTCTCGCCCGCTTCGTTGTCGTTCTCCTACGAGATCGGCGGCGCGAATCCCGCCGCGCAGAACCTTAGCGTGACCAGCAGCGGCGCGGCGTTGAACTACACCACGTCCGATTCCTCCACCTGGCTGGCAGTTACTCCCGCAAGTGGTTCGACTCCGGGCACGGTCGCTGTCTCGGTGAACCCAGCCGGCCTGGCAGCGGGCACCTACAGCGGCACGGTGACCATTGCATCCACCGGTGCGGCGAACACGCCGCGCACGATTCCGGTCACACTGACGGTCACTGCTCCGGCCTTGCCGAATATGTCGGTGACGCCGGCTTCCCTGGCGTTCTCTTACCAGATCGGCAATGCGGCCCCCGCAGCGCAGAACGTTAGTGTAAGCAGCAGCGGCGCTGCGTTCACGTATACCACCTCATCTTCTGCCGCATGGCTGACAGCTTCACCCGCCAGCGGCTCGACTCCGGGCACGGTTGCAGTATCAGTCAACCCGTCCGGCCTGGCTGCGGGCAGCTACAGCGGCACAGTCACGATCGCATCCACCGGCGCCGCGAACAGTCCGCGCACGGTTCCGGTCACCCTCACAGTAACTGCTGCGCCCCTGCCGAACATGTCGGTGGCGCCGACTTCCCTGGCGTTCTCTTACCAGATCGGCGGTGCGAATCCCGCCGCGCAGAACGTTAGTGTCAGCAGCAGCGGTGCTGCGATCAATTACACGGTAAGCAAGTCGGCAGCTTGGCTTACGACTTCACCCGCCAGCGGCTCGACTCCGGGCACGGTTGCAGTCTCGGTGAACCCTGCCGGACTGGCTGCGGGCAGCTACAGCGGCACAGTTACGATCGCATCCACCGGCGCGGCCAACAGCCCGCGCACGGTTCCAGTCACGCTGACGGTCACGGCCGCGGCGTTGCCGAACCTGAGCGTCACACCAGCTTCGTTGTCGTTCTCCTACCAGATCGGTAACGCAGCTCCTGCCGCACAGAACGTGAGTGTCAGCAGCAGCGGCGCAGCGCTCAATTACACCATAACCAAGTCGGCAGCATGGCTGTCGGCGTCGCCTACCAGTGGCTCGACTCCGGGTACCGTCGCAGTATCGGTGAACCCCGGCGGCCTGGCTGCCGGCACCTATACCGGCACAGTCACGGTCGCATCCACCGGCGCGGCCAACACTCCGCGTACCGTTGGCGTAACCTTAACGGTTACTGCAGCGCCAGTCGCGCCCAACTTGCAAGTCAGCCCGAGCAGTCTGTCGTTTGCCTACACGGTCGGCGGGGCCAACCCGGCAGCGCAGAACGTGAGCGTTAGCAGCAGCGGCTCGGCCTTGAACTACACCGCCTCAACTTCCGCCGCCTGGTTGTCAGTTGGCCCGGCCAGCGGTTCAACTCCGGGCACGGTCGCCGTCTCGGTGAACCCGTCCGGCCTCGCCGCTGGAACCTACACCGGTACGGTCTCGATCGCAGCCGCCGGCGCGGGCAACTCACCGCGGACGGTAGCAGTCACGCTGGTCGTCACTCAGCCGGCAGCAGCAACGCTCTCTGTCAGCCCGACGCAGCTTTCCTTCAGCTACCAGACCGGCGGTGCTGCGCCTGCACCCAAGGCAGTTGCGGTGAGCAGCAGCGGTGCGCCGCTGAACTTCACGGTTAGCGATTCAGCCGCATGGTTGAGTGCGACTCCGGGTTCGGGGACGACGCCTGCGACCGTAAACGTCGCGGTCAATCCGGCGGGTCTGGCGGTCGGGACCTATACCGGAAGCGTGACCATCGCCTCGTCCGGCGGGTCGCGTACGGTCGCCGTCAGCCTGACTGTTACCAGCTCCACCGCCACCGGCGAGATCCGACTTCGCCCGAAGCGCCTGGTGTTCTACGCCGGCGACGGCGCGGCACCTGGCCCGCAGCGGTTCTCGGTCACCAGCGACGGCGCTGCGCTGACCTTCACGGCGGCAACGTTCGGCGGCTCGTGGTTCTCCGTGACACCATCGGGCGGCACCACGCCGGCCGAGCTCACGGTTTCCGTGTACCCGGCCGGGATGCCCACAGGCACCTATTCGGGCCTGGTGAAAGTCACGGCGGGCACCTCCAGCAGAAAGGTCGAGATTGTGCTCGTGGTCGCCACGCACGAGGCGGACGATGACGAGCACGAGTCCTCGCGCTTCGTTCCCTTCACCTTCGATCCCAACGCTGCGGGTGAAGTCAGCGCAGGCTGGGTTGACGGTGCGGCGGACGCGGGTACCGCGGCCACGCAGGGATTGGTGCTTGCCAAGAGCACCTCTGCGCGGCCAACGGCGCTCGCCGGTGTCGCCATCAAGCGCTCCAACGTGCCGCAGCTCACCGAGGTGGGCTTCGACCTGCTCGATGGCAGCCAGTGCACAAGCGAGGGCCCGCAGTTTGTCGTCGTCACGGCGGACAACGTGACCCACGTTGCCGGCTGCGCCAGCGGCAGCGCGCGGTCAATTGTGCCGGGGTGGAAGCGCGTGCGCTTCACGCCTGCACAGTTCGCTCCCGCGGTGCAGGCTGGAACGGCGGTGAAAACCATCGCCGTCGTTCTGGACAAGCCCGCCGGCAACGGCATCGCAGTATTGAACAACTTCAACGTAAATGGCCTGTTCACGCGTAACGAATAGCGGAATTACGCACGAACTGGGCTGGCCTGCCGCGGGGTGGGCCAGCCCCTTTTCTTTTCACGGAGCAAGGGACGCGCCAGAGATTTTGCGGCCGCACGAGTTAGCAGAGCAAAAAGGCAAGCGTCGTCAGCTTGGGTTCAACCTGGGTGGGGAAGTAGCGGGCGCTCACGCCAAGGCTGACCACGCGCAAGTCGGTGTTTGCCTGGAAGGGCGAGGGGTCGAGCTGGTAGAGGTGCTCCTGGCGGCGAAGGCGCACAGGACGGTCGGTGAGCTGTTGCGAAAACTCGACTTCGCGCTCGGCGCCGCTGCATAGATACAGCGAGAGCAGATCACAGAATTGCAGGACGGCCAGCAGGCCGGCGAGCTCCTGGCTCGAGTACGAGCAATTTTGCGCGAGCCGTTCCTGGCGCGCGGTTTCGCGGTCCACGAAGGCCTTAATGCGGTCGTAATCATCGGCCCCGATCCAGTCCGGACTCCTTAGGCGGTACTGCCCCAGCTCGCAGAAGTGGCGGCTGACGATGATTCCGCCGGCGGGGCAGATGCCTTCGGCGCGATCGATGGAAGCGGTCCACGCCCGCAGAAATTGCTCCGGCTCAAACTCTACAAACGCGAGCGGCTTGCCATCATGGTTGAGCAGAGGCGGTTCCGCCGGGCTGGCTTCCGGGGCGAACAGCGCCCAGCCGGCGTCGTGCACGGCAATGGCGCGCGCGATCAGGGCATCAATCCGGGGGAATTGTTGGGAAACGAAGTTGGCAGCCAGGTCGCCGGAAAGGTTCGCGTGGTCGGGCTGGCTGATCAGCCAATAACCGGCGCTGCGTTGTTTCTGGCGCTCGGCAACCGCGGCCCATGCCGGCGTGGGTTGCGCCGCGGGTTCGGCATGCTCGTTACTGTCGATGGGACGTAGGACCATGAGTTCAACCGGTCATTGCGTCATCGGGTCATCTGGCCACCGGGCCATTGAATCGGTGACTCCCAAGCCGCTGACGCAATGCTCAGTGATCCGATGACACCCTGACCCGCTGCCGGACTGCTAGCGCTTTGCTCTGGCTCGCGCCGGGGCCGCGGCGGTCTTCATCGGACCACTGCTGCCGGGCGGCTTGCGCATGCCCTCGAGCAATTCCTTCAGTACCGTCGCGCTATTGTGCTCGGTGTTGCGCGCGGCGAACACCAGCGTAACATTCCGGCTCGAATGCACCAGGTCATAAAGCTGCTGCAACGCGGCGCTTGCCGCCGGGCCGCGCAGTTCCGCCAAATAGCGGCGGCGGAACTCGCGCCACATTGAGGGGCGCGCATGAAACCATTTGCGCAGCTCGGTCGAGGGCGCCAGCGGCTTCAGCCAGAAATCGATTGCCGCCTGGTCTTTGGTCAGCCCGCGCGGCCAAAGCCGCTCTACCAGGATGCGCGGGCCGTCGGCGCGGCTGGGCCCTTCGTAAACGCGTTTCAACCTGACCGGCATAAGCGGTCCCCTGTTTGCGGGAACCCCTATAATATCCGCTTGAAGCAAAAGCTCAAGACAGGGTTGCGCTGCGCGGGACTGATTGCCCTGTTCAGTTTCCTGCTGGCTTGTGATGTCGAGCCGCAGAAAACGGATGCGGAACTTGGCCTGACTCCCATCCAGTCGGCCGGGCGGCGCATCTTCGAGCGGCAATGCAGTGAGTGCCACTTCGCCTACATCTCGCGCGCGCTAAAGGGCCCCAGTCTGCAAGGCCTGTTCAAACGCCCCTACATGAAGAACGGCATGCCGGCCAACGATGAACGCGTGCGCGAGATCATCGTGTATGGCCGCGCCAAGATGCCGGCCTATGGCCAGAAACTTGCTTCCGAGCAGATTGACCGCCTGATGGAGTATCTGCACACGCTGTAACCCATTTTGGTGATCTGGTGAAGTGGTGATTTGGTGAAGTGAACATCGTTCGTGCCGCACGCCAGAGCGCTTCACCCAATCACCAGATCATCACTGGATCGCGAGTCTTGCGCGCGATGCGCTGCATCGTACAATGTTGGTTCCGATGACCAGTTCGGAACAACTCGTACAGATCCAGCCGCTAACGGTGGCACGTGCGGTGCGCAAGCCGGAGTGGATCAAGGCGCGCGCGCCGGTGGGCGAGAACTATCACTCGCTGAAGCGCCTGGCACGCGGGCTCGGACTGCATACCGTCTGCGAGTCCGCGCAATGTCCCAACATCGGCGAGTGCTGGAACCATCGCACGGCGACCTTCATGCTGCTGGGCGACATCTGCACGCGCCGGTGCGGCTTCTGCGCCGTGCCCAAGGGGCGTCCGAAGGCAATCGACTGGGACGAGCCGCGGCGCGTGGCCGAAGCGGTGGCAGAGCTGGGATTGCAGTACGCGGTGGTCACCAGCGTGGACCGCGACGACGACCTGATGGGCGGGTCAAAGATCTTTGCCGACACGATCTGTGAAATCCGACGGCTGAAGCCTGATTGTAAGGTCGAGGTGCTCATCCCCGACTTCCAGGGACGCGATGATTGCCTGCAAACGGTGCTCGATGCCGTTCCCGACATCCTGAACCACAACATCGAGACCGTGCCGCGGCTGTATCGGGTGGCGCGCTCCGGGTCGCGCTACGAGCGCTCGCTCCGCCTGCTCGGCAACGTGAAGAAGTTTGCGCCCCAGATGGTCAGCAAGTCGGGCCTGATGGTCGGCTTGGGCGAAACCGTCGAGGAATTACTCGAGGTCTTCCGCGACCTCGCAGGGGCGCAAGTGGACATTCTCACCGTCGGCCAGTATCTGCGGCCATCGCGCGATCACCTGCCGATCGCGCGCTTCTACACGCCCGAAGAATTCCACCTGTTGCGCGATGAAGCCTGCAAGCTCGGTTTCAAGCACGTGGAGTCGGGGCCGCTCGTCCGTTCTTCTTATCACGCGCACGAGCAGGCGGAGAGCACGGGAGTCGTGTAGCGTCCGTAACCACAAGGTCCGCGACTTCGCGCGGCAACGCCGGCCGCGCTCCGCTCGGGAGGACAATCATTTTTCAAAGCGCTCCCTGCTCGCGCAGCATGCGGCAAACGAGCGCGACCGGGAGTCCCACGACATTGAAATAGTCGCCCTCGATGCGCGGGATCCAGCGCGAGGCCATGCCCTGAATGCCGTAGGCGCCGGCCTTGTCCATGGGTTCGCCGGTGTTGATGTAGTCCTGTATGTCGTCGTCGCTCAGCGGCGCAAAGAAAACCTGTGTGGTTTCGCAGCGGACATGCTCAACAACCGTTCCCCGTTTTCCGTTTCCCGCTTCCCGTTCGTTTGCCGTGTTCGGTTGACCGAGCAGGCAGACGCCCGTGATCACCTGGTGCTGGCGGCCGGAAAGGAGTTGGAGCATGCGGGCGGCATCGGCTTCGTCGGCGGGCTTGCCGAGCACTTCGCCATCAACCACAACCACGGTATCGGCGCCGAGGACGAAGGTCCCCGCCGGCGGGCGTAGCAAATTGAAGATCGCGCGTGCCTTTTCACGGGCAAGGCGCTGGGCGAAGGCCTCGGGAGGTTCGCCGTCGCCGCGGACCTCAGGGACATCGGCGGGCTGCACCTTGAAGAGAATGCGAGCGTTGCGGAGCAGTTCCTGGCGGCGCGGAGAGGCGGAGGCGAGGATGAGCATGGCAGTTGATTGTAGAGTTGGCAGTTGCCAGTTGTCTTCCCAGTTGTCGGTTGTCAGTTGCCAGTTGGGGTGAAACCGGCGCCCGCCGCCGGAACGGCGGCGCTACTGACAACTGGCAACTACCAACTGCTCCCTGGCAACTTACAGCAGACAATGGAGACAGTGGCGGCGACGATGACTTACGGTGCGCGGGTGCGCAACGGCAAAGTGGAGTTTCGCGTCTGGGCCCCGGCGGCGCGGCGGGTGCGAGTGCAATTTGGGGACGGCCGTTCCGTACCGATGGAGCGCAGCGAAGACGGCACTTTCTCGGCGGCGGCCGACGCTCAGGCGGGCCACCGGTATTTCTATCAGCTTGACGATAATCATCCGGTGCCCGATCCGGTGTCGCGCTTCTTGCCTGCCGGCGTTCACGGGCCAACCGAGATCGTGGATCCTGACGCGTTCCGCTGGAGCGACCGCGGCTGGCGCGGCCTCGACCTGCGCGATTACATCATCTACGAACTCCACACCGGCACGTTTACCCCGCAGGGGACTTTTGACGCAATTCCCGAACGCTTCGATTACCTGAAGCAGCTTGGCATCACGGTGATCGAACTGATGCCGGTAATTGCCTTTCCCGGGCGGCGCAACTGGGGCTACGACGGTGTTTCGATGTACGCCGTGCAGGAAAGTTATGGCGGGCCTGAAGGGTTGAAGCGGCTGGTGGACAGCGCGCACCGGGCGGGACTCGCCGTGATCCTCGATGTGATTTACAACCACCTGGGCAACGAAGGCAATTACCTGCGCATGTTTGGGCCGTACTTCACCGACCGGCATAAAACGCCGTGGGGCGAAGCAGTCAACTACGACGGCCCCGGCTGCGAGGGGGTACGGCGCTACGTGGTGGAGAACGCGCTGTACTGGATTCGCGAGTATCACCTCGATGGCCTGCGGTTGGACGCCATCCAGACCATCAAGGACGACTCCCGCTACCACATCGTGCAGGAGATACGCGACCGCGTACACCAACTGGGGAGCGAGTTGGGGCGGCAGGTGTGCGTCATCGGCGAAAGCGACGAGAACAATCCGCGCGACGTGCTGCCCAATGCGCGCGGCGGATTCGGGCTGGATGCGGTTTGGAGCGATGACTTCCATCATGCCGTGCATGCCGTCCTCACCGGCGAGCACGAGGGCTACTACCAGGATTTCGGGCGCAAAGAGCAGATCGTGCGCGCGCTCAACGACGGCCTTGCGTTTCAGGGCGAACACTTCAAGTTCTGGGGAGCACCGCGCGGAAGCAAGCCGGAGGGCGTGTCGCTGGAGGCCAACGTCATCTGCATACAGAACCACGACCAGGTTGGCAACCGCGCACAGGGCGAGCGCCTCGGGCATCTCGTTCCGGCTGGCGCCGTACGGCTGGCCGCTGCGTTGCTGCTACTCGCGCCGGAGACGCCGCTGTTGTTCATGGGCGAAGAATTCGCAGCCAGTTCGCCGTTCCAGTTTTTTACCGATTACCGCGATCCCGTGTTGCAGAAAGCCGTCAGCGAAGGCCGGCGCAACGAGTTCAAGGACTTCACCTGGAACGAAGTGCCCGACCCGCAGGACCCGGCAACATTCGAGCGCTCAAAGCTGCGCTGGGAAGAGGCGTCGGACGAAAACCCGATGCTGCGCTGGTACCGGCAGTTGATCGCACTGCGCAAGCAGTATGTCACGGGCAGCGAGCGGACGTGCCGGGCGTGGCTGGAGGGCGGCAACATCGTCATGCAAGTGCCGCGCGAACAACCTCGCATTATGGTGCTGGCCGAGTTCGCCGATCGCGCCGGCGATCTGCAAGCGCCCGCGGGGTGGCGCGAAGCGCTGGCAAATGATGAAGACGGATTTCGCGTGCGGGTGCTAACGCGAGAGTAGCTTATCCAGCCTAGGCGCCCAAAAAGCGGGCATTGAGAGTGGGACACCAAGGCCAGAGTCCCCCCTGGTCCAATTGCTTATCTGATTCCCACTTGTCCGCGCACCGACTCAAACAGCTTTTGCGTTGCAAGATGTTGCCCGGAACTGGGCGACGCGCGGCCAAGTTGCTCATCTAATCAGGCGAATTTTGTTCGAGGTGAACTATGAGGAAGTTGTTCGTTGCCGCCGGGATTCTCGCTGTCAGTGTTGCCGCCACCGCGCAGAATAAAGCCAAAGATAAGGCCAACCAGGGCAAGGCCGCTACTGTCGAGTTGAAAGATGCTAAGGGCCAGAGTGTCGGCACCGCGAAGTTAACACCGGCGCAAGGCGGAAAAGGCATCAATCTCGCCCTGGACCTGAAGAACCTGCCGCCGGGCGAACACGCCATCCACATTCATCAGACGCCGCAATGCGATCCGCCCGACTTCAAGACCGCCGGCCCGCACTTCAATCCGGAGAACAAGAAACACGGTTTGGAAAATCCGGCAGGACCGCACGCCGGCGACATGCAGAACATCACTGTCCCGGAGAACGGCACCCTGAAGACCACCATCAAGGCCGAGCACGCCAGCCTCGGTGAAGGCGCGAATTCGGTGTTCGCCAACGGCGGCACTGCGCTGGTCATCCATGCGAAGGCTGACGACATGAAGACCGATCCCGCGGGCAATGCCGGCGACCGCATCGCTTGCGGCGTGATCAAGGCGAAATAGCAGGCCGGGTGCCCCAGGTTCGCGGAGGGGTGCCCCAGGTTCGCGGAGGGGTGCCCCAGGTTCGCGGAGCGCAGCGGAGCTAACCTGGGCCCGTGGGGTGCCAGGGGCCCGTGGCGCGTCTTCGGGCTGTCCACTCCGACTCGATCTCGACCACACCCACCTCTCCCGTTGCGTAGTGTCGGAAACTGCTCCAGGGCCAATCCTCGGGTCTGGCGCAAAGACCGCGCTTCACCGGATTGCGGTGGATATAACGCAGCTTTTCCACAAAGTCCGAATAACTGCGAATGTTGCGGTCGTAATAGCGTTTTTGCCAGAACGTGCCGGGTGCCTGGGCCCGTGAAGTGCCCGGGACCGTGGGTGCCCCAGGTTCGCGGGGCGCAGCGGAGCTAACCTGGGATCGCACCCGCTTGGAAAACGACAGCTTCAACGAATGCATAAAGTCGGCCAGCGTAGCGCGGTCAGGCTCGCTTAGGAGCAGGTGTACGTGCTCGGGCATCACGACGAAGCCATAGACGCAAAGCCTGAACTCCTTCCGCATATGTTCCAGAACTTCAAGCAATGTCTGACACAAATGCGAGTCCGTGAGAAACCGCATACGATGGAAACAACTGAAGGTTACGCAGTGGGTCTGTCCGGACCCGTGGAAGCGAACTAGACCGCGGGTCATGCAAGAGAACTTACCTCAAGAGCTTCAAGCGGGGAAGCGGATCCCCAGGTTAGCGCCGAAAATCGCGGCGCGAACCTGGGGCACCCGGCTCTAATGCCTTCGGTGATTCACCTCTTAGCCACAGGGTAGCCTTGGAAACCGAAACAAAGCAGTTCGCAACCGGCGCCGTCACCGAATGCTAAAATCAAGGTTTATCTACGAGGTCTGAGCCTCCCCGATGGACCGCGCGTTTATCCGCAATTTCGCCATCATCGCCCATATTGACCATGGGAAGACGACGCTTTCCGACCGTCTGCTGGAGCTGACGGGAGCGTTGTCGGCGCGCGAAATGGCCGGTCAGGAGCAGGTCCTGGATGCCATGGACCTGGAGCGCGAACGCGGCATCACCATCAAGGCCCACGCCGTGCGCATGATGTACAAGGCGCAGGATGGGCAGATTTATCAGCTCAACCTGATTGACACGCCCGGCCACGTGGATTTTTCCTACGAAGTTTCGCGCTCGCTGGCCTCGTGCGAAGGTGCGCTGCTGGTGGTGGACGCCACCCAGGGCGTCGAGGCGCAGACCCTCGCCAATGCCTACCTGGCAATCAATCACGGGCTGGAAATCATCCCGGTCATCAACAAAATTGACCTGCAAAGCGCCGACGTCGAACGCACTCGCGAGATGATCGAAGGCGCCGTCGGGCTCGACGCGAGCGATGCCCTGCTCATCAGCGCCAAGACGGGCCAGGGCGTACCCGAGGTGCTGGAGGCAATTGTCCACAAAATCCCGCCGCCGAAAGGCAGGCCCGAGGCGCATTTGCAGGCGTTGATCTTCGATTCGTGGTTTGATCCTTATCGCGGCGTGGTCGTGCTGACGCGCGTCTTTCACGGCACGTTGCGCAAGCAGCAGAAGATACGGTTGTGGTCCAACGGCAAGGTGTTCGAGGTGGAAACGCTGGGCGTGCTGACGCCGAAGCCGGTGGAAGTGGATAGCCTCGAGGCCGGCGAAGTGGGCTTCTTCACGGCGACCATCAAGAACGTGGCCGATTCCAAGGTGGGCGACACCATCACCGACGACGACCGGCCGGCAATCGAACCGCTGCCCGGGTTCGAAGACATCAAGCCCATGGTGTTCGCTGGGCTCTACACGGTGGACGCGCATGAACATACGGTGTTGCGCGAGGCGCTGGAGAAACTGCGGCTCAACGATTCGTCGTTCTTCTTCGAGCCGGAAAGCTCGGCGGCGCTGGGCTTCGGTTTTCGCTGCGGCTTCCTGGGCTTGTTGCACATGGAGATCGTGCAGGAGCGGCTGGAGCGCGAATTCAACATTGACCTGATCACCACCGCGCCCAGCGTGCGCTACAAGATCACGCGAACAGACGGCACGGTCGAGGAAGTTGATAATCCCTCGAAATGGCCGGCGCAAGGCGAGATCCAAAAGATCGAAGAACCGGTGATTCTGGCGACCATCCTGACGAAGGAAGAGTACGTCGGCGCGATTTTCAAGCTGGTGGAGGAGAAGCGCGGGCGGCAGAAGAATTTCGAGTACCTGAGCGGCTCGCGCGTCATGCTCACCTACGAGCTGCCGCTGAACGAGATCGTGCTCGACTTTTACGACAAGCTGAAGTCGGTCTCGCGCGGCTACGCTTCGCTCGACTACCACTTCGCCGGCTACTGGGAGTCGCCCATGGTGAAGCTCGACATCCTGGTGGCAGGCGACGCGGTGGACGCGCTGTCCATCATCGTGCACCGCGATTTCGCCTACGAACGCGGGCGCGCGCTGGTCAGCAAGATGCGCGAGCTGATCCCGCGGCAGATGTTTGAGGTGGCCATCCAGGCGGCCATCGGCGCCAAGGTAATCGCGCGCGAGACCGTGGGCGCCATGCGGAAGAACGTGCTGGCCAAGTGCTACGGCGGCGACATCACGCGCAAGCGCAAGCTGCTGGAGAAACAGAAGGAAGGCAAGAAGCGGATGAAACGCATCGGGAAGGTTGATATTCCACAAGAGGCGTTTCTGGCGGTGCTGCGGGTGGGAGAAACCGAATAGCGATGCTGTTGGCCAAGTGCTGTTTTTGTGTACGCGTCAGGCCAAACACACGGTTGACGGATGTGGGGTTGTTGTAGGGCTATGACGAGGACTGATTCTGCTTCGCCGCCCAGGCAGAGGGCGTGAGTTCGCCTACACGCTGAACGGATAGGTGGGCGAGTCCCGGCAGCACGGCGGCCAGGTATTCGCGCACCGGGATCTTGAGCCGGCGGCACGTTTCGACCACCGACAGTATCGCCGCCACTTTCGGTCCGGCCTGCGCGCTGCCCACGTGGATCCAGTTCTTTCTTCCAACCGCGATCGGTCGCATCGAGTTCTCCGCCAGGTTGTTGCTCAGCTCCAACTCGGGATGTTCGAGGAAGCGCGTCAGCTTCGTCCACAGCGTAAGGGTGTAATGGCAGACCTTGCCCAGCGCGCTGGCGGGCAGCGCCGAGCGCGGGCAGCTTTCTATCACAACCATTCTCATTCGCCAAAAGACCTGCAACCCTAACTTTCAGCTGACCCCGTCGGAACGGATGGCAAGGTGGTCGGAGACGCACCACCGAGACCGACCGAATGCCCCCCGCATTGTGACGAGTGATCTGCAGCGGACAAACGCGGTCATTGATGCCGCCGTGAACAATTTCTCTGAAGCGTTCAGTTCGCTTGAGTGGGTGAATAGCAAACTCGCTCGAAAGATTTGTGGGCCACCGGCGAGCCTGCCGCCGGGGACGGCGGCGCTACAACAGGCCTCGCCGCAAAAAAATGAAGGCCGGAGCTCTCTGCCGCTCCGGCCCTCATGATTCTATGAAAGCTGTGCCGCCCACGCGGCTATAAATCGGTCAGTCTTCGCTCTTATCGAGGAAGTAGCTCCACGTGGCGAAGACCATGACCATGTAGAGCGTAAGAATATTCAACGTCAGCATTGGACCCACCTGCGCGACGAGGCCCAGTTTTCGGCGACCCGAATTCGCCGACATACTCGCGCAGTTAGATTGTAGCCGACCAGGCGCGCCGGTCCGCAAGCATTACAGCGAACCGGCACATTACGAAGGTCAGCAGCCGGGGATTACTCCTCAGTGGCAGGCTCGCCGGTCGCCTCTTCGGGTTCGGCCTCCTTTTCCACCATCACCTTGATGTGCGCCTTCACTTCCTTGTGCAGGTGAATGGACACGGTGAACTCGCCCGTCGTCTTGATCGGATGGTCGAGCAGGACCTTGCGGCGGTCAATGTCGAAGCCCTTCTTGTGCAGCCCTTCCGCGATTTCCGCGGTGGTCACTGAACCGAAGAGCTGGTCGTGCTCGCCGGCGCGCCGCAGGAACGTCACCGAGACGCCTTCCAGTTGCTGGGCGAGCGCTTCGGCGTTGCCCTTCTCGCGGGCGGCGCGGCGCACCGCGGCGGCCTTCATCTGCTCGATGACCGCCTTGTTCTGCCGGGTGGCTTCAATGGCCAGCTTCTTGGGCAGCAGGTAGTTGCGCCCGTAACCCTCGGCGACCCTGACCACGTCACCGCGCGCGCCGAGCTTGGGCACGTCTTCTTTGAGAATGACTTCCATAAATGACTCCAGTTGTCACACGACAACAGAAAATTGGTTCGGCCAGATGGCCGGAAAGCTGATTACTCGCCCGATGCACCTGCGATACACGCAGGTGCCCCACGTTCGCGACGCACATGAGCGCTGAGCTAACGTGGGAAGCAGTTTACGATCCCGCGCTGAACGGCAGCAGGGCGATGTTGCGCGCCTGCTTGATGGCCTCGCTCAGCCGGCGCTGGTGCGGCGTGCACACGCCGGTCAGGCGCCGGGGCACGATCTTGCCGCTCTCGGCGACAAACTGCGAAAGCAGGCGCACGTCCTTGTAGTTGATGCCGTCGATCTTCTCGACACAAAACTTGCAGACCTTCTTGCGGCGGAAGTACTTGCGCGGCGCGCCGCCTTCGCGCGCCCCGGCCGGACGCGGACCGCGGCCCGGCCCTCCAGGACGCGGCCCCGCAGGGCGGGTCACGCCTTCCGGCGTCGGTTGCGTTTGTGGAATGTTCTCGTCAGCCATAATCTCCTCAAGATCTCGTTGTCCGTTCTCCGTTTTCCGTTACGATGAGCAAACCTGCAAGTTTCACAATCACGGAAACGCAGAGTCGTTTCCGGTCTCCCACTTGTCGTTTCCCGTCGTCAACTCGGGGGACGGAAGACGGAAAATGGAGAACGGGAAACGGCAGTTACGCCGTTGCCGGCGCTTCTCCCCCCGCCGTAGCAGGCGCTTCGGCAACTGCGGCCGGCGCGGGCGCGGGACGGCGCTGGCGCGACTCGCGCAGTTTCTTGATTTTCTCCAGCCGCTTCTGCTCTTCGTCGATGCGGACCGTCTGGAACTTGATCACCGGTTCGGTGACGCGCAGGCGGCGCTCCAGTTCGCGCACCACTTGCCCGCTGCCGCTCTCGATGGTGAACAGGACATAAATTCCTTCGTGGAACTTGCGCACCAGATACGCCAGGCGGCGCTTGCCCATGCGCTCCACGCTCTTCACCGTGCCGCCGAAGTTGCCCACCTGGGTTTCCAAGGTGGAAATCAGCCGATCCAGGTCTTCGTCGGCCATATCCGGACGGACGATGAACATTAATTCGTAAGTTCGCTGCATTCTTCTTCTCCATCTCCGCACCGGCGGAGATTTACTGTGCGCTCGCCGCTATCCCCGGCTGGGTACCCTCGCGAGCTGGGAACCATTTGGGACTTCGGATTGGGGATTTGGGATTTCACGCAGTATCGCGGCGTCCGAAAGTCCCAAATCACAGATCCTCAATCCAAAATCACTTTCACTCCGCTTCCGCCTTCTCCGGCTTGCGGTTGAAGCGGTTCATGGCCGCTTCCACGCCGTCGGTGATGATGGCCTTCACGGCCTCGGCGGCAGCGTCGAGCATCTGGTCAACCGCCTCGTACTGCGCCTTCCTGATGGGCGACAGCACGTAACGCGCGCCGTCCTCCACCTTGTGCCCCGGGGAAATTCCCAGGCGGATGCGCGTAAACTCCTGCATGTTCAGCGCGCCGATGATGGACTCCATGCCGTGATTGCCGGCCGCTCCGCCCCGCTTCCGCACGCGGATGGTGCCCAACGGCAAGTCGAGCTCGTCGTGAATCACGATCAGGCCGGCTGCCGGGTCAATCTCCAGTTCCTCCACCAGCGCCCGTACGGACATGCCGCTCAGGTTCATGTAGGTTTCGGGCTTGGCCAGCAGCACTGGCTCGCCGCCGATAACGGCTTTGCCGGTCAGCGCGCGTCCGCGCCGGTTGGCAATTTGCGTGTTGTGATGCTCGGCGATGCGGTCCACCGCCAAAAAACCGAGATTGTGAAGCGTGAACTGGTACTCGATACCCGGATTGCCGAGACCAACGATCAGCTTCACGAACCGTTTTCCGTTTTCCGTTTTCCGTTTTCCGAAACTCCTGTTTCACTGTTGCACGGCGACGGCCCACGCAACGGAAAACGGAGAACGGAAAACGGAAAACGTTATTTCTTTTCCTTCTTCTCGGCCTTCTCGGCAGCAGGGGCGGCGGTTTCCTCGGCCTCCTGCTTGCCCTTCTTGATGACCTCGGGTTCGGCCGCTGCCGGAGCGGCTTCCGCACCCGCCTCGACCGGGGCCGCCGCCGCCACTTCCTTCACATGGACGATGTGGGCCACCGGTAACTCCTCCTCGGTGAGGAAGTGCAGCTTGCCGCCGTGCGGCAGGTCCTTGACGCGCAGCACCTGGCCGGAGACCAGATGCGTGACGTCCACCTCGATGGCCGCCGGGATGTCGTCGGGCAGGCACTCCAACTCAATCTCGCGCAGCACCTGCTCCAGGATGCCGCCCTGCTGTTTCACGCCGGCAGCTTCGCCGGTGAGCACGATCGGCACCTGCACGGTCAGTCTCTTGTCCATGGCGATGCGCTTCAGGTCGAGATGAAGCAACGCGCCTTTAATCGGTTCCCGCTGCCAGTCAACGATCATCGCCTTCGTGACTTCGCCGTCGAGTTGCAGGTCGAAGATGGTATTGTGGCCGGCGGCCGAGTGCAGGATCGCGGCGATCTGCTTGGGATCGACGCTGATGGACACCGGCGGCTTGCCGGCGCCGTACAGGGTCGCGGGCACACGCCCCGCCTTTCGCACCCGGCGCGCTTCGTTCTTGCCCCTGGCATCGCGCACCGCGGCCTCTACCACGTTGTTTGCTGTTGCTGCTGTCGCCATAACGTTTCTTTTATTCCCTTCACTTATGCGAACAACTTGCTGACCGAGCTCTCCTCGTGGATGGACTGGATCGCGCGCGCAATCAGCCCGGCAATGGTCAGCACCTTGATCTTGGGTTCCTGCCGCGCCTCTTCCGAGAGCGGCACCGTATTGGTGACCACGACCTGCTCCAGGCAGGAGTTGTGAATGCGCTCGATGGCCGGTCCGGAGAGGATGGCGTGCGAGGCGCAGGCGTACGTCTTGGCGGCGCCGGCATCCAGCAGCGCACGCGCCGTTTTGACCAGCGTGCCGGCGGTATCCACGATGTCGTCGAGGACCACGCAGTTGCGCCCGCGCACGTCGCCGATCACGTGCATCACCTCGGTGACGTCCATCTCCACGCGGCGCTTGTCAACGATGGCCAGCGCCGAGTCGAGTTTCTTGGCGAAGAAACGCGCGCGCTCCACGCCGCCGGCATCGGGCGAAACCACGGTGAGCTGCGGGAGCTGCATCTTGCGGAAATAATCCACCAGCACCGGCGAGGCGAACAGGTGGTCCACCGGGATGTTGAAGAAGCCCTGGATCTGCGGCGCGTGCAGATCAACCGCCAGGCAGCGATTGGCGCCCGCGGTCGTCAGCAAGTCGGCCACCAGCTTGGCGCTGATGGGGGCGCGCGGCTTGTCCTTGCGGTCCTGGCGCGCATATCCGAAATAGGAGATCACCGGCGTAATGCGCCGCGCCGAGGCGCGCTTCAGCGCGTCCATCATCAGCAGCAGTTCCATCAAGTGCGAATCGACCGGGTAACAGGTGGGCTGCACGACGAACACGTCGGCCCCGCGCACGTTCTCCAGCAGTTGCACATAGCATTCGCCGTCGGAGAAGCGCACGATTTTGGCTTGGGCGCGCGGAATGCCCAGGAACCCGCAGATTTCGTCCGCCAGCGCCTCGTTCGCCGTGCCGGAAAAAATCTTCAGCTTGTCGTCAAAGCGGGCGCGTTGCGGCTTGCGCTCGCCCTTCGTGTCCTGCTGCTCCTTCTTCTCGGCGACCGTGACCGTACCGGTGGCATCTCCCGCCACCTTCGGGGAGGACGTCATTGCCTTCTGTACTCCGGTGCTTTCCATTCCGTTTCCCGTTTTCCGTTCCCGGTTCCCGTGCGCAGAACGGCGGTTCTGGCTGGGCGGCCAGGATTCGAACCTGGACCAAGTGCTCCAAAGGCACTTGACCTGCCATTAGTCGACCGCCCAAAACCTGTTTACGATTTTCGATTTACGACTTGCGATTGCGTGAACTGCTGGGGACAACCTCATTTTGCCCCACTGCCGACCCCTGCGCCAATCGAAAACCGGAAATCAAAAAGCGAAAATCTCTTGCCAGTACCGCTTTCGCGTCAGCGTGGCAGTAGCGAATGCCGGAACTCCGGAATCGCCGATGTGCGCGGCCGCGCGCTGCGCCTCGTCCGCTGTGTCGAACAGGCCATAGACGGTCGAACCGGAGCCGCTCAGCGACGCATAACGCGCCCCGGCGCGTTCCAATACACGCTTGACCTCACGCAGTTCGGGATGCTTAGGAAAGACGACCCGTTCGAAGTCGTTTTCGATCCCGGCACGGACGAGGTCGAGAAGCGGTGTCTCGGCCCGGTCCCCACTCGCAGTGGGAACACCGGAAGGCAGCCTGGCCGTCAGCCACGCAAACGCACTGCGGCTGAACCTGTTCATTGTACTGGAGCCGTCCGGGGGCGTCAAACCGAACTGCGCGTCCCAGTCGGCGAAGGCCTGTGGAGTGGAAACGCCGATTGGCGGCGTTACCACAACGAGGTTGATGGGAGGAAGGTCTTCTAAGGGGAACACTTCTTCGCCGCGGCCGCAGCCGAGCACAGTGCCCCCGATGAGAAACAGCGGCAGGTCGGAGCCGACCTCGGCGGCCATGCGCAGGCGTTCTTCCGGTTCAAGCGCGCAGCCAAGCACGCGCTCCAGGCCGAGCATGGTGGCAATCGCATTAGAAGACGCCGCGCCGATGCCGCCCTGCACCGGCAACTGCTTTTCGATGCTGATGACCAGCTTGCCGCGCGTCTTCAGCGAACGCAGAACGCGCTCGGCGATGCGCCAGCAGGTGTTCGTCTCGTCGGCGGGAACGCGCGGGTCCTTGCAGCGGATCTCAATGCCGGTGCCGCGCTGGAGATCGACGCGCACAACATCGTGCAGGGCGATGGTCTGATACACCGTCCGCAACGCGTGAAAGCCGTCCGCTCGGCGCGGGCCGATGGCGAGTCCGAGATTGATCTTGGCAAACGAGCGAACGGAGATAGCCATGAAGTTGGAATTTTATCGCAGGGGGAGAGGAAGCGTGGAAAGCAGGTGAGGCGCGGAATGGTAAACTGCGTGTCCGTCGCGCCAGCCATTGACTTCACGGGCGCCAAACAGCGTTCGCGGGGGCCCCAGGTACGAAACGCGCCTTCGGCCGTAAGCTGCATGGATCCGGGAACAATGCTCTTGTTCTAGACTTTTGTGGTCTGAAGCGGGCGCAAGCGTTTACGCAATCCAGCGACACACAGTGCCAAGCTTTCGCGCAATTCATGTTCCCAATATCGCACTACCCGGATACCTCTCCTCTGGAGACGCTCGCGCGTTTGCTTGTCACGTTGTCGATTTCGCGTGATCTTCAGCTGCCAAAACCCACTGTGTGTCTTCGGAAGGTGTCCGCATCGGGGGCAGCCGTGCCAGAAGCACCCGTCCACAAAGACCGCAAGCCGGTGATCACGGAAGTAGAAATCCGGCCGCCCAGGCAAATCGTGAGCGTGCAAGGTCCATCCGCAGATTCTGGCCCGCACAAGTGCCATACGAAGTGCCGACTCAGTTGTCTTGTTGCGTTTTCCACGGATAGACGACATAATTCGGGAACGCTCAGGTGTAACGTGAGCAAAGCGGCCGTCGCGCAGTTGCATCCTGAGGAGCCGTTCCATAGTGGCAAGGGTGATGCGAGAAAAGGAATCGCAATATGCGGCGAGTTCGCCGCAATCCTCAAAACAGTTTATCTCGTTCTTCTCTGGCGCGCTCGGCCTTGACTTGGGGCTGGAGGCGGCAGGCCTTAGCTGTATCGCAGCTAATGACGCCGACCGGATTGCCTGCCAAACAATACACCGGAATAAGCCCCGACTACAATTGTACGACCGTGACATCCGCCGGCTTTCAGCCGACATGATTTGTAAGGACACCGGCATTGAACGCGGGCACCTTTTCGCCGTTGTGGGTGGCCCGCCCTGTCAGGCATTTTCAACCGCCGGCCGCCGATTGGGATTGAACGATGAACGCGGCAACGTTTTCCTGCATTTCATTTCTCTGATTCGCGAACTCCAACCCAAGTACGCGATTTTTGAGAACGTGCGCGGTCTGCTCTCGGCTCCACTAGTGCATCGTCCTCACGAGCAACGCGGCCCTGGCTTCCCCCCGTTGGCTGAGGAGGAGCGCCCGGGTGGCGCTTTGCTCCACATTTTGCGCTTGCTGGAGGACGCCGGATATCAGGTAACGTTTACGCTGTACAACACAGCAAACTTCGGTGTGCCACAGATCCGAGAGCGGCTGATCTTTTTTGCCAGCCGTGACGGACGGAAGGTGCCGTTCATTAAGCCGACCCACGACGAGTTTGGGCGTGATGGGCTACCGCGCTGGATCACCTTACGTGAAGCCATCGGACATTTGCAAGGATGTCAGCAGCAAGCGGCGCAATTTCCCGAAAATCGCATCCGCTACTATCGCATGCTGAAGGAGGGTCAGAACTGGCGGGACTTGCCCGAACGAATACAACGTGAAGCAATGGGCGACAGCTGGTATGCCGGCGGCGGCAAGACGGGTTTCTACCGCAGGCTGGCTTGGGACAAACCGTCTCCGACGCTCGTCACAAGACCCACGATGAAGGCCACAGACCTGTGCCACCCCGAAGAAATCAGACCGCTGTCCGTAGAGGAGTACGCCGCCATCCAAACTTTCCCCTCAAACTAGAGCGTGTTTCAAAAATACCTCCGGAGCGTAATCCAGAAGCAAGCCAAGTAGAAG
>JBHGBA010000042.1:0-58419 GCA_041946775.1 Terriglobales bacterium
GCTACTCTGAAACCCTTGTAAATTGAAAGGTTCTCCAGATTCTTGCTCAGAGCCCAAAATTCAAAATTCATAAATCAAAATTGATCAGCGTCTATCTGCGTTCATCAGCGGCTAGTAAACTTCATACCCCCTGCCTGGCGACTTGAAATCGGGTTTGCGCGCGGTCAGCAGCAGGGCGCCGATGCGTTTGAATTCGCGCAACTCTTCGACATTGGCGAACCACTTGCCGGTGTAAGTTTCCGGCGCCGGCGTCAGGTCGGGGATGCGGCGCGCCTCCACTTCCTCGAAGGTGTGCGCCTTCAGCAACTGCACGTACTCGCCGGCGGAGCGCACGTGTACCGGCACATTCAGCTCGTTGACCCAGCGCAGTGAGTACGGATTGTCCTTGTAGAGATTGATCAGGATGAACATGCGCCCGCGCGGCGCCATGACACGAAACAGCTCCGCCAGCACGCGGTCCTGGTCGGGGTAGTAGTAGAAGGACTCGATGGACAGCACCTTGTCGAAGTAATTTTCCTCCCACGGAATGTGGCCGGCCAGACCCCAGACGAAGAGCACGTTTTCAAAGTCGCGCGACTGGGCGCGCGCGCGGCGCACCATCTCGTCGGAGATGTCCAAGCCAACCACCTGGCCGAAGCCTTGCGGCCCTTCTCCCACCAGGCGCGCCAGCAGGCGGGTCGCCCAGCCGGTGCCGCAGCCCAGATCGAGCACGCGCTCGCCGGGCTTGAGGTCCATCAGGCGGATGGTTTGCTCCGCGATGGAGATGTGATGGCGCTCCATCTCCTCGCCACGGCCTTCTTCGGCCCAGCGGTTGAATTCGTTCTTCAGTTGCTCCTCGGGAGGGACCGGTTTGTCGGGCATGGTTGCTCCGGGCGTTTGCAGTTTGCAGTTTGCAGTTTACAGTTGCAGCGGCCGTGGGGTTAATTGCCGGCGTGGAAAACCAATGTGCCGCCCCTGCGGTGCTCACGTAATGGTACCTTCGCCTTCCCAGCGCTGCCGCGCTGGGCTAACGAATGCCGCCGCTCGGCGGCCCACCTGCGGCAAAACTCAGGATGTTATATCCCCGTCAAGCCGAACGCACGAGCTATTGATTGCCGCAATAGGATGTCCATATCCGATTGCGAAAAAAGCAGATTCCTCGCTTCGCTCGGAATGACAACTCTGGACATTACTTGTGCAGACTTCAATAAAGTCTCAACAGCAATAAGGTCTCAACAGCCGGCTGCAAACTGTGAACTGCGAACTGCCTTCCTGCAAACTGTCAAGCCACTATGCTACAGTTCCCTTCCGCTATGGCTCAAACGCCGGAACGCGAGCAGCCGGAGAGCAGCGAACTCGCCTTGTACTGCCCCCAGTGTGCCCGCGAGGTGGACGATCCGCTGACCTGCGGCGACTGCTCGGCGGTGATCTGCCGCGTCTGCGGCACGCCGCTGGAAGCCGCCAACGACCTGGGGATCGGGTAGGCGATGAGCTCTCCTCGCGCGCCGCAAGCGGCCCTGGAACCAGCCACGCCGGCGAAGCTGGTGCGCAGCTTGTCCTTGCTGGACGCGGTGTTGCTCATTATGGGCGGCATCATCGGCTCGGGCATTTTTCTCACCGCCGGAAGGATTGCGCTGGAAGTGCGGCGGCCCGCATTGTTCATCCTCGTGTGGGTGGTCGGCGGGCTGATCACCATGCTGGCCTGTTTCGCCTTCGCCGAACTCGGCGCCATGTATCCGCAGGCCGGCGGGCAATACATATACCTCCGCGAGGCCTACGGCGAGCTGGTCGGGTTCCTTTTCGGCTGGATGAACTTTGCCGTCGGCGGACCGGGCACCATCGCTGCACTCGCTGTCGGCTTTGCGGAGTATTGCGGCGCCATGTGGCCGGCGCTCGGCGCGCATGATGTGCTGCTCCAGATGGGGCGGTCCACTCTGACGGGCGCGAACCTGCTTGCCATCACTGCTGTCCTGCTGCTTACCGTGGCCAACATTTTCGGCGTACGGCGCGGGGCGACAGTGCAGAACATCGCCACCTGGATGAAGTTCGCCGCCATAGCGCTGTTCGTCGGTCTGGGGGTGGCGTTTGGGAACGGCACCTGGGAGAACTTCCGCTCGGCCATGCCTGACGGCCACGGCCCGGGACTGGCGGCCTTCGGAGTCGCGCTGATCGCGGTGTTCTGGGCCTACGACGGGTGGGTTTACATCACCTGGGTGGCAGGTGAGGTGAAACAGCCGGAGCGGAACATTCCGCGTGCATTGGTGATCGGAGTGTCGCTGGTGGCGCTGATCTACGTGGCGGTGAACGCGGCATACCTGTACGCGCTGCCGATTACCGGCATTGCGGCGGCGACCGGCTCCGGCGGGAATCCGCCGATTGCGCACGCAGCGGCGACGGCATTGTTCTCCTCGGGCGCGGCACGGTGGCTGGCGGCAATGATCGCCGTCTCCTGTTTCGGCGCGATGGGCTGCGCCATCCTGAGTTATGCACGCGTGTACTACGCCATGGCAGAAGACGGCCTGTTCTTCCGCAAGCTCGCCGAAGTGCATCCCCGTTGGCGCACGCCCGCCGTTAGCCTGATGGCGCAGGGCGCGTGGGCGTGCGTGCTGGCCGTCAGCGGCACCTATGACCAGTTGTTCACTTACGTGATCTTCATGATGGTGGTGTCGTATGTGGCCGGCGTTTTGGCGCTATTTGTGTTGCGGCGCACGCGGCCTGACGCGCCGCGCCCGTATCGCTGCACGGGATACCCGTGGCTGCCGGCGACCTACGTGATTTTCGGCGTGATTTGGGCGATCAACGCGGTCGTTGGGCAGCCGAAAGAGACACTTGCGGGATTGCTGATCGTAGTGGCCGGAATTCCGGGATACCTGTACTGGCGCCGGCAAATGCAGACTGCTTCGTCGAGTAATCAGCCGCTGGTTAAGACAGATGAACACTGATCAATTTTGATTTTTGATTTTCGATTTTCGATTTTCGATTCTGCACTGCAACATCAGTAGCGCAGACGCAATCAACAATCGAAAATCGACAATCGGAAATTATCCGCGTTCATCAGCGGCCAATTGTCATTAGGCGGGTAATTCTTTGCCGTAAGCTGTCCCGATGATTTAACCTTGACCGTTTCTTACAACGTGCAACGGAGAGCGTATCCATGAAGCTGTTGGTGGTGGGAGCGGGCATGATGGGCTCAGCCGCCGCCTATGACATGGCGCGGTCGGCAGAGGTGGAATCGGTGACGCTGGCGGACGTGGACGGCAGGCGCGCTGAGGAGGCCGCGCGGCGCGTCAACAAGCTTAGCCGCACCAAGAAAGTCACCGCCCGCAAGGTGGACGCCACCAGCTCGCGCCCCATCACCAAGGTCATGCGGCAGCACGATGCGGCGCTCTCCTGCGTGCCGTATTTTTACAACCTGAGCCTGGCGAAAGCGGCCATCGAGGCGGGCTGCCAGTTCGCCGATCTGGGCGGCAACAACACGGTGGTACGCCAGGAACTCGCGCTCGACAAGAAGGCCCGCAAGCACGGGGTAGCGATCGCGCCTGACTGCGGACTTTCGCCGGGCATGGCGTCCATCCTGGGCGGCGAACTGGTGCGCCGGGTCGGAGGCAAAGCTGACGCGCTGGAAATCTACGTCGGCGGGCTGCCGGCGGAACCGAAGCGCCCGTTCAATTATCAGCTTGTATTTTCCGCCGAGGGCCTGATCAACGAATACGTGGAGCCGTGCCGCATCCTGCGCAAAGGCAAGATCACCCACGTGGAGCCGCTCACCGAACCGGAAGTGTTCGTCATGAACGGCTTCCCGCCGCTGGATGCGTTTCACACCTCGGGCGGCACATCCACCTTGCCGGAAACCTTTCAGGGCAAAGTGGGCGAGTGTTTTGAAAAGACGCTGCGCTACCAGGGCCACTATGTCATCATCCGCGCGCTCTACGACCTGGGGCTGTTTTCGAGCAAGGAGATGCAAGCCGGCAAGTACAAGATTGTGCCGCGGCGGCTGATGACGCGCATCTTCGAGGAGAAGTTCGCAGGCGACGAACCGGACCTGGTAATCCTGCGGGTGGAGGCGCACGCCAATGGCCGGGTCGCCGCGTTCACGGTGGTTGACCACTTCGATAAGTCCACCAAAATGACCGCCATGATGCGCACCACGGCGTGGCCGGCCTCGGTGGTGCTGCAAATGCTGGCCTCCGAACGGATCGAAAAGCGTGGCGCGATTCGCCAGGAAGTGGATGTTCCATTCGACGCCTTCGCCGCGGAGATGGGCAGGCGCGGCATCACCATTGAATTCAACGAGCACGCCGATGAGCAGGCGCTTACCGCGAGGGCATAGTGAGTATGCTGGATCGAGCTCAGCCTCTGGCATTGGCGGTGTTGCGAGTCGTGCTCGGCGTGATCCTCATCGCGCACGGCAAGGGGAAAGTTTTCGGCGGCCTGGCCGCGCACCAGCACACGGTGGTCAACATCGGTTTCCCATCCTGGATGGCGTATCTGTCCGCCGGCACTGAGTTCTTTGGCGGGATCCTGCTGATTGCCGGCTTGCTGACCCGGCTGGTGGGGGTTGCGGTGACCATCCAGATGCTGGTCATCGTGTTCCGTGTGCACTGGAAAGGCGGCCTGACCGGGCCGGGCGGTTACGAATTCCCCCTGCTGATCGGCACGTCGGCGTTCGCGCTGATCTTCTTTGGCGCCGGGCCGATCTCGCTAGACTGGCTGATTGGCGGCGGCCGGCAGAAATAGCTTGCCCGCTATCCCCACCCTAGCGCCGAAAAAGCGCGGCGCGAGGGTGGGGCAGCTTCAGTTCCGGATGCAACATTTCCAGTGCAAAGCAGCCAATCGGCTGCGCTCCCTCATCTACCTTGTCCAATAGAGTTCCCGGCCTGCTGCGCGGCGGGGAATCGGATCGTGGTACGAGCGGTACACCTTCCTTTTCCACCACGTGCAGCGCAGACGCCACCAGGCCCGCGGCCCCGCAATTCGGCCAGCGAAGCTGCCGCAGGTTCACCAAGCGAAGGAGTAGTAGATGGGCAAGGACAAAGACGTGATTTCCCGCAGAGACTTCATCAAGGTCACCGGCGCCGGCACCCTGGCCGCCGCCCGCGGACCCTTTTTTCTGTTCCCGGAACGCGCCGCCGCGCAGCAGAAAACCCTGAAGATCCTCCAATGGAGCCACTTCGTCCCGGGTTACGACAAGTGGTTCGATGGCGTATTCACCAAGCAGTGGGGCCAGAAGAACAATACCAATGTGATCGTGGACCACATTAACCTTAATGAGATCGAGGCGCACGCCGCCGCCGAGGTCTCAGCCAAGAAGGGCCACGATCTATTCATGTTCCTGGCGCCGCCGGCGGTTTACGAGAACCAGGTCATTGACCACGGCCCCATCTACCAGGAACTGCAAAAGAAGTGGGGCAAGCCGGTGGACTTGGCGGTGAAGTCCACCTACAACCCGAAGAGCAAGAAGTATTACGCCTTCTCCGATTCCTACGTGCCCGATCCGGGCAACTACCGCCAGGACTTGTGGTCGCAGGTGGGTTATCCCAACGGCCCCGACACTTGGGACCAGTTGCTGGACGGCGCGCGCAAGATTAAGCAGAAGTTCGGGAACCCGTGCGGCGTCGGCCTGTCGCAGGAGCTTGATACCAACATGGCGATGCGCGCCCTGATGTGGTCCTACGGGGCCAGCGTGCAGGACGCCGAGGGGCGCGTCAGCATCAACTCCAAGCAGACGATCGAAGCGCTGAAGTACATGACGCAGCTCTTCAAAGACACCCAGACTGCCGAAGTCTTTACCTGGGACCCGTCGTCGAACAACCGTGCCATCCTGTCGGGGCGCGTTTCCTACGTAGCGAACGCCATCTCCGTTACGCGAACTGCGGAGAAGGAAAACCCCGACATGTCGAAGAAGATCCAGATCGTTAAAGCGCCGGCGGGTCCCGCCGCGCGCCTGGCTTGCGAGCACGTGATGGACTGCTACGTCATCTGGAACTTCGCGGAGAACAAGGAAGGCGCGCAGCAGTTCCTGGTGGACCTGATCAACAACTTCGCGGAGGCGTTTAAGGCCAGCGAGTTTTACAATTTCCCGTGTTTCGCCAAGACCGTACCCGATCTGGAGAAACTGCTCGCCAATGATCCGAAGGGCCAGCCGTCTGACAAGTACAAGGTGCTCGCCGATGCTCTGAGCTGGTCCACGAACGTCGGCCACCCCGGCTACGCCACTGCGGCGATAAGCGAAGTGTTCAGCACATTCGTGGTGCCCACGATGTTCGCCAAGGCTGCGCGCGGGCAGGTCTCGCCCGAGCAGGCCGCCAAGGACGCGGAAGCCGAAGTCAAACGTATTTTCGCCAAGTGGAAGCAGTAAGGACGCGTTCCCCGTTGCCCGTTTCCCGTTCCCCGTCGAACCGGAAAAGGGAAATGGGCAACGACCAGCAGCGCTTGAGTCGCAACGGCGGGTTGCGGAATCCAATAGTTCGTCGCGCGAGAGAGTTCGCGTCAGTCGGTCCTTCCGTCCGCTCGCGCAGTGCATCCCTCGTACCACGGAGATTCGATGGCCGTAGTTGAAACGAGACACGTCACGAAAATCTTCAAAGAAGGTGAGTTGGGCGCAGTCAACGACGTCAGCTTGCAGACGAATGAAGGCGAATTTCTCGTTCTGCTTGGGCCGTCGGGTTCCGGCAAGACCACACTGTTGCGCATGATCGCGGGTCTGGAAGCGCCCACTGCAGGACAAATCTTCATCGGCGGGCGTGACGTTACCCGGCAGACGCCGCGCGAGCGTCGCATCGCCATGGTCTTCCAGAGTTACGCGCTCTACCCGCACCTCAGCGTGTACGAAAACATCGCATTCCCGCTGAAGGCGCAAAAAGTCCCCAAGGAACAGCACAGGACAAAGGTCGAATGGGCGGCCGGGCTGCTGGGAATCGGCCATCTGCTGAAGCGCAAACCGCGTGAACTCTCGGGCGGCGAACGGCAGCGTGTCGCGCTGGCGCGGGCCATGGTGCGCAATCCTACGGTGTTCCTGCTGGACGAACCGCTTTCTAACCTGGATGCCAAGCTGCGTGCCGCGGCCCGCGAAGAGATTGAATCGTTCCAGAAGCGCGTCGGCACCACCACCATTTACGTCACCCACGACCAGGTGGAAGCCATGGCCATGGGGGACCGCATTGTGGTGTTGAACAAAGGCGTGGTGCACCAGATAGGAACGCCGAAAGAGGTATATGAGGAGCCCGCCGACACTTTCGTCGCAACGTTCCTGGGATCGCCGCCCATGAACCTGCTGGAGAACGACGGCGCGATCGTTGGCTTCCGGCCGGAGCACTTCCGTCCCGCGGTGGTGGCGCGGGGCGGGGAACGCATCCATTTCAAGTTCCGCCTCAAGCTGATCGAGTTCCTGGGATCGGAGTGGATCCTGTATGGCGCGCTGGAAGGCGGGCGGTTCAACGGGCAGTCCATCATCTCGCGATTGCCCGCGACGATTTCTGCCGAGGCGCCGCGCGAGCCCGACAAGATTTACGACTTCGCCGTGGCGGAGCACGACCTGAAGTTCTTCGACCGGCAGACCGAACAGCGCGCGCAACCGAGGTCACTGACATGGCAGTGAACCTCCAGCACAAGGCTCCACTGGAATCGGAGATCGCTATCGCCCCGGTCGCGACCTCGGTGGCCGCACTCTCGCAGACCTGGCGCAGCCGCTTCAACTGGCTCGGCGTGGCGATGTTCGCGCCGGCGGTGCTGTACATCACCGCCATCATTGGCCTGCCGTTCGTGCTGGCGTTCGTTTACGCCTTCAGTGACGTTACCGTCGGCAGCTCCGAGATTAACTTCGTCGGACTGGCAAATTTCCGCAGCGTGCTGGGCAGCGAGATGTTCCGCACTTCACTGTGGAATTCATTTGTTTTCACCATCAGCTCGCAGGTGCTGGTGCTGGTGCTGGCCCACATTCTCGCGTTTGCGTTAAAGGAACGCTTCCGTGGGCGTGGTCTGGCGCGCTTCATCATCCTGCTGCCGTGGGTCGCGCCTATTTCGCTGGGCGCCATCGGCTGGAAATGGATCCTGGACTCGCTCTACAGCGTCATCAACTGGGTGCTGATCTATTTCGGGCTGGTGAATCAGTTCACCCCGCCCATGTGGCTGGGCGAGCCGTCGCTGGCCATGATTTCCGTCATTCTCGTCCACACCTGGCGACTGGCGCCCTTCTCGACGGTGATCCTGCTAGCCGGGCTGACCGCCATTCCCAAGGACATCCCGGAAGCCGCCGCGGTGGACGGCGCCGGCTTCTGGCGCACCATGTTTCAGATCACCATCCCGATGATGTTGCCCATCGTCAACGTGGCCGTGCTGTTCGGCATCATCTTCACCTTCACCGACATGACAGTGGTTTACATCCTGACGCGCGGCGGTCCGTACGACACCACCCAGGTGCTGCCCTCGCTGGCGTTCTTCACCGGCGTTCTCGGAGGGAACCTGGCTAATGGCGCCGCGATATCGTTGTTCCTGGTGCCGCTGCTGGTGGTAATCGCGGCCCTAATGCTACGCATGGCGCATCGGGCGGAGGTGGCATGATGGTGGCAGAGACTAACCGCCTGGTGCTCGACAAGGTCGTACGTTACACCACCATCGTCGTGTTTTGCATCCTCCTGGGGTTTCCCTTCTACTGGATGCTAATCACGTCGTTCAAGTCCGTGCAGGACCTTTATGATCTCCAGAACAATCCGTTCATCTTCAATGCCAAGCCGACGCTTGAGCACCTGAAATTTCTCTTGGAGGAAACCAATTACATTCGCTGGGGCCTGAACACACTGGCGATCGGCATCCTGGTGACGGTGATAACGCTGCTGCTGGCGCTGCCCGCCGCCTACGCGCTCACGCGTCTGACCGGCCGCTGGGGACAGCGCATCGGCATCGGCATCTTCCTGACCTACCTGGTTCCGCCAACGCTGCTGTTCATTCCGCTTTCGCGTGTAGTCGCCGAACTTGGCCTGCAGGACACGATCTGGGCGTTGGTCGTCAGCTATCCCAGCTTTACCGTGCCCTTTTCGACCTGGTTGCTGATGGGTTTTTTCAAGACCATTCCGCGCGAACTAGAAGACGCCGCGATGGTGGACGGGCTTACCCGGTTCGGAGCGTTTATCAAGCTTGTCGTCCCGATCTCCACCAGCGGAATCCTGACCGTGGTGATCTTCACCTTTACCCTGGTGACACAGGAATTCGTGTACGCCCTGACCTTCATTTCCAATGAGACAAACCAGGTGGTGCAGGTCGGGATACCGATTTTCCTCATCCGCGGCGACGTGTATTACTGGGGCTCGTTGATGGCGGCGTGCCTGATAACGAGCATTCCCATCGCGATCGTTTACAACTTGTTCCTTGATCGCTTTATTGCCGGATTCACTGTGGGCGCAGTGAAGTAAGGCCCACGTGAGGTCACAGCCATGTCGCAGACGCAATCATCCCCTTTGCTCGACCGCAGCACCGGTAAGGCGCTGAATAACTACATCTCGGGAAACTGGCGCGCCGCGGGCACGACCGCAACCGAACCTGTGTACAACCCCGCCACGGGCGAAGAGATCGCGCGTGTGCCGCTGTCCGGCAGCGCCGACGTGGACGCGGCGGTGCAAGCTGCGTGCGTCGCTTTTCCCGCCTGGCGCGACACGCCGGTGCCCGAACGCGTGCAGGTGCTGTTTCGCTTCAAACAACTGCTGGAGCAGAACTTCGAAACGCTTGCGCGGCAAGTGGTAACGGAAAACGGCAAAACGATCGAGGATGCGCGGGGCGAAGTGCGGCGCGGCATCGAGGTCGTGGACTTCGCCTGCGGGATGCCTACGCTGATCCAGGGCGAAACCGTGGGCCAAATTTCCCGCGGGACCGACAGTTTCACCGTGCGCGTACCGCTGGGTGTCGTCGGCGGAATCTGCCCGTTCAATTTCCCCGCGATGATTCCGCTGTGGATGTTCCCGATTGCTATCGGCGCGGGGAACACGTTTGTACTGAAGCCTTCGGAGCGCACACCCATCAGCGGCGCTTTGCTTGCCGAATTGTTTTCGCAGGCCGGACTGCCCGCCGGCGTGCTCAACGTCGTGCACGGCGCGCGCGAAGCCGTAGATGCCTTGCTCCAGCATTCCGAGGTTCGCGCCATCTCGTTTGTCGGCTCAGCTCCGGTCGCGCGCTACGTCTACGAGAGGGCCGCAACCGCAGGCAAGCGCGTGCAAGCGCTGGCAGGCGCTAAGAACCACCTGCTGGTCATGCCGGATGCCGACCTCGACCTGGCGGTCAAGGCCGTTCTGAGTTCAGCGTTTGGAGCTGCCGGGCAGCGTTGCCTCGCGGGCAGCGTGGTGGTTGCCGTCGGCGAAATCGGTGACACGCTGGTTGATCGTCTGCGCGAGAGCGCCGGTAATCTGCGCATCGGAAGTGGGCTCCAGGAAGACACGGCGATGGGGCCACTCGTGCGCAGGGATGCTTGCACGCGCGTGCGGAACTATGTGGAAAAGGGCATTCAGGAAGGCGCCCGTCTTGTCCTCGACGGCCGCGAGTCGCCCGCCGGCCAGGGTTTTTTTCTCCGGCCTACCATCTTCGACCATGTCCACCCGGACATGGCCATCGCCCGTGACGAAATATTTGGCCCGCTGTTGTCCGTCGTGCGCGCCCGCGACATCGAAGAAGCCATCGCCATTGCCAACCGCTCGCCGTTCGGCAACGCCGCCAGCATCTTCACCCGCAACGGAGCAGCGGCACGTCTGTTCCGTACGCGCATTGAAGCGGGAATGGTGGGCATCAACGTCGGCGTGGCGGCGCCGATGGCGTTCTTCCCCTTCGCCGGATGGAAAGGTTCGTTCTTTGGCGACCTTCATGCCACCGGCAAGGATGCGGTGCGCTTCTACACAGAAACCAGGGTCGTTATCGAGCGCTGGTAATTAGCGGAGTATTTCCCACCTTAACTAAACATCCCGGAGGTGGGCCACCCACGCGATTTAAGATTATGTCGCCTCTTTTTTTGTCACAAACTCTCCCCTAAGTCGCGGACGCCAAACGCGAACAATTTTGTCCGACTTTGCCGTGGGTCCCTGATTTGTGATATTTTCCCTGTATTTCGGGCCTACTTGCCCGGCCGGGACTTCTATGTGGTGCGAGTACCGGCGCTTACCGCGCGCTTGTGACGTGGGGGTCACAGCGCAATTCGCCCTGAGAGCACAAGCCGAAAAACTGCCTACCGAGGGCAAAAATTTTTTGTGCCATAAATGGGGCTGGGACGGCGTCCATCTTCAGGGTCTTGGCGTCGCGCGCCGGCACTCGGTATTCGCGGGGAATCATTCGTATGTAGCTGAAAGTACACGTCTGCCCAGACTTATGGCGGGGCGGCCTCGGTTGCGGCTGCGGGTTTGCACGGGGGCCGCGTGGCGGATGAGGGCTTCGGCGCGCAAGTCATGTCACATACAAGCTGTGACGTACGTCACTGCACAATGCGCAAAGCTCTTTAACAATCCGCCCCACAGTGATGTTGGGGTTGGTGGGGTAACACCGTTTTTCAGGTCGTGTCAGGGCAAGGCACCGAAGTGCGGCCGCCTTCGTAAGGCGCCATATACGGGTGTTGGTGTAGCTCTTGCCGCCTGGCGCCGGTGTTTCGCTCCAGTCGCAAACATGAAGAAGTTCCACCACAAGGCAGCAGGTGATTCAGTGTGGCTTGCAAGTGTGTTGTGGCGGCGCCGTTGCAGGATGTCGCTACCAGCTTGAATCGCTGTAATCGATCGGGAGGAAAAGGAGGTCCCGAAAGATGAAAAGGTGCTTCGGATCCGGATTGGGGCTCTTCACTGCGATGGCGCTCATCGCAACACTCAGCATAACGGTTGCCGCGCAAACCGCCACCAGCGCCCCGGACCCTCTGGTCCAGGTACTGGTGCAGAAAGGGGTGCTCACCGCAGAAGATGCCAAGGCGATAACTGGCACCCCTACCGAGCAGCGTGACCGCCTTGCCCAACTGCTGAAGCAGAAGGGTGTTATTACAGACGCCGAATACGACGCAGTGCGCAGTGAGCCCGTCTCCAGTGCACCTTCCAGCGTATTCCAGCCCGTCCGCATGGCCCCGGCAACGGCCGGAGCGGCGGTTGTCCCGGCCATTTACACCCAGGAAAAGCCCCCGGCCAAGCCGGCGGCACCACCGCCCGCGCCGGCGATTATCCCAGCAGTGGCGCCCATCCGCGTTTTGCAACTTGATCCCGCTAAACCCGGTGGCATGGTGCCCGACATCACACTCGGCACCAAGGCCAAACTGAAACTCTACGGATTCCTGAAAGCCAGCGCGGTGTACGACTCGGCCATGTCCGGCGGCGCGCCATTCGGTTCGAACGACTTCCCGCTGCCCGGTTTCCTGGGCGACACCGGCCCGGACGGCTCGCCGGAATTTCACATCAAGGCCCGCGCCGCCCGCGTGGGCGTGAATTTCGAATGGCCGGACGTCTCCAAGAAATTGGCCCTGACCGGCAAGCTCGAATTCGACTTTGAAGGCAACTACACTCGCGCCAATAACCGCAACATCTCCACCGTGCGCTCCAGCCAGCCGTCCATCCGTTTGGCCTGGATGCGCATGGACTATCGCGCCTCCGACACGACCAGTTACTTCGCGTTGTTCGGACAGGACTGGACGACCTTCGGTTCCTCTACCCTGCCGAACAGCCTGGAGACAACCGGTTTGGGCATCGGCTTTGGCTCGCTGTACGAGCGCAGCCCGCAGATGCGCGTCGGAATGACCCACAACTTCGGTGGCTCGCGCAACTTCACCTTCGGGCCGGAGTTTGCCATTGCGCTGCCGGCTTTCGGCCTGACGCCCAGTGACATTAGCAACCAGCTTGCCTACGGTGAGCGCCAGGGCAGCGATTCCGTCCAACCAGAAACCCAGGGACGGCTAGTATTTCAGTTCCAGGCCGACAAGGCGAAAGGCGTAGCACCAGCCCAGATTATCTTCAGTGGCACCTATGCCAGTCGCTCGGCGATCGTGCTTGCGGCGAACGTGCCGGATGACTTCAAGCCTGCGTTCCCACGCGGTGCGGTCGCCGGCGGTAATCGTTGGGGAGCGACGGCGGAAGTGCAACTTCCAACCCGCTACCTCACTTTCCTGGCGAAGTACTACAAAGGGCAAGATCTGCGTTACTACTTCGCCGGCCAGATCTACACACTCTTCAACGACCTGACAAACATCTTCGGACCCAGCCCGGGCGTGGCCCGACCCGCCAGTTGGAACGTCGCCAGCGTTGACGGCTCTTCCACTGTGGCCTTTGGGTGCTTGGGGGCTCCGTGCTCTGCTGGTGGGACGCCCGTGATTGCTGACCAGCTTGCGGGGCGGTCACAGGGCGGATTCGTCGAACTGGGCATCCCCTTGTCGCGAATCTTCAATGCCGAACCAACCGGCCGAAATGCGGGCTGGACCATGAACCTGCACTACGGCATCGACACGGTGGCCGCCCGCGATGTTCGCCGGCTGGCGCCGGGCGGAGGCCGCGGGACCTCGGACTGGAGTTTCGCCAATCTGATGTACAAGTTGAACGCCTTTGTGACCTTTGGTTACGAGCTCGGGTACTATCGCACCCGCGCCGTCGCTGGCACTACCGGCGGCTTGCCGTTGTTCCGCGGCGTGCCGTCGCGCCAGATGCATGATCTGCGCAGTGAATTTGCGACGATCTTTACCTTTTGATCGCGAGGGAATGACCGCGAGGCTGATACAGCTCGATCGGGTTCCACCAGGGCTCTTCGCCTCGCCGGGTGCGTCGGAGATTTGGCGCACTCCGGCAGGCACCAGGGCGAGGCAGTCCCAGCAAGTGCAATCAACCTGAGAGGAAAAGAAAAGAGGAGATTCAGCCGTGGCAACCAGCACAATCACAACTTCGCAACCCGGCCTCAATCGTTGGTGGCGGGTCGTGGGCGGGCTCTCCATGAACCTCGCCCTTGGCAGTCTATACGCGTGGAGCGTATTCGTCGCTCCGCTGGAAAAACAGTTCGGGTGGAAGCGCGCCGACACCTCCATGGTGTTCACCATCGCGGTCGTCGTATTTGCGCTGACGTTCGTCGCAGCCGGTCGCATTCAAGACAAGAAGGGCCCGTTTGTCTGTTCGCTGATTGGTGGCGTCCTGGTGAGTCTGGGCTTTTTCCTGTGCGCCTATACCACCAGCCTGACCTACTTGTTTATCTGCTTCGGCGTGATTGGCGGGTTAGGAAACGGCTTCGGGTACGCCACCCCGATTCCCGTCATGGCCAAGTGGTTCCCGGACAGGCGCGGCCTGGCTGTAGGTCTGGCGGTTGCCGGCTACGGCGGTGGTTCGGCCATCTTCGGGCCACTGGCCCAGATGAAGCTGATCCCCGCCTACGGAGTGTTCACGACCTTCCAGATCCTGGGCGTGATCTTCTTCGTCATGACCATGATCGGCGCATTCCTGCTGAAGAATCCACCCGCCGGCTACAAGCCGGCCGGCTGGGCGCCGGCGCCGGCTGCTAAAGCCGCGGCGACGACATACGAGTTCACCCCGACCGAGACCCTGAAAACGCCAACCTTCTACTTCATGTGGGTGGCCTACGCGCTGGGCTGCTCGGCCGGCCTGATGGTCATCAGCCAGTTGGTGCCGTTCGCCAAGAGCGCCGGCATCAGCGCTGCGGCCTTGCAAACCATGGGCCTGGTGGTCGGCGCCGCCGGCAATGCGTCGGGGCGAATTCTTTCCGGCTGGATGTCGGACGCCCTCGGACGCCTGAACGTGTTACGCCTGATGATCGCCATCTCCATGGTGGCAATGCCCATCCTGTACGCGGTTGGCGGCAGCGTGGCGCTGCTCTACATCCTGGTGTTCGTCGTGTACTGGTGCTACGGCACTCAGCTCTCGGTGAACGCATCGACCGCCTCGGATTTCTGGGGCACGAAGAACGCAGGCATCAACTACGGCATGCTGTTCACGTCGTGGGGCGTGGCCGGCATCATTGGTCCGCGCATCGGTGGCGTTCTGTATGACAAGTACCACAATTATCAGGCGGCGTTTTACACCGCGGCGGTACTGGCGGCCGTCGCCCTGGTGGCGGAACTGCTGGCCAGGCGTCCGGCTGTTCCCGCCCATGCGGCCGGACCCGAGACGGCCCGCGCTGCTGTGCGCTAGGTGCTTCGAGGTCTGATTCTGCGATACAATTGCGGCGCCGTAACTCATGGCGCCGCATCTTTTTGTATCCCCCAGGTAAGTCCTTTCCTATGCCCTGGGAGACCCATGTGCGCTTCGAGTTGCAGAATCTAGGTTAGGATTACATCATGAGTGGCCCGAGCAAGGATTCAGCCGAAAGCATATCCAACCTGCTTGCCATCGACGAGGAGTACCCGGCACCGAAGATCGTCGTGGAGAGCGCGATTCAAAAGGATTTTGAGCGCGAATATCAGCGGTCAGTGGAAGATCCACAGGGATTCTGGGGCGATCAGGCGTACCGCTTTGTCTGGTCGCGCAAGTGGGACCGCGTATTGCACTGGGACAATTCCGGCCATCATCAATGGTTTTGCGGCGGCAAACTTAATATCACCGTGAATGCTCTGGACCGCCACGCCAACTCCGAACGGCACAACAAGGTAGCCTATATCTGGCTGGGGGAGGACGGCACCGAGCGCATGGTCACCTACGGCCAGTTGCATCGCCTGGTTTGCCGCTTCGCAAACGGTCTCAAGTCGCTCGGCATCGCCAAGGGCGATCGCGTCATTATTTACATGCCACTGACCCTGGAAGGCGTGATCTCGATGCTGGCTTGCGCTCGCATCGGCGCCATCCACTCCGTGGTTTACGCCGGCCTGGGCGCGACCTCGCTGCGCGACCGCATTGACGACGCGCAGGCCAAGCTGGTGATCGCCGGCGATGCCGGCTTCCGTCGTGGGAAACCGGTGCCGTTGAAGCCCATCGTTGATGAGGCCGTGCAAAGCACGCCGTCGGTGGAGAAAATTGTTATCTTCGCGCGCCAAGGGCCATTCCAGGCAGCCAGCGCGAAGGAAGTTGATTTCAAGTCGCTGTTTAACTTCCCTGCCGAATGTCCCGCGGAAGAAATGGATGCCGAGGATGTGCTGTTCATCCTCTATACCTCCGGCACTACTGGCAAGCCCAAGGGCGTAGTTCACGTGCACGGCGGCTACATGGTGGGAACCACCTACCATCTACACAATTTCTACGACGTCGGCGAAAAGGACGTGTTCTGGTGCACCTCCGACATCGGCTGGATCGTGGGCCACTCGTACATCGTGTACGCACCGCTGTGTGCGGGCGTGACCACGCTGTTCCGCGAGGGCGCCATTGATTTTCCCAATCCCGGGATCGCGTGGGAGATCGTGGAGCGCTACGGGGTGAGCAAGATTTTCACCGCGCCCACCGCGATTCGCATGTTTATGCGTTATGGCGAAAAGTACCCCCAGGCGCACGACATCAGCACGCTACGGGTCCTGGCGTGCGCCGGTGAACCGCTCAACCCCGAGGCTTGGCGCTGGGCGCAGACGTACTTGTGCGGCGACGGCAAATGGGGCTACTGCGTGGACAACTGGTGGCAGACGGAAATCGCCGGTCCGACCATCGGCACCCACTGCACCATGCCGGTGCGGCCCGGCAAAGCAGGGGTCGCCCAGCCCGGCGTAGTGGCCGACGTCGTGGATGAGAACGGCGCCAAGCTGCCCCCTGGACAGGGCGGCCGCCTGGTGCTGCGCCGCCCCTTCCCGCACATGATGCGCACCGTGTGGGGCGATCCGGAGCGCTGGGAAAAAGAGTGGAAAGTGATTCCGGGCTGCTACAACACCGGCGATGTGGCCATTAAAGACAGAGATGGCTACATCACGGTGGTCGGGCGCGCCGACGACGTACTCAACGTGGCCGGCCATCGCATCGGCACCGCGGAGGTCGAGAGCGCATTGGTGTCGCACCCGTCAGTCGCGGAGGCCGCGGCCATCGGTTTGCCCGATGCGCTCAAAGGCGAGGTCATCAAGTGCTTCGTGCAGTTGCGGGTCGGGCACGCCGGCAGCGACGTACTTAGCAAGGAACTCTCCGACCACGTCCGCAAGGAACTGGGTCCGATCGCGACGCCGGCGGCCATCGACTTCGTCGCCGCGCTGCCCAAGACGCGTTCGGGCAAGATCATGCGCCGGTATCTGAAGGCCAAGGAGTTGGGCACGGATACAGGCGATCTGTCCACCCTGGACGCATAGTAGACGTAATACGATCTTTTTATTCCGGTGGCGGGATGGGATCCGCCACCGGGGTTGTTCCAACACGCGCGGATCCTGCCACCTGTGTCTTGGAGGCGTGCTTCGGCCCGGGTCGCCCTTGGCGCCGCGCAGTTCGGCGCTAACCTGGGGATCCTGTTTCAAGAGTCGCGAGTAATGGGCGGGCGGTTCGCGTGCCGGCCGGCCCGCCAATCACAAATCACAAATCACTTGGCCTCGTAATCTCGCTAGTTACTCCCTAACAACGGTCGATGACCGTAAGGTTATTTCGTCCGACCTCTCCCGCGTGGGGGTCTCATGAAGGCCGTTTTCGCCGCCCTGGTTCTGCTTCCCTGTTTGTGTTTTGCTGGCGATGAGATTACGGTGCACTGCGGTGAACATCCCGCGCTGATGCGCGACAGCGCCGGCAAAGTCGTCTGGCTTTCTCCGGCGGAACTGGAAGCCCGAATTGTGAAGAAGGTCCCGGTGCAAAAGCCCGCCGTGGCCGGCTTGAACTACTCTGGGGTGGTGTCGATCAAAGTGATGATCAACACTACCGGCGACGTGGTTTGCATGTGGGATGCGGCGGGCAGCCCGGTGGTCCTGGCGAACGCCGTGGTCGCCGCGCAGCAATGGAAATTCAAGCCGCTGACCAAGAAGGGCGCGCCGGCCGAGTACGTGGGTACACTGAAAGTTTCGGTCTCCACGCGCTAGACCACAGATCAGCAATGACTCCTCGTGGGGCTGCCGATTTACTCCCCGGTTTGTGACTTTCCGGGATCTTTTCGCCAACCCTGGGCAGCAGAAGCTCCCTATTCCATCATCTAATAGCGTCGGAACTTCTCTCTGGCCATGAATATTGCCCGATCCAGATTGCTTGTGGTGGACGACGAGGAGGCCCTGCTGCTCAGCTATCGCCTGATTCTCGAGCAGAAGGGATACTCGGTTAGCACGGCCCGCACGTCGGCTGAGGCCGAATCCCTGCTGGCCAGCGAGCGGTACGACCTGCTGCTTTGTGATCTGAGCCTGGAGCGGCAGACGAGCGGATTGGACGTGATCCGCTCGGCACGCCGGAACGACCCGCGGTTGGGCTGCGTGCTGCTGACCGGCTACCCCGATACGGAAATTTCCGACCTGGCGCAAAATGACGGCGTGCACATACTGTTCAAACCGGTGGAGGTCTCCAAGCTGCTGGAGACGGTCGAGTTCATGTTGCGCCGCCGTCGCGCCGAAGAACGTGCCAGTTGACGATCAGGCGCGCATTCGCGGGCCGCTCGGATCAGTGTCATCGGAAGGACGCGCACCTGCGTAGGTCATTTCCAGCACGGTACAGTCATCCGCGGGGGGCGATCCGGCGCAAAATGCCGCCACCCGGCGAAAGATCTCATCCATCGGGGACTGGCCGGTGACCGCCTCGCGCAAACGTTCCTCCTCGAAAAACTCGCCTGCTTTGTTGGTCGCTTCCGTGACCCCGTCGGTGTACAACAATAGCCGGTCACCCGAATTGAGCCGGAACCGAAGTGCCTCGTAACGGGAGTCGGCAAACAGGCCGACGGGGACATTCGTACCCTGTACCCATTGCGCGTCGTTGCCGGAGACCACCAGCGGCAGGACGTGCCCGCAGTTCACCATTTCAATTTCGCCATCAGAATGCACCCTGGCCAGCACCGCAGTGGCGTACTTCGCCTCCAGCCGCTTCTGGCACAGGAAACGGTTTACCGCGGTGGCAATGTCCACCAGGGGCACCCCTGCCATGATTTGCGAATACAGCATGCCTTGCAGGGTCGAAGCCAATAAGGCGGCGGAAACGCCCTTGCCGGAAACATCGGCGATCACCAGCGCCAGCGCGTCCGGAGTGCGGATCACGTCCACGAAGTCGCCGCCGATCTCACGACAGGGTACGCTGCGGGCCCGCACCGCGGCAAACGGCACCTCGGGTATGTTGATCGCCATCAGGTTCTGCTGGATGGATGCAGCAATGGCGAGTTCTTGCTGATACTGCCGTGCAGAGGCCTCCGCTTCCACGAGGTAGGCGTTCTCCACCAGCGCCGCCGCCTCGGTTGCGATGGCATGAAGCACGTCGTGGCTTACACCCGACATCTCACGGGAGGCGAAATGGCTGTCCAGGTAGAGCACGCCGCGGACATCCTGCGCACCAGCTTCGGTGTCGCTGGGCCGCCCTCCGATAGGCGCTCGCGACAAGGGAATACAGATCACCGTCCGCAGGTCGTAGGCCACAATGCTGTTGCGCGCCGCCAGGTCGCTGAAGCGGCTTGTGTCGGTCACCAGGAACTCGCAACCCGCGGTGGCCGCCTCATTCAGGATCGAGCGCGAGATGGTGTTATCGTCCGCCAACGGCTTGCCATGCGCGTCTCGCGCCGCCGCCAACCGTAAACTGCCGTCCCGCTCGCGCAAGAACACATATGCCCTTTCCGCCCGCGTCAAACGCAGGGTCAGATCCAGCAGGGTCAGCAAGACGTCCTCAAGGACGCGCGTGGTGTTCAGCTTGCGCGCGGCTTCCAGCAGGAGGGTGAGTTTCTCCAGGTCGGAAGCGGTAGTCAGGTCGCCGATGTGGCTCAGCAACTCTTCCGAGGTCGGCGTGGGCACGCGTTCCGGGCCGAAGATGACGTGGATGCCTTCACGCGCGCCGAACTCCAGCCGGTCGTTCAACTGCAACTGGCAACGATCCACCTTCTGCCCGTTGACGAAAGTGCCGTGCTTGCTGTTCTGGTCCACCAGCCAGAGCGCGTCTTTGTCCTGTACGATGAGTGCGTGTTCGCGCGAAACACGGGGGTCGGAGAGCACCAGGTCATTGTCCGGCTTGCGGCCGATGCTGAAGGGGAGCTTGCGTACCGCCACCGTGCGGCGCTCCGGTCCCTCCACTACGAGCAGGGTGGCGGAAGCACCGGACACCGCCGCCGGCACGCTGGTGGTCGAGATCGCCATATCTCCTCCTGCGCGGCAGACGAAAGCCTAGCGCCACCCCGCTCCAGGGGCAAGCGACAAGCGCCCCCTCAATGTACCGCATTTTGTGATGTTGCTCACAATTAATAGTGATATGATGTAAGTACTGGGAAGAGGTGTACTGTGGCAGCTCCGTATGGTCTCGACATCGTTGACAGTTGTATGGTTTGCAAGTTCCGCAGCAACCGCTTCTTTTGTGAACTGCCCAAGGCGACCCTCGCCGCCTTCGACACCATCAAGTACTCTGCCGCCTATCCCGGTGGCGCACTGCTGTTCAGCGAAGGGCAGGTTCCGCGCGGCATTTTCCTGCTCTGTCGCGGCCGGGTAAAGCTCTCCATCACCGCGTCCGATGGCAAGGCCCTTATCCTGAAGATTGCCGAGCCAGGCGAAGTTCTCGGCCTGCATGCCACTGTCACCGGCGCCCCGTATGAAATGTCCGCCGAAACCTTGCATCCCTGCCAGGTCAACTTCGTAAAGCGCGACGACTTCCTGAGGTTCCTCAAGGAACATTCCGACGCCTGCCTCCAGGCCGCCGAACATCTCAGCATGAGCTGCCAGGCGGCCTTCGAGCAGATCCGCTCGCTCGGCCTGTCGCACTCCGCCCGCGAAAAGCTGGCGCGCGTGCTGTTGGAATGGGCACAGAACGGCGAGGAGACCCGGGAAGGCTTGCGCGTCAAGCTGGCCATGACCCACGAAGAAATCGCGCAGATGATCGGAACCTCGCGGGAAACCGTTACGCGTATCCTGGCCGAATTCCGCAACAAGCAGTTGGCGCTCATCAAGGGATCCAACCTGCTGATCCGCAACCGCGCCGGACTGGAACGCATGATTGCCGGCTGACTCCCGGCTCCCCTACCGGGCAATGCGTGCTGAAGTGCCGCGTGGTTTCGCACAAGGCGACAAGTTTTGTCTGCCGCTGTTCAAGGATTTCAGCAACTGGTCTGTGTGTCAGTTCCCTACCGTACGATCGTTCGATAACCCGCGAAATCCCTGAATTTACACGCTTTCCGATTGACTCTGGACGTCAGCCGAGTTACGCTGCTCTGCAATTATCCCGGGGTGATGATGAGGGCTGTGTCTCGGCGTCTTTTGCTGATTTGCGTGTTGCTTTGTGCCGTGGCCGTTTGGGGCGAAAACCCGCCCAAAGGGCCGTGGCCGGTCGCCTACACCATTGACGCGCGCCTGGATGTAAACGCCAAAACGCTCGACGCCATTCAGGTACTTCGCTACCGCAATCTGACTGGCAAACCCCTGGAGCGCTTCCCTTTCCACCTGTACCTGAATGCCTTTCAGCCCACCTCGACGTTCATGACCGAGGTGCGGCGCGATAATCCGAAGTTCCAGTGGCAGGACAAGTGGTACGGCGCGATCGAGATCAAATCGCTGGTCGTACCGGGCATGGGCGACCTGACGTCGCAAATGAAGTTTGTCCACCCGGACGACGACAACCAGTACGACCGCACCGTCTTCGAAATCCAGCTCCCGAAGGCCGTTCCGCCGGGGGGCGAAGTCGAGTTTCACTTCCAGTTCCGTGACCGCCTCCCCGAGGTGTTTGCGCGCACCGGGTATAAGCGCGACTTCTTCATGGGCGCGCAATGGTTCCCGAAGATCGGTGTCTGGTGGAAGGACGACTGGGATTGCCACCAATTTCACGCCACTACGGAGTTCTTTTCCGACTTCGGCACCTACGACGTTAAGTTGACCCTCCCCCAGAATTACATCGTTGGCGCCAGCGGGATTGAGGTCGGCAGGACGAAGAACGCCGACGGCACGCAAACGATCGCCTTTCGCGGCGAAGCTATCCACGACTTCGCCTGGACGGCATCGCCGCACTTCCGCCTAATCAATGACACTTTCAAGGGCAGCGCGGGCGAGGTCAAAATCAATCTGCTCATGCAGCCTGGGCACATGGACCAGGCGAACCGGCATCTCAGCAGTCTCAAGGGTACGATGCAGCGCTTCGACCAGTGGTACGGCGCTTACCCCTACCCGCAGATAACGGTCGTCGATCCGCCCCACGGCGCCGGACGCGCCGGCGGCATGGAGTACCCCAACCTGATCACCGCGGGCACCACCTGGTGGATGCCGAAAGGCGTGCGCGCGCCGGAACTCGTCGTGGAACACGAGTTCGGACACCAGTATTGGTACGGCATGGTCGCCACCAATGAGGTCGAGGATGCGTGGCTCGACGAGGGCATCAACAGCTACAGCGAGATCAAGGTGATGAACTCGCTCTACGGCGAGAACACCTCGATCCTGCAACTGGCCGGCGCCACGCTCGGCGAAGCCGGCTTTCAGCGCATGATGTATCACTACAACAGCGACACCGATCCCCTCACCCGGCCCGGCTGGATGTTCATGACGCGCGGCGCTTACAGCAGTATCAGCTACGGCAAAGCTGCGACGGTGTTGCTCAACCTGGAAAAGATCATCGGGGAAGATGCATTTCAGCAGACGCTGCGCACGTATTTCCAGCGCTACCGCTTTACTCATCCTACGCGGGAGGATTTCCTGAAGACGTTGGAGGAGGTTTCCGGCCGCGATCTCCGTTGGTACTTCGATCAGGCCATCTATGGGACTAACGTCGCCGATTACCGAGTCGTCGGCATCAACGTGGACCGTCCCGACTGGGCACGGAAGGAGAGCACGCGGCAACAGGAAAAGATCGGCGACGTGTACTATACCTCGACCGTGTTGATCCACCGCAAGGGTGACTTCATCTTCCCGGTGGACGTTGCCGTGAACTTCGACGACGGCTCGATCGCGCGCGAGCGCTGGGATGGCCGCGATCGCTGGGTGCGCTACACCTATCACAGCACGCGCCGGGTGGTGTCGGCCGAAATCGATCCGCTCCACGAAGTCTGGATTGACAAGAATTTCTTCAACAATAGCTGGAGGCGTGAGCCGGACGGCAGCGCCAAGCATAAACTCGCCAATTACTGGATGTTCATGACGCAGTTGTTCGCGCAATTGCTGGCCTGGTTGGTGTAGAGTCGCGCAAGCGAATGAACCGCAGGAAACAATCTGGAACATTGGCCGCCGGCTGGAGCCTGCTCTGGCAGACGCAGCGCATCTTGTGGTGGGTCTACGCCGTCAACCTGGTGCTGGGGTTCTTTTCCGCCACCGGCTTTGCCGTGCGCCTGGGCCGGGTGTTGGACCATAGCCTTGCCGCCCAGCGGCTGTATCACGGCTTCGATGTGGGCTATTTCCTGGAACTCGCCGCCAATCCGGACGTGCAACTGGCCACGCGTCCCACTAGTGCCCTTGCCTTTGGCGCGATTTTTCTGGTCTTCGTGCTCTTCGCCACCGGCGGCATTCTGGAAGCGTACGCGCGCAGCCGCATGCTGGTACCCGGCGAATTCTTTCAGGGATGCGGCGCTTACTTCTGGCGCTTCGTCCGCCTGCTGCTGTGGCTGGTGGCCGTGCTCGTGCCGATCGCGCTGCTGGCCTCCGCGATTCGCGGTTTCGCCAGCAATCTGAGCAGCAACTCGCCCCATGAGATGCTTGGGTTCTGGGTCCAAGTCATCGGTCTCAGCGGAGTGGTCGCGCTGCTGATGATCGTTCGCCTGTGGTTTGACATGGCCCAGGTACGCACAGTGGTCGAAGATGAACACGGCATGACGCGCACCCTCGGACGTGCCTTCAAGCTGGTGTACGCCAACTTCGGCCCGCTGTTCTGGATGTACGGCCGCCTCAGCCTGCTGGCATGGGCTGGCACCGCCGCCGCGCTATATGTGTGGGTCAAATTCGTGCCCGCGGAGCGTATCGGCGCCGCTTTCCTATTGGCGCAGTTCATCGCCTGGCTATGGATAGCCATGCGTCTGTGGCAACGCGCCAGCGAGGTCATCTGGTATCAGCGGCAACGCCCCGCACCTGCGCCCGTTGAAGTGCCTGTTCCCGAAGAAGCCGAACCGGGCAATGCACGGCCGACGGCCGGGACCAGCGAGATTTCTGCCATCCGCGCACTGGATGAATCCGCCTGCGAAATCGCCCCCGCCCCCGAACCGTCACCGGCAGCGAAAGAGTAGCGCCGAACTGGCAACAAGCGGCAAGCAACTAGCAATAGGCAACAAGTACCGCTTCACCCGGTAGCGCCGCCGTCCCGGCGGCGGGCTGCGGTGTTGTTTCCGGCACTCTGAAGAAAGGGAATTACGCGTCGTTCGAAAACCTGCTCGCTGCTTGTTGCTTGTTGCTGGCTGCTAGCTGCTGCTTTACTGACTCGCCGCTTGCGGTTCCCCGGCACGCACGATGGGCGATCCCACGGCCTGCAACGCCGCGCGTATCAGCGCAATCTGTTTCTCGTCTTCCGGCGTCGCCCGCTGGAATTCCACCCCGTAGTAATAACCGCGACGATCACGCACGGTGCTGCGCACGCGGATGGGCCGGTCCTGGTACGGTGGGGTGAACTCCACTTCCAACTCATCGCCGACCTTCATTTCCAGCCCTGCGAAGATCGCCATGCCGCCTTCGTTGAGTTCGTTGCCCCGTCCGTCCACGATGCGCGTTTTGTCGCGGTGCGTAATCGCACGGATGGGCACATTGATTTTGAAGCGGGGATAGCGGCGGGGGACGGGATATTGCAACTCTGGGACAAGAGGCTCGGCGTTCATGGCAGAGTTGATGTTATCGGAGATGCCGCAGCAGACGCAGATTACCAAAGCCTCAGTCTGTTCGTGCCACGCGCTGCAGTGCCGGATTGGGGAGATGGTTCGGAATGGAAAGGGTGCTACTGCACGCGCAGGCTGCCGCGCAGGCGAAGCTGCGCCAGTATGCGTTCCGATGCGACCGACAGCGGCCCGGGCAGGGCGCAGCCGCCCGCACAGACGTGGCCTCCGCCACCGAAACTCTCGGCAACCTCCGCCACGTTGATGGCCCCTTTGCTGCGCAGGCTGACGCGCCAGCGCCTGCGGTCCGCCAGCTCGCGGAAGAACACCGCCACTTCCACGCCGTCGATGCCTAGCGCCCAGTTGGTCAGCCCCTCGCAATCCTCATCAATGGCGCCACAATGTTCCATGTCATTGCGCGTCACGTACATCCAGGCCAGCGAGCCCTCGCGGTGCAGCTTGGAAAGAGCCGCGCCGAGCAAGCGCATCTTGGCCGTGGGATTGGAAAAGTACACGTCCTGCGCGATCTTCACCGGATTCGCGCCGGCCAGCACCAGTTCCCGCGCCAGCGCAAAGGTGTCGGCGTTGGTGCCGGTGTAGCCGAACGCGCCGGTGTCAGTCAACACCGCGGTGTACAGGCAGGTGGCAACCTCCGGCGAGATCGGCACGCCTGCTTCGCGCGCCAGCCGGAAGATCAGTTCCGCCGTGGCGCACGCATTGGGGTCAATCCAATTGACATTGGCAAACGGACGCCCGGTGTAGTGATGGTCAATGTTGATCAGAAAGCGCCCGTCGAGGCCCTCGAGCGCGGTGCGCTGAATACTGTCGCACTCCAGGATGATGGCCGTCTCGTAGTCTTCCTGGACGTACGGCGCCTGGATCACCGAGTCGGCGAAGGGCAGCACGCGGTAGATGGCCGGGACCGCATCGCGCATGACCACCTGCGTCTGCTTGCCCATCTCGCGCAGCAACGCCGAGCAGGCGAGCACCGAGCCGATGGCGTCGCCGTCCGGCCGCGCGTGCGAGGTCAGCACAAAACGCTGGCGCTGCTCGATGTGATTCAGTACTTCTTTCAGCATGGCTGCGCTGTCACCGGTTTGCCGTCCGCTCGTCATGGCGTGCGCCAAACACCCGCGCTCCAACCACCCATACGCCCAACGGCAGGAGTGCCGAAGGCCCGGAATGCGAGCGGAACGGAATACAGTACCAGCACCCGTCCCGCCCCTCAATGTCCTTAGCTAACCGTTTTTTGGATGCGGCTTATCGGTTCCGCTTCTTGATGCGCTCCAGCAGTTCATCAATCCGCGTGCTGTACTGCTCGGAACGATCCAGCGAAAAAAATAACTCGGGAGCTTGCCGCAAATGGAGGCGTTCTGTCAACTCCCGGCGGATATATTGGCGGGCAGCGTTGAGCCCTTCGAGGCTGCGCACGGCGTCTTCGGCATCGCCCTGCACAGAGATAAACACGCGCGCCGAGCGGCCATCGGGCGCCATCTGCACTTCGCTGACGCTGGCCAGACCGATGCGCGGGTCGCCCAGCTCGCCCTCGATAATGGCGCCGATCTCCTCGCGGATGGCTTCTCCCATCCGCTCCCGGTGATGTTTGGCTCCGCCGTGGTCCATGGAAACCAGTGTCAGTTGTCAGTTGCCGGTTGTCGGTTGTCCGCTCTCGGTTCTCGGCTAATCGCGCTGGAACGCGGTGCTTCTGCGTCCAGGGACGCGAGGAGTTTAGAACAGTTTCTCCGTTCCTGTATCCCTGGTTTGCCAAGGTTGTCATCCCGAGTGAAGCGAGGGATCTGCTTTGAAACAGCAGATTCCTCGCCGCTTCGCGGCTCGGAATGACAATTCAGAAGGAGACACACCTTCAATGAATCTGCTCTAGCCCAGGGTACCAGCCCTGGGTTCGGTGGCAAATCCCTACCGAGTCCCGCAGGGACGACTGATCGCTACAAGTACTCCACGTATGTATCCACCAACTCCCCGCCATTATTGTTACAGATGCGCGTGGCCTCGCGCTCTACACTGGCCATCAAGCCTTCCAGGTAATCGCGCGAGCCGGAAATGCTAACCACGCCGACGGTCGCACGCTGCCACAGGTCATTCACATCCAGCTCGCTCACCGCCACATTGAAATTCGCGCGCAGCCGGTCCTTGAGCGAACGCACCACCTGCCGCTTGTCTTTCAGCGAGTGCGCAGACTCAATGCGAATCTCCAGGGTCAAAAAAGCAATCATGACAAAAGCAATGGCCAGCCCCGATCCCCCGGTAACTGGCCACTGGACATTGTTAGGTACATGCGCTTACTTAATGCCTGAGTCGCCCCTCAGCGGCTAAAGCCGCATGAGCGGCGGATCCGGGCGGCACGGCTGAAGCCGTGCCCTTCCCAGCATTCAACCAGCCACGGTGCCGACCTTGGGGATGCGGAAGGTGTCGCGCACCTCGGCGCGTCCCAGGTAAGTTTCCTTGATCACCGGTTCCAGCAGGCCCTGCATGGCGCGCTTGATCTCGTCCTGCAGCTCGTAAATGATCGAGTGCAGGCGGATATCCACTTTCTCCTGCTCCGCCAGTTCCTGCGCCTTGCGCTCCGGCCGCACGTTGAACCCGATGATGATCGCGTTCGACGCCGAGGCCAGCAGCACGTCGGTTTCGGTGATGGCGCCGACGCCGCTGTGCAGGATCTTGATCTTCACCTGCTCGGACGACATCTTGGTCAGCAGGTCGCTGAGCACTTCGACCGAGCCCTGCACGTCGCCCTTCAGGATGATATTCAGCTCCTTTGCGCCTTCCTTTTTGAGTTGGTCGGCCAGGCCTTCCAGCGACACGCGCGAACTCTTGGCCAGGGCCGCTTCGCGCGCCTTCTGCTCGCGATAATCGGCGATGCCGCGCGCTTTGTCGCGATCGGCCACTACGACAAATTGGTCGCCGGCTTGCGGCAGACCCTCCAGACCCAGAATCTCAACCGGCGTCGCCGGCGGCGCGACCTCCATCTGCTTGCCGCGATCGTCGAACATGGCGCGCACGCGTCCGAACACGTTGCCCACCACGAAATAGTCGCCGGTGCGCAGCGTGCCGTTCTGCACCAGCACAGTCGCCACCGGACCACGTCCGCGGTCGAGCTTGGCTTCCAGCACTACGCCCGTCGCCGGACGGTCCGGATTGGCCTTCAATTCTTGCAGGTCCGCAACCAGGCAGATCATTTCCATCAGCAGGTTGAGGTTGGTCTTCTGCTTTGCGGAGACGTCCACAAATACCGTGTTGCCGCCCCAGTCTTCCGGCATCAGTCCGCGGTCCGCCAGTTGCTTCTTCACGCGGTCGGGCACGGCATCGGGTTTATCAATCTTGTTCACCGCCACGATGATCGGCACGTTGGCGGCGCGCGCGTGGTCAATAGCCTCCAGCGTCTGCGGCATCACGCCGTCATCCGCGGCAACGACGAGCACGACAATGTCCGTCACCTTCGCGCCGCGCGAACGCATGCGGGTGAACGCCTCGTGACCTGGAGTATCCAGGAACACGATCTCGCGTCCGTAGGCGGGCGAGTTCGGGTCCTGAATCGTAACCTTGTAGGCGCCGATGTGCTGCGTGATGCCGCCGGCTTCGCCCGCAGCAACGTTGGTATGGCGGATGTTGTCCAGCAGCGTGGTCTTGCCATGGTCCACGTGGCCCATGATGGTGACCACCGGCGGACGCGTCTGCATGGCCTCGGCTTCTGCCGCTGCCGTGACGCCCGCTTCCGCCGCAGCCTCCTTCGCTGCCTGCTCTTCGAAGGTGATCACGCTGGTTTCGGCGCCGAACTGTCGCGCGATGTCGCCCGCCAGTTGCGCATCCAGCGACTGGTTGATCGTCGCGAAAACACCGCGCGCTAACAAACGCGCGATGACGTCCTTGGCGCGCACGCCGAGCAGCTCGGCGAGGTCCTTCACGCTGATGCCTTCAGTGATGGTAATAGTGCGCGTGATGGGCAGAGGTTCGTTGCTGACCTGCATGCGCGGCGGCGGAACGAAGCCCTTCATCGGGCCTTCCTTCACGCCACGCGGTACATAGCGCTGTCCCGGACGCCGCGCCGGTGCTCCCGGACGCGCGCCTGGACGAGCAGGCGCTCCCGGAGGAGGAGCTGCCGGCCCCACGCCGATCGGACGCGGCGCTCCGCCCGGCGCCTGCCGCGTCGGATGCATCGGACGGCGCTCTCCCGGACGCAGCGGCGGACGCGGTGCTGGTGCTGCCGGTCGCGGCCGCTCGAAAATCGGTCGTCCCGGAACCGGGCGTCCGGGCTGCGGACGCGCGCCCGGTGCTGGGCTCGCGCTCGCTGCCGGACGGCTGGGTAAAGGCTGCACCGGCGCCTGGTACACCGGGCGCGGCCCTGTCTGCGGCATGATCACGCGACGCGGCGGCGCGCCAGCTTTGCCATGCGCGGGCTGCGCCGGAGGTGGCGCGACCGGCTTCGCTGGTGCGGGCGGTTTGGCGGCTGCGGGTGGAGGAGCAACTGCCGGCTTCGGCGGCGCGGGCGGTGCGACCGTCACCGGCGCTGGCGGTGCAATCGGTGCTTCTTCGACAACCTCAGGTTCTGCCGCTTCGACCGGCGCCTCCACCGGTGCTTCGGCGACCGGCTCCGCCGCGATAGGCTGTGTCACCATAGTTTCGGGCTCGGGGGGTGCAGTCACGAATACCGGCGCCTCCACCGGCTTCTCTTCCACGGGTGGGGGCGCGATCACCGCCGAGGCCTGGCGCGGCTGCGGCATGATTACGCGCGGCGGCTTGGGAGCTGCCGCTTCGGGCGCCGGGGCTTCCGGCTTCGGAGGTGCAGGCGGCGGCACGGCCGGTTTGCTCGGGGCCACGGTCGCGGGCGGCGGGGGCATCGGACGCGGCGGCGCGGACGGCTGTTGCGCCTGCTGCGTAATTGCCCTCAGCACATCTCCCGGCTTGGAGATGTGCGACAAGTCCACCTTGGTCCGGATCTCGTCCTCGGGATGGGCCGCGCGTGACCGCGGCGCGGGCCCCGCCTGGGCACGTTCCTGCTGTGCGCGGAAATGGGCACGCACCCGCTCCACTTCGTCGGCTTCCAGCGAGCTGGAGTGCGTCTTTTTCTCAGTCACCCCTATTAGAGGGAGCACGTCGAGGATGGCCTTGCTTTTAACTTCCAACTCCCTGGCCAGATCGTTAATTCGCGTCTTCTGTTGCTGCATCCGCCCTTTTCCGTCCTCCGAATTTCCGTTACGCGTTCATGTCAACCTCACGGCTTTCGAAGTAGCTTCAAGTTAGTCTTAGAGTCCGCGGCCGTTACGCCGCAAAACCCTGTGTATTGTCCGCCGCCCATCGAGTTGCATTTCCAGAAACTAGAAACTAGAAACTGACTACTGCTTTTCCGGCGGTATGTCTTTCTCATCCGGATGCTGCTGGTGCGCTTGCACGTCAGCCTCATCCGCCGGGGGCGCATCTTCCACTGCGCGGTCCCGGATGCCTTCAACGGTCTGCTGTGTCTGGAACAATTCCTGGCTCTCGTCCGGCGCCGGTTCCAGGGTCACATCATTTTTCGTCGGATCGCCCGTGCTGGCATCACGCGCGTTCACCACGCCGACCGGTTCACCCTTGGGCTCCAGTTCCGGAGGCACAGGCGAATCATCCGTCTCGCCCAGAGGCTCGTCAGGATGTTGCACGGTATCGCTGGGGCTCTCGCCAGGCTCGTCGGCAGCGGCAACCTCCGCCGCAGGTGCAACGCCCGATTCCAGGCTGGAAAAGTAATTATTGACCGCAATGCTGATTTTTTCCACCGTTTTAGGCCCAATTCCCGGAATGGCCTCGAGCTGTTCGGGGGTCATGTCGGCCAGCGCCTCCACCGAGGCCACGCCCGCGCCCGTCAGCTTCTCGATGATCGCCTCACCCAGTTCCGGCACGCGCTCCAGCGGCGTGGCCGGCTGCGTGACCAGCGCCTGCATCTGCTGTTCGACTTCCTGGCGCTTCTCTTCCTCGCTCTTGATATCAATTTTCCAGCCCAGCAGCTTCGCCGCCAGCCGCACGTTCTGCCCTTTCTTTCCGATGGCCAGCGATAGCTGGGTATCGTCCACGATGACTTCCAGGTGCTTCTCGGCGCTGTCGAGCACCGTCACGCGGCTGACTTTCGCCGGCTGCAATGCCTTTTCCGCGAAGGTCACCGGGTCTTCGTGCCACTCGATGATGTCAATCTTTTCCCCGCGCAACTCGCGGATGATGGACTGCACGCGCATGCCCTTCATGCCCACGCACGCGCCCACCGCGTCCACGTCCTTGTCCTTTGAGTAGACGGCGATCTTGGTGCGCTCGCCCGCCTCGCGGGCAATGGCGCGGATCTGCACCGTACCGTCGTAAATCTCCGGCACTTCCGTCTGGAACAGGTGCTGCACCAGTTCCGGCGCGGCGCGCGATACCACAACTTGCGGCCCCTTGGCGGACTTCTCCACGCGGACGATGACCACGCGCGTGCGCTCGCCCACGGCAAACGACTCCAGCCGCGATTGCTCCTTGCGCGGCATACGCGCTTCGGCTTTGCCGATATCGAAAATCAGGTCCGGGCCTTCCACGCGCTTCAGCGTGGCGTTGACGATCTCGCCCACGCGGCCGATGTACTCGTTGTACACCGTGTCGCGCTCCGCCTCGCGCACCTTCTGGAAGAGCACCTGCTTGGCAAGCTGCGCCGAGATGCGCCCCAGCCCCGCGGGGTTCTTCATCTCGTGGCGCGCGCGATGGATCAGCACCTCGCCGCCGACGTCTGCGTTACCGTCCAAAGCGCGTGCTTCATCCAGCGTCACCTGGTTAATGGGATCGGTGACCTGGTCGGGCGTTTCTACCACGTTCTTCACGGCATACACGTTGATGTCGCCGGTTTCCTTGTCCAGCACGGCGCGCAGGTTTTCCTGCGACTTGAGTGACTTGCGGGTGGCCACCACTATGGCGTCTTCCACCGCGCTGACCACGATCTGCGGATCAATCCCGCGCTCGCGGCTCAGGCCTTCAATGGTGTTGTACAGATCGCTGGGCATAGCTTGCTCTCTCTGCTTCGGGAAGCCCCCCGAGCATCTCCCGAAACCCGAAAATGCGGGTAAAAGGGACTAGAACTCAGGCACGAGATTGGCCCTCTCCACGTTGGCCAACTCGATATCGACGCGCGTCGCCGGCTGCTTCTTCTTCGCCGGCAACGCGAGCGTGATGCGCCCGTCGTGCAGGCCCTCTAGCCGGCCTTCAAAGTGCCGGGTGCCTTCGATCGGCTCCCGCGTGTGCAGTTTCACCCGGCTGCCGGCGAACCGCTCGTAATCGGCGGCTTTCACCAGTTTGCGGTCCAGCCCTGGGGAGGAAACTTCCAGCAGGTACTGGCCTCCGGGCACCACGTCCTCCACATCCAGGATCGTGCCCACCTCGCGGCTGACATTGGCGCAATCTTCGTGCGTCACCCCGCCCGGCTTGTCAATGAAAATGCGCAACATGCGCGCCTTTCCGCCACCGCGGAACTCCACGTCCACCACTTCCAGGCCGCTGGATTCCGCCACCCGCTCGGCGATTTCACGCACTTTGTCGAGATCCGCCGCCATCCTCTTCTTTCTGCCTCACGCGGGTGCCCCACCCTCACTCCGGAACAAAGCGGAGGGTTTGGGCCGGGTCAAACAAAAAGTGGGCTCGCGCCCACCGGTGTACTGCGCCGATATGACACAACCGCTCTGTCAAAGTATACGGCCCGGGAGGGCAAAACACAACTGGCCCGCGGGCTACTTGCGCCCCCAATGTTCGCCACTAATTTGGATGATAGCAGTTTGCCCGCGGATGCAGCGGCAGCCCAGAAAGCAACTGGCCATCGGGTCAGCGGGCCATCGTGTCATCGGGTCAGCGGGCCATCGGGTCGGCGGGGGGTTGGTAATCTGGTGATCGGGCGAACTGGCGAACTGATAATCAACGAGAATCGGGTGCTTCTTTGAAGTACCCCCTTTGTCCTGGTGTTAGAGGCGTGCGCGGCGCCTTTCGCCTGTGGACTGCGCCCGTTGAGCAACTCGCTGGTTCACCCGATGACCCGATGACCTGATCTGCCGTTCTTCTGCCGCTCGGGCAGCGAGACGCCGACAAATTCGACGCGGTCGTGTCCTAAGTGCTTGGCGCGAAACATGGCCGAGTCGGCAATCGCCACTACGGTCGCCGCCTGCTCCTGACCGGTAGCGACAGTCGCGCCGATGGTCACAGTAACTGGGACGATGCTCGCGGCAAAGCCCATGCGAACCGACTCGCACAGGCGCGCCGCCACGCGCTGTGCCTCGCGTGCCCGGCAGCCGGGAACGATCACCAGGAACTCGTCCGCCCCATAACGGCCAATGTGATCGTAGGGCCGCAGCGCCATTCGCAGACGCGTCGCCACCCCTCGCAGGATGGCGTCGCCCGCGCCCTGCCCATGCTTCTGGTTGATGAGTTTGTAGCCGTCCACATCCACCAACATCACCGCCAACGCACTATGCTCGCGCCCCGCCCGCACCAACTCGCGCGCCAGCACGCCCATGATCGCCGTTCGGTTGCTCAACCCGGTCACCGCATCGCGGGTCGTCTGGAAGAGCAATCCGTCGTGCGCTACTCGCAGGTCGCGGTGGGCGGTCTCGAGCTTTTCCAAGACTTGGTTCAGCGTGGTTCCAAGTTGCGCAATTTCGTCCTCGCCCTCGACAGGAACGCGGGCCGACGGATCACCGCTTTCCTGAATGCCGGCCAGCGCCGTCCTCAGCTCGGCGATGCGGCCCAACACCAGCCTGTGCACGAGAACAGCTTGGACGCCGCCCAGCGCCACCGTAGCTGCCACCACCGCAATCAGCCCCAACTGGCTTCCCATCAGGCGCCGGCCAACGACGGCGTTACAAACGGTCAGCGCCACTGCCAGCCCCGCCGGCATCAGTAGTATTTTGTTCCGCAACGACATTTGCCCCTCACTTGGATTGGAAGCCGTGCTGCGACAGACGTACAGGAGACCGGGTGTACACGGAAGTAATCGCGCATCATTTCGGGATGCTTTCCCAAACAGGGCTATGCAGTCGGTGGGGGTAACCGCAGAGCGTTCCTACAAGATGATGCGCAAGAGCGTCAATCCAGCGGCCTCCAGTCGTTCGGCGGCACGGCCGGATCGGTGATCTCGCCCTTCACATGGAGCACACCTTTCAATCGGCCCAGAATACCTTTGCCGCGGGTATTCGCCGGCACCGGTTCATTCACGGGAAACGGGCAACGGGCGACGGGGAACGTCCGTTTGCTCATTCGCGCAACGCTCTCTAAAATGATGGTTTACCCCTCCACGCGAGAGAACGATGATTCATTTTCCTGTTCCCGAAGCGCTTACTTTTGACGACGTGTTGTTGCTGCCGGCGCGCAGCGAGGTGGTTCCGGCCGTTGTCAACACGCACACGCGCCTGACCAAAGACATCGAGTTGAATATCCCCATCATCACCGCCGCCATGGACACCGTCACCGAAGCGCGCATGGCGATTGCGCTCGCGCAACAGGGCGGGTTGGGCATCATTCATCGCAATCTCTCGATCGAGCAACAGGCCGGCGAAGTGGACAAGGTTAAGCGCTCCGAGAGCGGCATGATCGTCGATCCCATCACCATGTCGCCGGATGACAAAGTGGCCGACGCGTTGGAAGTGATGCGCCGTTACCGGATTTCCGGTGTGCCCGTCACGAAGAAAGGCAAGTTGGTCGGCATCCTGACCAACCGCGACCTGCGCTTCGAGACCCGCACCGAGATTCCCATCCGCGACGTGATGACCAAGGAGAACCTCATCACCGTCCCGGTGGGCACGACCCTTCAGGAAGCGGAGCGCATCCTGCACGAGCACCGCGTGGAGAAACTGCTCGTGGTCAATGACAAGTACGAACTCAAGGGCCTGATCACCGTCAAGGACATCCAGAAGAAACTCAAGTATCCCAACGCGGCGAAGGATTCGCATGGCCGCCTGCGCGTCGGCGCCGCCATCGGCGCAACTGGCGACTTCCTGGAACGCGCCCAGGAACTGGCCCGGGCAAAAGTGGACTTGCTCGCCATTGACAGCGCTCATGGCCACTCGAGCCGCGTGCTCGAAGCCATCAAAGTCGTGAAATCGAAGCTCCCCGAATTGGCGCTCATGGCCGGCAATGTCGGCACCTTCGACGGCGCCTGCGAGCTGGCGCGCTGCGGCGCGGATGCCATCAAGGTGGGCATCGGGCCCGGCTCCATCTGCACGACGCGCATCGTGACCGGCGTGGGTGTGCCGCAAATAACGGCCATTGCGGAAGCGTACCGCGCCACCAAGGACGCGGGCATCCCCGTCATCGCCGACGGCGGTATCAAATACTCGGGAGACATCACCAAGGCGCTGGCGGCCGGCGCGAGCGTGGTCATGATCGGCTCACTGTTCGCAGGTACCGACGAGAGCCCCGGCGAGACCATCCTGTACCAGGGCCGCTCATTCAAGACCTATCGCGGCATGGGATCGCTGGCCGCCATGGCCGCGGGGTCCAGCGATCGCTATTTCCAGAGCGTTGACGGCAACGGGGACTCCTCCGGCTTCGTCACCGAAGAGGGCGAACAGAACCGGCTGGCCAAGCTGGTGCCCGAGGGCATCGAGGGACGCGTGCCCTATCGCGGCACGGTGGCCATGGTAGTGCATCAGCTTGTGGGCGGACTGCGTTCCGGCATGGGCTACTGCGGCGCGGGCAGTATCCCCGAGCTGCAACAGAAGGCGCGCTTCATCCGCATCAGCGGCGCCGGCCTGCGCGAAAGCCATGTGCACGATGTCATCATCACGCGCGAAGCGCCCAACTACCGTGTGGAATAGCCGGTGACTGCGCCCACTCGTTCGCGTCTATTTTGGCCGTGGCTGGAAGTGGTGCTCTGGCTCGCTATCATTGCGCTTGAATCAACCGACCTGCTCTCCGCGCAGCACACGTCGGGCATCCTCTACAGCATTGCCACGGCGCTTTTCGGCCACATCGACCCGCAACGCTTCGCGGTCTTTCATGCCGTGGTGCGAAAGGTGGGCCACTTCGTCGGCTATGGAGTTCTGAGCGTTCTGTTCTTCCGCGCGCTCCGCGGAACCGTTGCTGCCACTGTGGTGCGGCTGTGCGCCCTCTCCGTGGCGTTCACCTTCATGGTTGCTGGGCTCGATGAATGGCACCAGACATCGCTCGCCTCGCGTACTGGCACGCTCTACGACCTCGCCCTCGACACCTTCGGCGCGCTTTGCATGCAGGCCGCCGTGCTCCTGACGCGAAAACCCGAACCACGGATTTACACGGATGTTCACGGATAGAACCGCCAGGTCTTTTCTTCATCAATTGGCGATTATCAAAGTACCAACTGTCCAGAATTCCCCAATCCGTGTGAATCCGTGGTCAGCTTTTCTTCGGGGCCAGCAACAACATCCCGGCCGCCACCAGCGCCAGCGCTGCCGACAATCCAAACGTAATCTGCGGGCCGAAGTGCTTCCACAGTTGTCCTGCCACCAGGCTCGCCGCCAGCGTGGCCAGGCTGGTGGCGAAGTAGAAGACGCCGAACGCGCGTCCGCGGGCCTCGCGCGGTGCAGTGTCCACCACCAGGGCGCGCAGCACCGGCTGGGTGAGCGCATAGTACGCGCCGTAGAGCGCCATCATGGCCCAGATCGCGGCATGCGATGGCGCGCCGGCGAACACCGCATATACCACCGCGAACACGACGTAGCCGGTGGCCGCGATGTGCTGGCGCTTCATGCGGTCGCTCAGCTTCCCTGCCGGCCAGGAGAACGCGGTGTACGTGATGTTGAATACCAGCCCCAGAAGCGGCGCGTAACGCACGCCTACACCGACGTCCTGCGCCCGCAGGATCAGGAACATATCGCTCGAGTTCCCCAGCGAGAACAGCGTGACCGCGCCGAGCAGAAAGTAGAAGTCCCACCCCAGCGCGTTTTTCCTCACTGCGATTTGCTCGACTGCCTCTTTTTCTGTGAGTTCCGTCTCTGTGCCTCTGTGCCTCTGTGGCAGGTGTCCGGTCTCACGCGCGAACAGCGTGACCACCACGATGCACAGCGCCCCCGGCGCCACTGCCGCCCAGAACACGACGCGCATGTCATGGCCCGCGCTCAGGATCGCGACGGCCAGCAGCGGCCCGGCAATCGCGCCGGCTGAGTCCAGCGCTTGAAGCAGGCCGAACGCGGAACCGACGCTCTGCCCGCTCACCGATTCGGCGATCATCACGTCGCGAGGCGCGCCCCGTACGCCTTTTGCCAGCCGGTCGGCAAAGCGCACCACCAGCACCTGCCACCAGGCCGTAGTCAGAGCGAGCACCGGCTTTACGGCATTCGCCACCGCGTAACCGGCAACCACGATCGGCTTGCGGCGCGCAATTCGATCCGTCAGCAGGCCCGAAAACAATTTGGCAAACGACGCAACGCTCTCCGCGATGCCCTCGATCAATCCCAATGCGGCGGGACCCGCGCCGAGAGACACCAGGAACGCCGGCAGAATCCAGTACGCCATCTCGGTCGCCGTGTCGTTCAGAAACGACGTGAGCCCGAAGATGCGCACATTCCGCCGCAGGCCGGCGGCGCGATCGGGGACAGTAGCGGAGACGATAGGTGAATCACGCATTGCTCATCACAGGAGCAGTGTATCGCGCAGCCGTGTCCTCCGTGTCCTCTGCGGTTGAGAGCACCCCACTTGACCACTGAAGACAAGGGGGACACAGAAAACAGTTCAACAAGCAGCTGGAAGAATTGGTTGCGCGCTGCACTCTACACAGGTTCGTCGCGTAGCGCGAAGATTTTGTTGTCGGCAGTACAGGGAAAAGGAGAAGATCACGCCGCGTCGGAGTCGGTGTCCAGGAAGTGCTTGCGGATGCATTGGGGCGCGGCAGGAAAAAAGACCGACATGGCGGTCCAGCTCTTGCCTAGGGCCACGCTGCTGCGCACGCGGATGGTACCGCCGTGGCTATCCACGACGCTCTTGCAGACCCACAGACCCAGGCCGGTGCCAATCTCTTTTTTGGCGGTGAAGAAAGGCTCGAAAAGCCGGGCGCGCAGTGAGGGCTCGATACCATGGCCCGTATCGGCGATCGTGATGCGAACTCCCGGAGTCGGCCCTGTGCGCCAGCCGCAGGCCGGCCTGACGCGAATGGAGATCCTGCCGTACGCACTCACTGCATCAATACTGTTGCTGAGCAGGTTGGCGAACACTTGGCGCAGGTCGCCGGGCACGGCGATGATTTCCACATCTTCCTCCAGGTCCAGGCGCAGGTCGATAAACTTGTTGGCCACTTTGGACGAGAATACCGGCAGCAGGCCGCGCACGATGGGAGCAATCTGCACGCGAACGGGTTCCTTGCGGTCGCGATAGAAGCCAAGCGTCTGCCGCGTAAGCTGCGAAATGCGGCCCAATTCTTCCTCAGCAGTGCTCAGGTACTCTCGCACGCTGGGCGGAGCGGTGGGATCATGCCGCGCCAGATAGACCAGATTGATGACCGACTCCAGCGGATTATTGATCTCGTGTGCCACCGTAGCGGCAAGCCGTCCCACCGTGGCCAGCTTCTCGCTGGTTCTTAAAGCTTCTTCCACCCGCAGTCGCTGTCCGATGTCGCGCAAGATCTTGGCGGCGCCGATGACCTGACCTTGCTGGTCCTTCAGGGGCGAAATGGTGAGCGACACTGCGATTTGTTCACCCGCCTTGGTCAAACGTACGGTTTCAAAGTGTTCGATGCGCCGGCCGCTGCGCAGTTCGTCGAGGATGCGGTCTTCATCAGGATGGAGTTGCGGCGGGATGATGCGCTTGATGGATTGGCCAATCATTTCCGCAGCCGTATGGCCAAGCAGGCGTTCGGCAGCGGCGTTCCAACTGGTCACAATACCGTGAAGGTCCTTGCTGATTATGGCATCCTCGGAAGATTCGACGATGGCGGCCAGCCTGCGGCGTGCTTCTTCGGCTTCGCGTTGCACACTGATGTTGGTATTCGTTCCCATCCAGCGGACGATCTTGCCGCTGCCATCGCGCACCGGCACCACGCGCGTGAGAAACGGGCGGAACACACCGTCAGCGCCACGCAACGGGAAAACCATCTCGAACGGCTCGCCGGTGCCCAGAGAACTACGCCACTGGTGAAGCACTTCAGGCAGACATTTGGGATCGTGGGCCGACTGCCAGCCCCAGCCTTCCATCTGCTGCGGCGTGCCGCCGGTGTACTGGTACCAGCGATCGTTGTACCAGAAGATCCGGCCGTCGGGGTCGGCCATCCACGCCAGGTGCGGAATGGCGTTCGCCAGTGCGCGGAACTGCTCCTCATCGCGGCACAGGTCAGGCTTGAGCTTCCGCAACCGACGTGTTTGTGCGGTTACATTCTCACGAGTCATCGGATTACGATATTTATGTCGAGGCGCGCGAATCCCGTTCCGGTTTTCAGCATCTGAACGAAATCACCCGCTGACGTAAGCGCACAGCACAGGTCATGTTCGGATGCGTGGTTCGTGACGCCTGTTGCCAGCACGCGCCGGAGTAGCCGGCCAGAGTTGCTGTGCAAAAAAGTTCAGCGCACCCGGCAGGTGCGCTGATGAAAATGATTGCGCTTTGGTTGTCGGCTGTCGGTTTTCCGCTGTCGGCCCGTTTCAGCACTGCGTTGCTGAGGCCGACAGCCGATGACCGATAACCGACTGCCTACTCCGCCTTGGGCGTTTCGCCGCCGGCCTCCTTCTGGGCCTCTTCCATGGCCTTCTTGGCTTCTTCGGCGCGCTTCGCGCGGGCCTCGGCACGCTTCTTGCGCTTTTCCTCCTGCACGACCTCGCTGCCGAGCAGTTCGATATAAGCGATGTCGCCGCCGTCGCCCCGGCGGTATCCGCCCTTGATGATGCGCAGGTAGCCGCCCTGGCGGTCGCCCATGCGCGGCGCGACAGTGTCAAAGAGTTTGTCCACGGCCTCGCGGGTCATGAGGTAACCGGCGGCAAGGCGCCGCGCGGCAACGTCGCCGCGCTTGCCGAGCGTAATCATCTTCTCGACTTCCGGGCGCACGGCCTTGGCCTTCGACAGCGTGGTCTCGACGCGCTCTTCGAGGATGACCGAAGTCGCAAGGTTGCGCAGCAGCGCGCGGCGATGCGAGGTGTTCCGTCCGAGTTTGAAACCTGCTTTGCGATGACGCATTGTGTTGTCCTTGACTGTAAAACGCTATCGGCTATTCCTGGCCGTCGCCGAAGCTGTAAGCCGGCATAATGCTGCTGGCGCCGGGGCCGCCCGCGCTGGGTTGCGCCGGAACGGCGTTGCCGTGCTCGTCGATCTTCATGCCCAGGCTGAGGCCCATCTGCGACAGGATTTCCTTGATCTCGTTCAGCGACTTGCGGCCGAAATTCTTGGTCTTCAACATCTCGGCCTCGGTCTTCTGTACCAGCTCGCCGATGGTCTGGATATTCGCATTCTTCAGGCAGTTGTAGCTGCGCACGCTGAGTTCCAGTTCCTCGACCGAGCGATTGAGGTTTTCGTTGCGGATCTCCGGCTTGCGCTCTTCGCCGGCGCCGACCACCGTCTCCAATTCTTCTTCGAAGTTGATGAAGATGTTCATGTGGTCTTTGAGCAGCTTGGCCGCCAGCGCAATGGAATCGGCCGGGGTCACTGAGCCGTTAGTCCACACTTCCAGCGTGAGCTTGTCGTAGTCGGTGATCTGGCCCAGGCGCGCGGCTTCCACGATGTAGTTGCACTTGCGCACCGGCGAGTGCACGGAGTCAATCGGGATGAAACCCAACCCGAGGTCTTCATCGAAATTCTTGTCGGCGCTCACGTATCCGCGCCCGCGCTTCAGGCGCATTTCCATGTCGAGCTTGCCGCCTTCGCTGACGGTCGCGATGTAGACGTCCTTGTCGAGCACTTCCACGTCGGCATCGGTTTCAATCATGCCGCTGGTAACCACACCCGGCTGCTCGGCGCGCAGGTAAATGGCTTTCGGCCCTTCCCCGTTCAGCTTGAACGGTACCTGCTTCAGGTTGAGGATGATGTCGGTGGCGTCCTCGACCACGCCGGGAATCGACTGGAACTCGTGCAACACGCCCTCAATCTTGACGGCGGTAACGGCGGCGCCCTCAATGGAGCTCAGCAGCACGCGGCGAAGCGCATTGCCGATGGTCGTGCCGAAGCCGCGCTCAAACGGCTGCGCCCAGAAGCGGCCATACTTGTCGGTGAGCTTCTCGGTATCAACAGCCAGTCGTTTCGGTTTCTGAAAACCCTTCCAAAGCATTACGTATCTCCTTCCGGCCCTGTGGCTCACGCCGACAACCCATCGGCCCAGGATGGGTTCGCGCCGTCATGGCTGATCGGGCAGCGGAACTGGGCCAACTAATTTGGAAATTGAGTAATTTCGTAATTGGGTAATTGAAAAGCCACAGCTCCTGGTCAATTACCCAATGACCCAATTTCCCGATTACTTGCTGTACAGTTCGACGATCAATTGTTCGTTGACCGGGATGTTGATGTCTTCGCGCTTCGGCAACGCCAGCACGCGCCCCTTGTAGTTGTCGCGATCGACTTCCAGCCACGCCGGAATGGTCTGGTGGCTGGTGAAATCTTTCGCGGTCTCCAGGATGGGGAGCTTGCGGCTGCCTTCGCGGACCGCGATCTCGTCCTGGGCTTTCACCTGGTAGGACGGAATATTCACCTTGCGCCCGTTGACCAGCACGTGCCCGTGGCGCACCAGTTGCCGAGCCTGGCGGCGCGAGATGCCGAAGCCGAGGCGATAGACGACGTTGTCCAGGCGGCGCTCAAGCTGCTGCAAAAGCACTTCGCCGGTCACGCCCTGGCGGCGCGCTGCGGTCTCGTAGTACGTGCGGAACTGGTTCTCCAGGACGAAGTACATGCGCTTGGTCTTCTGCTTTTCGCGAAGCTGGAGACCATAACCCACGATCTTGGCGCGACGGTCTTTCCCGTGCTGTCCGGGAGCGAAATTGCGTTTCTCCACCGGGCACTTGTCGGTGAAGCACTTGGGCCCTTTCAGGAAGAGCTTCATGCCTTCACGCCGACAGAGCCGGCATACCGCATCTTTATACCTTGCCATTTTTCTCCTTCGTTATGGATCGGTTTACAGGGATGGCGTCCCGGTCGTCCCGATCGAAAAGTGGTTAGTGGCTAGTGGATAGTGGCTAGGAAAACCACCCACAGCCAAATGTCTCGCATGAGTCGCGCGCGGATCAGGGCCGTGTACTAGTCACTAGCCACTGACCACTAGACTCGTCGCCGTTTCGGCGGCCGGCAGCCGTTGTGCGGCACCGGAGTGACATCGCGGATCTGCCGCACTTCCAGACCGGCAGCGGCCAACGCGCGGATGGCCGATTCGCGTCCCGAACCTGGCCCGGCCACGCGCACTTCCACCGCGCGCATGCCGTGATCGCGCGCCTGGTTGGCGGCGTTCATCGCCGCCTGCTGGGCGGCAAACGGCGTGCCCTTGCGCGAACCGCGGAAGCCGAGCGAGCCCGAACTCTTCCACGCCACCACGTTGCCCTGCTGGTCGCTGATGGTCACCAGGGTGTTGTTGAACGACGCCTGGATATGGGCGACGCCAAACGGAACGTTCTTGCGCTCTTTGCGCTTGAACTGTTTTTTCTTGCCTTTTGTGCCGCCGGCCGCGCCGGCCTGTCCTGCTGCTTTTGCCATAGGTTCTCTTCCGCTTTAGGTCTTGGCGGTGGACTTCTTCTTCTGGGCGACCGTGCCCCGGCGCGGGCCCTTGCGGGTACGCGCGTTGGTGTGGGTGCGCTGCCCGCGAACGGGCAGGTTGCGGCGATGACGGAACCCGCGATACGAGCCGATTTCGATCAGCCGCTTGATGTGCATCGAAACGTCTTTGCGCAAGTCGCCTTCGACCGAGCCTTCCGCCTCGATGACCTGGCGGATGCGATTGACTTCGTCCTCGCTCAGGTCCTGCACCTTTTTCTCGCCGTCCACGTTGGCCGCGGCAACAATCTTCGCGGCGCGCGGATGGCCGATGCCGTAGATGTACGTCAGCGCAATGCGGGTGTGCTTGTTGCGCGGCAAATCGACGCCAGCTATGCGTGCCATGGTTTCTGTGTTACTCCGTTTCCTGGTCTAAGGATGCTTGCGTCGGCGCTTCAGTGCCGGCCAAATTCGGGCCGGCCGCGCCGGTCGCTCGCCCAGTTTCCTTCGCCGGCGCCGACCCTCGCGGCGACGGCTCAGGATGACAAATCAGCCTTGCCGCTGCTTGTGTTTCGAGTTCTCGCAGATCACCCGCACCACTCCCCGGCGGCGGATGACCTTGCACTTGTCGCAAATCTTCTTGACCGATGCCCGTACTTTCATTTCAGTTCCTAGTGGCTAGTGGTTAGTGGCTAGTGGTTAGCTTTTCCTAGCTGCCAGCTACTAGCTACCAGCCCCTATTTGTAGCGATACACTATTCGTCCCCGGGTGAGGTCGTACGGCGAAAGCTCGACCGCTACCCGGTCGCCGGGAAGAATGCGGATGAAGTTCTTGCGCATTTTGCCGGAGACGTGGGCCAGCACTTCATGGCCATTCTCCAGCTTGACCTTGAACATAGCGTTGGGCAGGGGTTCCTCGACCACTGCCATGACTTCAATCGCGTCTTCCTTGCTCATGCAGTCCTTGAGATCCCTCGCTGCGCTCGGGATTTCACCTGCGGGCTCCCGCTCCGCTCACGCCCGCAAAACGGCTCAACTTCAATCGCGTCTTGCTTGCTCATGCAGTCCTTGAGATCAGTTGTCAGTTGCCAGTTGTCAGTTCCGCCGTCTTTACGCCGTCAAAATCATCGGGCCATCAGCGGTAATGGCCACCGAATGTTCGAAGTGGGCGCTGTAGCTGCCGTCTTCTGTCACTGCGGTCCACTTATCTTCGAGCACCACGGCGCCCGGCCTGCCGGCGTTGACCATCGGCTCGATGGCAATCACCATACCCTCGCGCAGCCTCGGCCCATGTCCGGGAGTGCCGTAATTGGGGACCTGCGGGTCTTCGTGCATCCGGGTCCCGATGCCGTGGCCCACGAACTCGCGCACCACGTTGAAGCCGTTGGACTCGACGATCTGCTGCACGGCGGCCCCGATATCGCCCACGGTATTGCCCACCCGCGCGGCCGCGATGCCCCGGTACAGCGACGCTTCTGTCACTTCCAGAAGCCTCTTCACCTGCTCCTCAATCGGCTGGACCGGCACGGTGATGGCGGCGTCGCCGTAATACCCGTCCAGCACTACACCGCAGTCGATTGAAACCACGTCGCCCGGCTTCAGCACCCGCTTCTCATTCGGGATGCCGTGCACGATCTCCTGGTTCACCGAGGTGCAGAGTACGCAGGGATAATCGTAATAGCCCTTGAACGCAGCCTTGGCCCCCAATTCGCGGATCTTTTTTTCCGCCGCGCGTTCCAGATCCATGGTGCTGATCCCCGGTGCGACCAGGTCGCGCAGCATATCCAGAACCTGACGGACGATGTGCCCGCTACGGCGCATCTTCTGGATTTCCGCCGGGGACTTACAGACTATCGCCATGCTCGATCGCCTGCAGCGTCTCGGCGGTCACCGTTTCCGGATCCTTATCGCCATCAATCACCTGCAAGCGCCCCTGCTTCTTGTAATACTCGACCAGCGGCAAAGTCTGGCGCTCGTAAGCCTTCAAGCGTTCGGCAATAACGTCCTCGGCATCATCTTTGCGCGTCACGAGCTTCGTCTGGTCAACGTCGCAGGTGTCAGGCACGCGGGGAGGCTGGAAATAGACGTTATAAATCCGTCCACAGGCAGGACAAGAGCGCCGGCCGGTAAGCCGCTTTAACAATTGATTATACCCAACCGCAACCTCGATCACAACCGGCTTCAACCTGGAACAGGGCTGATTTTCAAAGGGCTTACCGCCCAAAAACTCGTCGAGCCATTGCGCCTGGGCGACAGTGCGCGGGAAGCCGTCCAGGATGAATCCGCGCGCGCAATCGCCTTGCAACAGCCGGTCGGCAACCATGTCGCAGACCAGCTTGTCGGGAACCAACTCGCCCCGCTCCATGATGGCCTTGGCCTGCTTGCCGAGTTCCGTGCCCCCGGCCACATTGGCCCGCAGGATGTCGCCCGTGGAGATCTGCGGAATCCCGTAAACCTCCATGATCCGTTTGGCCTGCGTGCCCTTGCCTGCGCCGGGCGCCCCTAACAAAATCAGCGGACCCACGTTGCGCGTCTTCGGATCCGACGCTGTCTTCGCTTGCGCCTCCATCACCCTCACCCCTGAAAAGGCAGTTGCCGATACCCAGTTGTCAGTTGTCAGTAGCCAGTTGCCAGTTCTCAGTTCCGCTGTGACTGGGTACTGAGTACTGGGTACTGGCTACTGTCCTACCACGTCCTTCGCCCGCGAATTCTTCCGCTGCGCGGCGTGAAGCCCTCGTAGTGGCGCATGATGAGCTGCGCCTCGATCTGCTGCACCGTGTCCATAGCGACGCCCACCACAATCAGCAGCGACGTTCCACCGAAATAGAAGTTCACGCCCAGGCCGTTGGTAATCCAGGACGGCAAGCGTTCGAAGAACGATCCGCCCAGCCAGATCGGCAAGTGGTTCAGTCGAATGCCGGCGATCATCCACTCGGGGATGAAGCTGATCAAGATCAGGTACAGCGCGCCCACCAGCGTGATGCGGGTCAACACCTCATTGATGTGATCGGCCGTGCGCTGTCCCGGACGAATGCCCGGAATGAACCCGCCGTACTTGCGCATATTGTCGGCCACGTCTTTCGGGTTGAACACGATGCTGACGTAGAAATACGCAAAGAAGATGATCCCGATCGCATACAGCAGGGTATAAAGAGGCTCGCCCCAGTTCAGCGCCTTCAGCATCGGGCCGAAGTAGCGATTGTCCTTGAGCGCCCAGCCCACCGTCTGCGGCAGGGTAAGAACGGAGCTGGCGAAGATGACCGGCATAACGCCGCCGCTGTTGACCCGCAGCGGCAGGTGAGTGGACTGGCCGCCCATGATCTTGCGGCCGACCACGCGCTTGGCGTACTGCACCGGTATTCGCCGTTCGCTGCGTTCGACATAAACAATGAAGGCGACGACCGCCACCATTCCCACCAGCAGAATCACCATGGCCGGTACGGTGAATGCGCCCCACGCGCCGGTGCGCGCCTTGTCAACCAGTTCCACCACCGCGCGTGGCAGGCCGACCACGATGCCGGCAAAGATCAGCAGCGACATACCATTGCCGATGCCGCGATCGGTAATCTGCTCGCCCAGCCACATGATGAACGCGCTGCCGGTGGTCAGGGTTAGCATGGTCATCAGCACAAATCCCCAGCCGGGATTGGTGACGAAGGCCGTCCCGCCCGACAGGGTGGAACGCTCCAGGGTGATGGCAATCATCAGCGACTGCACGGCGCTGAGCACCACCGTCAGGTACCGCGTCCACATGGTGATCTTCTTGCGCCCCAGTTCGCCTTCCTTCTGCAACTTGGCGATGGGCTCATAGACCACACCCAGCAACTGCAAAATGATGGACGCGGTGATGTAGGGCATGATGCCCAGGGCGAAGATGGTCAACCGCCGCAACTGCCCGCCGCTGAACAGGTCAATGAACCCCAGCAGGCTGCCCGCCTGTTGCTGGAAGTACTGCGCCAGCAGGTCGGAGTTGATGCCCGGAGTAGGAATGTGACCGCCCAGGCGATACACCGCCAGCAGCGCCAGCGTGAACAGGATGCGCTTGCGCAACTCCGGAATGCGGAAGACGTTCTTCAGTTTCTCAATCATAAAAGCCTTTAGCCCTTAGCCTTTAGCCCTTAGCTCTTAGCCTTTATTGCAGTCTGCAGAAGTAATGTCCTATTTGTCACTCTGAGCCGAGCGAGGAACCTGCACTTCGTCCGCATCGCATAGGACCATTTCTTTTGCAGTCTTCAATAGCCTTTAGCTTTTGCCCCTGCGCCTGGCTGCCTTTATCGCTTAGCGTTTCGCAGGTCACGGTTGCTTGCTGCTTGCTGCTTGTTGCTTGTTGCAAGAGCCAAGGGCTAAGAGCTAATAGCTAAGAGCTTCTGTTCTTGTGCCGTACTACCGGGGCGACCTTGCGCTCGATCACTTCAGTCCTGCCACCGGCATTGGTGATCTTCTCCAGCGCCGACTTCGAGAACTTGTGAGCGCGCACGCTGATCGCGGCCGTCAGTTCGCCGTCGCCCAGGACTTTCACCAGCGAATTCTTACGCGGGACGAGTCCCTTCTGGTACAGCAACTCGGGCGTAATCTCCGTCGTGCCCAAGTCCGTTAGGCTCGACAGGTTCACCACCGCATACTCGGTGCGGAAAATGTTGGTGAACCCGCGCTTGGGCAGACGGCGGTGCAGCGGCATCTGACCGCCTTCAAAACCGCGCAACAGCCGCGAACCGCTGCGCGAACCCTGGCCCTTGTGGCCGCGCGTCGAGGTCTTGCCCATCCCGCTGCCCATGCCGCGGCCCACGCGCTTGCGGTTCTCGCTGGCCTTTCTCGGTCGCCGAATCGTTGAAAGATTTGTAGCCATTGTAGCTTAGCTCGCTAGCTGGAGGCCGGCTGCCGGCCGCGTCCAGCAGAAGATTTTCAGTTCTCTCTGCCCACTCTATCCGCCACGAACGGGTGGATAAGGGTGGGGCACCCGCCGATGTGTTTCTTGCACCCAGCTTAGCCGCCAAAATCGGGCGGCGAAGGTGGGGCACCCATGATTATTCGCTGACGATCTGCACCAGGTGCGGAACCTTGGACACCATGCCTCGAATGGACGCGGTGTCTTCCCGCTCGATCACCTGGTTGAGCCGGGTGAAGCCCAGGCCCTTGATCACCTTCTTGTGTTTCTCCGGCGCGGCGATGGCTGAGCGCACCCACTTCAGGCGGATCTTCTTGTCCGTCGTCGGCATGGCTTACAACTCCTCCGGCTGCTTGCCGCGCATGGCAGCCACTTCGCCCTTGTCGCGCAGTTTCTTCAACGCGTCGAAGGTGGCCTTTACCACGTTGTGCGGGTTGGTGGTACCGATGGACTTGGTCAGCACGTTCTGCACGCCGGCCGAGGTCATCACCGCGCGCACCGCTCCGCCGGCGATTACGCCGGTGCCTTCGGGCGCGGGCTTCAGCAGCACCATGCCGGAGCCAAAGCGGCCGAGCACGGTATGAGGAATCGAGGTCTGCGTCAGGTGAACCTTGACCAGGTTCTTCTTGGCCGCCTCAATGCCCTTGCGGATCGCCTGCGGCACTTCCTTCGCCTTGCCCGAGCCGTAGCCCACCACCGCGGAAGCCGGGTCGCCCACCACCACCAGCGCGGCGAACGACAGGTTCTTGCCGCCCTTGACCACCTTGGTCACGCGGTTGATGGCGACCACCTGGTCCTTGAGCTGGAATTCCCCAGCATCCAATTTTCTTCTGACAGTTGGCATGAGTCTCTCGTTTACATTCGTCGTTGGTCGCCGGCGGTGCCGTCGGCCGATCTCTTTAAGGGATCCTTGCTGTCCCACCCTAACCCTCCGCTTCTCTCCGGGTGAGGGTGGGGCGCCCTGTGTTCTCTAGAACTGCAAACCCGCTTCGCGCGCGGCGTCGGCCAGCGCCTTGACCCGGCCGTGATACAGGTAACCGCCACGGTCAAACACCACCTTGGTGATGCCTTTCGCCTTGGCGCGCTCGGCAATCGCCTTGCCGATTTCCTTCGCCGCCGCCACATTTCCGCCGTTCCGCTTCGCGCCCTTTTCGTTGCTGCTGGCCGAGACAATCGTCTTGCCCTGGGCGTCGTCAATCACCTGCACGGAAATGTTGTTCAGCGAACGATAAACGCTTAGCCGCGGCCGTTCCGCCGTGCCCAACACTTTGCGGCGAATGCGCAGGTGTATTTTCTGCCGCGTCTCGTTCTTGGAAGTCTGCGTTATCATCTCGTTTTCCTTTGTCCCGGGGTTCTGTGCCGGGAACGCTCGAATTGGTAATTGAGTAACTTGTAATCGGGTAATTTAAAAACGCCGTTAGGGTTTAATTACACAAATACACGATTACGCAATTACCAACTCCGCAGCGCCGATTCGCTTGTGTGGAGCCCAGCATTACTTGGCTCCGGTCTTTCCAACCTTCTTCTTCAGCTTCTCGCCCACGTAGCGCACACCCTTGTTCTTGTACGGGTCGGGCGGACGCAGCGACCGCATTTCGGCCGCCACCTGGCCGACCTTCTGGCGGTCAATGCCGGTCAGCGTCAGCCGCGTCTGCTTGGGGTCCACCGCACAATCCACGCCGGTCGGCAACGGATACTCAATCGGGTGCGAGTAGCCCAGGCTGAATACCACAGTGCCCTTGCCCTTCATTTCCGCGCGATAGCCGATGCCCACGATCTCCAGTTCGCGCGTCCAGCCCTTGGTGACGCCCTCGACCGCGTTGTTGACCAGGGCGCGCGTCAGCCCATGCAGCGCCGCCTGCTGATTGCTCTCGCGCAGGGCGATTAGCGTGCTGTCGCGCTGTTCAACGCGAATGCCTGCGGGCACCTGCGTGTCCAGCTTGCCCTTAGGGCCCTGCACGGACACCACGTTTCCGGATATCGTGACCTTCACCCCTTGCGGGATGGGAATGGGCTTTTTGCCAATTCTCGACATAATCTTGTTCTCTCCGCCGTCTGCTCCGGACGAACCGGCTTCCGGCGTTGCTAAAGGAAGCTCGCGTCGGCGCTTATGGCCCGATGCTCCGTTTCACTCCGCATCTGGCGCGCCGGTCGCTCGCCCAGGTCCTTCGCTCGGGCAAACTGCGCCCTCGCTCAGGATGACAAACACTAGCTCACTTCGCAGAGGACCTCGCCCCCAACGCCTTCCCGCCGCGCTTGCCGGCCAGTCATCACACCGCGCGGCGTGGTCAGGATGTTGACCCCCAAGCCGCCGAGTACGCGCGGAATCTCGTTGCGCTTCACGTACACCCGGCAACCGGGACGCGAAATGCGGCGCAGCTCGCTGATGGCGGCTTCGTTGTTGGGGCCGTACTTAAGGTACACCCGCAGGACCCGGTGGCCCTCTTCCTCGGTCAGCTTGTAGTTGGCAATATAGCCCTCTTCTTTCAGAATGCGGGCGATCTCCATCTTCAGCTTCGAGGCGGGAGCATCCACCTTCTGGTGCCTGGCGCCGATTGCGTTGCGGATACGTGCCAGGAAATCAGCGACCGGATCGGTCAAATTCATTCGTTCTCTTCTCCTTTGCCCGTTCGCTCCGTGTTGTGGCGGAGAACCAGCGGCAAGTAATCCGTTTCCCGTTGCCCGTTTTCCGTTTCCCGATCTCACGTTCCACAACGGGGAACGGGGAACGGCAGTTCCTACCAGGACGACTTCGAAACGCCCGGGATTTCGCCCCGCAGTGCCAGCCCGCGGAAACACAGGCGGCAGATGCCGAACTTGCTCAGGTAGCCGCGCGGTCGGCCGCACAGCTTGCAGCGGTTCCGCTGGCGGGTGGAAAACTTGGGCTTCTTCAGCGCCTTGGCGATATGTGATGTTCTAGCCATGTAGTAGCTCTTAGCCTTTAGCTCTTAGCTTTCGGCCGTCGGCTCTCGGCTCTCGGCCTGAAGCCTACAGCTCGCATCAAAATTTCATTTCTCCACTGCCATTGACCCACGAAACTGGCAACCGGCAACTGGTTACTGGAAACTAGGGTCTAAACGGCATTCCCATGTGCTTCAGCAGCGCGCGCGCCTGGTCGTCAGTGCGGGCGGTGGTCACGATAGTGACGTTCATACCCTTCAGCTTTTCGACCTTGGCGTAGTCAATCTCGGGGAAAACCAACTGGTCGCGCAGGCCCAGCGTGTAATTGCCGCGGCCATCAAATGACTTCGTGGAGACGCCACGGAAGTCCCGCACGCGCGGCAGCGCCACGTTCATCAGCCGGTCGAGGAACTCGTACATGCGGTCGCCACGCAAGGTGACCATGACGCCGATCGGCATGCCTTCGCGCACCTTGAAGGCGGCGATGGACTTTTTCGCCTTGGTGATGACCGGCTTCTGGCCGGTGATCTGCCCCAACTCGGCGGCCGCGGGATCGAGCAGCTTCGGGTTCTGCGTGGCTTCGCCGATGCCCATGTTCACCACGACCTTGTGCACCCGCGGCACGGCCATCGGATTGGTCACCTCAAATTCCTTCATCAGCGCCGGCAGCACTTCCTTCTGGTACTTGTTACGCAGGCGCGAGCCGCCCTTGACGTTCGTCTGCGGCTTGCCTTCGTGCTTTTCAACGGCGGCAGCCTTCTTATCGCCGCCCTTACCTTCCGCCTTGGCGCCCTTTGGCTTCGGCTCGCCGCCCTTGCCCGGCTTGCCTTCGCCCTTGGGTTTCTTCTGTTCCTTCTCGTCTGCCATTACTTCGTTGCCTTCCTCTCACGGTTTCGGAGTGGGTACCGGTTCGTGAGGCACTCAATTTGGTACCTGTATAATCGGGTAATTGGGTAATTGATCGTACTGCGAGGTTTTTCAATTACCCGATTACCAAATTACCCAATTACGAAATTACTTCTCCAGGGTCGTGCCGCACTTCTTGCAGACACGCACCTTCTTCTCGCCGTGCATCTCGTGGCCCACGCGCACCGGGCCGCAGGCGCCGCAGACCAGCATCACGTTGGACAAGGAAATCTTGCTCTCCTGCTCGGCGATGCCGCCCTTGACGTTACGCTGCGGATTGGGACGCACGTGCTTCTTGACCATCATCACGTGTTCCACCAGCACCTTGCCCTCGTCGGGGAACACGCGCAGCACGCGGCCCTGTTTGCCCTTGTCGCGGCCGGAAATCACCTTCACCGTGTCGTTGCGGCGGATGTCCGACTTCTTGTGTTCGCCAGTTGTGATCGCAGTAGTTGCCATGTCAATCTCGATGGAGCTCTTGGCCTTTAGCTCTTGGCCTTTAGTCTCAGTCTCAGTCTCAGCTTCGCCCCTGGGTTACGGCTGATTGCTTTCCCCTTTTTGCCTGTCTGCCTCAGGTCTCAGCTAAAGCTAAGAGCTAAGGGCTCACAGCTTCCCTACAGCACTTCCGGGGCGAGGGACACGATCTTCAAAAACTTCTTCTCGCGCAGCTCACGTGCCACCGGGCCGAACACGCGCGTCCCCACGGGCTCGCCGTCGGCGTTAATCAGCACGGCGGCGTTCTGGTCGAAGCGGATATAGGTGCCGTCGCGCCGGCGGTGTTCCTTGCGGGTACGCACGATGACCGCCTTGACCACCGTGCCCTTCTTCGCCGTGCCATCGGGCGAAGCTTCCTTCACCGCAGCGGTAACCACGTCGCCCAGCCCGGCGCTCAGCCCGGTATGTCCGCCCAGCGGCAGGATCATCTGGAGCTTGCGGGCGCCGCTGTTATCGGCCACCTCGAGCATGGTACGCATCATCACAGCCATAATCGGGTCTCCTTCGTCGCCTCGCGCTTATTCCGTCCCCGCCTGGCCTTCCGGCGAGGTGGCCTGAGCTTCCGTAGTCTCAGGACCAATCAGGGCGGCACGCCGCAGGATTTCGATCAACCGCCAGCGCTTCAGCTTGGACAGCGGTCGCGTCTCCTCGATCTTCACCACGTCGCCGACGTGCGCGGTGTTCTGCTCGTCGTGCGCGTAGAACTTGCTGGAGCGCTTCATCACCCGGCGGTACATGGGGTGCGCCTTCTGGCGCGACACTTCGACCACGATGGTCTTGTTCATCTTGGTGGACACCACGTACCCGATCTGGGTCTTGCGACGCGAGCCGGTGCCGGTAGTTGTCGTCGCGGTAGTCTCGGCCATTACTTGTTCTCCGATTTCTGCGCCGCCAGCGCGCGCTCCCGCGCGATGGTCTTTACGCGCGCAATGTCCTTGCGCAGGCCGCGGATCTTCTTCAAACTTTCCGTCTGTCCCATGTTCAACTGGAACTTCAGCCGGAAGAGCTGGTCGTTCAACTCGCGCTGCTGGTTCTGCAGCTCGGGATCGGTCAGGTTGCGAATCTTCTCAGGCTTCATCTCAATGGCTCTCAGCTCTCGGCTATCGGCTGTCGGTTCCTCTTTGCCGAGAACCGAGAGCCGAAAGCCGACAGCGTTTTTCTATGCGTGCGCTCCCTCGCGCTCCACGAACCTCGTCTTCAGCGGCAGCTTGTGGGCGGCCAGGCGCATGGCTTCCTTGGCGTCGTTCGGCGACACGCCCTCCATCTCGAACAGGATCTTGCCCGGTCGTACCACGGCGACCCAGTGGTCGGGCGCGCCCTTGCCCTTGCCCATACGGGTTTCGGCCGGCTTCTTGGTGACCGGCTTGTCGGGGAACAGGCGCAGCCAGATCTTGCCGCCGCGCTTGACGAAGCGCGTCATGGCCACGCGGCTCGCCTCGATCTGCCGGTCGGTGATGTAGCCGCACTCCAGCACCTTCAGGCCGAAGTCGCCGAACGACAGTTCGGAACCGCGCCACGCCTTGCCCCGCATCCGCCCGCGCTGCTGCTTGCGGTACTTAACTTTCTTTGGCATCAACATAAGCTAGCCCTTAGCTCTTAGCCGTTAGCCGTAAGCGCGCGTCGCTTCGGTGCGGCTCTGTTTCGGGTCATGCTGTCGGCTACCGGCTGTCGGTTGACCGAGGGCCGAAGGCCGAGAGCCGACAACTAAAATCCTGCGGCCGCCGTCTGCGGCTCGCGCTTCTTGGCCGGCAGGATCTCGCCGCGATACATCCAGCACTTCACGCCGATGACGCCGTACGTGGTCTTCGCTTCCGCGAAACCGTAGTCAATGTCGGCGCGCAGCGTGTGCAGCGGAAGGCGGCCCTGCAGGTACCATTCTGAGCGCGCGATTTCGTGCCCGTTCAGACGGCCGCTGACCCGCACCTTGATCCCTTTGCAGCCGAAGCGCAGCGCCGAGTCCACCGACTTGCGCATGGCGCGGCGGAAGCCGACGCGCTTTTCCAGTTGCAACGCGATCGATTCAGACACCAGTTGCGCATCCAGTTCCGGCTTGTGCACTTCCTGGATATCGATGTACACGTCTCGGTTGGTGCGCTTCTGGATTTCCTGCTTGAGCTTGTCAATCTCCGCACCCTTGCGGCCGATAATGATGCCCGGCCGCGCCGTGCGGATGATGATGCGCAGCTTGTTGCCCGGACGCTCGATCTCGATCGAGCTGACGCCGGCGGACTTCAGCTTGTCTTTCAGCTCGTTCTTGAGCCGGACGTCCTCCAGCAGCAGCTTGTCGTAGTCACGGTCAACGAACCAGCGCGACTTCCACGGCTTGGTGTAGCCGATGCGGAATCCGTATGGATGGACCTTCTGTCCCATCGTTCCTCACTTTGAGCTAGCTCTTAGCTGTTAGCTCTTAGCCCTTAGCTTGCCATCCTGAGCGGCCCGCTTTTGGCGCGCGCAGGATCTATGCATTTCACGGTGCCCCACTCAAGCCCGGTTTTGGCTTGAGTGGGCCAGCGCAGCGGCGTCCGAATTTACTTTTTCTTGCCGGCAAACTTCTTCGCCGGCGCCTTCTTCGCGGTTTTCTTTGCGCCCTTTTTGGCCGCCGCCTTCTTGGCCGGCGTTCTCGGGGCTGCCGCAACGCCTTCGGGCCGCGGCTTCTCTGCCAGCGCAATCTCGATGTGCGACATGCGCCGCTGATAGCGGTAAGCACGGCCTTGGGGCGCCGGACGCACCCGCTTCATGCGCGGCCCTTCGTTCGCGACAGCGCGCTTGACGAACAGGTTGTCCACATCCACGTCAACGCCTTTTTCCGTGCTCAAGTAGTTGGCGTTGTCCAGCGCGGAGCGCAGGACTTTGTGCACCTGGCCGGCGACCCGCTTATTGGTGAAGGTCAGCGTGTTGAGCGCATCCTCCACGCGGCGGCCCTTGATCAGGTCCAACACCAGGCGCGCCTTCTGCGGCGATACCCGCACCCACTTCGCTTCTGCCCGAAACTCGGTCATTGCTTCTGCCATATCAGTTCCTTATGCCCGCGGCGCCGCCTTGGCAGCCGACTCGGTCGCGGCCTTCACCGAGTGTCCCTTGAAGTTGCGGGTGAAGCTGAACTCCCCCAGCTTGTGGCCCACCATGTTTTCGGTGATGTACACCGGGATGAACTTCTTCCCGTTGTGCACGGCGATGGTGTGGCCCACCATCTCGGGAGTGATCGTCGAGCGGCGCGACCAGGTGCGCAGCACCTTCTTCTCGTTGCGCTGGTTCATACCCTCGATCTTGGCCATCAGGTGGCCATCAACGAACGGACCTTTCTTGGTTGAGCGCATAGATACCTATTCCCTACTTTTTCCGCCGGCTGACGATGAACTTGTCAGTCCGTTTGTTGTTGCGCGTCTTGTAGCCGCGCGTCGGCTGGCCCCACGGGGTCACCGGATGACGGCCGCCGCTGGTCTTGCCTTCCCCGCCGCCATGCGGATGATCCACCGGATTCATCACCACGCCGCGGTTGTGCGGACGCCGCCCCAGCCAGCGCGTGCGGCCGGCCTTGCCGAAGCTGATGTTTTCGTGGTCGAGGTTGCCGACCTGGCCGATGGTGGCCATGCAATCCATCAGCACGCGCCGTGTTTCGCCCGAAGGCAGTTTGAGTAGCGCGTAGTCGCCTTCCTTGGCGACCAGTTGCGCCTGCGCGCCGGCGGAACGCGCCATCTGCGCGCCCTTGCCCGGCTTCAGCTCGACCGCGTGCACAACCGTACCCGGCGGGATGTTGCGCAGCGGCAGCGCGTTCCCTACCAGGATGTCGGCGTCCGCGCCGCTCACAATCTTCTGCCCCACCTGCAATCCGTTTGGGTGCAGGATGTAGCGCTTCTCGCCGTCGGCATAGCTCAGCAGCGCGATACGCGCCGAACGGTTGGGGTCGTATTCGATCGACACGACCGTCGCGGGGATGCCGTGCTTGTCGCGCTTGAAATCAATCACGCGGTACTTCCGCTTATGGCCGCCGCCCCGCCACCAGCTCGTGATGTCGCCCTTGTTGCGCCGGCCGCCGCTGGAGTTCTTGCTGACCGTCAGCGGCTTGTACGGCCGGTCGGTGGTCAGGTCGTCGTTGACCAGCGTCGTCTGGAACCGCAGCGTCGAGGTTACCGGTCTGTATGTCTTGATCGCCATAATCAGCTCTTAGCTTTTAGCCGTTGGCCCTTAGCTCGCGTGGCCTCAGGTTCGGCTTCTGTTCGCGGGTGAACGTCACCCATACTGCCCGCCGTCGCCATGGCCAGAAGCCAATAGCTAACGGCTAAGGGCTGGTTTACAGGTTCTGCGCGTACTCCGGCATCTTCTCGCCGGACTTTAGCCGCACGTACGCCTTCTTCCAGTCGGGGCGGTAGCCGGCGAAACGCCCGCGGCGCCGCTCCTTGCCCGGAAAGTTGGCCGTGCGCACCGAATCAACTTTGACCTTGAAGATCGCCTGCACGGCTTCCTTGATCTCGGTCTTGGTCGCCTTCGACGCTACCTGGAACACCAGCGTGCCCTGCGTTTCCTTAATGCCGAGTCCCTTTTCGGTGATGATCGGCTTGCGGATGATCTGGTAGGCAGATTTCATCAGGCCACCTCCACCTTACGCTTTGGGGCCGAAGCCTTCAGCGAGTTCTGCAACTTCTCCAGCGCGGGGCGGGAGAACACAGCCGTCTCATAGCGCAGCAGGTGATACGGGTGCACCTCGGGGCTGTACAGCATCTCGACGCCGGCCAGATTGCGCGCGCTCAATTCCAGCTTGTTGTTGCCGCCGTCGGTGTAGGCGTCAACCACCAGCGCGGTCTTGCCGACCTTCAGCGTGTCCAGCGCCTTGCGGAACGTCTTGGTCTTGGTCTCCGCCAGGTCGAAGTTCTCGACCACCGTCAGCTTGCCGTCAACGAATTTCGCCGCCAGCGCGGAACGCAGCGCCCCCAGCAGTTTCTTGCGCGGGAACGCGTACTCGTACGAGCGCGGCTGCGGGCCGTGGACGGTGCCGCCGTGACGCCACAGCGGGCTGCGGATCGATCCAATGCGGGCGCGGCCCGTGCCTTTCTGCCGCCACAACTTCTTGCCGCTGCCGCTGACCAGCTTACGGTTCTTGGTGGCGTGCGTGCCTTGCCGCTGCGCCGCCCGGTACGCCTTCACCGCTTCCCACAGCAGGTCTTCGTTGACCGCGCCGAACACTTCCTCGGCCAGATCCAACGTGCCGACCTTTTCGCCGCTCAAATTGAGCACATCAATGGTTGCCATAATTAGCTCTTAGCTTTTAGCTCTTAGCCATTAGCTCTCGGCGTGTTCACGCAAAGGCCAACGTACCTCGAGTTTCGCCTCTCGCCGCAGCCCAGCTAAAAGCCAAGAGCTAGCGGCCAAGGGCTGTTTTATTTCTTCTTCGTAGCGCGCTTGGACGCCTTCAACGGGTCAACCGTCCCGGCGCCGGCAAATCCACGGCGCTCGCGCGGCGGCTTGATTGCCTTGCGAATCACCACGTAACCGCCTTCAGGCCCAGGTACCGCGCCTTCCACCACCAGCAGGTTCTCGTCTTTATCGATGCCCAGGATGCGCAGGTTACGTACCGTCACCTGGGCGTTGCCCATGTGGCCGGCCATGCGCATGCCGGGGAAGACGCGCGACGGGAACGCCGACGCGCCGATCGAGCCGTTGATGGTGAACATTGAACCGTGTGATTTCGGACCGCCGCGGAAATGATGGCGCTTCACCACGCCTGCGAAGCCGCGGCCTTTGCTGGTGCCGATCACGTCCACGAACTTGTCGCCGTCAAAAATATCCACCAGAACGCGATCGCCAACCTTGACGCCATCGCCTTCGGTGACGCCGTCCACGCCCGCCGGCTTGCCGTCGGCGGTGAGCACGCCGAACTCGCGCATGAACTTCAGCGGCGGCAGGTTCGCCTTGGCGAAATGGCCGCGCATCGGCTTGTTCAGCCGCGTTTCCTTCACGAATTCGACCAGACCGATCTGCGCCGCCTCGTAGCCGTCCTTGGCCGAGGTCTTGCGCTGCGTGACCACACATGGTCCGGCCTGCAGCACGGTGCAGGGGCGCACCTCGCCCTTCTCATCGAAGAGCTGCGTCATTCCGACTTTCTTTCCCAAAATTCCGCTGACTGGCATGGTTCCCTCTCAACTCCGCTTCCGAGTTCCGCCAGCTTGGGGCCCCCGGCGAGCCGGCATTTGGCTCGGTGGGGCTGGCAGCGGAGGGCTTGCGCCACGGAAGCTTTGTTCGGCCCGTCGGTTATCGGTTATCGGCTGCCGGCAAAATGACCGAGAGCCGGCGACCGAGGGCCGAGAGCTACTTGTGTTCCTTCCCGAAGGCCTTGATCTCGACATCCACGCCCGCCGGCAGATCGAGCTTCATCAGCGCGTCCACCGTCTGCTGCGTCGGCTCGAGAATATCGAGCAGGCGCTTGTGGGTGCGGATCTCGAACTGCTCCCGCGACTTCTTGTCCACGTGGGGCGAGCGCAGCACGCAATACTTGTTCTTGACCGTGGGCAGCGGGATCGGTCCCGCGATCTGCGCGCCGGTGCGCCGCGCCGTCTCCACGATTTCGCCGGTGGACTGGTCGAGCACGCGGTAGTCGTAAGCCTTCAGGCGTATCCGAATTCGTTCTTTACCGATCACAGTAGTTATCTCGAAAAGAGCTGGCGGCTGACTGCATGCCGCGAAAATGTAACTGTTGCCATCCTAAGCGGCGCCTCTATTGCGCCGCGAAGGACCTGGGCGGCCCGATTCGCGCCGCGACGCGTAGCGTCGCGAGTAACGCGCGAAAGGGCCGCATCCTCTTTCGCGCCGACGCGAGCTTCCTTATTTCATGATCTCCGAAATCGTGCCCGCGCCCACCGTGCGGCCGCCTTCGCGGATGGCGAAGCGCAGCCC
>JBHGBA010000043.1:0-31214 GCA_041946775.1 Terriglobales bacterium
CTTAGCTCCGCGCTGCGCGCGTCGCGAAGGTGGGGCACCCGCGAAGGTGGGGCACCCGCGAAGGTGGGGCACCCGCGAAGGTGGGGCACCGGTTCAGTATCAGTTTCGCGGGGCCCAGTAACCGGCGCGGGCGGCGACGGTGACCGGGCGGCCGGCATTGACCCGGACTTCCAGCCGATGGAAACGGCCGTCGTGCACCGCCGGGCGGAAGGCGACCACGTACTGCGAACGCAGTTCTTCATCAATACGCGCGAACGCCTCGGTCAGGCGTGCGCGGTCGGAATGTTTGAAGAGCTGCCCGCCGCTCAATTGCGCAAGCTGCCGCAACGCTTCGTAGCTGCGCCCGTAAGACTCACCCATTCTTATGCTGTACAGAACGGCATCGGCATTCAGTACGGCCTGCTGCGCGTCGCGTTCGGTGTGATAGCTGTAGGTGTCGTTGCCGTCGCTCAAGAGAATGATGACGCGCCGCGCCGTTCCCGGCGATGCCAGGGGGCGCAACTCATCGCAGGCACGCACTACCGCAGTGTAAAGCGCGGTCTGCCCGCCACTCGAGGCTTTGGCAATGGCAGCTTCGAGGCTGGCGGCATCGGCGGTGGCCGCGTCCAACTGCCGCACCGAGGTGCCGAAGGCGAATACCAGCGCGCGGTCTTCGGGCCGGCGAATCATCTGGCGCATTAAGGCCGCCGCCAGTTGCTGCTCGGCGGCAAACTGCCTGGCGGTGGAATCGCTGGCGTCGAGCAGCAGGGCGACGTGCAATGGCAGACTGCTTTCGCTGCGGAAGTCCAGCAACGGTTCCACCTGCGTGGCTCCCTCGAACACCTCCACTTGCTCGCGCAGCAGGTCGGTCACGGGCTGATGGCGCCGGTCGGTGACCCGGAACTGAAGGTGCACTTCATCCACCGACTTGCGCACGGTGAAACCGCCGGTTGCGGGAGCCGCGCTTGACGCGAGCAGGATGGGGTGTTGCGCGGTTGCGCCGGGACACACGGTCAGCATTCCCACGCACATCAGGAAGAACAACAGGCGTGCCATTTACCTCACCTCGCCGGGCGGACTGCTCGCCACCACGGTTTGAGCCCTTCTGCTCAGGTAAGAGGTGACGTAATTTAAATAGGATTACTTATCAGGCCTGCGCCGAGGTAACCCAACGCTGCAATCCGGTCCGGTGCTGTTTTGGGGAACAGTGCCGAGTTGGATGTGCGACCAGTGCGGAACTGTGGCCGCAGGTATTTCCGTAGGGCGGGGCAACCTTCGGGAAGCGAGACAAAAGAAAAGCGCCGTCGTGCGGTGCATGCACGACGGCGCGAAGCGGGGCCGGAGCCCCGGAATTAAGGCTTGGTGATCAGCTTGCCGTTCACGTCGATGTTATCGACGACCGCGAAGCCGCTGTTGGAGTCGGGCCCGGCGCTGAGCACCAGGTCAATTGAGGTGACGGCCTGGCCGACGGCAATGGCCGGAATGGCCCTGTTCAGGTCGAACCGCACGCGCTGCCAGCCGGCCGCTGGGGCCGCCTGCTGTACGCCGCCGCTGCAAGGCAAGACGTGCGCCGCGCCATCTGAGGTGACGACCGCAAAGTGCGGGCCGCTGGCGGTGCACTGGCCAGTGCGGATGTCGAACCCAAGCTCGGTCAGACTGAGCCCGGCCGCACCTTGCACGTGCACACCAGCTTGCGCGTCGGTGGAGCTGGGACCGTTCTTCACCAGCACCAGGCCTTGCAGGGCGTCGTGGTTGGCGGTCGCGTTGTTACCCGCGCCATACACCCAGATTGCGGACACTCCGTTCGTACCCGTCGGGTCGTAGGTGAAGGGCGCCGGATCCAGCCGCACACCGTCGGTTCCCGCTGTCGTCGAAGAGACGATGAGCGTGATCGGCACAGCGGCGCTGGTGTTGGTGGCGCTGATTTGCAGCATGCCCGAGTAGGTGCCCGCCGCCAAACCGGCCGGCGCAACCGACACGCTGAGGTTCGAGGTGGTGGTGCCGCCCGCCGGGGTCACGGTCAGCCACGAACCGCCCTGGCTGGAGGCGGTGTACGACAGGGCCGCGCCGGTGCTGCTCACCGCCACTTGTTGTGCCGCAGGTACGGTGTCACCTGGGCGGTAGTAGAAGGTGAGCGTCTTGGGAGCCACGGCCAGCGATGGGCCGTTGGCGACTGTCAACGTCACGTTCACTACCTGCGGGCTGTTCGACGCGTTGGCCGACGTAATCGTCACCGCGCCGGTGTAGGTGCCGGCGGTACTTAAGTTTGCAAGAAATACATCGTGTAACGATACAAATAGCAGAACACAAGGTCCTTCGGCTCGCGCCAACACCGGGCGCTCGCTTGACGGGACGACAGACCCGATGACTTCGCCCTAGTACGACTCCGGATTGTGGTCCTTTCCGTGGCAGCGCAGGTAACAACTCCCGCGGAAGCTGCCGTTGCTCACATACTGCAGCCGGTTGCTGCTGCTCGGCGTCACAATCGTGGTGTCGAAGTTCACCAGGCTGGGGTTGTTGGTTGCCGTCCCGCCCTGGATGCCGTGCGACGCGTGGCATGTGGCGCACGAGGCGCGTTCGCCGTTCACATGTTTGTTGTGTCCCGGAAAACTGCCGATGTTGTTGGCGACAATGCCGTCCACGTTGTGGCACTTGTAGCAAAGCGCGTAAGTGCCGTTGATTCCCGCCACGTAACTCACGCCGGCGCCGCCCGCCGGTTCGATGTCGTAGCGCCGCTCCAGCAGGTGCGGCCAGGTGGAGCCGTGCGGTCCGTTGGGCCCGGCGCCGCGGGAGTTGCGCGCCTGGTTATTGCTGTGGCAGTCGGTGCAATACAGGTACGTGCCCGCCGCCAGCGACCTTCCCGCGCTGCCGTCGAGGTTGATCATGTTGGCGCGCAGGCTGGGCACTTGCGTGTTGGTCTTGTAGCGGGGCTGCGTCACCGGATGCCGCGACAGGTTGGTGTTGAATTCCAGCCGCGTGTTGTACGGATCGGCCACCGAGGCGAACGTCTGCCGCACCGGGGTGCGTCCGTAAGCGGAGTAGCCGGAAGTGCTCTGCGGCTTGTTAGTGCTGTTGGCGTGGCACTTGAAGCAGATCTCATACTCACGGCCCGCGGGACGCAGCGCGCTCGCGCCGGTCGCTGAATCCACTCCGCTTGCGCCCAGAAGCGCCGCCTGCAATGCCGGCGGAGTCGTGCTGCCGCCTGTGTTCGAAGCCGCGTGCGTGTTGTGGCAATCGGCGCACTCGGCGTGCCGGTTCGCGTTCAGCGGAAAGGCGCTCTCGGCCGCGTCGTGCAGTCCGCTGAGCCGCGTGGTGGGATGAACGTAGGTCTTGTTGAATTCGCCCATCACGTTCGCGATGGCGGGCGAAAGATTCGTGCCGCTGTGGCACGAGGCGCAGGTGGCTTCTTCCACCCCGCGCAACAGGCGCGCCGGAGCAGTGCTGGGGGCATTGTGGGGCAGGTGGCAACTGACGCAGGCGTTTGCGCCTACCGTGCCGTATTCCCCGGCCTGCGCGGTCACGGGCACCGAGTTCGTGGCGGTCTTGTGCGCGCCCGTCATCCAGCCGTTCAGTTGGTTGGGTTGCCCGCGCGAAGGATCATGGCACGCCAGGCACAGAGCGCCAGTGGCGTTGGAACGCACGAGGAAGCTGCGCGCGACTGTGTCGTTATTTACTTTGTGTGGATCGTGACAGGTGGTGCACTCCACCTTCCCTTGTTGGAGTTTGACCGAGCTGTCCAGTGTTGCCGGCGGACTCTGGAACAGCGACACGGCCAGCTCGCCGTTGTTCACCGGTGTGATGCCCACGGGATGGTCGTTCCGTAAGTCGGTCCCGAAGTTTGCGGAGGCGGGCAGCGCCCCGGTGGTTACGATGGTCCCGCTTGCGATGGTTTGTCCCAGTGCGACAGTGCCGTCATGGCAGCTCAGGCACAGCTTCGACGACGGCGACGGCTGCAGCGGCGCGGCCGCCATCGTGGTGCTCGAATACGGCGTATAGACCTGTGTCGAGAGCTGGTGGTTCCAGAGCGGCGTGATGTCGGGGCGAACATTGTGCGGGGCGTGGCAAAAGACGCAAACGTCCGATTGCGTCGACTTGACGGCGCCGGTCCCGCTGGCCGACAAGTTGTGGGGCGAGTTCACCACGTCCTGACTGCCCGCCCAGGCCGCGACGGCGCAGCACATCATCACCAGCAACAACCGCTTCACTGTGCCCCTCCCTTGCCCGATGCCGGGGCGGCGGTGAACTGGAAGACCTGAACGCGGCGGTTGAGCGAGTCGGCCACGTACACCCGGTCTTGTTGGTCAATGCTCAGACCCGCAGGCAGTTGGAACTGTCCGGGGCCAGTGCCGGTCCCCCCAAAGTAGTAGAGCAGCCGGCCCTCGCGGTCGAAGAGCTGCACGGTTTCGAACGCCGCATCCGCCACGTAGATGTCGCCTTCGCTGTCAACCGCAACGCCTTTGGCGCGATAGAGCGTGCCCGTGCTGGTGCCCGCTTTGCCGAAAGTTCCGCGGAATCCGCCCTGCGGGTCAAAGATTTGTACGCGGAAGTTCATCGAGTCGTTGACGATCAACTCGTCTCCGCGGAGCGCCAGGTCGGCAGGGAAGTTGAATTCTCCCGGGGCGGTGCCGCGCTGTCCGAAGCTGTGGAGGACGTTGCCGTCGAGGTCGAGAACGTAGATCTTGTCGCGCAAGGTATCGCTCAGGTAAATGCGCCTGGCATTGCGGTCAATGGCGATGCCGGTCGGCCGCTTGAAAAATCCTTCGCCACCCGCCTCGCCCAGGAAGCGGCGGAATTTGTAGTTCCGGTCGAATACGAAAATCCGGCCCAGGTAAGAATCGGTCACGTAAATGTTCTCGCCATCAGTTGCGACGCCAATAGGAGAACGAAAACGTCGCTTCCCGCCGCCATCCAGATGACGGTACTTTTTCTGCTCGAAGTCGAAAACGTGGACCAATTGCGCGCCCGGGTCGGTGACCAGCACTGCGCCGCGGAAGTCCGTCGCGATCCCATACGGGCGGACTATGCAGCGGAACTGCGGCGGTCCGGCGACCACGTCCACCAGCTTCTTCCAGAAGGACCGCTTCGGGTTGACGTCGCGCTCCGAAGAAAACGTGCCTGCGTAGGCGAAACGCCGCCCGCCGGCAAGCTGGACCGCAGGCACATCGGCGGCCAGGGCGCCGGCCGCCAGCGCCGCGACCGTTATCAACAGCGCGGCTTTCCGGATTGTTGACGCAAGCCTCACTAAAACACCCTGAATTCGCGCGCGATGCGGAAGAAGAACCGGTTGCGGCGGAAGAAGTCTGCGCCGAAGTCCTGCCGGTGCAGAATGTAGCCGACGTCCATGGTCAGGTTGCGAAACTGGTATCCGGCGGAGATTTCCCACTCCCGGTAGTTGTTGGTCAGCGCACCGTTCAGGCTCTGGCGGTTGCGCAGCCAGGCGGCGCGCGCCTTCAGCCGCGATGCCGGATGGAATGAGAGGCTGGCATGCGTCCATTTGGCGCTGGTGGGCGCGACCAGCACTCCGGGGAAGGCGCCGGACAACGCGGCAGCGTCGGTGGACGACAGGAACTGCAGGCGCGGGTCCGCCTGGAAGGTCAACCCGTCGCGCATCTGGTGCGTGACGTTGAACTCGAGGAGAGGACCGATAACTGAGAACGCCCCACCCTGGCCGGAGCTGTCGTATTCCGTCAGGGTATAGCTGTAATCGTTGCGCTCGCGGTTGTAAGTCGCGCGCACCTGCCAGCTTTGGAAGAAATTGCGCGCTGCCGTCAGAGTGCCGCCCCAACTGCGGTCGCGCAGGTTGGTGGCCCCGCGCAGGTCCTGCATGCTGCCCTGGAGTCCCGCGGTAAACTCGATCCAGTCCGGCGAACCGAAGGTGAAGCTCAGATTAGCGCGCTGGCCGAAGCTGCGGCTGATGCCGGTCAGCCCGTAATCGAACCGCCCGCCGTTCACCGAGTACTGCGAACGAAATTGCCAGAGCCGGAACTGGTGCGAATAACTGACGCCCGTCTGCGCCGAGTCGAGCGTGCTGTTAGCTGCGACGAGGCCGCTGCCGCTGGGAGTGTGCGTGGTTTCGCGCCTCACCTCGCCATCAAAACGCAGGTCGTTGGTCAGCGCATACTGCACGCGTCCGTCGTAAGTCTGGAGCGTCAACCGGGCCTTGCTGGGGACGGTGAGCAGCGACTGCGCGGCAGGGTTCGTCGCACCGCCGGGCCCGCTCGACGCCACGGTCTGCTGAAGCACGGCCCCTACCAAGTTCGAGGTGTAGCCCGCGCGGAATCCCAGCGTCAGCTTCTCGGTCGGACGGAAGGTCGAAGCGCCGTTGACATAATGAAAGCTCTGGTCGTACGGGGTGCCGCCGATGCGGCTGTCGGCCTTCGTGTATCCGCCCTGGAAATCAAGCGACAGCCTCTGGGCAAAATCGCGCGTCGCGGAAGCATCCACCATGCGGTCCAGCCGCGAGTAGTTGTAGGGCGCCTGCGTGGGATCGAAGATGTTGGTCAGGTCCTGCTGCGAACGTTCCTGGCGATAGCGCGACTGCCATTTCCATCCCGCCAGACTGTCGCTGAGCGTGGCGGAGAACAGGCGCGCCTCATTGTCGGTCTTGGGGGCCAGGTCTTGCAGGGGCTCGTTCGCGTCGTTATACCGCGAATAACTCAGGTCCAGCGCGGGCAGGTTGCGCTGGTGGATTCGCCAATCCAGCGTCAATGCATTCTGGCTCGTGTTCGCGTCCAAGCCGGCTAGCCGGTCCAGTGGACCAAAAGTGACGATCTTGCGGTCCAGCCGCGTGTAGCTGACGGTAAACGGCATAAAGCTGCCGCCCAGGAAGGTCGTGGTCGCCGCCACGCCCTGGCCATCCGGGAAAACGCTCTCGCTGGATTGCCGGCCCAGGCTGGTCTGCGGCTTGATGCTGAACTTTAGGAACGCCGGCGAGTGGTAGTAACCGGACGCGTCCAGCTTCAGGCTGCCCACCGCCGAACCCTGGCTGGAAATGTGCCCGTTCAGGGTTTCCGCCTGGTAGTAGCCGCCGATCAGCGTTCCGGAAAGCGACAATGGCGGTGGCAGCGTGGGGTCTCTTTCTTCATCCGCGTCTGCATGGTGTTTTTTGCGCTTATTCTCACTCCCGGCGGCGGAGATTTGGGGCGGAACCGGGGCTTCAGTCGGGACCTCACGGCTGGTCTTGGATGTGCTTGTCTCCGCCGCCGGCTTGTGCTCCTGCGGGACTGCATCGCCAGTCTGCGGCGCAGCGCTGGCTACGAGCTTGGGCCCCGGCTTCGTCTTCTTGGGCGATACCGGATACATCACTGCGACTTCGACGTCCTCGTCCTGACTGCCGTTGTTCCCGACGGTCGCTGCCGTGCCCAGCGGCTTCGGGGAACTCTCCTGGGGGAACACAGCGCAGGCCATTGTCAGCAGCGATGCGCTCACGATCATTTGGCGCATCCATTTCATTGCACTTCAACCTTTGCTTCCCGGCGCAACTGCTGTTCGAAGCGTTGGCGTAGCTGCGTTTCGCGTTCTTTCTGCAGTGCCTTGCGGATGGTGGCGCGCGCTTCGGCAAACGACAGTTGCCGTGCCGGACGGTAGTCGTTCACGCGCAGGATGTGAAAACCGAAACTGGTGGTGACGATGTCGCTGACCTGTCCCGGTCTCATTGCGAACGCCGATTCCAGGCTCGCTTCCACCGTGCCGCGGTGCACCCAGCCGTGATCGCCGTTCATCACTCGCCAGTCATCCTGCGAGTGTTTCGCGGCCAGCGCGCCGAAGCTCTCGGCGCTGCTTGTGGCTTTTACCAGCCTCAATACTTCCTCGGCACGTTTGCGAACCTGCTCGCGCTCCGCGGCACTCGCCTTCTCCGCCACTTGAAAGGAAATCGTTTGGAGCTTGACCGCTTCCGGCAAGGTGTAGTCGCGCCGGTGTTCGCGATAGGTCTTGAGCAGGTCCGCCGCGCTGGGCTGCGAGGCCCGCGAGACTTCGCGTTCCCACAAGGTTTCGATCAGCAGCGCGCGCTCGGCATAACGGCGGAACTCCCGCTCCGAGCCGTAGGTCGCGATAATGCTGCGGCGGAAATCCTGCGCGGAGGCAGCCTTGTTGCGCGCTGCCGCGATGCGCCCGTTCACCTGCGCCGGCGATACCTTTACGCCCCGCCGCTTGGCTTCCTGGTAAACCAGTTCTTCCAGCACCAGCCGGTCCAGCGCCTTCTGCCGGATTTCCGCCTGGGCCGTGACCGGCACCTGCCCGCCATGGACGCTGTAGTAGGGGAACAGCGCCTTCACTTGTACTTGCAAGTCTCGCTCAAAGAGAGGAGCGCCATTGACGCGCGCCACCACCGTCGGAGTGGCATTGTGCGAAGCGCTCAGCAAGGCGGTTCCCGGCTGCTGCGCCAGCGCCGAACCCGCCAGCGCCACCAGTACTGCGATACATCTCACCGGCATTACAAATCCTGACTTAAAACGGGGAGGGAGATTTTCGGCTCCCTCCCGAACCAGTCTTATCAGTTATGGCAGGTGGTGCACATCGCCGATCCCGTGTTGGCGATCCGCAGGAAGGGGCCATTGGTGTTGTTGTGTACGTCGTGGCAAGTACCGCACTGCACCGTGTTGCCGGCGCCAAACAGCTTGAGCCCCGCACTGGTGACCGCCGTTACCGCCGCCAGGCTGGTGTCTTTGGTCGGGTCGTGCGACATGTTGACCGGATGGTCGTTCGTCAACCCAAAGGAGTTGGTCGGGTTACCGATGGCTCCGGCGTCGGAGGCCGCAATCACCGCCGATGTGGTAACGCCGTCATGACAGCTCATGCACAGCGTGGACGACATACGCGGTTCGGTGTTGTAGATGGGCGTGCCGCTGATGTCTTCCGCCGGGTTGTTCATGGTCGGCGAAGAGTAATTGCCGAACTGCGTGGCGGAAAAGCCCCGGTCCCAGAGCAGAATGCTGCCCGTGCTCTGATCGGTACCGCCATTGACGTTTGCTGCCGACCCGTTGTGCGGGGCATGACAGGAACCGCAGCCATTGCCGCCGACATCATGCACCGTGCCGATCACTTTGGACTTTTGCGCCCACGAGACAGAGGCGAACGCCAGGGCCGCCAACATCACGAGAGCAACGATTGAACGTTTCACACTACCTCCTGATCAATAACCAGTCGGGGGAGACTGGCAGACTTACAACACTTGGGGGAACGGACAGAGCACTTAATGCCTCGCCGTATGGGTTGTGCTAGTTGCCGAGTTCGGCGCGCCGGCAGCGTCCTCCGGGTAGTATTGGAAGACCTGCACGCGGCCACGCCACTGGTCCGTCACATACACACGGTTGTTGCCGTCGATGGATACACCGGCGGCAAGAATGAATTGGCCCGGGTTGACGCCATAGGCGCCTACCGCCAGAAGCGGCTGGCCTTCCTTCGTCAAAATCTGCATGTTGTTGAATTCCGCGTCGGCCACGTACACGTGTCCGTCGCGATCAACTGCAATTCCCTTGGGCCGCAGGAAGGTGCCGGGCGTAACGCCTTGCTTGCCGAAGGCGCGGACAAATTTTCCGGCAGAATCAAAGACCTGCACGCGATGGTTCCAGGTGTCGGTCACGTAGATATGGCCCTGGGAATCCACCGCCACGTTGGTCGGGGAAGCGAATTTGCCCTCTTCAGCTTCGCCCGGCGTGCTGGCTTCGCCTATGGTCGCAATCGGCAAAAAGCTGTCGGAATCGAACACCTGGACCTGGTTGGCCTGGGCATCGACGACATACAAACGCCGCCGCGCACTATCAACCGCAATGCCGCCCGGCCGCTTGAGGACCTCGCTGCCGAACACGCCCAGCACGTTCCCGTCGGGATCGAAGCAGGTAATCTGGTGGAAGAAGGAATCGCTGACGAAGAGGCGGTCGCGCGCGTCAATTGCCACTCCCACCGGCGTGGCCATCTGCGCCGGCGGTTGCGTGCCGCGATATTCCACGCTGCGGCTGGCCAGGTCGAACACAAACACCGCGCGGTTTGCGGGATCGGCCACGTAGATGCGCCCCTCCGAGTCTGCTGCCACGCCATACGGCGCTTTCAACTGCGCGCGCGCTTTCTTGGCCGGCGCACCGACGGCGCGGTCCATCCAACTGCGCTTCGGCTTGCCCTTTACATCGTCCACTCCGGTGATCTGGGTGATGAACTGCAACCGCTTCCGCTGCGGCGGTTGCGGCCACACCAGGCTGCTGGGGTCCACCTTCGCCGGAGCTTGCTTGCGGCCTCCTGCATGCACGGCCGGTGCGAAGAGCAGCGCTAGAAGCACGAGCACAAGCTGCCGCGATGCCCTCGTCCAGCAAAAATCGTTCAGCTTCGTTCTCATGTATGACACCGAATGCATAACTGCGACTTCGACTTCTTGTGGGTTACGAACAGTTGCGGCGAGGCCGCGCTCGCGTGCGGATCGTGGCAGGTGGTGCAAACCATGGGCTTGCCCGTCGCCGCCACTTTGCCGCTAGTACGCACCGGATGAGCGGCCGTCGGATGGCCCTTGCTGGAGTCGGCGTTCAAGGCGACCCGCGTCACGCCGGACAGATAATTGCCCGGCAGCCGCACGGCGCCGCCAAACAGCAGCAAAGTCTTCTCGTCCGATCCAGGTTCGCCCCGGGCGCGGCTCTCGTGGCAGCTCAGGCACAGTTCGTTGATGGGCGCGCGCAGGTGCGCCACTTCGTCGGACCCGTGCGGCTCATGACACGTGCTGCATCCGGTCTGAAACGCCGGTAGGTGAAGGAACTTGTCTTTCTGGTGGGATTCCGCCTGCTGCGCGTGGCAGGTCTCGCACAGCGCCGGCTGCGCCTGCTTCAACATGCGCGAATTGGCGCTGGCATGGGGATCGTGGCAATCGAGGCAGTTGTCCAGCGCGGTGTGCGGCGACTTGGACTTGGCCGCCTTCTGCTGTACGTCGTGACACTCGGCGCACAACGCCGGCGCGGTTTTCTTCAGATGTTTGGGGACCGCCTTGTCAATCGAATTAGCGGGGTCGTGAGCGACATGGCAACTGTCGCAGCCCATGTCCACCGCCGCATGGCGTGTGCCGCCGGCCGGAGTGGAGCCAATCTGATCGTGACAGGTTTCGCATTTCACTTCCGCGGCCGTCGGCGGGACGGGGGGCTTCATCGCGGTCGTCGCCCGCGGCGCGCTACCGCTGGTTCCAGGGGGACGCTGCCCCGCCCGGGGTTTCACACCCTGGGTCCAGGCCACACCACAAACCCCCACCAGCCAGAGACACACGACTGCCGCTGACACGAACACGTGTCTCCGACGAGGTGACGCGTGGTCCCTCATTGCACTCCTTAACTACGCCACAACCGGAGGCTCCCCCACCATCCCGAGTGACTGCTTTTGTAGAACTTTGCCCAGTTTTGTAGCAGGGCGATTGCCAAACCAGAGTTTCTGATCTGACAGTCACTTACCGCTAACGAAGTGCCATCCCGTGTAGGAATTTTTTCCCAGGACTGGGGACTATTCCCCAGCTCTCCCCATAGCAGCACTCTGCCCGATATCCTGCGACCCGAGAATATGGTGAATCGCGTACGCTGATGCTGTCGATGACCTGAGTGCCTTAGGGGAAAGAACCTATTTTGCACACAAGGGGGAGGCAAAGACACGAGGTAGTCGGATAACTGATATAATCGTAATACGATATATATTGGAATTGTTCAATTCATGAAGATGGCATTGCGAGCCATGCGAGAAGCAAACCGGCGGCATTGTGTTGCGCGGCGAAATTCCTCAGCGGATTTCGCGCGCCAGTCGGCCGGCGCGTTCGGCGGCGTCGCGGATTTGCGCCAGCGCATCGTGGGACCTGCGGTCCAGTTCGGTGTTCAGAAGAAGCAACTCGCTATTACCCAGGATGACCATCAGCAGGTTGTTGAGTTTGTGTCGCACATCACCGGCCCTGGCGGCAGCAAGCGGCGCCGCTTCAGCAGGCACCATGGCCTCCTCCTGTCGTCGTGCCACCCGGCAGGTCTCAAACGCAACCGCCATCGCCGCGCGTCTGAAGGGCAGCTTGGGCTGCACGGTCCGCACAATCGAACCCGCGCAGACCACGTCCAGTGCTTTTTCGCCGGAAAGCTGCGGAGGAAGCGCGAAGCGTACTTCGACCGGTGTGGCCGGTTGCAACGCCGCGCGGCAGCGGAGCAGGACTCCCGAGCAACTGATGTTCTCGGTCTTTCCGATGTGCCACTTGGCGGACCCGGCGCTGCGGTAGCGAATGGCGATTCCCAGCGCGAATCGTGCGCCGCGGCGGCGGCCGTGCATCACTGCATTCCCCATGCTGTCCTCGCGGCCTGCCACTTGGCCACCCGTTTAGTTGGACGATTTCTGGGCCGCTGGAGTTCACGATCCTCAGTTACGAAGGTCATTGTCCCTTTGGTCATGGTGGACGCGAGTTTCTCGGCAGCGGTACGCCTCCGCGCGTGTCCGCAACCGCCGTGCGGTCCACGTCATCTGATCGAAAGAGGTTTTCCCATGCGCAAACTGTTCTTTCCGATCCTCGTTCTCTCGTTGTTTCTTTCCGGGGCGGCGTTCGCGCAACAGATCTCGGGTGATTACATCGAGTCCCGCAACGCTGACGTCTATACCGGCCCTTGCTTCGCGAACGGTGAAGCGGGACTGGCCGGCGATCAGGCGATTCTCGGCTGGCATGTGCGCCAGGGAAGCTGGAACGGCGTTGCGCTCGAGGGTTTGAGTGTAGTCGCGGTCGTGAAGGCGCGTGCCACGCTCGGCGATCCCTACGGCAAGCCCTACCCGGCGAAGGCGGTGCTGATGGTGGATGAGCAGGCCACGCCGCAACAGCGCGAGGCGCTGGCTGATTTTGCCCGTCATGTCGGGGGCGAGTTGCTGGCTAACATTGTCCGCGTAGAATCGCAAACCATCGAGCTGGCTGTACCCAGCCATGGGAATGGGCTGTTGCGTGCTGGTCGCTTCGTTACCGTGCAGACCCGGGCGCTCAGCGAACACGACCACTTCTGTGGCAACGAGGTCACCTATTATCCGCCGCTGACGCGCACCACCCACGCTATGCCCGCCGTGGCCCTCACCGATCGCTACCGGGGCACGGACCTGGGTACGACTTGGGAGACGCACGACAAGCGCAGCGCCTTTGTCGGCAGCTTTGCTTTTGGCGTACCGGCCGGCGCGTGAAAAAAGCAGCAAGCAGCGGGCAGCAACTGACAACTGGCAACTGGCAACTCGCTTGTTGCTTGCTGCTGTGCTATTACAGAGCGGTGAAAACTTTGCGCCGCTTTATCGTTCCGCTGCTCCTCCTGCACGCTGCAACCGGGGCCGTGGCCGCCGAGCCGCGCCTGGAACGTACCAGCGCTCCGCCGGACAAGGTTCCCGCCGCCATTCGCGAGGCGCTCGATCCGCAGGGCTATCGCGTGCTGAAGGCGGATGGCACACCGCTCGCCCAAATCTGGCTGCGCCAGCAGCTTCCGGTCAGCGGAAAGAAGACGGTCGAGGGAGCAAACTATCCCGCCCTGTCGCCATCGATGTTAGTCGGCGTAATTGAGTATCCGGCAGCCGGGAAGGACTTTCGCGGGCAGCCCATCAAGCCCGGGGTCTACACCATGCGTTATGCGTTGCTGCCCGCGGACGGCAACCACATGGGCGTGGCGCCCGACCGCGATTTCCTGCTGCTCAGCTTAGTGGGCGATGATCCTGTTGCGAACAGCGTCCTGCGCTACGAAGAGCTGCTGAAACTCAGCACGAAGGCCGCCGGGACGAACCACCCGCTGGCGTTGAGCATGGTAGCTGCTCCCCCGTCTGTCCCAGCCGCTTATACCGATCCCAACGACTACGTCGTCTTGGCTGCCAAACTGGATACCAGCGGCGGCGCCCTGCCTATCGCCATCATTGTTAAGGGCGTTTCGATGTCGTTTTAGAGGTTCCCTGACGGCGCCTTTGGCGCATAGGCCGGGATTGCCGTGCAGATGCGCCGAAGCATCAAACGCTTTGGAGCGGAGGGCCGCTTCCGGTTATGCTTTCGTCGGCCATCCTCGGCTACGTGCTAGGGTTGGCACTGATCGCCGGTGCACAGACGGGTGCGCCATCCTCCATTCCTAACCTCAGCGGCACCTGGAGACTTGATCGCGACCTGACCACTGCCGACCTGTCGCGGGTCAGGACTGACATCCTTCTTGTCCGGCAATCGTTTGAGGAAATTCGCTTCGACTACTACGACCGTGACCGGCAGCGCCTGGGTGTTGAAACTTTCATCACCGATGGCGACGAGCGCCCACGCTACAAAACGCGTATTGAGCGGGCGTATGCCCGCGCTCGCTGGAAAGACGACCGTCTGATTGTCCGTACCCGCTCGTTCCTCGATCACGAAGGCTACCAGTCCTATTCGCTGGACGAGATTTGGCAACGCTCGCCCGATGGCACCTTGCTGACCAACAAGAGCTCCGATGGAAAAGAAATGGTGTACCGCCGCGTGGACGTACGTGAGGAACTTTTCGAGCCCTAACAAAAAATATTTGCGAATTTCTCGCGGGGTGACGTCGGCCAAATCTCCTGGGTGTTGCAGTCTTCAGCAGTGCCGTTGAAAATTTCACCATCGCCCACTCCGGAGCTAAGTGACTGATTTTGCGCTCACTGGCGGGCTGCTCGCGGCCGCGTGCCTTAAGGTCACCCCAAAACTGTTGTTGATTTCATCAGCAGTTCGCTGTTGGAAAATTCGACACTCATCCGTTGTTCCACTTCGCGCCATGAGATAAGCTACGCGTCATCTATCACTTAGCTGGTGATGTCCCGCTCCATTGGCGATTCCCTCCAGTTCGGCATGCCGCGTGCTCTTAGGAAGGGTGGCACGCGAGAGGCTAAGCGAGGCCGGAACTGAAAACGCTCTCATACGGAGGTGGCATCATGACAGTCGTACTGGTTCTCTTCACATTCATCGCGTTCCTCATCATTGACCATTTCTACAGCAAGCGCCACGGCGTACAGCCGATCCTGGCCGAAGCCCCGGCGCGCAGCGAAGCGCTTGCCGCGCCGCGTTTGAAGCCCAGCCTGGTGGCGGGCTTCCAGGTTCCTGAGAACGTTCGCTATCATCCCGGACACACCTGGGCGCTGAGCGAGAGCCCCAACCTGGTGCGCGTGGGCATGGACGACTTCGCCGGCAAGCTGCTCGGCAAGATCGAACACATCCACCTGCCGCAGCGCGGTCAGTGGATCCGCCAGGGACAGAAGATGATGAGCGTCGAGCGCAATGGGGTCAAGGTGGACATGGTTTCGCCCATCGAGGGCAGCGTCACCGACATTAACGAAGCCTTGGCGAAAGACCCCGAACTGGCGCGCAAGGACCCCTACGGCGAAGGCTGGCTGGTGACCGTGCAGGCGCCCGATTCCAAGACCAACTTCCGCAACCTGCTGGGTGGCGCACTGGCCCGCGGCTGGATGGAAGAGGCAGCCGGCCGCTTGCAGCGCCGCATGCCGCAACTGGCCGGCGCACTGGCCCAGGATGGCGGCGTGGCGGTTGACGACCTCTCGACCCAGGTCCCCACGAAGGACTTCGTCGAGATGGCTCACGAGTTCTTCCTCTGCTAAGGTACAGGCCCGGAGCCGAGCCACCTCCGGCGTACTCCCCGGCGCGAGCCAACCAGCTCCGCCGGGGTTTTCGTTTGTGCGGAAAACCTAACCACGGATTGACACGGATTTACCCGGATAGATTATTGAGCGGAAGCTTGAGGGTTTCTAAGCCCCTGTCATCCTGAGGGCCGGCCTGGTGTTGGCCGGCCCGCAGGACACATCCGCAGCGAGGTTCACAGCTTCGGAAAGAATGCTGTAACCCAGCGATTCAATTCCGTTTCAGTCGGTCTGCCAAGTTGTTGTGTTTACGGAAACGAAATAAGAGGCAATGCTGTTCCGAAATAGAACAGGCCCGTGACTTTCTGAACTGTGGAGCGCATGAAGCTCGAAATGACGGACAGCGCTGAATTCCGATGCGTGCGCCGTCTGGTCCTCGCGCGCGGTTTCGAGAATCGCTTTCCGTATCCGTTCGCCGGTCACCTACATTCGTGATAATAGTCACCGCCTTTTACCACCACCTCAATGACACTCTATAGTCCGAAGCATATTGGCTCCGGACGCCGGGCCCTAGAGTGCATTCCACAGCGTCCGGCCCTGTTATCGGTTTCCGGGGCAGGTCCCCGGAGGCGGGGGCCTGTCCGCGCAGGCGAAGGAGGCAGCCATGATGCTCGCATACCGTTTAGTGCGGCTCATCGAGACGCACTCCGAACAGCTCGCCACCGGACTTCTCAACAAAATCGAACACTGCGACAAGTGTCGCGATTTCTCCAACGTTTCCCACGAGGAGTTCAAGCAGCGCGTGGTGGACATCTATTACCATCTCGGCGAATGGCTGCTGGGCAAGAGCGAACGTGACATCGAGCGCCACTATTGTGAAATCGGGCAGCGCCGCGCCCACCAGGGCGTCCCCATCTCGCAGTTGATTTGGGCCATCGCCCTCACCAAGGAGAACCTGGTCGAGTTCCTCCAGGACCAGGTGCCCGAACTGAAGCCCATGGAGATCCTGGGCGAGTTGGAAATTATGCAGTTGCTGGAGCAGTTCTTCGATCGTGCGACATACTACGCAGCCCTGGGTCATGAGCAAGCCCTTGTTGCTCATCCCGAGCTGGCTGCGGCGGCCCACCACAACTGAGCATGGGCGGAGAAGAAACAGCATGTCGTGGCGGGAGGAATACCGACGGAAATGCATGACGGCGCACGACGCGCTGCGGTGCGTCGAGTCCGGCATGCGCGTGTATATCCACCCCGGCTGCGCCGAGCCGGAAGAACTGGTCGAAGCGCTCATGGATCGCGCCCCTTACGTGCGCGACGTGGAGATCATCCACCTGATGACCATGGGCCAGGCGCCCTACACCAAGCCGGAAATGGCCGGCCATTTCCGGCACAATGCGTTGTTCATTGGCGCCAACGTGCGCGAGGCCGTCAACGAAGGCCGCGCCGATTACACCCCCATATTTCTGAGCGAAATCGAAGGCCTCTTTACCAGCGGGCAGATGCCGATTGATGTGGCCCTCATCCAGGTGTCGCCGCCAGATGAGCACGGCTTTTGCAGCTTTGGCGTCGGTGTGGACACCACCCTGACTGCCGCGAAAGTAGCGCGCTTCGTGGTGGCCCAGGTCAACACCCAGATGCCCCGCACTTATGGCGACAGTTTCATTCATGTAAATGACATTGACGCTGTCGTGGAGACCTCGCGCCGGCTGTGCGAGTTACCCCGGCAGGAAGTCAACGACCTGCACCGCGCCATTGCCAAGAATGTCGCCACTCTGATCGAAGACGGATCCACCATCCAGACCGGCATCGGCGGCGTGCCCGCCGCCGTGTTGCCCTACCTGGTGGACCGCAAGGACCTGGGCATTCATACCGAACTCATAACCGACAACGTCATACCTCTGATCGAGGCGGGCGTGGTCAATGGCCGGCGCAAGACTTTGCTGCCGCGAAAGGTGGTGTTGGGTTTCGTCCTGGGCACGCGCGAGTTGTTCGACTACGTGGACAACAACCCGATCTTCGAGTTCCGTCCCAACAGCTTTACCAACGACCCGATGAACGTGGCGCGGAACGACAATATGGTGGCCATCAATTCGGCGCTCCAGATTGACCTGACGGGTCAGGTCTGCTCCGATTCGATTGGCCAGTATTTCTACAGCGGGATCGGCGGGCAGGTGGACTTTCTGCGCGGCGCCTCGCGGTCGCGGGGCGGCAAGCCCATCATTGCCTTGCCCTCGACGGCCAAAAATGACACCATGTCCCGCATAGTTCCCATGCTCAGTCCCGGCGCGGGGGTGGTGACCTCGCGTGGGCTCATCCGCTACGTGGTGACGGAATACGGCGTCGCCTACCTGCATGGCCGCTCCATTCGCCAGCGGGCGGAGGCCCTGATCCAGATTGCGCATCCGAAGTTTCGCAACGAACTGTATGAATTCTGCGAGCGCACCCGCTGGCTGCAACGCGAGCCGTCGGGATCGCTCACAAGCACGAGGTGAGAATGGCGGCTCAACCACGGGGTATGGTCAAGATCAATACCGACGAGTGCAAGGGATGTGGGCTCTGCGTGGAATCGTGCCCGCCCAAGTGCCTGGAATTGGAACCCGGGCTCAACCAATATGGCGTGCATCCGGCACGCTACAAGGGTGAAGGCTGCACCGGTTGCGGCATCTGCTTCTATTGCTGCCCGGAGCCGGGCGCGATCACCGTCTATCGCGCAGTTGTTCCCAAGGTCGTGGCCACGGCCCAGGAGGTGCCCGGTGCGGCAACTGTGTAAGGGCAATGTGGCCATCGTCAAAGGTGCGGTGCTCGCCGGTTGCCGCTACTTCTTCGGCTACCCGATCACCCCGGCCAGCGAAATCGCCGAGTACGCCGCGCTCTACCTGCCGCAGGTGGGCGGCACCTTCGTGCAGGCGGAAAGCGAAGTCGCCTCCATCAACATGGTGTATGGCGCAGCGTCGGCAGGGGCGCGTGCCATGACCGCTTCCTCCGGCCCCGGCATCAGCTTGATGCAGGAAGGCCTGTCGTACCTGGCCGGCGCTGAATTACCCTGCGTCATCGCCGACGTGATGCGTGGCGGCCCGGGCCTGGGCAACATCGCCCCCGAGCAATCGGATTACTTCCAGATCGTGAAAGGCGGCGGTCACGGCAACTACCGCAACATCGTGCTGGCGCCCGCCTCCGTGCAGGAGATGTGCGACCTCACGATTCTGGCCTTCGAGTTGGCGGACAAGTACCGCAATCCGGCGATTGTGCTCGCCGACGGTTTTGTCGGCCAGATGATGGAACCGCTGGAGGTCGTCGGCCGCGAAGTCCATCCGCCGGAAAAGCCCTGGGCGGTGAAGGGCACGAAGGAGACGCGCCCCAACCTGATCAGCTCCATCTGGCTCGAACCCGACGGCCTGGAGGCCCACAACCGCAAGCTGGACGCCAAGTACCGGCAATGTGCCGAGACCGAGCAGCGCCATGAGGTGTACCGCGCCGACGATGCCGAGGTATTGCTGGTCGGCTACGGCATAGTGTCCCGCGTGTTGCGCTCGGCGGTTGACCTGGCGCGCGCCCACGGGCTCAAGGCCGGCTTGTTCCGGCCCATCAGCCTGTGGCCGTATCCTTCGAAGGCGCTGGCCGATGTCGCCGCGCGCTGCAAGCGCGTGCTGGTGGTCGAACTCAGTACCGGCCAGATGGTCGAAGACGTCCGGTTGGCCGTCAACGGCACGGTGCCGGTGGATTTCTACGGCCGCTGCGGCGGCAATGTGCCCACGGTGGAAGAGATCAACGAGCAACTGACAATCCGCGCCGCGGCGGCCACGGTCTAGGGCAGGGGAGACGAAACGTGATCGAGTACGAGGCTATCCACGAAAAAGCATCGGTCTTCTACGACGAGTTTGAGCGCAAGTCCGACCTGAAGCACCAGACGCACTACTGCCCCGGCTGCGGCCACGGTGTCACCCACAAACTGGTTGCCGAAGCCATTGACGAACTCGGCCTCCAAAACCAGACCATCTTCGTCAGCCCGGTCGGCTGCTCGGTGTTCGCCTACTACTATTTCGATACGGGCAACGTGCAGGCCGCGCACGGCCGCGCTCCCGCCGTCGCCACCGGCCTTAGCCGTGCCTGCCCCGACAAGATCGTCATCGCCTACCAGGGTGACGGCGACCTGGCTGCTATCGGTACGGCCGAGATCGTGCACGCTGCCAATCGCGGCGAGAAGATTGCCGTCTTCTTCGTCAACAACGCGATCTACGGCATGACCGGCGGGCAACTGGCGCCCACCACGCTGGTCGGCCAGACCAGCACCACGACCCCCTGGGGCCGCCGCGCCAGCAATGAAGGCTTCCCGCTGCACATCTGCGAGCTGCTCGCCCAGCTCGAAATGCCTGTGTACCTGGAGCGCGTGGCGCTTTCCGATAACAAGAACATCATGAAGGCGCGCAAGGCCATCCGCAAGGCGCTCGAATATCAGAAGCAGCGCGCTGGTTTTACCCTGGTCGAAATCCTCTCGCCGTGTCCGACGATTTGGAAGAAAGAGCCGGTGAAGGCGCGTAAATGGGTGGCAGAAAAGATGATCCCGGCGTTTCCGCTCGGCGTCTTCCGCGACCGCAAGCCCGCAATCCCGGAGACCCCGCAGCCGCCGCAGCGCACCGTCGCCGAAGTTCTGGAAATCGGGCAGGACAAGCCTGACACGCTTACTGCTGTTGACCGCGCCGCCGCCAAGCACCAGACCAAGCCGACCAACATCAAGATCGCCGGCTTCGGCGGCCAGGGCGTGCTGCTGCTCGGCCAGTTCATCACCGAGATGGGCATGCGCGAAGGCATGGAGGTTAGCTGGCTGCCGTCCTACGGCCCCGAGATGCGCGGCGGCAGCGCCCATTGCCACGTGTGCCTGTCGCACAGCCGCGTGGGCTCGCCGCTGGTTTCCGTGCCCGACGTGCTCATCGCCATGAACGAAATCTCGCTGCGCAAGTTCGCTCCCCAGGTGAAGCCCGGTGGCGTCATCCTCTACAACCGCAGCGACGCGCCACAGAACTTCTCTGCGCCTCAAGCGAAGCTGATCTGCGTGCCAGCCAACGAGATCGCGGACCTGCTCGGCTCGGCCAAGGTGGCCAACATTGTCATGCTCGGCGCGCTGCTCCAGCAGACCGGCTGCCTGCCGGACACCACCGCCGTTGGCGTCTTGGAAGACACCGTCAAGAACCCCGCGCTGCTGGAGATGAACCGCAAGGCCATTGCCGCCGGCGCCGACTACATTGACAAGAACAAGCGCCTGGGCGCCGTCAGCCAGCCCGACGGCTTCGCGCCCATCAACTGAACGGTTTTCAGTCCGCAATACGCCCCGGTCCGCGCCGGGGTGTCTTTCCGTCCAAAGGGCGGCGATGGCGCATACTTATGCATATAGATTCGTTGACGATAAACAATATGCATTGGGGATACGACTCGCCGACGTTAGTGTAAGAGATTGAAAATAGATAATTTAGTATTATTATCATTAACTCATCGGTTACCAAACACCCTCACCAGGACGTGTGACATCCCTCACCGCTTCCCTGCGCTTCTGAGCGCAGTATAGTGCGTTTGCCCGGGGAGCTCCCACAAGTGTCCACTCCGCGTTCGGGAGTTCCCGGGGGGAGCCAGCCATGAGACGGGTAGTAATTATCGGCGCTGCCGGCAGGGACTTTCACAACTTCAACGTCGTCTTTCGCCACCATCCTGAGTTCCAGGTGGTCGCCTTCACCGCCAACCAGATCCCTGACATTGCCGGGCGCGTGTATCCGGCCGTGCTCGCGGGCGAGGACCTTTATCCGCGCGGTATTCCCATCGTCGAGGAGAAAGAACTGGAGAAGCTGATCAGGGAGAAGAACGTGGACGTCTGCGTCTTCTCCTACAGCGACGTGAACCACCAGACGCTGATGACGATCGCCTCGCGCGTCATGGCTGCGGGCGCCGATTTCTGGCTACTCGGGGCCGAGCACACCATGCTCCGCGCTGATGTCCCGGTCGTTTCGGTCTGCGCCGTGCGCACCGGCTGCGGCAAGAGCCCGGTCTCGCGCGCCGTCGCTCGCGAACTGCGGCAGCTCGGCTGGAAGCCTGTCGCCGTGCGCCATCCCATGCCCTACGGCGACATTGCCCGCCAGGCCGTGCAGCGCTTCGCCACCCTCGCCGACCTGGAGAAGCACCAGTGCACCATCGAGGAGCGTGAAGAGTACGAGCCGCACATCGCCAAGGGCGGCGTGATTTACGCAGGCGTGGATTACGAGGCTATCCTGCGTCAGGCCGGCCGCGAATGCGACCTGCTGCTCTGGGACGGCGGCAACAATGACACGCCGTTCTACAAGTCGGACCTGGAGATTGTGGTCGTTGACCCGCACCGCCCCGGCCATGAACTCACCTACTACCCGGGCATGGTGAACCTGCTGCGCGCCGACGTGATCGTCATCAACAAGGTGGACACGGCCAAGAAGGAGAACCTCGACATCGTGCGCGCCAACGTGCGCAAGTACAACCCGAAGGCGCGCGTTATCGAGGCCGCCTGCCGCGTCTCGGTGCCGGAACCGGAATTGGTGAAAGGGAAGCGCGTGCTGGTGGTCGAAGATGGTCCCACGCTCACCCACGGCGAGATGCCGTACGGCGCCGGCGTGGTCTGTGCACGTCAGCTTGGCGCCGCAGAACTGGTTGACCCGCGGCCCTTCGCTGTTGGCTCGATCCGCGCCACCTACGAGAAGTATTCGCACATGGTGCACTTGCTCCCGGCCATGGGCTACAGCGAGACCCAGCGCCACGAACTGGAAGAAACGATCAACCGCGTGCCCTGCGACCTGGTGCTGGTCGCCACGCCCATTGATCTGGCGCGCGTGGTCAACCTGCGCAAGCCCGCGCTGCGCGTCAGCTACGAAGTCGAGGCGCTCACCCGGCCGGATTTCCACGACGTGCTGGCCGAATTCACCGCCGCGCACAAGCGCACGCCGGAGCCCGTGGAGGTGGGCCGATGACCTCCAGCGCCACTGGATTTTCGACGCCCGGGCTCCAGCCCGGCTCCGATTTTTTGTCCATCCGCGATTTCTCGCCGGAGCAGATCGCGCACTTGCTCGACCTCGCTGCCGCCATCAAGGCCAACCCCGAGGCGTACAGCAGCGCGTTGAAGGGCAAGACCCTGGCGATGATTTTCGAGAAGCCATCGCTGCGCACGCGGGTCACGTTCGACGTCGGCATCCAGCAGCTTGGCGGCTTTTCGCTCTATCTCTCGCCTGCGGAGATCAACCTCGGCAAACGCGAGTCGGTTTATGACGTGGCCAAGAACCTGGAGCGGATGCTGCAGGGCATCATGATCCGCACTTTTGCGCACGAGATCGTGGAGCGCATGGCGGAATACGCTTCGATCCCGGTCATCAATGGCCTGACCGACTACAGCCATCCCTGCCAGGCGATGGCCGACTACCTGGCCATTCGCGAGCTTAAGGGCAAAGTGGCCGGCTTGAAGGTCGCATTCATTGGCGACGGCAACAACGTCGCCCACTCGCTGATGTTCGCCGGCGCACAGTTGGGCGCGCATGTCTGGGTGGCGACTCCGCCGGGCTATGAACCGGATGCCGCGGCCATCCAGTGGGCCACGGAGCGCGGGCAAAAGACCGGCGGCGCCTGCACCATCACCAACGATCCCGTTGAGGCGGCGCGCGGCGCCGACGTGATCTACACCGACGTCTGGGCCAGCATGGGACAGGAAGCCGAAGCGGAGCAGCGGCGCAAGGTGTTCGCGCCGTTCCAGGTGAACATGCAGCTTTTCCGCCACGCCAGGCCCGACGCGCTCTTCATGCATTGCCTGCCGGCGCACCGCGGCGACGAAGTGACCGACGACGTGATTGATTCGCCCAACTCGGTCGTCTTTCAGGAAGCCGAAAACCGCCTGCACGCGCAGAAGGCGATCATGCTGGAGCTGATGAAGTGATTGCTGTGTCCTCTGGGTCCCCTGTGGTGGAAGAACCCGTTCACCGCAGGGGACGCGGAGGAACACAGAGGAAACCTATATGGCCAAGACCGCGTTGATTGCCGTTGGTGGAAATTCACTCATTCGCGCAGGCGAAAAGGGGACCGTGCTCGAGCAGTTCGCCAATGCGCGACGCACTGCCGCCGCCATTGTCGGCCTGATCCGCGACGGCCATCGCCTGGTGATCACTCACGGCAACGGCCCGCAGGTGGGCGCGCAACTGCTACGCTCTGAGCGCGCCTCCGACCAGGTGCCCGGCCAGACGCTGGACGTTTGCGGCGCCGCCTCGCAGGGCGAGATCGGCTACATCCTGTCGCAGGCATTGCGCAACGAGCTCGCCGACGCCGGCTTCAACGTTCCAGTGCTCAGCGTGGTGACGCAGACGGTGGTCTCCGCCGACGATCCGGCAATGAAGAATCCCACCAAGCCGATCGGGCCGTTCTACTCGCGCGCCGAAGCCGAGGAGAAGCGCCGTCTGTACGGCTGGCACATCGTGGAGGACGCCGCCCGCGGTTATCGCCGCGTTGTGCCTTCACCGGAGCCGCTGGACATCGTGGAACTCGGCCTGATTCGCGCGCTGGTCGAGGAAGGCGCGCTGGTAGTGGCCTGTGGTGGCGGCGGTATTCCCGTGGTGCGGGCCAACGGCGGCTACAAGGGCGTGGACGCGGTCATTGATAAAGACCGCGCGTCCGCCTTGCTCGCCGCCCGCCTCGGCGTGGACTTGTTCATCATCTCCACCGACGCCGAGTTTGTGTACCTCGACTACAAGAAGCCGACGCAGCGTCCGCTGACGCGGGTCACCGCCGACGAGATCGAGGCGTACTACCGCGCGCAGCAGTTTCCCCCCGGCAATATGGGACCGAAGATTGAATCGGCGCTGCGGTTCCTGCGCGACGGCGGCAAGGAAGTGATCATCACCTCCTACGAGCACTTGTGCGCTGCGGTATCCGGCATGGCCGGCACCCACATCGTGCCCGCCGCCGACCGCGCCATGCAGTCGGAACGCCTGGCGCTCGTAGTGTAAAAAAGTTCGCAGTTTACGGTTTGCAGTTTGCAGCTTTTCCGCGCAAACATGGTTTAGCTGCAAACTGCAAACTGCGAACTGAAAACGATGATCGGAACGCAACAATGCAGGCAGCGACAGAGCTTCGCCCGATGAGACTCCAACACGTCGTCGAATCGCAACAATTCACCGTGCCGCTGCTGATGGAGTTGTTCGACCGCACGCGCCAGATGGAACGCGTGGTGGCGCGGGGCGGCACGCTCGACTACCAGAACCGCATCATGGCGACGCTGTTCTACGCGCCCTCGATGCGCACGCGTTTTTCGTTCGAGGCTGCCATGCACCGTCTTGGCGGACGGGTGCTCTCCACCGAACACGCCCGCGCCTTTTCTTCTGAGATGGACGGCGAACAGGTCGAGGACACAATCCGCATCATCGGCGGCTACTCCGACGTGATCGTTGTCCGCCACAACGAAACCGGAGGCGCGAAGCGCGCGGCGCAGGTTTCCCCCGTGCCCGTGATCAACGCGGGCGACGGCCAGGGCGGCCAGCATCCCACCCAGGCCCTGCTCGATCTTTACACCATCTATCGCGAACGTCCGCTGGCCGGCCTAAGCGTGGCATTTATCGGCGAACTCGACCGCGGCCGCACCGCGCGCTCGCTCACCTACCTGCTGGCCAAGTTCGAACGGGTCAAGATTTTCTTCGTCGCCCCGCCCGAGTTGCAGATGAAACAAGACATCCTGCAATACCTCGACCGCCACAACGTCAGCTACGAACTCGAGGGCGACATCAACAAAGTGGTCAGCCAGGTTGACGTGGTTTACCAGACGCGCATCCGCGACAACGCCGCAGGCGAGAAATTCGCCATCAACTCTGCCGTGCTCCAGCGGATGAAGCGCGACGCCATGGTGCTGCATCCGCTGCCGCGCACCGCCGAGCTCGACAAGACCGTAGACGACGATCCGCGCGCCATGTACTTTCGCCAGGCCCGCAACGGCCTGTTTGTCCGCATGGCGCTGCTGACCATGCTGTTGGACAAAGAATGATGAATACCTTTGCGTTCCTTTGCGTCCTCCGCGTTGGAGCTTTTTGCCGCGGGCTCGGGGACCTTGTGTTTGATCTGTGCAATCCGCCGCATCCGCGTGATCCGCGCTGTTGGTTTGCTTACAATCGAATCGAGGAATTATGCCGCTAACCGAAGCAGTGAATCGCACCCAGCACTACGTTGAACTTGAGAACCAGTACGGTGCTCACAACTACCATCCGCTCGACGTCGTCATTGAACGCGCCCAAGGCGTGTGGGTTTACGACGTCGAGGGCAACCGCTATCTCGACTGTCTGGCGTCGTATTCGGCCGTCAACCAGGGCCACTGCCACCCCAGAATTCTTGCCACCCTCAAGCAGCAGGCGGAAAAGGTCACGCTCACCTCGCGCGCTTTCCGCAACGACCAGTTGCCGCTGCTCTACAAGGAACTGCACGACCTTACCGGCTTCGACATGGCGCTGCCCATGAACTCCGGCGCCGAAGCGGTCGAAACCGCCGTCAAGACCGCGCGCAAGTGGGGTTACAAGGTCAAGGGCGTCCCGGACGGCAAGGCCGAGATCATCGTCTGTGCCAACAATTTCCACGGCCGCACGATCACGGTTGTCAGCTTCTCGACGGACGAGCAATACCGCGACGGCTTCGGACCGTTCACGCCGGGCTTCAAGGTGATTCCGTTCGGTGACGCGAAAGCACTGCGCGCGGCCATCACGCCGAACACTTGTGCCTTCCTGGTCGAGCCGATCCAGGGCGAAGCGGGCATCATCATCCCGCCCAAGGGATTCCTGAAGGAAGCCGCCGCCATCTGCCGCGAGCACAACGTGCTACTCATGACGGACGAAATCCAGTCGGGCCTGGGCCGTACCGGCAAACTGTTCGCCTGCGAGCACGACGGCATTCGCCCCGACGTGCTCATCGTGGGCAAGGCGCTGGCCGGCGGTTTCTATCCCGTCTCGGCGGTGTTGGCGTCGAAGGAAGTTCTCGGCGTCTTCCATCCCGGCGATCACGGCAGCACCTTCGGCGGCAACCCGCTCGGCTGCGCCGTGGCGCGCACTGCGCTCCGCGTGCTGGTTGAAGAAAGACTCGTCGAGCGCTCCGCCGAACTTGGCGCCTACTTCCTCGACAAACTGAAAACGCTGCGCAGCCCCGATTTGAAAGAAGTCCGCGGCCTCGGCCTCTGGATCGGTATCGAGCTGCACACCAAGGCGCGTCCCTATTGCGAAGCGCTGATGAAGGAGGGAGTGCTTTGCAAAGAGACGCACGACCGCGTCATCCGTATCGCCCCGCCGCTGGTGATCACGCGCGAGGAGATAGACTGGGCCTTGGAGCGGATCAAGGGGGTGATCGAAAAGAAGTAAACCCTGACCACGGATTTACACGGATTAACACCGATCAGAACAGTAGAAAAAAACGTCACTGCCACTAATGCCGATCAAACAACAAGGGCAGGCGTTTCCCCAACCTATTTCCATTCTTAAGTCTTTGATCCGTGTAAATCCGTGGTTAGGTTCTGGTTTTTTCACCGCCCAATGGTTAGCCGGCTCGCCAACCGTTCCGGCAGTTGCGCTTCGAGGATGCGCTGCTGCGCTCGTTTCACATCGTAGGGCACGCGGAAGAACGTCACTGTCAGCGGATCACTCTCGAACACGGCGAAGCCGGCGCGCCAGTCGCCGTCGCGCGGCTGTCCTACCGATCCGGGATTGATCATGTAGCGTGCCCGGGGATGCAGCGCCAGAGCGCTTGTATCGAACCCGCCGCCCAGCTCGATGTACGTATGGATCTCGCTGCCGTAGTCGTTGTACAGCGAGAACCCTCCTTGGAGATGGCTGTGGCCAAAGAAGGTGATCCGCGCGGCCGTCCGCAGCAGCGGTTCAACCGAGTCGGTCACGCCGATCATATAGTCGTCTTCGTCGAGCGGCGAACCGTGCACGAACTGCACGTCTTCTATCCTCTCCAGCGTTAGTGGGCCGGCGGGCAGGCCGCGCAGCCACTCAAGGTTCTCCGCCGTGAGCGCCTGGCGAGTCCAATGCGCCGCCATCGCCGCTACCGGGTTGAAGCCCTCTGCGCTCGTCAGCCCGGCGCAGACTTTGTCATGGTTGCCGCGCACATGCAGCCTGCATTCCCGGCGTGCCAGTTCGATCACTTCGTTGGGACTGGCGCCATAGCCGACAATGTCACCCAGATTGATTGCGACGTCGAAGGACGGGGCCGCGGCAAGACAGGCCTCTAGCGCTTCCAGGTTGGCGTGGACGTCGCTGATCAGGAGTACGCGCACGGCTGCGAGACCAACCGCCGATTATACGCCGCGGCTTATCAAGGCTTTTCATCCCGAGGGAGCGCCTGGGTTTGGCGCGAGTCGAGGGACCTTGCGGTTTACTTGCCGGCTTTTCGCGCGGTCGTCACCGGACACCTCACCCAGTGCCCCAATGTCATCTCCAGCAGCGCTGGCAACGCACGCGCGCACTCCGCCTCGCGCACCTCGCATCGTGGTTCGAACGGACAGCCCGGCGGCAACGTAGCCGGTACCGTGCCCTCGATCGTGCGCAACGGCCGTCCGCGATCGGTTGCCAGCGATGGCACCGCAGCCAGAAGCCCGCGCGTGTAAGGATGCATGGCGGCGCGGAAAATCGTATCGGCCGGGGCCATCTCCACCACGTGGCCGCCGTACATCACGGCAATCCGGTCGGCCACCTTCGAGACCACCGCCAGGTCATGCGAGATGAACAGCATCGCCAGCCCAAATCGCTCGCGCAAGGAAACCAGCAGCTCCAGGATCTGCGCCTGGATGGTGACGTCGAGCGCGGTCGTCGGCTCGTCGGCGATTAGCAGTTGCGGCCGGTTCGCCACCGCCATGGCAATCATGACGCGTTGCCGCATACCGCCGGAAAGCTGATGCGGATAATCGCGTGCCCGCCGCTCAGGTTCGCGGATGCCCACATCACCCAACGCGGCGACTGCGCGCGCCCAAGCCTCGCGTCGGTCAACTCGTGAATGGCTGTTCGAACTGGCGCCCCACCCTCGCGCCGCGGGGTTCGGCGCCAGGGTGGGTGTGAATTGCCGTGTGTCCTGGGTGCTGGTGCCCCACATCTGCCCGCCCTGGCTAGGTGTGGGTCTATTCGCATGAGCCAGCACCGCCTCCGCCACCTGGTCGCCCACGCGCATCACCGGGTTGAGCGCGGTCATCGGCTCCTGGAAGATCATGGCGATGCGCGAGCCGCGCACATGGCGCATCATCGCGTCGGGGACGCGCAACAGGTCCGTGCTGTCGAAAACGATCTCGCCGCTCACCTGCGCCTGCGGCGGCAGCAGACGCATGATGGCCAGCGCCGTCACCGACTTCCCCGACCCCGATTCCCCTACCAGCCCGAGCGTCTGCCGTTCGTTGATCGCGAATGTCACCCCCCGCACGGCTGGCGTCGCGCCAAACCGCACGCTCAAATTGCTGACCTCGAGCAGGGAATTCGGCATCACTGGCCACGAACCACTACTATCCTGGGTGCCCCACCTTCGCCGAGCGCGCAGCGCGACGCTAAGGTGGGTGCAGTTACTAGCCACTCACCACTACTGTCCGAGAATCAGCGGCAACCCGTTCTTCGGGTTCCCAATCACCACCACTTTCGTGTTGGGACTCTTGGCCAGTGTTTCCGTGGCCTCGATGCCTTTCCACTCCAGCAACTGTGTGGAGATGCCCTGGGCCACGATCTGCTGGAAGTCGCGAATGCCGGCCGCCTCGATGCGCTTGCGCTCGGCCTCCTGTTTTTCTTTTTGCAGGCGGAAGCTCATGGCCAGCGATTCCTGCTCGGCCTGTTGCTTGGCTTCGATCGACGCCTTCAGCGCGTGCGGCAGTTGAATGTCGCGCAGCAAAACGTTCTCCACCACGATGCCGCGCTTGGCCAGTTCGCGCTCCAGCTGGGTAAAAATCTCCTTCGCAACTTTCTCGCGTTCGCCCGAGTACAGCGCATTCGCCGAATGCGACGCGGTCACTTCGCGCACCGCCGAGCGCAGGTTCGGCTCCACCACCACATCCGCATACCGAGGTCCGAGCTTCTGAAAAACGTCAGCCGCCTTCTCGGGGTTAAGATGGTAAAGCAGCGAAGTGTCCATGCTGATGATCAGGCCTTCATTGGACGGTACGCTGGCCGTTTCCTTGACGGTTTCCGTGCGCACCGACATCTTGTTGTTCACTTTGAATGGATTCACCAAGTGCGTGCCTTCCGGCAACACTTCGCCGGTCACGCGGCCAAACAAGGTGAGCACGCCCACGTGTCCCGCCGGCACGTAGGCCACTGACGCCCACAGCGCAACAAGCAAGACGATGGCGCCCGCCGCGCCGGCCACCAGCTTCAACGCCCCGCCACCACCCGTGTCTATCACTCTGCCTCTGCCAAACGAGTACTCCGCCATTTGCGCCTCCTTGAACCAAACTCCCCGATGTTATCAGCGCCTCCGCTGCGACGCGATTGCCACCGCCGGCAACTGTAGCGCCGCCGTCCGGGCGGCGGGCCCCGCCTCTCCTCCCGGCCTTCGCACCTTTTGTGTTCCTCGTACAGAGCACGCCCCCCCAAATCCGCGCGCAAGAAGTGGCCGCTGGTTGCTTCTTCTGTGTTCCTAAGCAACAACAAACCGCCTTGGGTGGGTTGTGGCACCGCCGATCTCCTCATAGATGCGCACCGGCAACAACCTTCTTGCTCAGTCCAGCACCTCACCTCGCCGTCTTGGGCCTCCATTTCGCTTAAGGGTGCTGCCGTGATAATGGATTGCCGCTCTCTCCTGGTGTTCGCCGTTGTAGCTCTCCCCTTCAGCAACGTATTCGCTGACAAACCTGGCAACGGGCCATCGCCCCAAAGCTGCGAAGCAAGGCTTTGCCACTTACTGGACGGTCGAGCCTGGCTGGCAAAGCGAACTCGAACTCCGAAATAACCTCGTCAAAGACGACCTGACGGTCCAGCCCGTTCTGTACACTTCCGAAGGCCTTGAAATCCCGCTCCCTGCTGTCAGCATCCCGCCCAACCAGGTTCGCACGGTGGACCTCGCCGCCGCCCTGAGCGCAGGCGCGACCGGCGTCACCGGCCCGAATGCCTATGGGGCGCTCGTACTCAAGTACACCGCGCACTCGGAACTGGCGCTCTACGCTGCCGTGATGGTCCATCGTGAAGGTCTTCCCATCACCTTCCATTTCGACTCCGAACGCATCAACGCCGCCTACCAGGAGGGCGGCTGGGAGGGCATTTGGTGGCTGCCCAATGACACCGCGGATTCTTATGTGATCCTCGCAAACTCTTCAGTTGAGCCGAGCAGGTCTGGATTGACGTCGGCAAGATCATCCGCCAGCAGCTTCCCGATAAAGACGGAAACCTCATCCCGCCCAACACCACCAGCGGCAGCTACGAGCTGGCGCAACTGGAAAACCCCGGCCAGGGCGAGCTGTTTGAAGGCAAGTTGACCATCGACAAGACCTTCGGCCACGCCACCTACGGCTGCGGCCGCTGCTGCGCCATTAGCGCCGCCTGGCTTGCTGTCCCTCACCCCCGGAGGCGAGCAGCAGGACGTCATCTACGTGGAGAATGGCTGCACCGGCTATGTCTCGACTTGGCCTAGCGGTTCCAACTGGAGCAGCAGTACAACATGTGCGCCCGCGCAAGCCCACCGCCACAACCAACATTGAGGAATCCGGCTCAGGTCGA
>JBHGBA010000044.1:0-31156 GCA_041946775.1 Terriglobales bacterium
GGCACGAAAAACATCTACTTGCAGGCGCGCAATAAGGCGGGGCTGAGCTCAGGCTGGCAACTGCGGGGCAACTGGACGCCATAGCTACGAAGGCGGGAACTTGAACCTCGCCTTCGCAAGGAAACGCAACCCAGGGTCAGGGCGTATCCGCTGCAGGTGCGAGTCTTCTCCCGTCTTGGCGAGTTTGCGTTCGAGTTGGCGGGCGGCGTGGCGACGCAAGATCTGGGCAGAATGCTGGCCTCTGAAGATTTTCTACTGGAACCGGGATGGCTGGGGCTCAAACGGCGTCGCAGCGCCCTCAGCACCAGCTCGCCCCGGCCGCTCTCGTCTGCTGTCCGGTCAACTTACGAATCTGAACCTGCGCCGGAAGTCGGCGTACGCGGCAGCAATGCCCTGGCGCATGTTGACGCGCGGCTTCCAGCCAAGATCACGCAGTAGGCTGACGTCCAAGAGCTTGCGTTCTGTACCCTCGGGCTTCGAACTATCAAACACCAGGTTGCCGCTGAAGCCGAGTATGTCGCAGATCAATTCGGCCAAGCCTCGAATGGTGAGATCCTCACCTGTGCCGATGTTGACCAATGGTGGGTGGTCGTGCCGGTGCGCTAACGAAGCGAAGGCAGCCTCTTCGAGGTTCAGCAGGAAGACACAAGCGTCCGCCATATCATCACTGTAAAGGAATTCCCGGCGAGCACTGCCAGTACCCCATACAACAACTTCTTTCTCGCCTTGGGTCATGGCTTCCGCAACCTTCCGGATTAATGCGGGCAGCACATGCGACGTTGCGAGATCATAGTTGTCACCTGGGCCATAGAGATTGGCAGGCATCACTGCGAGATAGCTGGTTCCATACTGCCGATTGAAAGCCCAGCAAGTTTCAATGCCGGCAATCTTGGCAACCGCGTAAGGACGGTTGGTGAACTCCAGGGGGCCAGTGAGAAGGTATTCCTCTTTCAACGGCTGGGGCGCGCATCGTGGATAGATGCAACTGGAACCAAGGAACAGCAGCCGCTTGACTCCGGTTGCGTATGCCGCCTCTATTGTATTCATCTGGATGGCAAGATTCTGGGCGATGAAGTCAGCAGGGTAATCACGGTTGGCCAGAATACCTCCCACCTTTGCCGCTGCCAGGAAAACGTATTCCGGCCGGTGCTCGGCGAAAAAACGCCGAACGGCTGCCTGCTCGCGCAGATCCAGTTCTCTGCTGGTCCGAACCAGCAGGTTGTTATAGCCCTGAGAGCGGAGTGTACGAACCAGAGCGGAGCCGACGAGTCCGGTGTGCCCTGGCACGTAGATCAGAGAGTTCTTGTTCATGACCGTATCGCAGGTCCTAATCACCGAGCGCGTTACCCGCTGTAGCTGCCAGAGCTCTGGAGACGCCTTCGGGCCACTGGTGCCAGCTACCGAATCTTCCCTGAAGAACTCGGAGACCTTGACCGACCGAAGGCTGCCCTATGGCTTCAAGGTCAGCATCAACCATGATGCTTACCAACTCCTTGAAGGTGATCTTAGGTTCCCATCCGAGCATCTTCCGTGCTTTCGATGTGTTGGCCAGCAGATGATCGACCTCCGACGGACGCACGTAGCGATGGTCGAGCTCAACATAGTCCTTCCAGTCCAGGTTTACGTAGGCGAACGCCTCTTCGACGAACTCACGAACGGAATGCGCTTCTCCGGTGCCAAGGACGAAATCGCCCGGCTCGTCAATCTGCAGCATGCGCCACATCCCCTCTACATACTCGGGGGCGTAGCCCCAATCACGACGGGCGTCCAGGTTGCCCAGATAGAGTTTCTTCTGACGGCCCGCTTTGATGTGGGCGACCCCGCGGGTGATCTTTCGGGTGACAAAAGTCTCGCCCCGGCGCGGACTCTCGTGGTTGAACAAGATGCCGTTTGACGCGAACAGCTTGTATGCTTCTCGGTAATTCACCGTCATCCAGTAGGCATATGCCTTTGCGGCGCCATACGGACTGCGAGGATGAAAGGGTGTCGCTTCATCTTGCGGTGGCGGAGCAGCGCCGAACATCTCCGACGAACTTGCCTGGTAGAACCGGGTCTTCTTGCTGCCACTGCGGCGAATTGCTTCCAGCAGGCGGGTTGTGCCCAGACCCGTCGTGTCGCCGGTGTATTCCGGCGTTTCGAAGCTGACCATGACGTGACTCTGTGCACCGAGATGGTAGATTTCATCCGGCTGCAGATGGTAGATGAGGTTCCCTAATTGGTCGCCGGTGGTCAGGTCGCCATAATGAAGGAACAGCCGGGCTTCTGGCGCGTGCGGGTCCTGATAGATATGATCAATGCGGCGTGTATTAAAGGTACTCGCCCGCCGAATGATCCCGTGGACTTCGTAACCTTTAGATAACAAAAATTCGGCCAAGTACGACCCGTCCTGGCCGGTGATGCCGGTAATTAGCGCACGTTTCACGTCTGACCTCGGAGAAGAGTGTTAATCGGGGCACTCGATGGCGGCCGGCTTACGTCTCGTGTCCCCTTTGCTTCTTGGCTGCCCTCTCTAGAGCCGACTCGTAAACCGCCATCAGCATTTCGTAGCCGCGCTCGGCCGTATAGCTGGTTTCGTATGTAGCGCGTGCGCCCTGGCGCATTTCACGTGCAGCGGCGGGATTTTCGAATAACCAGGTTACCTGTCGCATCATGTCTTGAGCGTCGCCCGGGCGAAAATGCAGGCCGTTTACTCCATGTTTCACCAGTGATTCGAAGCTGCCCAGCTTTGACGCAATTACGGGGGTTCCGGCTGCAAAGGACTCGACCAGCACGCGCGGGAGTCCTTCGTAGCATGCGGATGGTGCGATGACTGCGATCGCGTTGCGCATGAGCGAGTAGAGTTCTGTGCTGGTCTGTTGGCCCAAATAGGTGATTGCTGAGCCATGTGCCTGCGCTTCGGCGACCCGCCGCACGAGGGGTCCTTCTCCAGCGATCTTCAGCTCGACGTGTGTGGCACTACTCCGCCAGCTATCAACCAGCAGGTCAATTCCCTTTTCCTGCGAAAGCCGGCCTGCGTACAAGACATAGCCGCCAGCACCGCGCCCAACACCTGGGTCGTGATCAAGCCAGTTTGGCACGACCGCGACGTTTGCCTCGGGAATTCCGGCGGCTGCTAGCTTCGCACGCGCAAACTCGGTGAGGACCACAACAGTGTCGACACGGTTGTATGTACCGAGTAAATGATGTAACGAGTATGTCAACCCGACTGCCGCCGTGCCAAGCATGCTTCCGCGATAACATTTATGCGCCACTCCCCGCCACGGAAAGAAGCTCCCAATACACTCCTCGCAGACGTGACCATCCCGATAGAGCAGTGCATTCGGGCACAGCAGACGATAGTTATGCAATGTCTGGACGACCGGAACTCGCGCCGCTTTGGCAGCGTAAATCACCGAGGGTGACAGCAGCGGAAAGGAGTTATGGACGTGCACGATGTCAGGCTGGAAGCGTGTGATCTCCTGTGCAACCCGGGCCCTCCATTTAAGCGAATATACGGCGGAGGCGGCAGCCCTCAGCTTGGCAACAGGCCCGTGTATTTCATCGTTTGTCGCCTCAACGAGCTTTACTGTATGACCACGTTCGGCCAGAACCGTCTGTTGAGCCTCGACGCAGACGTCTTCTCCACCTCGAAACTGATATCGGTTGTGTAGGAGGAGAATTCTCAACCTTGCAATCGCTGGTTGGCAGGGGGTGGCTAGCTACGATTCATTACTTTGCGAGTCGGAGACCCTCTCGGAAGAGAGAAAGCACAAACTGCGTGTTGTACACCAAATACCGCCGCCACAGGCGCCGTGGCTCGGACATCAGGCGGAAGAACCACTCCAATCCCCACTCGCACATCCACCGCGGCGCGCGGCGCAGCGTGCCGGCATAGATGTCAAATACCTGCCCCACTCCCAGCATGACCGGCACCTTCAGCCGGTCACGATGTTCGAACATCCACCGCTCCTGCTTGGGACAGCCCAGCCCCACCCACAGCACATCGGGGGCGGCACGGTTGATCATCTCTACCACGGCGGCATCCTCCTGCTCGGTCAATCTGCGGAACGGCGGAGAGTAGGCGCCCGCCACACGCAAGCCGGGGAATTCGCGCCTGAGTTCTTGCACCAGCTTTTCGGGAATACCTTCCGCGCCGCCGTAAAAGAAATGTGAGTACCCTTTCTCAGCGGTGGCCCGCAGGAATTCCAGGAACAAGTCCGGGCCGGCGACGCGGCGCGACAGCCGCAGCCCGCGCTGGCGCGCCACCCAGATTAGCGGCATGCCATCAGGCACACACATGTCCGCGGCATTCAGCAAGCGCCTGAATTCTGCGTCTTTTTGCGCTTCCATCACCACGTGGACGTTGGTGACGCAGACGAAATGCGTCCTACCTTCAGCAATCCACTCTTCCAGGCATCGTATTACGTCGGGGACCTGAACCGCGGCGATATTGACTCCTAGCACAGGGAAGCAATCCGGGGCATTCCGAATATTGCCGAGCTTCGCTTCCGCAGCTTTCATTGGGGTCTGGCCTATCCGCACAACTCGCCAGCAATACGCTGGCCAGCACGCCCGTCCCAAAGCGGTGGCGTGGTCCCGCGTTTCGCATCGCCGCTCAGTATCTTTTCCATTTCGCGACACAAGATATCTGTGTCTGTTCCCACCAGCGTGTTCGTACCCATGGTCACCGTGATCGGGCGTTCTGTGTTTTCGCGCACTGTAAGGCATGGCACACCCAGATACGTCGTCTCTTCCTGAATGCCGCCGGAATCGGTGATAACGACCGTCGCCCGCTGCTGCAAGCCGAGGAAGTCGATATACGGTAATGGATCGAGCAGGCGCAAGTGCCCGCTGCTTCGTCCGCAACCATTCAGCCTGGCGCGCGTCCGTGGATGGACCGGAAACAGCACGGCGATGCGGTCGGACATCGAATAGAGCGCAGACATGATCCGCTCGAGTACCGCCGGATTGTCCACATTCGAGGGGCGATGCAGCGTTACGAGGGCAAATCGTTCGGGAATATCGGGTGGCACTCGCTCTTTCGCGCACGGCAGCAGCCGCACCAGGGTATCGATCATGACATTGCCGACACACCGAATCTTCGTGGCATCGATGCCTTCGCGCAGGAGATTGGCGTCAGCATCGTTCGACGGCGTTAGCAGGATGTCCGCGAGTTGATCCGTAACGATGCGATTGATCTCCTCTGGCATTGTGCGGTCAAACGACCTTAAGCCCGCCTCGACGTGGGCGACCCGGATACCCAGCTTGGCGGAAACCAGCGCCGCCGCTATTGTTGAGTTCACATCCCCATAGACAGCCACCAGGTCCGGACGGTGCTCCAGCAATACCGGCTCAATGCGCGTCATTATGGCGCCGGTCTGCTGCGCGTGCGTGCCAGACCCAACGGCCAGGTTTACGTCCGGTTCCGGGATGCCAAGCTGCTCAAGAAATACCGCCGACATGCCGGCATCATAATGCTGCCCGGTGTGCACCAGGACTTGTCTGACCCCGGCGCGACCACTCAGCGCACGCATCACCGGGGCAACCTTCATGAAATTCGGACGCGCTCCTACTACGTGAAGAATATGCATGCGTTTTTGTGTTCCCTACGCCGTCTGCAGGCAGGAGAGGATGCCTGCACGAAATCGTTCCACCATTGCTTCGATTGAATACTTGCGGCCGGATTCCACCGCGCCTTGCTGTAAGGTGCGCAGCCGCGCCGGGTCCGACAACAGTTCGCTGACGCCTCGCGCGAACGCCTCCGCTTCCGGCCGCAGCTTCAGTCCGTTCTTTCCATCTTCCAGGTATTCCATCTCGGGGCCGTGAATGGGGATGTCAACCGTGATCAAAGGCAGACCTGCGGCAAACGCGTCGAGCACGGCAAGCCCAACTCGTCCCGGCATCAGGCACACGTCGGCCAGGCGAAATGCCATTGCCTTCTCAGCTCCGAAAGCGGGGCCCAGGTAGTGGATCCAAGGGTACGTGGCCGCGGCATTTTCAGCGAGCGGACGGTCCTGCCCTCCGCCCGCGATCAGCAAATGGAAATTCGGAGCAGCTTCGCGTATGCGGAGCGCCGAATCGAGCAAAAGTCGCAGCCCTTTGACGCGGTCCAACATGCCGCAGAAGACACCCACGCGCGCGCCGTCGCTGATTCCCAGCCGTTGCCGCGCCTCGAACAGCTCAGCTTCGCCGATAGCTTCCAACTGGCGGCGGAAGCCGCTGGTGTCCACTGAATTCTGCACGGCCGTGATCTTGTGCCGCGGCACGCCGTGCGCCACCAGGTATTCTGCCGTGCCCGCGGTATACGCGAACCACCAGTCGGGTCGCTTCAGCAGCCTGCGCTTCAGCCACTCGGAGAGTTCCGTCCGGTCCGCCTGTTTGTTCTCGCCCAGCCCCCAGAAGCCGACCTTCTTCATGTTCAAGGATGAAAGCAACAAGAGCAGGTAGTTAATGATGTGCTTATTCGCCTGCTCGACCACAATCAGATCGGCATTCCGAACGTCGGCAAGTACCTCCTGATACAAAACCTTGCCGCGGAACATCCAGTGCGCTTTCACCTTACGGCTGAATTCCGGGGGTAGATCAACGTTGTCGCCCTTGACCGCCTCGTGCCCATTCGGACCGCTGTAAAGCACCCGCAGGCGAACGCCGTCCTGCAAAAGGGCCGCATGCAGCTTTTCAAAAAAAGGCAAGCGATATTGCTTTGCCATGGCTTGGATGATTATCACGTTTCGCATCTGGCAACCATTACTCAGGCCCACAACATTCCGGGTCGTTCATGCCTGATTGACGTATTCGCGCCGAAACGCGCAAAAACCGTGGTCCTGTGTTATCCAGGGCTGTAAGCCGCGCTTTGTGATTATGGCGAAGAACTTGTTGCCCTGCACCCGGAGCAGAGATGTGGCATTCAGTACGCTGTGGGCACAATGGAGTAGCCGCACAAAAATGCGTGTTCCAATGGCCTTGGTAATAAGCCCAATTCGCGTTTGCTTCCGTAGCTCCAACTCCCGCTCGTCTGCATAAAAGTCCCAGAAAGGATACGCGTCGCACTCAAATGTCAACTCAGGAATGCAGGACGAAACTGTCTTCACCGGTTCATACTTCGTTCACCGGAAGGACAACGAGTGCCGCCGAAGCGTCGTAATGAATACAGATGTACCCAACTTTATTTTCGAGCCGGACTCACTTCTGCAATACGAAGAAGGCAGCCGTTGGACGTAATTTGTGGATCCAATGCAGGGGGTGATAGCGCCGCGACCAGACCGGCATTGCGCACAGCAGCAAATCCATCCGCACCGCAAAACTGGAATTGAAAACGGGGCCTTTCAGTACATACTTGAGTCTCGAGATCAGCGAAAACATGCACTGTTGTTCCCGCTGCGTCATAAAGCCGGTCTCCCCCAGCATCCTTCGGAATAGCTCTAACGGCAAACCCCGCTCTCGCTTCGTCAGACCGCGGCGCGGTCGCCGCCAATCGCCCATAGAAACGATCGGTTCACGAATGAGGCAAACGCCTCCCGGCTTGAGGCAGCGAAACAACTCCGCCACAACCGTACTTACGTTGGGAATGTGGTGCAGTGCGCTGAAACAAGTGATCAGGTCAAACGAGTCGGGCGGCACATGTAGTTCACCGCTGCTCTGCGGACTGATGTATTGCACCGGAACACCGCGAAGTTCATTAATCCGAAACTTTGTCGAAGGGTCGACGATTGTGATCTTGCCGATCCTGTCTATGATCGGAAGCAGTTCGTCTCCGTACGCGCTGCCAAACCCCAATACATGTTCGAAGCGCGTGGCGGGCAGATGTCTAAAACCGCAGAGCACATTTAAGGCGTGATAGCCGTAACAATAATCTTGTCGGCTGTTCGGGACCAGGTTCTGGTATCCGTCTTTTTCATCTTCGAACCACGCCGCGATTTCTGCTTCGGAAAAATCATCACCGTACAGTCGCCGGCCGGCGAAGCATTCCTGTAGATACTGTTCCGCCCTTTTGTTCTGAGACATGTCCGATTCCGGAGGCGAAATGCTAGTGTGGTAAGTTCTCCAGCATCAGCGGAGCAGGGCCGATCTCAATGTGCCTGCCGCTGAACGGCCGCGTGGCACCAGCGAGGTCGCGCACACGGGAGACATGCCACCCCGCGGGAACATTGAATTGCTGGCGGCGATCAGGATTCCACACAATCGTGCCGACATGACCGCCGTCGCGCGTTATCGCGCAGACCCAAATGCCGTTCGCGTCGGAGCCGCAGGAGGTCATCTTCGCCCCGACCAGCCAGCGTTGCACCTCGCCTTCGCCGCCGATGTGCTTGCATGCAGCTCCTTTATGACGGGTACCGCCGAGCAGACAGACTGGAAGCTCCCTCAGCACGAGGTGTTCGGTCGAGCGTACTTCTGAAGGGGTACCTCTGCTAAGGGTCCATCCCACGTTCGACTGGCCTAACGACTGCGACCAGCGTTCCGCCCCATTGTGGAAACCAGTTGAAGAATCTAGTTGCCGCCATTCGCCGCCAATACGGGTGGCTTTCGTGGTCATAGCAGGTGAAGAATTTATCTATGTGCCAGCCGACGCGACGCGTAAGCTCCTGTAGGGTTGCGAACGAAAACCAACACGTATGTGCAGGATTAACCTGCTCGTTCCCACGCCAGCTCCTGAGCACATTCAGCAATCCCAGGGCATTGGGCGTACTAATCAGCACCACTCCTCCACTAGTCAGCAAGGGCCGACAACTATCGAAGAGCGCAGCGGGATTCGTAAGGTGCTCGATAATATCACCGGCAATGATGACATCAAATTCGTGCGGCAGGCCGATGACGTCACCGAGCTTACAGGCGTCGCCTGTCAGCAATCGTCCCCGAAGCGCAGGCAGTCTCTTCGCCAGCTCTTCCAGGCCCTTTTGATTCAGGTCCACACCCCACAATTCCATCGCCTCTTCGGCCAGCAACTCGTGGAGGTTGGCCTCTTCTGATTTCAGCGGCCGGTCGCCAACGCATCCCAAATGCAGGACTCTCTTACCTCTGGCCTGACCACACAGTATCCGTTGGCGACTGCCGTAGGTCATTGCCGGGATTTTCATTGCGCAGGCACACCTCCCGCGTAAACCGAATCAATAAGCGTTGCCCAGCGAAAGCTCTGAACACGTTGCAGCGCGCCGCGGCTAAGGTGCTCGCGTAATTCCGCATCACGCGCGAGAGCCAAAAGCTGGCTGGCAATGGCCCCAATCACATCCTCTTCAGACGCGGCGCAGGTCGAAACGACACGTCCGCAGCTATCATCAACAATCATTCCTGGACCACCCAAATCGAGGCAAATAACGGGGAGACCGTTCGCTAACGCCTCGAGTACGACCATGCCACCGGAGTCTCTCAGGCTGGGAAACAGAAACACATCGTGTGATCCATAGATTTCCAGGACTTTCTCGCGTGGCATCCACGGGACCCAGTGGACGCAGCGATTCAACCCCAGCCGGCCGGCAAGCTCTCTCAGCCACTTCTCCTGAACGCCTCGGCCGACGATCGTGAATTCTGAATTCGGACAATTGTGGTGGAATTTCGCGAATGCGCTTAGCGCCAGGTGGATTCCTTTACGAGATTGAAGCACCCCAACATACAGCGCCCTGAAGGGGCCTCCCGTGCGACCGGGAGCTGACCTGCGAGCGTGACTGGACACGTCTGCCGCAATTCCAAATTGCACTTTGCATTTACCGCGGTATCGGCCTGGAACCAGGCGTAGGGTCTCTGGGTTTGTCACCAGAATCCGCTGGGCAGAAGCAAAGGCTTGCCGGGTAAACGGCTGCACCAAACACAATAAGTTGTGAAGATCGCGAACCAACTCGCGGACCTTGCCTGTCAGCGGAAGGCTGCGCCGAAGCCGCCAAGGGATTCTCTCGCCGCCCGCGACGGGCCCGAAGGTGAACGGGATTCCCAATCTCCCCATCAGGCTCCCGAAGCGGGCAGTCCCGAAAGTAACATGGTGGACAGTGTCAAACTGTAAGCGCGCGTGCAGTCGTTTCGCCACTCGGTACGCACCCACCTGCCAAGTCTGGCAGTAGGTGTAGTATCCGAGATGTGTCTTGGTAAAGAATTTTGGGAAATGATCGTGGTCGTAGAACACAAAATGCAATTTCCCAGCCAGACCCATGGTGGCACATGCCCGTTCATTTGCTTCACGTCCCGCCGAGTGCGTTATTACCCAGACCTCATGCCCTGCGCGCGCCAGTCCTGAGGCCCAGGTCCAGCCAATCCCAGGCTCTGAGCCCCGTCCGGCTTCGCAAGCAAATGCCGAAAGCAGGATCCTCATGGATGTCACCTCAGTCCGGAATTGCCATTTCCTGGCGGGCGCGGGGGCCGCCGCCGGAACGCGCTGGAGACAAGAAAGCGAATATACGGGGTTATTGAGAAAACCGGCCAGAGCGGTCCGGCGTGCCTCCTGGCAAATTCGCGCCACTGTCGCGGAGGGGTGCCCTTCAAGCCGCAAAACGCAGCCCAGCGCTCGCGCAGGCCCAACGCGGGGTCTTGCCAGGTGCGCGCTGCGGAATTCCTGGGACAAGTACCCACGAATCCGGGCGCCACCCAAACCGTACAACCCAGGCGGCGGGCGCGCAAGCCATAGTCGAAGTCCCCCATGCCATGCACGAACTCGGCGCTGAGGTTGCCCGCCGGGGCCGCAACCGGCCCGGGGATGAGCACGCAATTTCCGTTCATCGTGTCGCAAGGCAGCGGAGTGTCGCCCGGCGGCACGCGCGCGAACTTCAGGGTGCGCCATCGGCTCGACCGAACGAAGCCGCTGTAAGTCAGGGCCCTGGTCTCCGGGTCGCAGGTGGCCCCGGCAACAACCCGTTGCCGGCCACTTCGTGATAAATCTGTTCGAGCTTAGCCGTCTGCTTGCGCAGATCAAAGTGGTCACGCATGCGCTTCTGACCGGCGTCACTGAATTTCTGCCAGAGACCAGCGTCAGTCAACAGTCGGCAGATATACGCGGCAAGGCCATCGGTGTCCTTTTCGGCAGCCAAGAAGCCGGTCTCGCCATGTGCGACGGCTTCGGGGACACCTCCGGTTGCAAAGCTCACGACCGGTAACCCCATCGCTTGCGCCTCCGCAAAGACGATACCGAAAGCTTCCTCAGCGCCGGATTCGGCAACCAGGCTGGGACCACAAAATACACGGGCACGATTCATCCACGCGCGCACCTTCTCGGGCGGCTGCACGCCGATAAACTCGTAGTTGCGCAAGGCGGCGGCGGCAAGCTTCTCCAGGTTCGCGCGTAGCGGGCCATCCCCCACAATAACTAATTTGTACTTGGGTTGGTCCGCCTGCACCCGCGCCATTGCTCGAATAAGGTATTCGCAGCCTTTCGTCTCAACCAGGCGTCCGACAAACAACACCAGTGGCTCGCGCATGACCAAGGGATCCGCCTGGAATCGCTGCGTGTCCACGCCGATGTAGTGGACCTGAACTTTTTCTGCCGGGAAGCCTTGGGCGAGCAGCTTCTCCTTAATGAAGTTGGAAACTGCGATGAAGCGAGCAGCTTCTCGTTTCAGCACGTCTTTGCGGCGTGCGTAAACCCGGTGGGAATAGAACGAGCGCAGCGCGTACTCGGTAGTGACCGTCGCATCAAAGCCATGAAATGTCACCAGCAGTGGCAGATCCAGTGACCGCGCCAGCGGCAAGACCCGTAACCCGTCCGGACCGAAATGGGCATGCAGCAATGTGGGCCTCAGCGCGCGCAAGCGTCGGCGCAGGTAAGGCGAGAAGCCCCAAAGCTTGAATGGAATTTCCCGTAAACCGCCGAGGAAATCACGGTTTAGTACCACCGTGCGTTCGTCAGGCACGGCAAGTCCGGGGACACGGCGCGTACCGACGTAGTATGGGGCAAAGTCGCGTAGGGCTTCCGCCTGTGCCTGAATAAAAGTTTCCGACGGATACAGGATGTGGCTGGTGTAAATAACGACTGCAGGTTTTGACATAAAAGCGGGATGAGCAACTAGTGTGGGCCCCGCAGCAGCGGTGCCGATGCTATTCATGGGTAAAACGAAGGAACTCGCGTCCCGAATGTAGTATTCAGCTACGAATGAGGGTACGTTCGTCAGCCGCGTCATAGGCTGGGGCCTTCTGCTTAATGACTTTTCCGACAGAGCCACCACGACCAACTACCTGACAGGCTTGGAATTCGGCGCTGGATACGAGAGGCAGATTGGAAGATCGATCGTGAATTTCAATCCCCATAATTTCCACGTACATACTCTCCTCCAAATGGGAGGACTTGGCCTCATCGGATTGACCTCGCTTTACTTCTCTGCGTGGACGGGAATCCGGTGGATGAGAAGCTGCCAGGCTGCGGCGTATCCAAACTGGTCTTCATGCTATACGCCCTTTCGCAACGGCAAGCCAGCAGCAGAGCAAGTTGTCAAGCCCAGCCCTCTGAAATTCCCGCAACTTACCGCGACATATACAATCCAGAACACACTATTGCGTGTAAGGATACTGCTCTCAGTGAAGTTGTAGAGGAAGATAAAACTCAGTACCACAAGGGGGAACAGTCTCGTCGTGATATTGGTGTGCCTTGCCTCTTTCATGGCCCTGCGAAGACGAAGTCCGAAACTCAAGAGAAACAAGCATAATCCCACAATTCCCAAATCTAAGCATAGGTCTAAATACCCATTGTGCGCGTGCGGCACGAGCCAACCAGCACTCCATCGTACGGCCGAACCGCCACTGCCGGACCAAAACGCGTTGTATCCCCAACCAAACAGTGGATGCTCTGCAACGTGTTCTATCGCCAAGGTCCAAAGGACCGTTCGCCCTGTTAGTGTCGGGTCCTTCCCCAGCGCGGCGAGAACAACCTCTATGTTTTCCGTTATCCACGCATATGAAGCAAGAATCACAGCCGTCGCAACGGCAGCGTAGGGCAAGAGTGTTGAAAGAGGTTTTTGCGTCAACTTCCACAAAGGCGAAACAAATAGCAAGAAAACAAGTATCAGCAGTGCCGTCATTGAGCGAGACAAGATTACCAAAGCAACTGACACAACTGCCCCCGCCCAGTAGAGATATGTTCGTCGAGAACGAGCCAGGAAAAAGAAAACGATACAACTCAGGACCATTGCTCTACCTAAGCTGTTCTTGTGAGCGAACCCCCCTCGCCACGATCCCACGAGGTCAGCGCTGCCCATCATGACGCCGTAACCAGGGTAAGCTATGACGTAAACAAAACTCACAATTACAGCAAAGCCAAGCGCCCATGCCAGCAGTTTCAACTGTTGTGCGTGGGTGTATCTATTTCCGAAATAAACACCAAACAGGGTTGTACCCAAAACCGCAAATTCGCGCCGGAGTGTCAATGTGGGAACTTCCGACCACAAAGCAGAGATACCTGCAAGGAATAGTAACAATATCAGTGGTGTGTCAAACACGTGTTTCCAGCGGACGCGATTTCGCAATTTAACCAGCAGGAAAAATGTAAGAACGTAGACTATGGACCATATTATCTGAAAACTCAGTGAACCCTCGATGTCATTCGTTTTCCCGCTCTCCACGAGCCACACGTCAGTAGTTGCGCCCGTAGAGAACAGCAACACTAGGACACAAAAAAGCTTTTCCCCAGATCGAAACATTTAGGACCGAGCCATGGTGGTACTTAGACGGTCTCAGGCCGCAACTTGCGCCTAGCAGGTGACGCTTGGACCGGTCTCTTGCTGAGGACGCAGACAGCTACCCACAACGCAAGTGCAAGGAGGCCGTCTGATGCAAGACTGGAACACACGGCCCCTTTCCACGAGTAGGCCGGGATGAGCCAAAGATTCATCGCGAAGTTGAACACGGCCACTCCCACCTGAACGGCACTCCGCGTGCCTTGAAAACCGGCGCCGGTCAGAGCGTTAGCAGCAAAGTAATGAAACGCCTTCAAGAGCGGTAGAATCGCAAGCCACTCTATAACCGCGACGGCGCCGCTGAAGTCTTCACCAAGAATGTAGGGCAGCACTGGAGCCATGGTGTGCATCAGAACAAGTGCAACGATACAGTACAACCCGGCATAGAGCAGGAGGCGACGCGCATAGCGCGATGTCGCGTTAATTCCGTCGCTGCCGTGTCGAAAGAAATTCGCGTAAGTCGCGTATACCAGCGAGCCTACGGGCGCAAACGCCAAGTCAATAATTCGGTACGCTGCACCGTAAAAGCCGGCAGCTTGCAACGTGGCAAACCGCGCAAGCATGCTCTTATCCAGGTCGTTGTAGACCCCCTGGGCTGAAAGGCCGATTGAGAAGTGCATACCTTCGCCGAGTTCGCCCAGAATACGCGCAAAGTTGATTCTCGGGTGACCCAATTCCCGATTGACCAGCGCCAGTGCCGTGATGGCTGCGACCAGTGTACTTGCCAAATAGCAGAATGCCCACGTCGTAGCATCTGCACGGCCAGAAAGCAACAGCAGTGGCAAAGCCGCAAGTACCCGCAGCAGATTTAGGAGAACGTTCAGTTGGGCCGTTCGGGACAGCCGATCGTGTGCCTGGAACGCCAGACCAGCGGTCTCGAGGATGCGCGCAAAGACCAAGTCGGCCACGCCAATGAACAAGATGACCCAGACCGGCACCGAACTAGGCAGTAACCACTGCGCGCATAGAACAATAGCCAGAAGCAGAACAATCCCTGATGTGCAAGTTACTAGGAGACTGTTGCCCCAACATTCAGATAAAAGCTTTGGGTCGCGGGAAACATTCTTGACCAGCAGATACCCCGTACCAATGGCGGCGAACGGGGCTATGATGCCCACGATGGCGGCCGCCGCAACGAATGCCCCATATTGCTCCGGCCCCAGGCAGCGGGCGATGATGATGAAGTAGGCCGCCTGGAGCGCCAAGCGCACGCCCCGCGCTGCCAGCATCCAAGCTGTGTTCCGGGCGACTGTGCTTTGCGTCAAATGATTTAGGGAGAACGTCACCACGAGCTAATTCCCCGTCCCCCTGAGTACCACTGGAATGGTCTTGAGCACCAGCTTCAGGTCGAGCCAGGGGCTCCAGTTCTCGATGTATTCGACATCGAGCGACATGTAAGTCGCGAACGAGGGGTCGTTGCGCGCCTTGACCTGCCACAGGCCGGTGAGGCCGGGGGTCATATCGAGGCGGCGGAAGTGTTCCAGGTCATACTGTTCGAATTCGCTGGGAATCGCCGGGCGCGGGCCCACCAGGCTCATCTCGCCCACCAGCACATTCCATAGCTGCGGTAATTCATCCAGGCTGTACTTGCGCAGCCACTTTCCCACCCGCGTGACGCGCGGGTCATTCGAGACCTTGAACAGGATGCCCTCGCGCTCGTTGAGGTGCTCGATGTCTTTCCTCAGGTCTTCGGCATTGGCGACCATGGTGCGGAACTTATGGCACAGGAAGATACGCCCCTTTTTGCCGACACGTTTGGAGGAATAAAACACCGGGCCCGGCGAGTCGAGCTTGATGATGGCGGCAATCACGGCAAACAGCGGGGCCAGCAGCACCAGCGCGCCGCCGGCGCAGGCCAGGTCTGCCAGGCGTTTCATCAGCAGGGCAAAAGCGGGCACAGGTTCGTGGTGCAGCACGCGCACCGGAAAGTCGCCGAGATAGTGCAGCGGCGCGCGCCAGGCGAGGCCGTCATAAAGCTCGGGGACTACTTTTACGCTGATGCGCAGGTGGCGTGCCAGCAGGGCGACCTCTTTCACCAGTTCTCTTTCCGACGGGATGGTGATGAAGACCGCGTCAATGAAGTGCGCGCGCGCAAGTTGCGGCAGGTCTTCGATGCGTCCCAGGACCGAAGGATCGTGGTCGTGCTTGTCAATAAAGCCCTTGACCTGGTAGCCGAGGTGGCGGTTACGGTTGAGGTGGTGGGCCAGGGCGCGGCCCACCTTGCCCGCGCCAACAATGATCACGTTGCGGGTGCCGACGCCGCGTGCCAGACGCTGTTCGACTGTCCGGCGCCGCGAGTACCGCCAGCTCAGCAACATCATGACGCTCAGTCCCGCCCCGAACAGCACGGCGGCGCGCGAGACCCTCCAGAAATGAGAGAGGTACAACAGGCTGGTGAGCAGCAGCGTGGACCAGGCGACCGCCTTCAGGACCGCCGCACTCTCTTCCACAAAAGTCCTGGCCGGCAGCGGCCCGTATAAGTGCTGCACATGGCAAAACAGCACGACGAAGGCGGCGTAAACCAGCCACAGGCCCAGGGTTTCCCTGAACATCTGCTGGTTCGGCCCGGAAAAAATGCGTACGAGGTCCCAGTTTTCGGCTGGGCCGTAGCGAAGCACGTAGGGAATCAGGCCGCTAAGGCACAGCAGAAGCGCGTCAACACTGATGTTCCAGGTGGTCTTGAGCGACCCGCCCAATTTTGCCGGCGCTGCAACCGCTGCATGGGACGTATCGGATACCGATGGAACTTCTTGCAGGCCAACCTCGCTCGTGTTGGTGGCCATTCGTGCCCCTCCTTGCTCGATCAGCTAACGAACAGCGGTTCAAGCAAACGGACCCAACCGCGGGTGTTGCAGTTGTTTTTAAGACGGGAAATGAAAGGCAACGGCTACTGCGCCTCGGCGTCGCTGGGCTTGCGGCGGAACCTCCCGATCCAGCCGGGCCGGCCGCTGTGCGACCGGAAGCGCCGTGCCATGACCTGACGCGCTTCGGTCACTAGCGGCTCCAGCGTCTGTTTCCAGGGATCGGCCGGATCGGCCTGCGCCCACCACTCGGCGATTATGACCCTGGCGCCGGCATAGCAGAACGCCAGCAGGGTGCAGGCAATGACGATCAATGCCCGAGGCGGGAAGGATTTCTTTTCCGGCACCTCGGCCGGATCCATTACCTGCACGCTGGGAACTTCGCGGGCCTCCTGCAGCTTGGCGAACTCGTATTGCTGGCTGAGACCTTCGACCACCGCCTCCTGGATCTTCACTCGCTGGTAAAGTTCCATGTAGGGCACGCCGAGGACGGACAGTTGCCTGACGTTCGGATAGACGTCGCCTTTGTCGTCTTTAGCTTGGCCCTTGCCGACAGCGCTCTCTTTGCCTCCAAGTTGCGCCAGTTGGCGTTTGAGCTCGGCAATCTGCGCGCGTACCTGCTGCACCCGCTCGTGGCTGTCTGTGTAAACCTGGAGCAGGCCCTTCAGTTCCGCCTCGGAGGCGATGAGCTGTCCCTGGACCGCCGCAATTGCCTCGACCGCCGCCTTGCCCTGCTCGGGAACGTCGAGCGCCACGTTCTTGCCTGCAAACTCGCTTAGGTCTCTGGCCGCCTTGGTCAATTCGGCCTTGGCCGCAGCCAATTGTTCTTCAAAATACTGCCGCTCGCGGCGGCCGGCACTGGTGCTCAGGTGCAACAGGAGATGGTCGAGTTCTTCAGGATAAGCGTTGGCGATCTGGGCCGCGCGGGTGGCGTCCTTGTCCGTAAAGCTTACAGTGATTACGCCACTCTTGCGGTCTTCCTTCAGCTCCGTGGACCCTTCCAGCCGTGTGCGCGCGCTGCGGCGAAGCTTGGCGCCATAGAGCTTCATCAGATCAAAGCGGTCGATAATGCGGTCTTCGACGGTGCGGCTTTGCATGGCGCGGATATAGAGCTGCCCGGGCGTCTTGCCGCCGAGCATCTCGTTCACCTGGTTTCCCAGGGCTGGTCCGACACCAGTTTTCGCCCCAAGGAGCAAGGTGAGGCCCGATATTGCACCCGAGTCCGGTGGCATCAGGATCGCCGTTGCCGTGTACCGCTTGGGCAACACCAACGAGACCACCACCGAAGCGACGGCCACCGCGATACTGACTCGCGCTATGTATCGCCGCTGCGCCCACAGGAGGCGCAACTTGGCGAGCAACGCCGCCACGTAAACATGCAACGGCTTACCCTCCGGTTCCGGTAAATCGAAGTCGGGGTCCTGCGGCTTGAGCTGCGTTTCAGGGTTTTCAACTGACATCAGAGCACTCGTATCTGCGCGGCGACGGCGCGATCGTCGGCCGGTTAGAAACTGCTTACGGCTTTGGCGGCAATCGCAATGCTGGAGAGCACCTGTGCGCTGTCGATCAGCTTGCGCCAGGTGAGTGACGGACCGACGATCTTCTCCGGCACGATAATCGCGTCACCCGCCTGTACCTTGCGGCCCAGCACACCATCGCTCCAGAACCCGCCACTGTTGCGGCCGATCACTATGCCGCTGGCCCTCACCACAAAAATGCCGCTCTTGTTGGCGTATTGCGTCACGCCGCCGGCCCGGTTCAGATACCAGCTAACCGTCTTTCCCGGCGTATAGGCAATCGCGGTCGGGCCGTACACTTCGCCGGTGACGAGAACGAAATGGGGTTCTTTGGGAACCACGATCGTGTCGCCCGCATTCAGTTCGATGTCCGCGGGCGTACCTGCCCAATCGTCAATGTTGCCGGTGATGTTCAGCGCAATGCGGCCGCTGACCGGCGCCTCTTTCAAGCGGGCCAGCATTTGCTGCCGCTGCGACGCCATCATCTCGGTAATTTCTGCCTGGTCTTTCGGAATAGTGCCCGGAGTGAACTGGGCATGGGTCATGGTGGCGGTTTCGATGCGTTGCACCAGCTCCTGGCGGGCTTTCTGCGCCAGGTCGCGCACTTGACCGCGTTCCAGGATGATGCCCGCAGGGTAGGCGGTATCGCGGAACCCGCCGGCACGCCTCAGCACCGAACTGAGCCGCTCGTGTGGCAGGATGCCGTATCTGCCCGGGTGGGCGACTTCTCCGCCTACACTCACCGCCGCGCCGATGTCGTTCCAGCCCATGACCTGGCGGATTGAGAGCACATCGCCGTCCTGCAGCACGATGTCGGCGTCAGCGTCGCCATTGAGTGCCTTGGCAATGGCCACCGACCGCTGCTCGCCGATCATGCGCTGGCCGTCCTTGATGGTGTAGCGGCCCAGGTCGGCCTGTTCGCGATAGGCGCCGCGCGTAAAGCCTCCCGCCATGCGTACTAGATCGGAGACCCTCATGCCGTCCGAAAGAGGATATTGCCCGGGGCTGGCCACTTCGCCAAAGATAAACACCCGGGGCGGATTGATTTTGGCAACGTTGGCGTGGATTACCAGGCTGTCGGTGGGCTGAAGCGCGATGTTCGCCGTGGGCTCGCCGGCCATGGCCTCACCCAGATTGACCGTAAACACCTGGATATTGCTGTCGGGCAGCTTGCGGTAAATCTGCGCCTGGCTCAGTAACGCGTCATTGGTTAGCCCTCCGGCCAGGTAAACCGCATCGCGGACGTGCAACTCGCCATTGATGCGGTGATCGCCGGGATTCCGCACCTCGCCCTTCACGCTGACGAAGGGGAAATCCTCGAAATCGTAGCGGCTGAAGATGCGCACCGTGTCGAAGGGCTTCAGCGGCACCGGGTCGACTTTTCCTTCCCGCGGTGAAACGGAAAATGTCAGGACCACCGGCCGGTACTCCGGCGGGACCAGGCGAATGACTTCCGCGTGCACCGCCGGCTCGGGCAGCAGGTCCGAGCTCGAACGGATGAGATCGGCGACCGTCATGCCTTCGCGGTAGCTGTGCTTCCCGGGGTGCACCACATGGCCGTCGAGAAAGACGGTTTTGTCGCTGTAGGGCAGGATCGGCGCGATACGCACCACGTCGCGGTCCTGCAGTTGGAACTCCTGCACTAGGCGGTCGGCGGCGCTGTCGTCTGCCTGTTCCGGCAGGTCGAGGCTGAGCATGGTGCGCTTCTGATGGCTCTCGACGCGCTCCACCTCGACGTGACGCAGGGTGCCGGTGGGCAACACTCCACCCGCCAGCGCCAACACCTCGGCCAGGCTGCGCTCCTGCCGCAGTTCGTAGATGGCCGGGCGGCGCACCATTCCCTGCACCGTTACTTCCGGACCGGCGGGCGGGACGAGAATTGTGTCGCCGGGCTGAAGCCGTTCCATCGTGCCCCGCACGCCACGCAGCAGGAGATCGTACAAGTCCACCTCCTGCACCAGTTGCTGCCCGCGATAGTGGCGTACGGTGCGCAGCGATCCCCGGTCGGTTGGCCCGCCGGCCACATACAAGGCATTCAGCGGCGTGGACAGCGAGCTGATGTCGTATGCTCCGGCACGCTCCACGTCACCCACGACGTACACGCGGACAGTGCGCACCCGCGTCAGCGATACGGCGACCTGGACGTTGCGGAACCGCGACCGCAGCAGCGACTCGAGCGCCCGCTGTACTTCAGCCAGTGACTGGCCGGCCGCGTTGATCGACCCGACCTCAGGTAACGTAACTTCACCTTGACGATCAACCACGCGCTGTAACCGGTCCGACACGCTGCCCCAGACATCGATGTTCAGACCGTCCCCGGGTCCCAGGATGTAATCCGGTCCCACCGGCAGGTCCATCGGGAGGTTCTCGATATTGCCGGTGCCGTTGCGAAAGATCTGCGTGCCGAAGCGTTGCAGGTTGGGCGAATCGGCGCTGACCTGGGTATAGAGGTCGAAGAGCGCCGGAACGTTTTGATATGGATTGGGTCGGCCGTTCTTCCGAACTTCCACCGGGACTTGTTTCGTCGCCGGCGCAGTCTCTACTTTGTCGGTCTTTGGCTGCTGCGTAATTTGCTGGAGTTCCTGTTTCGGCAGGCCCTCGGGGATCTTGCCCGGCGCCTGTTCCAGAGGTGCGCTCGACTCCGGTACGGGACTTTTCAATGTCTGCCCGACTTCGTCGCTCACCACCTGGTTGACGCGCGAGGCACCACTATCCTGACTCTTGCTGTTGCCGCTGAGGGTGTTTTGCCCCAACCCGGAGCTCTGGGATTGGCTCTGGCCGGCCGAAGCGGACGTCCCAGAGCTCTGTCCGAAGGCCAGCGACACAGCGACTGCAAGTACAGACACAACCAGGAACTGCAATTTCATCCGATTTGACACGGGAACCTCATGAACGACATACCGCGAACCGGCTGCGCGGACCCGCTGCAGCCGTCTAGTGAATGCTCCACTTGGGCCAGTAAGTCACCTGGAATCTTGCTGTAACGTTGGTCTGACGATCGGGGGCGAGCAGGGGAAAACGCCAGGATTCGTATTGCACCTTGCCCGAGACGCTGAGGTCGGGACGCAACCACAGATCGCCCTTGACGGAAATGTCGTCAAGATGCCCGCCCTGAAGGAAGTCACGATTGACCCCCTGATGCCGGTAGCCGACGCGGATGGTGTTACGCCCGCTCAGCCAGTAGGTAGCCCATGCCTGCGCGCCGCGGCCCTGGCGGCCCACCCAACTGCCCAAGATGTTGCCCTCGTTGGTGTAGCCATTAACATACTTGCCGTTCCAGTAGAAGTAGCCGGTTCCTCGCAGGCCGGGCAGATCGGTGTAGACGCCTTCCGCACGCAAATCGAGCTTCCGCAGGCCCGGGATGCGCGGCATGTAAAACCCTGGACTGATCGCTGACCGGCGCGGGTAGCCGATCGGGGAGAATTCGTCTTCGGTAAAGGCGTCAACATAAACCGTAAGCCAGTCGCGCAGGTAGGGGACCCGATAGGTAAGGTCGCACGCCGAACGCCGGTCGCCGGGATCGCGAGGCCCGGTCTCGTTGCCGTAGGAGGCGAAGCTGCGCCAGAACGTATGCGGCGTCACCGGCAGGCCCGCGCCGCCGAACATCGCCGTGCGCGAAACGCTGAACTCGAGGTTGGGGGTGGGCTTGAAGCTCACCTTCTGTCCATGGATGTAGGGCTGCCGGCCATAGGAAGCAACCAGGGTATGGAAATCGGGCCGCATCCAATCCTGTCCGGACAGTTGGCCGATGAAGAACTCGGTGCGCACCGCCCCCAGCAGGGGAATTTTCACCGGGTGGGTGCGCGAGAGTCGCAGCATGGTGATAGGTTCAGCATTGTCGCTGAATAACAACGGCCCGCCCTCGCCCGGCCCCCACCACAGGCTCTGCTTGCCGAACGACGCCTGCCATCCTTTTATGGCCAGGGCGACGTAGCTGTCCTGCCAGCGCAACCGGTTGACCGCCGGGATCACCCGCCCGTAAAGCGGAGAACTGTAGTCGGCGGCTGCCATCGCTGTCACCACCTGGTTCGCGAGGGCCGGGGCAGACGGTGCGTGTTGGTACTCACCGGAGAAATAGACGGCCAGCGGTCCGGCCTCAGCGCGCACGCTCAGTCCTGCGATGACGTTCGTGCCTTCGCGATACGGGCGGCCGAAATCATTGATTACCGTCTGGCCGAAGTGGTATCCGTCCGTCAGCGGCGGGCCACTGATGTTGGTCATGCCGACGCGCACCGATTCGACTTGCAGGCCGAGCGGACGGTCACCGTTCAGCATTCCGCTGTCGCGCGCGAATTCTTCAGCCAGTGCTTTATAGAGTTGCGCAGCTTCCCGATCGTCCGCCTCGGTGATGCGATCTTCCGCCTCCGCCAGCAGACGCGCGCATTCCAGGCGCGTCCAGGGGCGCATCCCGAGGATGTTGCTTCGTACGTAACCCAGCGCTGCCAATCGGCCCAGCGCCGGATACACCCAGCTATCCAGGGGCACGTACACGCTGCCCGCCGACCTGTGCGGAGGCATCTCCTGCGCATCCGCAGTCGAGGCGGACAGCAGCAGGAGACAAATGGCCAGCGCACATACTAGAAGCGGCCGGATACGCCGCAACAGTGCAGATCTGGGCCCAGGAATCATCTGCCACTCCCTTGCGGGTTCCCCCGGCTATCTGCCACACCACTGCCCTTCCCATCACCGCGCGGCGGCGTCAACGCGCCCAGCCAAAAATCGGAATACACCGATATGGCTTCTTCGGTGCTGTAAGGAAGCGCCGTGCCATAAATTGCCGGATACAAAGCATGGTGCGCCGCAACCATGGTCATGAACCCCAGCATGGTCATCAGGGGATCGACGGCGCGCATGGCCGAGCGCTGCACACAGCGCTCCAGGTAGCCGCTAATGGCTGCAAAGATGGGACCTAGTTCGTCCTTGCAGATGCGCTCGGCGGCAGGACGCAACTCCAGTGCACTGAAATACAAGAGCCGCATCAGCTCCGGCTGGTACTGCACCGTTTGCACGAGAAATTCAAAGATCATCGGCAAGACTTCTTCGAGGTCCGCATCGCTGGCCAGGCTGTTCTGCAACTCGCGCCGCATGCGCACGCGTTGCAGGCGGGAAGCGATCACCGCCCAGAACAAGTCGCGTTTGCGAACGAAATAGCGAAACAACGTGGTCTCGTTGACGTCGGCGAGACGGGCAATGGCACGCGTGCTCGTGCCATTGAATCCTTGACGGGAAAACAACTGGGCAGCCGCCTCCAGGATTCGCTCTTCCGTGCCCTGTTTGGCTGGTGTGTGTTGCGAGAGCATATGGTTTCGATCTCCGTTGGGGGAGACGGAGCGTGCGCGTGCAGGAGCTCCAGGTTTTCAGGGATTGGGGCGGTGACGGCGGCCGGCGCCACAATTGGACAAAGCTTCGCCATCCTCGCTTAGGAGGTGGTTTTCCACAGCTCGTTCACTGGGAATCGGCCGAGTTGTGCCAGGAGCCGCCTTTGCCGCTAGGCATAAGCCCGGCAGCTATAGCAGGCGAGGACTCCCGTGAGCAACGGTCAATTGGCTACCGTTGCAGCGAAGCAATCACTTACTGGTTTATTGCCGGTAGTGTCACTGTAAAGTTGTGGCCCGCTATGGTCAAGCCTGAATACAACCAGGCGGAACCAACGTTAGCAAGTACTCGCATTCACCCCTGGATCGGGCGGCGTCGACCGCCGACCGGTTTCACGTCCTCGACATCAACTTCAACCGAAACACTCTGCATTATGAGGTCAAATGCCGCCGGGTCAGACTATTGACGTGATGTACGCGAGCATCTGACAAATTCTCTGGCCCTTCGGATGAGTATGACGCGGTTCCACGGCTTACTGATCAGATTCAGCTCCCTGCGAGCAAGCGCGCGCTTACTCTTGGTGTCCCGAATGTAGGTGGCAGCTCTCCTCACGTCAACAAGAAAAACCTGCTCGACTCAGCATTGCAAATTATTCCCTGGGTGTGGTTGTGCGACAAAGAGTTGATAACCTTCCCTGTTACCGCTTTTCACCCCTGAACAGTCCGGCAGATGTAGTTCCAATTCGGGAATGCCAACACTGGCGCAGTTCCGCGTGATCAAATCCCTGAAAGGGTAACTCCGCAGCCGGTTTCAGTGAGTCCAGCAATGGCACAGGGGCGACGCAAACGTTCGTCTTTCAGGATGCCACCGGCGCTGCCAACATCCTGTGGATCAACACCCTGATCAACTCCAAACTCAGCTACGTAAATGCGCGCGGCACGCGGTACGTGGTGCTTACGAATTCTGCGTAATGTCCCAGCTTACCTCGTATTCCGATACGTACCTTCGCAATTCCGGAACTTACAGGCTCCACCAAATCCACACGAGTGCGGAGCCGATGAGGCCACCGGCGGCGGCGCCGATCCAGAAGTTCTGCCAGCGCCTGTTGATGGCGCCCTGTATTTCCGGGCGGCACATCACGCGCCGGTCGTTGCCGACGCGCAAAAGGAGCACCAGGATAGGCACGGTCAGAATGCCGGCCAGGACCTGCGACCAGAACAGAGCGCGGACAGGATTGATGGGCAGGAAGTTTGCCGCCGTGCCGACGAACACTGCCGCCGAGATCAGCACGTAAAACCGCTTGGCTTCCCAGGGATGCTCACTGAGCCCCGCCGGCCAGCCCATAGCTTCCGAGAGGCTGTAACACATCGAAGCTACCAGCACCGGCAGCGCCACCACGCCCGCGCCGATAATACCGAGGGCGAAGACGATTGGGCCATAACTGCCAACCGCCGGCGCCAGGGCCTCGGCGGCTTGGCGCGTCGTCATGTCAACCGGACGGGGCAGGCGTAATACTGAACCGGCCGCTACGATGATCGAAAAACACAGGGCCGTGGTGACAAACGTCCCGGCGTGCGATTCGGCCTCGTTGAGGGTCTCTCCTATGCGGGCCTGCTCGCGCCGCGAACTGGTCTGCCACACCAAGATGTAAGGTGTCAGCAGCGATCCGAACAGGCCGACCAGGGTGGCCACGTACTCGGGACTCTGCGTCACTTGCGGCACGGTGGTGTGCCACAGCACTTCCCGCCAGGACGGAGCCGCAACTATGGCGGACGCGATATAGACGAAAACCGGCAGCGCCAGCCACAGCAGCGCGCGCGTGATCTTGCGGTAATCGCGAAAGATCAGGATGTACCACACGGTGAACGCGGTGGCGGCAACAAAGAACCTGCGGTGCTGGGCGAGGATGATGGAGAACGCATCGCTGACTGCCATCAGGTCGGCGATGATCATTGCCATGTTAATGATGATGAGGACGACGGCACACGCCAATGCCCAGCCAAACCCGTACTGCTCCCGCAGCAGATCCACAAGCCCCAGGCGAGTCTGGTAGCCGATGCGGCCCGCCACGGCGAACGTGGCCACGAGAAACGGAACGCAGAGCACCACCACCCATAGCAGGCCATACTGAAAAGCGGCGCCTGCAACGGTGGCGGTGACGATCAGCGAAGGGTCCACATCCGCGACTCCCGTAACAATTCCCGGCGCGAAGCGGCGCAGCCGCTCCCGCCAGCGCAGCCACGGCGTTGCCGGCGGGGGCAACGGTGTTGCGCGAGGGAACGCCACGATTTTGCCGCGGTCGGCAGCCGTGCCCTTACGGGATCTTCGGGAGTTCACGATTGAGGTCTCGTTCGATCTTGCGCTCGTGCCACAACCGCAGTGGCCGTGAGTAGGTGATGATGCCGAAAGCTGCAATCGCCGCTAACAGGAGCGCCGTACTGATCCAGGTGAGCGCCGTGGAAGCGCTGGTCTGGGCAATGCGCATGATGACCGCCGCGTTCTGCGGAGTGAGCAACAGGGCCAGCGCGAGAGCGAGCATGCCCAGCCCGGCGAGCAGGCCAGTAATGTTCTTGGCCCAGCGGCCGCGCGCGTGATACTCGGCGAACAGCATGAACCCATACAGCACCAGCCCGGCAATGACCAGAAAATTGGCAAAAATGGAAACCGTAAGACCGGAACTCATGGCAAGTAGCGCGTTGTCCTTCGGTCAATAGGACGCAAGCGCCAACGAGCAGGTTGGAATCCAGAGCTGAACAGAGCCGGGAATTCATGACGCGGGTGCAACCGGCAGCGTCACAGTAAAACGCGCTCCCTGGCCGGGTTCGCTGGTGACGGAGATATCGCCGCCGTAGAGGCGCGCGATCTTGTGACAGACCGCCAGCCCAATGCCCGCGTGGTCTGCGCCACCGTGGTTGGCCAGCCGTCGGAAAGGACGGAATATCTGCACGGCGTCTTTGGGATGGAGGCCGATGCCGTTGTCGGCAATGTGCAATTCACACCAGTCGCCCAGGAGGTCGGCCTCCACAGTGATCCGCAGGGGCAAGGACGCGTGGCGGAAGAGAATGGCGTTGTTCAGGAGTTCGCGGAACAACTCGCGCATGTGCGCCGGGTCGGCAGCAACGCGCGGCAACGGCCGAAGGTCAAGGCTGGCGCCGCTCTGCTGCAACTGGCGCCGCAACGAACGGACGACGTCGGCCACCGCCTTGTCCAGCGAAGCGCTGACGAGTGTCCCAGGTGGCCGGACAGCAGCATACTGGCTGAGACCATCCACCAACCGCAGCGCGGTTCGGGCGGCCTGCCGCAGGCGCTGGACATTGTCCTGGGTGGCCGCTCCAAACCAGCCGCTCAGCCGTTCGGCAAAGGTATGTATCTTGCGGATAGGTTCGCGCAAATGGTGCGAGGCGATGCTGACGAAATCCTGCAACTCCTGGTTGCGCTGCTTGAGTTCCAGGGTGCGCTCGACCACGCGGCGCTCCAGTTCTTCAGCCGCTCCCCGCAGTTGGGTTTCGATCCGCTTGCGCGTGTCCAGACAATCCAGCCAGCGCCGCAGTTTGGCTCCATCGGCGTTCTTACCCAAAAGTTCTTCGGGAGGGACGTAGTAAAAGTTGTCGTAGAGTTCGGTGCCGACGACGGCGGTGGGATGGCTGTACAAAACCTGGAGCGCCAGGTCGGTCGGGAAGAGGCGCAGATCATACTGGCAAAGCACTGTATAAGCACTGCCGGGTATGAGCCGGTTGAGCTTGGCTTCGTACTCGATCAGGTAATCAGTCTCGGAGTAGTGGTCCAGCGACCAGGACATTTCGCCCGTCACGCGCAACGAGGAATAACCGGCGGCGCGTGCCGCCGTCAGCTCCGAATTCCAGAAGGCGAACGTAACCTCAGGCCGGAATTCGCCATTGTGAATGTAGGCGTCGCGGAAGTTCCGCAACTGCAACTGGCCGCGCGCCAGGCAAGCCTCGGCATCAATCCCGGCGCGTTGCAGTGAGCCGCAGATGTCCTCGCGAGTGCCGGCGGATGCCACGTAAACGATGCGCTCTCCGCGTGCAATGCCGTCGCGCAGGAACATCCCGGTTGCTTCCTGCTGTTCTTCGTTGGTGCGAAACATCCCGCAGACGTGATCGCCGGCGCGCAGGCTGCCAAGATCACGCAGGTGGTAGCTTTGGCCGCACGCTGCTTGCGCGTTCATTTGGTTCCTCGCCAATTACCACGCTACGCTGCGCGCCGGGGCAGGACAGAGGGGTTCGTGCGCAAATTCGGCCAAACGATTCCCATTCAAGGCTGGAGTGTAAATCGGGAACGGATCAGGTCTCGCGCCGCTGGTAAACCCGCGCGTCACGGAAGATGGTGACCAATTCCTGATCGATTTCCCCTCGCGTGGCAGCCTGGCCGAGCATGTCTAAAGCCTGCTCGATCGGCACCGCGCGCTTGTACGGCCGGTCGGATGCGGTCAGTCCATCGTACATGTCGCTGATGGTGATCATGCGTGCCTGCACCGGAATCTGTGGGGCGGTGAGCTTGTGAGGATAACCGCGGCCGTTCAGTTTCTCGTGGTGGGCCCGCGCGATCCGGGGCACGCCGCCCAGGTCGGTTGTCCACGGAATCTGGCTGAGGAACTGGTACGTGCGCTCCACATGGGCCTCGATCTTGCGGCGCTCTTCCTCGTCAAGCGAGCCCTTCGGGATGGAAAGCAGGCGGACTTCAGCGGGCGACAGCAACGGCTGCAACTGCCCGTCAACATCGGTGTAGTTGCGGGCTGCGATTTCACTGAGCCGGTCGGAACAGCCTTCGACCCGCACGGTGGGGATGTTGGCGTGCTGCACGAGTTCCCAGAAGGCGGCGAGTTCGGCGGTTTCCCGCGCCAGTTCGGCATCAAAGCGCCCCTCCTCCTGCCGGTAACGTTCCGCGCCGTGGCGCAGAGCAAATTCCAGCCGCGCGCGCAGGATGCCGGCTTCCGCGCTGTGCTGCGCCAGTTGGAAGCGGTGACGCACAACCTCCAACTGCAACGGATAAAGCTTGTAGGCCTTGAGGAGCACGTCCTCGGGTACGCCGACCTTGCCGAAATCGTGCAGCAGCGCGGCGTAGCGGATCTCTTTGATCTGTTCGCGAGTGAAGTGCAGCTTGCCGGCGCGTTCGCACGCCTCGGCCAGGCCCAGTGTCAGGCCGGCGACCCGGAAGGAGTGGCCGCAGGTGGCGGGGTCGCGTTCTTCAATGGCGGTTACCGAGGCGCGCACGAATCCCTCGAACAACCGCTGGATGTCGGCCATCAGGCGGCTGTTTTCGAGCGCAACCGCAGCCTGGCTGGCCAGCGAAGTGACCAGTTCGCGATGGCGCTCGGTGAAGCCGGTGGTCTCCGCTTCCACTGCGGCCAACGTCGTGAGCTTGGCCGCAGGATTCCGTTTGCAGTTGATCAACTGCACCACCCCAATGATTTCCTGTTTGGGGTTGCGCATGGCCACCGCGAGCATCGACTTGGTGCGGTAGCCGGAGACGTCGTCGAAACGCCGGTCCACGCTGACTGGCAGGGCTGTCGGCGGGCTATAGGCGTCGTCAATGTTGACGGTTTCGCCAGTCAAAGCGACGTAACCGGCCACCGACTGCGCGTTGATCGCGATGGTGCTCTGGCGGAAGGGAAGGGCAATGCTGTCGTTCTGCGCCAGCACAAAGCGCAGGCGGCGTTCGCCCTCGTGCTCTTCCACGACATAAAGGGAACCGGCATCGGCGCCGGTGATGGCGCGCGACTTGCGGAGGATGAGGTCCAGAAGGGTGTCGGTGTCGTGCTCGGCAGAGAGCGCCGCGCCGATGCGGTTGAGCTCGTCAATCTCGCGCGAGGCTTCCGCCAGGCGCTGGTGAAACTCCTGGCGTGCGGAGGTCAGATACATCTGGCTGAGGGCGTTCTCCACCATGCGCTCGATTAGCGGCAAGGAAGTGCGCGTGGGCAGGTACGCGTAAACCGCGCCGTCAAGCCGCGGATCGCGGAAGGGAACCTCGCTGAGCGCGATTATCTGGAGGCGCGAGTCTCCGCGCACGCGAGCAAAGTATTCGCGCAGTGTCTGCTCGGAGGAGATCAGCAGGACCGCGCCGGATTCGTGTTGCGGCGCCGGGCCTTTCCAGGCGACGCGGCGGAACTTGTGGCTGCCTTCCAAGGCAGCATGCGCGGCCAGATCGCCCGGGAGGTATAGCACGACAGGCAATCGCTCGGGGCGGATGGTCGTGCTCATAGCTCTCCTTGTGCGGCAACTCCGGTTTCCGACGGACTATAGCGCACCTGCGCCCAAAAACAAACCGCTACCCTGGAACAAAAAAAGGCATATGATTGTTCTGTTAGCTGTTCAGGGTTGAGGATCGGTCGTTCGTAACTTTGGGAGGGCGCCGATGTTCGAATCTGAGGAGCAAATCGAGAAATCCACTTCTCTTTCCGGCAGTTTTCGTTTCCTCATCATTCTCCTGGTCATCATTGCCGTCGGAGCCGGCGGCGTTTATCTGTACTTGCAGCAGGCGGACCGGCCGCTGACGCAAGAAGAAGCCGCCGTCATCATCAAGAGCATTCTGAAAGCGAAAGGGCCGGCCGTGGTGCATTTCCACGCCGGCGTGGTGCAGCCCAGCGTGGACGAAAAGCCCAAAGACCCGCATTACAAGCTGCTGGAAAAGGCCGGCTACGTGAAGCTTTCGCCGGCATTGGGCGGCGGGGTGAAAGTGGACGTTACGCCGCTGGGCGAGGGGACGTTCGCCCGCTTCCCCGAGCTGCAAAAGGCCAAGAACCTGGATGGCACGCTGGCCTATGTCGTCCCGCTGGCCGACCGCCAACTGGTTGCGATCGAGAAGGTTGTGACCAACACCCCTAGCTCGGCCACCGTGACCTATACCTGGAAGTGGGCGCCGAACAAAGTGGGCGAGGATTTTGACGCTGCCGGCAAGCTGGTACAGAGCTTCAACACCTGGGACCGCGCCACGCTGATCAGCAAATACGGCGTGGACTTCTACCACGGTGAGCCGAGCAAGACGACGGTGAACTTGGTGAAGGGCCCCAAGGGCTGGGAGATCGCGGTGGAATAACGGTATCGGCACGGCTGCCGCGCAACAGTCCAAGGCAGCCGTGCACTTCCAGCGAGCACTCCCAATTAGCCGCAGGCGCCACAGATCTTTCGCCTTATGTAGCAGTTGCGCACCTGCCCCAAAGAATTGCGCGGCACCGGAGCAAAGAGCGAAAAAACTTTTGCCCTGGGGGTTGCACGAAGCGCGAGCGGCTGCTATAACAGTCAAGGCGTGAATGGAAGGCGTTGTTGAGTGATGGCCCGGCGCCAGGGTTGAATCCCTTCTGAGTTGTCCGGCATCAGATAAAGACGACGCAAATCGGCTCCGGCCACGGAGCCAATATTCGGGGCAGACGCCTCGAAGGGTTTAGCGTAATCGCAAAAACCTCCAGCGATCTTTAGCAGTTCGAAGAACTCTTGCGGCGAAGCACGCGCCAAAAATTGGCGCACCGCCCCCAAGAGTAAATTTACCGCGCGCTCCGCGAAGGCGTTGAGCGCTCCGCAGAACACACCGTCGCAGGCGGAACCAGAAATGGCAACGGTTCGGTGCGACCAGGGATTGACAAGCGGCAGCAAAACGCGGTAAGTTTGAAAGGTTTTCGAGGACACACGACAACGCACCGCGGGGTTGTGGGTTCGACTGAAACGCGCCGCTCAGGCGGAGTGCGAGTCGGTCTTTGACAACAGGTTGAACGTGCCAGTCGTGAGATGGAAGCTCGGGTTTCAAGTTCGAGCGATCTCACAAGACAACGACTGCCGATCACTTTCGAGCATCGGCAGCAGCGTCCCCTTCTACCCGTCGGGGACGCAATCAGGTTTCAAACGAGAGTTTGATCCTGGCTCAGAATCAACGCTGGCGGCGTGCCTAA
>JBHGBA010000045.1:0-30975 GCA_041946775.1 Terriglobales bacterium
GCGAAGCGGCGAGGAATCTGCTGTGTCAAAGCAGATCCCTCGCTTCGCTCGGGATGACAGCTTTGGCAAACCAGGGGTACAGCAACGGAGAGACTGCTCTAAGGGCTAAGGGCCAACAGCTAACGGCTAAGGGCTTGGTTTCCTTCACCAAATCAAACTTCACCAAATCGAACTTAGATCACCCGATCACCGGATCACCCGATCACCCGATGCGCGTATCGCCCTCCCCGTGCGTTCCGCCTGTTGGCGCACACGTTCCGGGACATCCGGCGAGCGGTGCACGTAGGGAGCGATGGCCGCCAAATCCTCGAGACGCCCAATCACCTGTAGCGCCCGCAGCGCCTCGTATACCGTATCCGCCGCCGGTTGCAGCGTGGCCACTTCCGCGCCCGCGGTCACTTGCTGCCCTCGCGTGATGCTGGCGCTCACCACGCGACATTCCCACGGCGCGCGGACCTCGACCTGATCGTCGCCCGCCTCGATCTTCGCCACCGTAGCAAAGCGGCGCAGCGAACTGCCGGGCTTTGCGACCTCGACAACCTGTCCTGCCGCTGGAGCGTGCATCGTCATCGGCCGCAGCAAGGCCACAATCTCATCGTGTCCCGAGGCATCGTCGAACCGCACCAGCGCCAGTGCGGCGGCGGCGCGCACCGCAGGCGAGCGGTCCCGCAGCATTTGACTCAGTTCCGTGCGAAACTCGGGTCGTGTCGGGTCCTGTCCCATGGCCCATGCGTCCGTGGCGCGCACCTGTTCGCTGGGCGATTTCGCCAGGGCCAGCAAGTCCGGATACCACGTCATTACGGTCGGGTCGCGCCGTCCCATGCGCTGCCCGATTTGCACCAGCGCATCGTTCACGCGACGCGGATCTCGCTCCTGAAGATAGTTGGCAATTTGTTGTTCGGACAATGGCCGTCCAAACCACGGCCCGCGCCAGAACATGAACGGCATCAGCACCACAAGCCACGCGGCGGAAAGGAACAGGATGCGGCCGCGTAACGTCAAACGCGATCTCGGCGCAGGCTCCGGATACGGGCGTTGATGAAGCGCAGAGCCCATACAGCCTCACAGATCAGGGCGCAGCCATGATACCCCAGATGCGAGTTGCCGATGTCCCGTGAAGTGAGTTTTACATCCGCCTGAGCTGCAATGGCAAGCTGTACCCCGAGGTGGGTTGTGAGCGCTAGGCCGCAAATAACACATAGAGCATCAGGTAGATAATCACCCCGGTGACCGAGACATACAGCCATACGGGATACGTCCAGCGAGCGCTGGCACGGTGCCGCTCGAAATGCCCGCGCAGAGCGCGTGTCACGGTGACGACCACCAGCGGAACCACGGCGGCAGCCAGCACCGTGTGGGTGATGAGGACAAAAAAGTACAGCGGACGCGGCCAGCCCTGCGCCTGGAACCGCACACTCCCCACGTGCGCGTGATACCAAAGGTATGAGACGAGAAACAGCGTAGAAGTCACGACTGCTGCCAGCATGACGCGCTTGTGCGCCTGCTGCCGTCCGCGCCGCACCAGTACCACCCCAATCGCCACCAGCGTGGCACTGCTCGCGTTAAGCACGGCATTCAAGACCGGCAATGACTCGTATCCATGCACGACACTAACAGAAAACGGAAAACGGGCAACGGTAGTTAAGCTGCCGGCCTCGTAGTTCGCCGGTTCGCCATCAGGAACGCCCACGCGAACATCGCCGCTGAAAAGAGCGCAAGGACCATCAGCGAACTTGCCACCGGCAACACCGACGCGGTCCCCGGAAAAAGCAACTGGCGTATCGCTTCATTGCCATACGTCAGCGGATTGATCCGCATCAGCACGCGGATCCACCCCGACGCGCCGCTCAGGGGAAACAGCGCACCCGACAGCAGCCACAGCGGGATCAAAAACAAATTCACGATGGCGTGAAACGCCTGCGTCGAATCCATCGGCCACGCGATCGCGAAACCCAGCGCCGTCAGCGAAAACGAAACCAGCAACACCGCCGCTATCAGCGGCAGGATGTTGTCAAACCCCAGGTGTGCGCCGCGCAGCAGAGGAGTAAACGCCAGGAACACCAGCCCCTGCATCGCCGCCAGCGTCGTGCCGCCCAGCACTTTGCCCATCACAATCACCGACCGATGTACCGGCGCCACCAGGACGGACAGCAGGAACCCTTCCTTGCGGTCCTCGATCACCGACATCATGGCAAAGATCGAGGTGAACAGCACGATCATGGTCAGCGCGCCGGGAAAGAAATACTCCAGGTAATGTGAGCCGCCGCCGGTTGGGCCGCCATTGAACGACGTGCCGAACCCAGAGCCGATTACCAGCCAGAACAACAGCGGCGACAGGATCACGCCCGCCACGCGTCCACGATTCCGGTAGAAGCGCACCACCTCGCGCCACCACAGAGAAACCGTGGGGACAAATGCCGCGGTCGTGGCGGATACCGGTCCGGTCGTGGTTAGAGTTTGAGTTTGCGTAGCCATGAAATTTAGTAGCACTGCCATCTCGGCGGCGGGCCCCATTCTTTCTCAGCGTCCTCAGCGTCCTTTGCGTTTCTTCCCGTCCGCCTCGCCGTTCTCATCGTTCTGCATTTCACTCCAGAAACGATGGCCGGTGCGATGGATAAACACGTCTTCCAAATTTGGTTTGCTCACGGAAATAGATTCGATCTCGCCGGGAAACGCTTCGACCACTTCGGCGGCGAAGCGATGCCCCTGTTCACGTTCCAGGCGTACCTTGCCGGCGATCACCTGGGCCGATACTCCGAAGCGCGTCAGAATGTTTGCCACCAACGACTCCGGTTCTCCGCGCGTTTCCAGCAGGATGACGTCTCCGCCGATCTCCTGCTTCAACTCCGCCGGCGTGCCGAGTGCCACCAATTTGCCGTGACTCAGAATCGCCAGGCGGTCGCAACGTTCGGCCTCTTCCATCAGGTGTGTGGTCACGATCACCGTCACGCGCTCCTGGTCGCGCAGCATGGCCAGGTACTGCCACAAATCGCGGCGCGCGCCGGGATCCAGCCCGGTGGTCGGTTCATCCAGCAGCAACACCGCGGGATGATGCAACAGCCCCTTCGCCAACTCGAGCCGCCGCTGCATCCCGCCGGAAAAATTCTCCACCTTCTCTTTCGCGCGATCGGCCAGCCCAACCCGGCCCAGCATTTCCGCGATCCGCGCTTCCAGGGCCGTGCTCTTCAGTCCGTAGAGATGGCCCACGTGACGCAGGTTTTCCGCCGCGCTCAGCTTCACGTCGATGCTCGCCGCCTGGAACACCACGCCAATCCGCCGCCGCACACTGCTCGGCTCGGTCGCGAGGTCGTGTCCCAGGATAGTGGCGCGTCCAGCGCTCGGCAGCATCAGCGTGGACAAGATCCGAAACATCGTTGTCTTGCCGCTGCCGTTCGGCCCCAGCAACCCGAAAATCTCGGCGTTGCCCACGCCAAACGAAACGCCGTCCAGGGCGACACGGTCGCCGTAGAGATGACGAAGGTTGGTGATTTCGATGACAGCCCGATTGGCCGATTCAGCCGCGGCCGGGACAGCGGCGGTTTGCGGAACTTCCGTGGACTCCAGTGGTACCTTCAAATTCTACGATGGCCTCGCGTTGAGCATCATGAGCGCGAACAATAATGGCAGGTAAAGTACGCTCGCCTGTAACAGATGCCGCGCCAGCCGCTTTGATTCCGCGTTTTGCGGCGATAGCTTGCTCGCGGCCAGCCGCCAGCCGGTCCAGAAGAAGCCTGCACCAAGCACAACTGCGCCGAGAAAGTACAGCGGTCCCGCCATGCCCAGCAGTGTTGGCGCCGTGGTTGCGATGAGCAGCGCAGTCAGATACGCCATGATTTCGCGCACCGTCGAGCGGCCATCAGCATCCACGACGGGCAGCATTCGGATGTGCGCACGGTCGTAGTCTTCGCGATACAGCCATGCGATCGAGTGGAAGTGCGGGAATTGCCAGAAGAACACGATGGCGAACAGCACCAGCGCTTCCCAGTCGAGCTGTCCGCGAATCGCCGCCCACCCGAGCACTGGTGGCATCGCGCCCGGAAAGGCCCCGATAAAGGTACACACCGGGTGTACCCGCTTCAGGGGTGTGTACGCAGCCAGATAGACGACCGAAGTGGCCAGCGTCAGCAATGCCGCCAGCGCGTTAGTGGCGGTCCACAGGTAAACCGTCCCCCCCAGCACCAATGCGGTGCCAACGCCAATTCCCCAGCCGAGGCTCATGCGACCGGTTACCAACGGCCGCAGCGCAGTACGTCGCATCCGCCCGTCCAGGTCGCGTTCCATCGCTTCGTTGAGCGCCGCCGTGCCGCCCGCCGCCATCCCGATCCCAAGCACCGCATGGATCAGCGTCCACGACAGGGAACTGGTGGCCGCTTTCGCCGCGCCGAAATAAAAACCGCACCAGACAGTCATCATGATCAGCGCTGTGACGCGTGCTTTTACCAGTTCAGCGTAGTCCCGAAAGACGCTCGCCAACGTGCCGTGCGATGGTAAACGCGTTTGCACCGCGGAACTCATGCCGTCGCGGCTTTCCTCGTTTCGGTGATCTCTTCGGCGCGCAACGCTACGACATTGCGCGATGCCTCGATGGCCAGCACCACCGAGGTGGCCAGCAGCAGCGCGCCCACCGACACGTGCGCCACCGTGGACCAGACCAGCAGCGGCGTCGGGTCTTCCGCCGCGCCTTTCCAGACGACGCGTGCCAGGTACGCGGCAAAGCCTAGCGAAACCTGCGTGATGAGCAGCAACAACAACGCCATTGCCGGACGCCGCACCGCGTCCAGCGGCGCGAACTGCGCCAGCGCCCGCATGGTGGTCCACACCACCAGCACGGTCACAATGCACGCCATCACAATGTGCGGCAGCAGCTTCATGCCGTTGTGGCGAAACATTGCTCCCAGTATGAGTTGAACGAAAATAGCCGCGCTCGACCACCACGCCAGCGTCGTCAGCGACGGCCGGCGCACCTCGAATTTCACCCGCGGTTCATCGGTCGCAAACCGCCGCCCCGTAAACAGCGCCATCGCCACCACAATGCAGAAGAACGCTTGTCCCAGCGCCGCATGGGCGGTGGAAACGATTGGCGGGAGACCGGTCAGCACCGTGATCCCGCCCAGCACACCCTGCACCACGACGATGAGCACGGCCGCCAGTCCCAACCTGCGCATCCAGCGGCGGCGGTCGGCGCGCCACGTCCAAATGGCAAGCGCGATCGTGAACAGGCCGATGAATTCTGCAATGATCCTATGTCCGTGCTCGTACATCACCCCGCCAACCATCGGCACCGTGAAGTACGAGTAGCTAATGGGCGAATGACGAAAAGACGTAGGCCAATCGGGCACGGACAGGCCCGCGTCATTGCTGGTGACCAGCGCGCCGACCATGATCAGCACGAAAGTTGCGCACGCGACGAAAACCGCGAATGCGTGATGCGCGCGATTGTAGGGCGTTGCCGGTGAGTCCAGAACTGTGCTCCTTTCGTTGCCATGCCGCGGTCAGACAATTCAGGGGACAATGATGTTTGTCACTTCGGGAATGGCCTTGTTATTCCGAGCGGGCTTCAGCCCGCAAGAAATTTGCTGTTCTGCCAGCGGCGCGACAGAATTCGCATCCCAGGCCCATTTACCTGACAGCCTTAGATGCTTCCAGCCACTGCCCTGATGCGCAGTTTTGGATGGACACTTGCCGGCGTTTAGATGAGCGCTTGCGACGAAGGGCCACGTCGAGGCCCGACGTAGTAACATCCCCAACCAGTCGTGCGATGCGAGCCACTGCCCCACGTCAATGGGTGCCACTGCCAATACTCATCTTTATGGGTTCCGCCAGCCTGATTGTCCGGCTTTCCGCCGCTTCAGTTCGGCCAGAATTTCCATATAGCGGTTAAAGCAGGGCGAACAGCAGGTGAGGTGTTCGCTGGTTTCGCTATCTCTGGTTTCAATCGGGTGTTCAGCCATGCGTTGCAGGTCGGAATCGGCAGGACAGTCGATGCGGTGAGGATTCGGGAAGGCTTCAGAGAGATAGGATTTGGCGAAGCTGAAGAATTCGTCTTCGTTGAATTCTTGTCGTTTGTTTCTGGGCATCTTTCCCCTCCCCTATCGAGGAACTCACGCTTGGCGAGAACCAGGACCCCTGCCGGCTAAGGGCTAAGGGCTAAGAGCTGGCCTATGCCGTCTTCTGCACCTGCTCTGCACGCACCCTCGCCTCCAGTGCGGCGATCACCGCATCGGCGAATTCGCTGGTGGACGCCTTGCCGCCCATGTCGCGCGTCAGGTGCTTCTTCTCCCGGTAAACCTGGTAAAGGGCCTGCTTGATGCGCTCTGCCGCTTCCATTTCGCCCAGGTGGCGCAACATCAGGATGGCCGACCGTAGCAGCGCGGTGGGATTGGCGATGTTGCGTCCGGCAATATCGGGCGCGGAGCCGTGTACTGCCTCGAAGATGGCGCAACCGTCGCCTAGGTTTGCGCCGGGAACCAGTCCCAGTCCGCCGACAAACGCGGCGCACAGATCACTGATGATATCGCCGTAGAGGTTCTCTAGCAGCAGCACGTCGTATTGGTAGGGATTTGTGACGAGCTGCATGCAGGTGTTGTCCACGATGTGCTCGCCGTAGGTGATCTCGGGATACTCGCGCGCTACGTTGCGCGCGCAGCGGATAAACAGGCCATCCGACATCTTCATAATGTTGGCTTTGTGGATGGCGTGAATTTTCTTCCGGTGGTATTTGCGTGCGTACTCGAATGCAAAGCGGGCGATACGCGTTGACGCCTTCTCGGTGATGATCTTCAGGCTTTCCACCACACCGGGCACGACTTCGTGCTCGATGCCCGAGTACAGGCCTTCCGTGTTCTCCCGGATAATAACCAGGTCCACGTCCGGGTAGCGCGTCGGCACTCCCGGCAGGTTCTTGATCGGCCGCACGTTGGCGTACAACAGAAACTTCTTGCGCAAAGCCACGTTGATGCTGGGGAAGCCGCCGCCGATAGGAGTGGTCACCGGCCCCTTCAGCCCCACGCGCGTACGCTGGAAGGATTCAATCAGTTCGCGAGGAATGTACTCGCCGTACTTGTCGTAGGCTTCGGCGCCGGCCTCGTAGGTCTCCCACTCAAATCGTAAGCCGGTAGCTTCCAGCACGCGCACCACTGCTGTCGTTACTTCTGGACCTATACCGTCACCGGGAATAAGCGTGATCTTGTGGGCCATCTTTTAGTTGGATGCTTTGTGCCCGGCCAGCAGTTCAGAAATGCACAAACTGACGAACCGGCGAACTGGCAAACTGACGAACCGAACTGACGAACTGGCCGGGTGCCGCAGGCCGCTGGTTCGCGCGCCGCTTTTGCGCGCTAACCTGGCATCAAAACAGCGCACGAATCGCTGAACTGGGCCCGCCGCCGGGGACGGCGGCGCTACGAAACGGAGAACGGAAAACGGAAAACGGACAACGGCAGACGGGAAACGGGAAACGGTTCTTACACGTTCGCCCGCGTCTTCACCTTCGCAGGTGTTTCTTTGGTCTTCAACAGTTCCTGCAACTCATTCAGGAACTCGTGCACGTCCTTGAAGTCCAGGTACACGGAGGCGAAGCGCACGTATGCTACCTTGTCCACTTTCTTGAGCTCGTCCATCAGCAGCTCGCCGATTTCCCGCGTGGTGCGCTCGCGGTCCGGCGACTCCATGATGAACCCCTCAGCCTCATTGACAATCGCTTCCAGTTTGCTCATCGAGACCGGGCGCTTTTCGCAGGCGCGCAGCAGCCCATTCAGGACCTTCTGCCGGTCAAACTTCTCGCGCCGGCCGTCTTTCTTGACGACCATGTACGGGATCTCGTCAATGCGCTCGTAGGTAGTGAAGCGCTTGCTGCATTGCAGGCACTCGCGCCGCCGGCGAATGGACTCGGCTTCCTTGCTCTCGCGCGAGTCCACCACCTTGTCATTCACGAAACCGCAGAAGGGACACTTCATTGTGGAATCAACCGTCTGTTGCGATTATTCCGTATTGGTTTTTCAACAATCAACGAAAATCCTGCACCGCCACCGGCGCCGCCGGCCTTACGCTCTCGCCTTCATCACCGAACTTGCGCAGCGAAACGTGCTCGTGATGCGCCAGCGCGAGGCCCGCCGGTATGACCGCCATGAACGTGACTAGCCAAAGCAGCATGCCCGCACTGACCGCCAGTTCCCTGGGCACGCCAAACCACTCGGGCGAAGAGAGCATGCTGATCACCGCCAACTGCGATCCGCCACCGACCGCGGGCAACTGGATCAGTGAGCCCACCATGCTCGCGGCCATGAGCAGCAGCACCTCGGGCACTTGCATCTCGCCCAGCACCGGCTGCGAGTAGGCGTGCAGCACGTGGCGATAAGCCAGGGCAATCACGAACCAGATGGCCAGCGACACCAGGGCGATTTGCAGGAACGAGGCAGTGTCCTTGATGGTGTTTAGTCCCTCGCCGAAGCTGCGGATCTTCTGGCATACGGAACCGCTGAGCTTGGGTGAGACGGGCGCTAAACGGCGCTCGATTGCGTCTGCAAACCACGATCCGTTGCGCCGTACGTAGTACGCACCGATCCCCATGACTGCAACGGCGGCCAGCAGCACTGCGGCCAACCATTCCAGGACCGATCCCGGCAGGCGGTGGCCGAAGGCCGAAACCGGCAGTCGCGGCAAACGGTCGCCGAAGACGAAGATATCAACGGACACCAGCGCACCGAACGCACCGATGTCGAAGATGCGTTCCACCGTCCACACCGCCATCTGTGACGATACCGTCAGGTTTTCCTTCCTGGCGATGAGGTAAGGTCGGATTAGCTCTCCCGGCCGTCCCAGCAGCGCGAGCCCGGTGAAGCCGATGTACTGTGTCGGCACCAGGCTGCGCAGGCGCGCGTGACAGACAGGCTTCAGGAACAGCTTCCAGCGGACCGCGCGGAGCAAGTAGGTGGAATAGATCAGGGCGGTGGCGGTGAGCAGGTGCCACAAGTGGCGGCCCTGCACCAGGTCTCGCGTTACCCTCGCGAACGTTCCCCAGTCAAAGCGCCGCCACTCGCGGAATTGCAGGTAAACCAGTGCGGCAAGCACCAGCACTACGGCGACCAATATGAGCGCGCGCTTCTTTGTCATGCCGAGGGATTCGCCACCGCAACTTTCAAGGTTTCAAAGTTTCAGGGTTTCAAAGCATCGGTCCCGTCACACTTTCTAATTTTGAAACCCTGCAACCTTGCAACCTTGAACTGACCTTAAATGACCCGCGCAGCAGGGTCAATGCTCGCGTTTGACAGTTTCTGGGATGCCGGCTTATTGGCCGGTGGCGGCGAGGACGGGCTTGCGGGACGGCTTTTTCGCCTGCTTCTCCTGTGCCAGCTTCTTGCGGTTGAAATCGCGGATGACCCGAGTGACGTAGTCGTACGTCTCGCGATAGGGCGGAACGCCGCGATGCCGTTCGACGCTGCCCGGGCCGGCATTGTAGGCCGCCAGCGCCTTGGCAACGTCGCCTTTGTAGAGGACCAGCAACTCGCGCAGGTAACGCGTCCCGCCGTCAATGTTGGCCTGGGGCTCGAAAGCGTCGCTGACGCCCAGGCGGGCCGCGGTTGCGGGCATGAGCTGCATCAGGCCCTGCGCGCCTTTACGCGAGACGGCGCGGACTTTCCCGCCGCTTTCGGCGTCAATCACGCTGGCGATTAGGTCGGGATCCACACGATGGCGGTCGCTGGCGGCGTTCACCGCGTCGGGGATGCTGACCATCTCGGGGGCAGGCGCCGCCGACGCTTCGGATCTCGCGGATTGCGGCTGCGGTGTGTCGTCCACACGGAACTCAGTGATGTCTTCGCTACGGACGTCCACGTAACCGGACTCTTCTGACTCGTCCAGATACAACCGCGTTTTAGTGCCGTTCTGCTCGCGGCGGTGATGGCGGATCTCGAATCCGTTGCGGAGCGTGGCAATTTCGGCCGCCGATGCAGGCAGAGCTGCCGCGGCCAAAAGAAGCGCTAGTGCGAAATGTTTAGTCTTCTGCAAATCGAATCGCAGACCAGACTGCCGGTCGGAGTAGTTAGATGCCAACTTGCTCCAGGGCAGCAGCTACACCGCTTTGATCGTTGGAAAGCGTCAGTATCCAGCCGTTGTGCTTCAGCTCCTCGCAGGCGTTGCCCATGATAACGGGAACTCCGGCAAATTCAAGCATTTCGACATCGTTGTAGTTGTCCCCGATGGCCATGATCTGCTCGCGGGCGATGCCGCGGTACTTGGCCCAGCGGCGCAAGGCGTGACCCTTGGAGCAGTCGCGGTTCAGCAGATCGAGCATCACCAGGTTGCGGTGGTCGTACTGCGTCTTGAGCACCGTCACGTCGCCCAAAAAGTCGGCGGTGGCCAATCGCGCTTCAGCCTCTTTCATACGGGAAATCGTGCCGCACAGCATCGCCTGCACGGGATCGGTGGTCAGCGCGGCTTCCAGCGGGACGACGCGTTCGATAAACGCGGCGTTCTTTTCCATCCAGCGGGCAATGCTCTCGTTCAACTCGTCGGCACATTCGATGACCAGTGCGCCGTGGTCTTCGCGGTCGAAGGTGAGTACGGTATTGCGCCGAAAGTCCTGCAGGTGGCGGAGAATCCGCCGCGCCACGGCTGCGGGGAGCAGGTCGCGGTGGAACAACTCGCCCCGGCTGGACTTGGTCACCGCGCCATTGGAGCTGATCAGCCACACGTCAAAGCCGAGAGCCTCAGCGATGGGCATGGCGAACGTGTGCCGCCGGCCCGTGGTCAGTAGCACCTCGATGCCGCGCTGGTGGGCGCGACGCAGTGCCGCCACGTTCGCGGCGGACACCTGAAAGGAGGCGTCCAGCAGCGTCCCGTCGATATCCACGGCCAGTAGACCGATCTGCGGCTTCACTGCTTCGATTCTAACAATCGAAAGCGGCGGGCGGAAGTTGGCCCGAAAACCGAGCTACGATGGGATATTGGCCAGCCACTGCTCCAGTCTTTCAGGAGGCATACGAGTTCCGCGCCCCGGCGCGTGGCACCATCCTTTCGCCGGTGCCATGCAACCCCAGTCGCGCATTTCACCTGAGGTGCAAATCTGAAGATCAGTAACATAGCTCTGCTTACCTTTGATGTGCAAGGGGCTGTCACTTTGCGCAAGAAAGCTGATGGGATAACTGGGCACGGCTGTGTGGTTACTGTGGAAAAGCAATTCAAATACATGATTCTAAAGGACGAATAACTTCTATTCCGGGGGGACTCTGGAAGCAAAAGTGCGAGAGATGATCAGTAGTACTTCACCTCAGAAGGAGTGTGTCCCTATGAGGTCACTCTCGCGCCACCTAATGATCGTGGCGGCGTTGCTCATGTTGGTAGCACTGCCCGCCGTGGCGGACACCACTACGCTCTACCTTACCGTCCCCAACTCAGCGATATCGAGTTACACGGGGCCGTATGTGAAGATAGACATCAACCTGACCAGCGCTAACACAGCCACCATCACCTTCACTTCGCTAACCAACGGCGGCTTCACGTACCTTATGGGCGACGGCAGCAGCGTCGCGCTCAACATCAATGCCGCCAGTTTCTCGGTGGGCGCCTTGACCGCGTCGAATTCGTTAGGCGCTACTTTTACCCCGGGACCGTTTACGTTCCTGGGCGCCAATAACGTATCCGACTTCGGAGTCTTCAACTTCACGATCAAAGACTTTGACGGATGGTCCCATTCGGCTACCTCGATTAGCTTCACCTTGACGAATACGTCAGGTACATGGGGTTCGGCAGCGAATGTGCTCACCGCCAACAACGCCGGCTTTATGGCCGCAGCGCACATCTTCGTGGCCTCGTGCACCGGCACAGAAGGGCCAGAAGCTTGCGCCACTGGCTATGCCGGAAACGGTTCGCCGCCCCAAGTACCGGAACCCGCCAGCCTGGCATTAATGGGTGCCGGGATTGCAGGTCTGGGCGCCTGGTGGCGTCGTCGTAAATAGAGCGAAAAGAAGCCCGCGGACGATAAAGCGGGCGACAGGACGGAGACGAGCTAAAGTTCAGCAAGCAGGTGTCGCAAGCGCTGTTGCGGGGGGCATAGCAACGGCGCTTGCGCTGCTAGAAGTTCCTCCCCAAACCTCTTCTCGTTGTGATCCCAGCCAGGGCCTCAAAGAGGATTCGCTTTCAGTCGCCCTGCCGGGCTCGTGTCGCAACACGCGCGCTGACCCAGGTCTGCGCCCTGGGCTAAATCCAAACGCCGCTACGCGGCTGGAATGTCGAATTCGTAATACGGGGCCCGGCGCCGAGACGGCAGCGCTACAACAGCAGCGGGGGCGCGCTGGCGGCGCTGCGATCCGGCTGTCAGCTAAGGTGTAGGTAAGAAGTAATCCCGATATACAGAGTTCGCGGGACGTGCTATTTTGTCGGCTCAAGTTCGTGGATCCGGCCACTGGTATAGCTTATGGCTAAGGGCATTTGTGTCGTAGCTCGAGCGGCACGCAACGAGGCAGCAGAGCGAGGCGGTGCCGAAACGCTTCTCCAGGGGCGAAATTAGCGCATTCACTACTGGGGGCGAGTTGACGAGTGTACTGAACTGGACACTCTTGTTCCAATTTTGGAAATTGAAACAATGAGCGGAACAACAGGCTTGACAGCCGAATAGCCGGTTTATATCGTTCCCGCAGACCACCAAGCCACGCGAACTGACGCTTCGGGATGCCGCATAGCAAGCGGAGGCCTCCTGCACGCGACGCCCACCTTTACCTCAATACGTGCGCTTGTGTGGAAAAACACCTCCTAAGTGAGGACAGCGAAGCTGTGTCTAAAAGCTTCAAACGCGGATGGGGGCCCACGCCGGCGACGGCAAACCAGAAAAGCGTCCCACCGAGCGCGACATCTGCAACGGAGAAAAACCTGCAACGCCATTCAGGCAAGTGAAGCATGAGTAGCAATTTCCCGAAAATATGCGGCGTCATTCTGCGCTGCACACGGTATTGGCTGCGGCAATGTTCCCTGCTGGTCACGCTGGTTGCAGTGGTATCCAGTGCAACAGCGCAGCAGGCAACGGGCGATTTGACTCTGCCGGACGGCGTGACGCCCTCGTCGGTCACGCCGCGCAGCCGGATGCCCCGCAGTAATTCCGGCAGCGCAGTGATCGGCCCGACAGAATCCGCGGAGTACGGGGACCAAACGATTGGCACCGAGGAACCGGCGGACATGCTGGTTGGCCCGTCGCTGCCGGCTTACCGGATCATTGACATCCTGCGGCAACAGCCCGAAATGATGCTGCGAGCCAAAGAATTGGCGGTCCGCGTATTGCGCGCAGACAAAGAGTCAGCCGCCGATCAGCCGCGGTTTACGGGGCAGCTCACGGACGGAAACCTGTCGGCGGACGGGGTTTCGGACGAGAGCGGCGCGGTTGATGGCAATCTGCCGGCTTCGCTTAGTTCGGAAGAGAAGCGGGCCGCGTTGGAGACGAGGGTATCGGACGAGACCGTTTTCAACCTGATTGAGCGCCGGGCGGACTTGCGCGCCGTGCTGACGCAGGAGATGCAGGCCAGAAGCCTGCTGACTTCTCAGGACTATCAGAGCCTGACGCGCACCGCCTATCGCGCGGAGTTGACCAGCCCGAGGCCGAACGTGCCACGCCGCCGGTCTGCGCCGCGGGAGCCGCTCGCGGGGGACCAGAACCAGCCGGAGGTGACGCGGCGCTGGTCTCCATACGAAGATCTGCCTGCGCTGCGCGATCTGTATACCCAGTTTCCCAGCCAGCAAAAGCCGCTGCGCCGCTTTGGCGCGGATGTATTTCGCCGGGGGACAGGAAATCTGGAAGAACTTCCGATGGACCTGCCCGCCGGGCCAGATTACGTGCTTGGGCCGGGAGACAGCCTGAGCGTCAATGTATGGGGAGGGTTCTCGCGCAAGTTCACGGCAGCAGTCGATCGCTCCGGCCAGATCTTTCTTCCAGAAGCCGGCGCGGTTGTGGTGGCGGGGAAGACGCTGGGCGAGGCGCGTGAACTGGTGCAGCGGGCGCTCAACACGCAGTTCCGCGATGTAAAGGCCGACGTCTCGCTGGCGCGGGTGCGGACGGTGAGGGTCTATGTGGTCGGGGACGTGGAACGTCCCGGGGCATACGACATTACCTCGCTTTCCACGCCGCTGAACGCGATCTATGCGGCAGGTGGTCCGACTCCACGCGGTTCCTTGCGGCAGGTGCGGCACTATCGCGGTAACCAGGTGGTTTGCGAACTGGACTTGTACGACTTTCTCTTACGCGGCATTCGCACGCATTCCGAACAATTGCAGCCGGGAGACACGATCCTGGTACCGCCGGTCGGGCCGCAAGTGACCGTGGCTGGCATGGTGCGGCGTCCGGCGATTTACGAACTGAAGAATGAGATTGAACTGTCCGAGGCGTTGGAACTGGCCGGAGGGGTGCTGGTTTCCGCCACGCTGCGGCAGATCAATGTGGAGCGGATCGAAGCGCACCAGCGACGCACTACAGTGAGCCTTGAGCTGCCGGCCGGCAACGGTAATCAAGCTGCGAGCAAATTGCCGGCCTCGTTTAAGGTGCAGGATGGCGACCGCATTACCATCTCGCCGATCCTGCCTTACAGCGAAGAGACGATTTATGTACAGGGCCACGTGTATCGTCCGGGCAAGTATCCCTTTCGCAAGGGGATGACCGTGGGCGATGTGATTCGCTCGTATCAGGACCTTTTGCCGGAGCCTTCAGAGCACGGCGAAATCGTGCGCCTGTCGCCGCCGGATTACCGGCCCATGGTGGTGGAGTTCAAGCTGAGCGAGGTTCTCTCTAACGAGGACCCAATCGAGTTACAGCCGTTCGACACGGTGCGCGTGTTTGGGCGCTACGAAATTGACGCGCCGAAAGTCGCGATCTACGGCGAGGTGTTGCGACCGGGCCAGTATCCGCTCGCGCAGGGCACGACCGTAACGGGACTGCTGCGGATGGCCGGAGGGTTCAAGCGCAGCGCCATGAGGCATAGCGCCGACGTGGCCAGCTACGTGGTGCAGAACGGCGAGCGAGTGCTTACCAAGCACACGAAAGTGGATTTGGCGAAGGCGCTCGAGGGAGACGCCGGTGCAGACCTTAGGCTGAAACCAGGCGACACGGTGACGATTCACCGGCTGGCCGGATGGCACGACATCGGATCTGCCGTCACGCTGAAGGGCGAAGTTACATACCCGGGAACGTACGGCATTGAAGAAGGCGAGAGGCTTAGTTCGGTGTTGCGGCGGGCCGGTGGGTTCCGTGCATCGGCGTATCCGGCGGGCGCCGTGCTTAAACGGGTGCAGGTGCGCGAAATCGAGGAGGCGAACCGGCAGCAGTTGATTACCAGGATTGAATCTACTGCCGCCAGCTTCAAGCCGGGATCGGCCAGCGGCCAGGAACAGGTGGCGATGCTGCAAGCTATGCAGCAGCAGCAACAGCAGGTGCTGACCGTGTTACGGAACCAGCCAGCCGCAGGGAGGCTGGTAATCAACATTACGGCCAACATCAGCAAATGGGAAAACACGCCGGCGGACATCGAGCTGCGCGAAGGAGACGTGCTGATTATTCCCAAGCGGCCGAATTTCGTGGTGGTCAGCGGGCAGGTTTACAACGCGTCGGCCATTACATTTGCGCCCGGTAAGACGGCGGAATGGTACTTGAAGCAGGCTGGGGGCGCGACGGAACTCGCCAACAAGAAGGGGACATTCATCGTCCGCGCGAACGGTTCTGTGATCGGCAACTCGAGCGGCGGATGGTTTTCGGGCAATGCGCTCAGCACGCGCATGCAGCCGGGAGACAGCATCGTGGTCCCGGACAAGATCATCGGGGGCTCGATGTTCTGGAAGAACCTGATGACCAGCGCGCAATTGATGTCGTCCATCGCGGTGACGACGGGGCTGTTGGTGTCGAACCTGTGAAACAGTCGCTTCGAGTTCCGGCCCAGACGTTGTTGGTTTACCTGCTTTGCGTTCAAGTCACATTTGCGGGTCAGGCTGCAAATACGGCGAACCGGCCATCCAAGCCGGCGGCAGGTGTTGAGCAGTGCACTGATCTCGAGGGCCACGTTGAACCGTGCCCACTGCCTGCGGCAGCTAGTGTTCCCACGAAGCCGGAGAGGGCGGAGACCGCCAGTATTCGGTCTCTGCCGAAAAATATTGTCTATGACCAGGTCGGCTTCTGGACAACCCCAGCACGTCTTCGAGCAAAAGACCTGAACTGGCTCATTCCGTTTGCCACTGCGACAACAATCGGTATCGCAGCAGATACGAGCATAGAGCGCCATCTGCCGACCAGCACTTCCATGATCAGGAGCAGCAGCAGTTTCTCCGATTACGGCACAGCGGCTTTCGCCGGAGCGGCAGGGGGAGCATTGCTATGGGGACGAGTTACACACAATGCCCAGTTGGCTGAGGCGGGCTTACTTAGCAGCCAGGCGCTGGCGAACAGTTTCTTGGTGACCACCGCTATAAAACATGCCGCAGGAAGAGAGCGTCCGACCGAAGGGAACTACAAAGGGAGCTTCGGTAAGGGCAGCGCTTCGTTCCCATCGCAACATGCCACTGCGGCATGGTCGGTGGCGAGCGTGCTTGCCCATGAGTATCCTGGGCCCCTGACAAAGCTGCTGGCTTACGGCGGTGCTGCGGGCGTGAGCCTCGGGCGGGTGATCGGCCGAAAACATTTCACCTCCGATGTGCTAATCGGCAGCGCGCTGGGGTGGTACATCGGACGGCAGGTGTTCCGAGCCCACCGTGCCGATCCGGAGATCGACGCCAAATGGGACACGTCTGGGAAGGTGGGTGAACCTGGAATGCAGCATAGAAATATTGGCTCACCGTATGTTCCGATTGAGAGTTGGATCTATACTGCCTTTGACCGCCTTGCCGCGCTGGGATACGTGCAAACTGCATTTGTGGGCTTGCGTCCCTGGACCCGCACCGAATGCGCCCGACTGTTGCAGGAAGCAGGCGGGTTGCTGGACGGTGATGATTCTGCGCTCGCCGCCCGTGGCATCTACCAGTCCCTGAGAAGAGAATTTGCCGATGAACTTGAGCTGCAGGATGGGCGACGCAACCTGGGCGCACAAATTGAGACAGTTTACACGCGTTTTACCGGCATCTCGGGCCAACCGCTCACCGACGGTTATCACTTCAGCCAAACACTAATTAACGATTATGGCCGACCCTATCAGGAGGGCTTCAACAACGTTACAGGACTGTCGGGGCGAGCGACAGCGGGGCCTCTAGTTTTTTACATTCGAGGAGAGTACCAGCATGCCTCTTCGGCCCCGGCGCTGCCGGCTGCAGCGCGGCAGGCGATCGCCCTGGCGGATCAGTTAAGTGTCCCTCCGGATTTGCCTACTGCTGCAATCGATAAATTCGAACTGCTCGATGCATACGTCGGGGTTGCTCTCGACGACTGGCAGCTCACGTTCGGCAGGCAGACTCTATGGTGGGGACCAGGACAAGGTGGACCAATGCTATTGAGCAATAATGCCGAACCGATCGATATGGTACGGCTCAACCGGGTGACACCGCTCAAGCTTCCCAGCGTCCTGGGCCGCCTCGGACCAATGCGGGCCGAATTCTTCCTCGGCCAGCTTGCCGGCTCCGAATTCATCTTCAACCCTTCCGGATCAACGGGGCAGTGGAGCCAGTCACTCAATCCGCAACCCTTTATTCACGGCCAGAAAATCAGTTTCAAACCTTCTCCTAATTTCGAATTTGGTGTGTTTCGGACCACGATCTATGGTGGTCCCGGCTATCCTTTCACACTGCGCACCTTGGCACGGAGCCTGTTTAGCACTATCAATGAGCAAGCGGGCAGTGCAACCAAGCCGGGTGACCGGCGCTCGGGGGTGGATTTCAGTTACCGCGTTCCAAAGCTGCGAAACTGGCTGACAATTTATGGAGACGGTTTCACCGATGACCAGTTCTCGCCCATCGGGTACTTCGACCGTTCCGCTTGGCGTGCCGGTATTTATCTGGCACGCTTCCCGGGCATCGAAAAGCTGGATTTCCGTGGTGAAGGCGTTTACACCGACAATCCGATAGGGGGCGCAGTCGGTCGCGGCTTCTACTACTTCAACTGGACTTGGCGAACGGGCTACCGCAACGATGGCAACCTGATTGGCAGTTGGATCGGCCGCGATGGCCAAGGCGCACAGGCTTGGGCTACGTACCACTTCACTCCCAGGGACTATGTGCAGTTGGGGTTCCGCCATCAAAAGGTCAGCCAGCAATTCATTTTTGGTGGCGGCACGGCCGCGAGTTTCAGCCTCCGTACAGACTTATGGTGTCGTCCCACCGTGAATCTTTCCGGCCTTCTTCAATATGAAAGATGGAGATTTCCTGTGCTCGCAGCCAGGACGCACTCCAATGTGACGTCGTCTCTGCAACTGACGTGGTTGCCCGGTCACCTCAAGCATCGTTAGCGCCAAAATGCCACTTGCGCCAAAGGCTTTTAGTCACGCAGTGCCCGGCGGCAGAGGTTGAAGAATCGTGAATCAGCATAGGAAGCTTTATGAACCCGAGCTCTCGCGTGAGGCCGAGGTTGCTGCCGAAGGCCCGCCATTTCTCCCGGTGTTGTGGCTGCTATGGCGCCAGCGAAGATTTTTGGCACGTGTGAGTGCCTGGGGGCTCGTGCTCGCCACTGCAGTTGCGTTTCTTATTCCCAAGCGCTATGAGGCTACTGCGCGGCTTGTGCCGCCTGATCCGCAGTCGTTATCCGCAATGGCTATGTTGGCCGGGGTCACGGGTACCGGCAACCCGGGCGTAGGTAATCTGGGCGGGCTTGCCAGCAGTTTGCTGGGAATGAAGAACACCAGTGCCATGTTCGTCGGCATTCTGCAAAGCCGCACCGTGGCCGACCACCTCATCGATCGTTTCGACCTACGCAAGGTGTACTGGAAGAGAAGCTATCAGGATACCCGCAAGAAGCTGGCCAAGCGCACCGAGATCGAGGACGACCGCAAGAGCGGAATCATCACGGTGAGCGTGACCGACAACGACCCGAGGCGCGCACAGCAGATGGCTGCGGCGTATGTGGACGAACTGAATCATCTGGTCGCGCTCCTCAACATCTCGGCAGCGCACCGTGAGCGGGTCTTCCTGGAACAGCGGCTGGCCGAGGTAAAACAGGACCTCGACGTCGCCTCGCGAGAATTCAGCCAGTACTCAAGCAAGAATTCCACGCTCGACCTGCGCGAACAGGGTAAAGCCATCGTGGACGCTGCCGCCATGTTGCAAGGACAACTGATTGCCAGCCAATCGGAACTGCGCGGCCTGGAACAGATCTACACGCCCGACAACTACCGCGTGCGCGCCGCCCGAGCCCGGGTAAACGAATTACAGGCGCAACTCCGCAAGCTAAGCGGACGCCCGGGGGATGGAAACCCCGCCGAGTTGCCGGCGGACGAATTGTATCCCTCGATCCGCGAGTTGCCGCTGGTCGGTATCCGTTATGCCGACCTCTATCGCCGGGTCAAAGTACAGGAAACGCTCTTTGAAGTTCTGACGAAACAGTACGAATTGGCCAAGCTCCAGGAGGCCAAAGAGACTCCTACCGTCCGGGTACTCGACGCTCCCGTGGTGCCGGAGAAGAAATCGTTCCCGCCAAGACTGCTGATTATGATCATGGGCACCCTGCTAGCGTTCGTTGCCGCCAGCGCCTGGATTGCCGCGGACGAAGCGTGGCGTCGTACACCCGATACTGATCCGAAAAAAACCTTTGCTTTGGAAGTGGGGGGCGCGGTGAAAAATTTGCTTCGGCTTGGCCGCAACCGTCTGCCTGTCTCTTCCAGTAAGCATAGGAGCTATGACTGAACGCCAAAAACCGTATTTGGAGGTACGAACGTCTTGAGGACGACCGTGCTACTTAAGCGTCTGCTTCCCCGCTTTAGTACTCGTCTGCTGGTACGACGGCTACTGTGGCTACCTATCGATATTTGGGAAGGACTGAGCGGCAGGCGTAGTCGTTTGACACCACCCAGGGGTCTGCGCTTCGATGGCGGGGGCGACTTTACCGTAACTAGTGAGTCCACTTTTCGCGAACTCCAGAGTTGGGTCGAACTACGGCCCGATTCAAGCATACTGGAGATTGGCTGCGGAGTGGGACGCTTCGCCGTGCCTTTGACTCGGGTTCTAGGGTCCCACGGCCGTTACGAGGGGTTCGATATTGTGGAAGCGGGCATTCACTGGTGCCGGCGCGCGATCAGTCCAAGATTCCCCAATTTCCGGTTTACCCATTCTGACATTTTCAATAAGCACTACAATCCTGATGGCAAGGCGCTGCCCGAACATTGGCGCTTTCCATACGCCGATGCTAGCTTTGACCTCGTAGTTGCCGTTTCGGTCTTCACCCATATGACGCCAGAGGCGGTGGAGCACTACCTGGCCGAGACGGCGCGCGTGCTACGTCCGGAAGGCAAGCTGATTGCTTCCTTCTTTATTTTGGACGAGGAATCACGTGCCATGATTCGCCAGGATCTTGCCATGGTAGCCCTCGTGCACCCGTTTGGCACCGCTGCCGTATTGGATCCCGATTTCCCGGAAACTGCTATTGGTCACGACCTTACTTCGTTAGCTGCATGTTGCGAGCGGGTTGGCTTAAGCATGGAAGTAGTGCATGGTGAGTGGCGGCATAGCAAGCATTTCCGCAGCACGCACGATTACTTGCTGGCAACCCATAAACGGCCTGCAGTTTACGCCACAGCATAGGGGCGGAACCCAGTGAAGTTGCCAGCCCAAGCCAGCCCGTGGCGAATTGCGCCCACAACATGGGCCAAGTGGTTGGTTGTCTTCATCGAGGTGATGGCAATCGTCTGGGTTGTGTACACCGAAGATGCTTTGTGGATACCTATCGCGTTCGCCGGCAGCATTGTCGCGCTCTTGGTTGGTTCCGCAATTGCGTGGGAGTGGCCCGCAGGTGGCATAGTGGCGTTAGCTTTGGCAGCCGTTATGCCTGCGTGGTTCGTTCAGATTGGCAATACGAAGCTACGTCCTGAACACGCAGCCGCCGCCCTGGTTGGCGCTTTTGCGGTTGTGTGGGTAGTCCGCCGGCGAGCGCCCATTCGTTTTTTTGCCTTTGACTGGTTTCTGCTTGGCTATGTGGGGGTCAGCTATCTCAGTTCGGCGATCATGTCGGTCGAACCCGGTCAGACGCTGAAGTGGGCTTTCCAGACTACCTTGGCGATCGCTCCATATTTTATATTGCGCGTTTTGCTGAGGGATGATCATGCGCTCCGCCAGGCAGTGCGAATTCTCGTCGCAATTGGAGTGGCTGAGTCGCTTTTTGGGCTTGCCTGCCTTCTTTCTTACCGATTGTTCGGCACGACGTTCGGCGTCTTTCCGCAGCAATACGGCAACATACCCGGCGTGTTCGGGTCCCACATGGAAGCGAATCTGTTTGGCGCCTACGCTGCGTGTTGCGGCCTAATGTACATGGCGTACTTTCTCTTCGGTGAGCTTCGGGACTCTCGCCATCTGATCGGATTTGGGATCTGTGTTACTGGAGTCTTCATCTCGCTGGCCCGCGCGGCACTCCTAGCAGCGGCAGTCACTTCCGTTGTCACTTTGGCCCTCGGCTTCCATTACCGCAAAATAGACGCTCGGATTCTGATACGCCTCGTTGGTGTTGTCGTTCTCGCGGCCGTGCTTATCTCGCCTCTGGTGTATGGTTATCTCGAACAGAGGGTCAGAAAGACTGAAGCCATTTCAACTGATCTCACGTCGATTGATCCTGAAGGAACCACATATTCGCGGCTGGTGCAATATGCTGTCGCATGGGGAAATGTCAAGCAAAGCCCATGGCTCGGCAACGGTGTTGCCAGTTTCCAGTTGCTATTCAATTGGTCGGACATAGGCCGCGGTGAAGATGAGACGAGCTGGATAGGAAATACCTTGTTACGCGTTTTACACGATACCGGCGTGGCCGGAACAGTTCTGTTTTTTTCATTTGTCATATCGCTGATGACCGCCGCGCACGGTGAGGCGAGGCGTCAAATCACAGGGCCGTTGCCCCCGCTGCTGGCCGGTGCGCTGATCTACCTCATCACCTTCCAATTTACCGAAGGGACAATCCTGAGCTTTACCTGGATCCACTTGGGATTGATTGGTGCCGCAGTGGCACTCAGGAAGGAGCAACAGCCCGATAAGGCTCGTTAATGAGACTGAAACAAGCATTAGCGGATTTTTTCAAATTGATAGGCGGCCGTGGTCTGGCATCCCTGCTGCAACTTGCCATATTGGCTGTGCTCGCCCGGTCCACTAGCGTGGACCAATTTGGGGTTTTTGCGCTCGCGCTCACATGGGGTGCTTTTGCGGGCTTGGCGATTGATTTGGGGTTGAATCAGTTGGTGGTCAGGGAAATTGGCAGCGGGACCCATGCGCCGGCCGCAGTCTTTACTGGGGGCCTGAAACTGCGTGCCCTAATGGCCATACCCGTTCTTGTGTTTGCCGCAGGTGTGGCGCGGCTTGCATACGACCAGTCCATGCTCCTGCCCGTGATACTTGGTTGTCTGGTGTTGATGTTGCGAATTGTGTCGGAGTATTGCAGCGCCGTACTTGTGTCTTTTCGGCGTGCGTGGCCTGCCGCTGCTGGCATGATTGCGCCGAATCTGCTGGCCCTCATCTTAATAAGCTTTCTCGCCGTATTTCGAATTAATTCCGTATCTCTTTTTCTCTGTGCTTACTTTATTGCCGCTGCGCTGGCTGCCAGCTCGATGTGCGCGCTCACCGTGCGGTCGGCCACTGCTGACGCCGCTCACCATGATGCACTCCCGCTCCTCGGCTTGCTGCGGCAGGCGGTGCCGTATGCGATGTTCCCGCTAGGTTCGCTCCTGTATTTCCCTGGCGATGCCATTCTGATTTCCTTCTTCGCGGCACCGGCTGAGGTTGGGTTATACCAGGCGGCGGAGCGGCTGATTCTCGCCTTGGACTCCATTGGGCTGGCTCTGCTGATGCTCACTCTCCCGCGGTTTTCACAGGCCTATTACCATTCCGAAGACGAACTGGAGCGTATCGCAGCTCCTTATCGCAAGTTAGTTCTCCTGGGAGTATTGCCTGGCGCCTTGGCAATTGGGACGCTGGCCCCCACTATCATTCGAGTAGCGTATGGTCCGAGCTACCATCAGGCAGCGAGCGTGCTGCCGGTGCTCGCGGTGGTAGCAGCGGCGCGGACGTTCAACGCCCTGCTGACCTCGGAGCTCGTTGCCCGCGGTCGTCAGGGTTGGCTCAGCATGATTGTATGGATTGTCAGTCCACTTCAGGCGCTGGCGGCCTGGTTGCTGCTGCCCCACATGCAATGGACCGCTATGGCTTGGATCGTCGTTGGGACCAACCTGGTGATAACTGGCGCCCTCGCGTTGAGCTTGTTTCGCGGCCGTGTCGGCCACTCTGGGTACGCCCTGCGATGGACGGTAGCGGCTGCGGCTGGTGTATCGGCCGCCTGGGGAACATGGTCTCTTGGTCAACTGGCGGCGCTGGTGGCCGGCTTGGCGGTCTATGGAATCGCAGGTTTGCTGCTGCACATTTTGCCCGAGGGCCTCGCCCCTTCGCGGCTGGCCCGAGTTGCCGGCGTGGCGCAAGCAGGGCCGCAGGCGGAGAAAAGCTAAGGTGTGACCCGGAAGCACCCGGTACTCAGACGTACTCAGACCGCAAACTTATGCCGAACATACTAGTACCCAAGCCCCGCGGCACGAAGTTGTCCCGTGTATTAGCGCGTTGGGCAAGTCGCTCCTGTACCTATGAAGAGGTTCGCGTTGGTCAGTCCATCCAGGCCGTGAACAACTCGCAAGCAGGGTTCCGTTTTCAGGGGTTCAACGGCAATCCGCTTCGTGGCCGGATTGTGCTCGCACTGTGCGAGATTGCAGCCTGCTCAGTTTTCGTCGAAACGGGTTCTGGTAAAGGCGCGACCACGCTGTGTGCCCATTCGTTTCTTCGGCTGCCGGTCTGGTCATGCGAGTTGAACAGGATCAATTATCACCTTTGTCGGCTACTGACATGGGGCCTTAAGAACGTTCGAGTGATTCACGCCTCCAGTCCAGAATTTCTGCGGGACTGTGTAGGGCACATCGAGCACGGAAACGACATTCCATTTTTCTTTCTGGACGCCCACGGCGGGTTTGACGGAACGGGCATGACTGGGAGTTCATGTCCGCTGCTGGAAGAGTTGAGAATCGTATTTCAACTGCCGGAATTTGTTGTGATGATCGATGATGTCGCCGTCGACGGCTTTCTTGCGGGCAGCTATGGGGCGACTATCATCGATATGGACTTGTTGCGCCCCATGCTTCGGGAGCATGACATCCAGTCCTGTTGGTTGCCAAATTATCCGGCGGCAGTGGAGATAGGTTGGCCGAGCGGGTATTGCATCTTCTGGCGCTCTGCCAAACTGGATCAGAAGTTTGAGTCGCCGCAGTTCCCCTTGAACCTGCTTCGCAAGGTCCAGCTTTCTTTGCAGCCGGCATCCTCCATTGGAGAAGGAGGCAGCGGTGCGCATCGGTCTTGACGCACACTGTCTTGGCGGACGGAAGACCGGCAACGAAACTTACACCCGTGAGCTGGTTGCGGCACTGGGATCCATGGCCGTGGAGGACGAGTTTCATGTCTTTGTGACCCGGCGGGAACAACTGGAGCAAATGGCCGCGCCGCGGCCTGGCTTGAGGTACCACTTGCTGCGCCCGGCGCACCCTGCACTGCGGATGGCCTTCGGGTGGGCCATGGAGGCGCGTCGCCGCAAGCTCGATGTGCTCCATTTCCAGTATTTCTTGCCAGCCATGCTGCCTTGCCGTTCAGTGCTGATGGTGCACGACATTTCGCACGAACGTTATCCGGAGTTCTTTCCCAGAAATTATCGACTCCTGAGCCGGCTGATCCGGCAGTCGTGCCGCCGCGCTGACTGGGTGCTGACGGTCTCCGAGTACAGCAAGTGCGAAATTGTTGAGCTCTACCGCATTCCGCCAGAGCGGGTGACGGTCACATACAACGGTTGTCCCAGCGGCTTTCAGCCGGTACCGCACGACGAGGCACTGCAACGGGTGAAGAAGTACGGGATCGAGGACAGCTACCTCCTCTATGTAGGCACATTACAACCACGAAAGAACCTCCCGCGCCTGCTGGCCGCGTATGCCGAGTGCCGTCGTAGATCGCGTGTAGGGCAAAAGCTTGTCATTGCCGGCAAGAAGGAATGGCTGTTCAGCCCTGTGTTTCACACGATCCGAGAGCAACGCTTGGAGGCAGACGTGGTGCTCACTGGTTATGTCGACCACGAGGATCTGCCCAGCCTTTACAGCGCGGCCGATGCGTTTGTCTATCCGTCGATCTACGAGGGTTTCGGGTTGCCTGTTGTCGAGGCGATGGCCTGCGGCACTCCGGTTCTGACCTCGTACGGCTCCTCGCTGGAAGAAATCGCTCACGGAGCAGCGCTGCTGGCCAATCCGCTTTCAGTTGGCGATATTGCATTGGGTCTGGATCGCATCGCCAATGATCGCGAACTGCGGCAAAAGCTCGCCAGGCAAGGCCGGGAGCGCGCTCGTAAGTTCAGTTTCCGCCAAACCGCCGAGCAGACCTGGGACGTTTTCCAGCGGGTTTGTGGGGCCGCACGCTGCACTTGCTCCACCGCGCGGGATTGATAACACCGAGAGGCGCTGCAGGCGGTGTACCTTTTGTTATTCCATCAAATTGCAAGGACTGGCTAAACCGAGCTTTATGGACGATCCCGCAACCCGTCGGAAACTACGTATCTGCCTGTTTGGTGCGCGCGGCATTCCCAGCACCTACAGTGGCACGGAAACCTTCTTTATCGAACTGGCGCCCCGGTTGGCGGCGCGAGGCCATGATGTGATCGTGTACTGCCGGCGCAGTTTGTTCAAGCAGCGGCCTAAGACCTACCAGGGTGTGCGGCTTATTTACCTGCCGAGCATTGAGACGAAGAATCTAGGCACGCCAACGCACACACTCGCCTGCATGGTAGACATGTTGTTCCGAAAGGTGGATGTCATGCTGGTGACGAACGTGGCGAATGCCTTGCATTGCGTGATCCCGCGCTTATTCGGCAAGCACTGCGCCCTGAACGTGGACGGTGTGGAGTGGAAGCGTGGGAAGTGGGGACCAATCGGGAAGCGATATTTCTATTGGAACGCCAAGCTGGTGGGAAAGATCATCCCCCGCGGCGTAGTGACGGATGCGTATGAGATGCGCCGCATCTACCTCGAGGAGTTCGATACGCCTTCGGCTTGCATTGCCTATGGCGCGAATATTGAGACATCGGAGCATCCCGAAGTGGTGCGCAAGTATGGCCTGGAGCCGTTCAAATATTATCTGATAGCTAGCCGCCTGGTGCCCGAAAACAACGCTGACCTGATTGTCCGCGCCTTCGAAAGGGTGCGCACGGATAAGTTGCTTGCCGTTGCGGGGGACGCCAACTACCGCAGCGCGTTCGTGGACGAATTGAGGCAAACGTCCGGGCCCCGGGTACGCTTTCTCGGGCATGTCGACAACATCGAGCACATAAAAGAACTTCACTGCAACGCATATGCCTATATCCATGGCCACAGCATGGGGGGCACGAATCCCGCCTTGCTGAAGGCCCTTGGCTTCGGCAATTGTGTTTTGGCACTGAGCACGGCGTTCAACGCCGAGGTCGTGGGCGACTGCGGCATTCTTTTCCCATGCGACGTCGACGGCCTCGCCGCTAAGATCCAGACGCTCGAAGATGATCCGGGTCTTGCCGCGCATTATCGGCGGCGGGCCCCGCAACGAATTCGCGAAGCTTATACTTGGGAGCACATTACCGATCAGTACGAAGAACTCTTCTACCTCTTGGTAGCCGGGAAAGATCCCACACGAATGCATTCGACAGTTACGCAACTGACCGAGTCGGTTGCCACAGTTGCCGTCGGGAAAGGTTAGGCCATAGCCGTAACCCTGCCATCCCGCGCCCGCATTTTTTTGCAATCACAACTCGTCCTGCAGTCTCAGAAACGGTGCTGGGGAGTGCTGACGCACTCTGAAGGAGATTTCTAGCCAGGGAGCAGGAAAGGATGAGCGACATAGGACTGAAGTGGCGCAATCTAAGCGCTGTTCTGCAACAAACTCTCGAGGTGAACGCACTCGAAACGAAACAGCCGCTGTGGCACGCGCCTGGGTTTTGGTGGCCCACAGCAGTCGACGTAGATCGCAAGTGTCTAGGTCTCTATCTAAAACGCCTTTTGGATATTGTGGGATCCGCTATTGGTTTGGTCATTCTGGCGCCTTTGTTTGCAATACTGTCTATTGCGATCAAGCTAGACTCCCCGGGCCCAGTGTTCTATTGCGCACCGCGGCTCGGCTGGCGTGGGCGGAAGTTCACCTGTTACAAGTTTCGCAGTATGGTGAGCAATGCCGAGACGCTCAAAGATGAGTTGCGCAATCAAAGCTATCGCGAGGGGCCGACGTTCAAGGTCGCTAATGATCCTCGCGTAACGCGACTTGGTAAGCTTTTGCGTCGCTCCAGTTTCGACGAATTACCACAGTTGATCAATGTCCTGAAAGGCGACATGAGCCTCGTCGGGCCTCGCCCGCATCCTCTTGACGACTGCAAGCAATACAAACCCGAGCACCTTCGCCGCCTCGAGGTAGTCCCGGGTATTACGGGACTGTGGCAGGTAAGAGGGCGTCAGGACAGCTCGTTTGACAAGAACTTCCTAATGGACATGCAGTACATTGAATGTTGGAGCCTTTGGCTGGATCTCAAGCTTCTAGCCCGCACTCTTCCCGCTGTCTTTCGCGGCACAGGCGAATAGGGGTCAATTTCAAATCGGAGATCATTGATGCCGTTTCAGGTGGAGTCTACGTATCTGGGTGGCGAAGTTGTGGTCCTTGTGCCCGATGTTTACAAGGACGCTCGCGGCTTCTTCATGGAGACATTCCGGGCAGACCAATTCAAACAGCTGGGACTGCCTTGGCAATTTGTTCAGGACAATCATTCGCGCTCCGGCCAAGGCGTGTTGCGGGGTCTGCATTTTCAGTGGGACCCGCCGATGGGCAAGCTAATGCGTGTCACTCGCGGGAGCGCCTTCCTTGTCGCAGTCGACGTGTGTAAAGGCTCGCCCACACTGGGCCAGTGGTTTGGCGTGGAAGTCTCGGAAGAGAACAAGAAGCAGATCTGGGCGCCCTATTATTTTGCCCGCGGGTTTTGTGCGCTGACGAACGACTGCGAGGTTCAGTACAAGTGCACAGGGGTCTACAACCCGCACGCAGAATCTGGAATTTACTATGCGGATCCCGCCATCGGTATCGAGTGGCCACTCAAGGATGTTCTGGTATCGGACAAGGATCGGAACGCGCCGACTTTAGCTCAATGGCTCGCTTCGCCGTTGTCCGGCAATATCGTGTATCGCAACGCACAATCCCGGGAGGAAGCGAAATGAAGGTCCTTGTTGCAGGTGGAGCTGGTTACATTGGTTCAGCCCTGATTCCGCATTTGTTAGAACGCGGATACAAGGTAGATGTCGTTGACCTTTTCTGGTTCGGCAATCATTTGCCCGCAGCCGCGGGCGTGGTTCCGAATGATATTTTCCACCTCACGAAGCGGGACCTCGAAGGTTATGACCAGGTCGTATTTCTTGCTGGCCTTTCCAACGATCCGATGGCGGAGTATTCCCCAGGTAAGAACTTTGTCTACAATGCCGCCGCGCCTGCATATCTGGCGTACATGGCCAAACAGGCGAAGGTCCGCCGTTACGTGTACGCGAGCTCATGCTCGGTTTACGGCTACACAGAAAACGAACTGTACAACGAAGACCGCCCGCTTACGTCATCTTATCCGTATGGAATTTCCAAGCTGCAGGGCGAGCGCGCTGTCATGCAGATGGTCGATGAGAATTTTTCGGTCATTTCACTGCGCAAGGGCACTGTGTCTGGTTACAGTCCCCGCATGCGCTATGACTTGATTATCAATACCATGTTCAAATGTGCCATGCGCGACGGCGTCATCAACGTGAACAACCCCGCCATTTGGCGCCCATTCCTTTCTATCGACGATGCCGTCATGGCCTACACGCGCGCCATCGAGGCCCACGAGAATATCTCCGGTATTTTCAACGTGGCCTCGGGAAACCACACGGTGGGCGAGATTGCCGACCTGGTAAAGCTCGCAGTGGAACAGGAAATGGGGAAAAAAGTAATTCTGAATATCCACCATCTGCCCGATGTTCGGAACTACAAAGTCAGCATCGAACGCGCCGAGAACACCCTTAGTTTCCACCCCCATCAGACCGTCAGATCTATCGTGCGGAACCTGATTGAAAACATGGCCAAGTGCTCTGATTGGGACAACCCCATGTACTACAACATAGATGTCTTCAAAGCGCTCGAGGCCAGGGTCCACCACGGCTTCACTGACCACGGGGCTGCCAGCGCTGCCGCCGCGACGACAGGAGCGGGCCAATGAAGGTCGTTGTCATCGGGGCCGACGGCCAACTGGGCAGCGATGTTACTGCCGCTCTCTCCCGCAAGGGTATCGAGGCGGTAGCTCTGGCCCACGCTGATATCGAGGTCTCCTCGCGGCAATCTGTGAACTCGGCCTTGGGCGGCATCAACCCGGAGGTGATCGTAAACACGGCCGCCATGCATCAGGTCGAGAGTTGCGAGGCCGATCCGCAGCGGGCATTTGCCATTAATGCACTCGGTGCGCGCAACGTTGCGATGTTCGCCCGGGATATTAACGCAGTGGTGTTCCATATCAGCACCGACTACGTCTTTGATGGCAGCAAAGGCGCGCCTTATGTGGAATCCGATTGTCCCTTGCCACTGAATGTCTACGGCAACAGCAAGCTGGCCGGCGAGGCTTTTGTGCGTACCCTTGTACCTCGTCATTTCGTGCTGCGCGTGTCGGCGTTATATGGCCGGAACCCGTGTCGCGGCAAAGGTGGCAGGAATTTCGTTGAATTGATGCTCAAGTTGGCGGTCGAACGCGGTTCGGCGCGGGTTGTCGATGAAGAGAAGATCAGTCCCACGCCCACTTCGCAAGTGGCCGAACAGATTCTCGCTCTTATTCACACCGACCAATACGGCTTATACCACGCCACAGCCGAGGGTGCCTGTTCCTGGTACGAGTTTGCCGAGGCGATCTTCCGCATGACAAACACACGCTGCAAGTTGGAGAAGGCCTTGCCCGGTGAATTCCCAGTCAAAGCGCCGCGCCCCGCCTATTCAGTCCTGGAGAACACGCGCTTAAAGGCGATTGGAGCGAATGTATTCTCGGATTGGCAATCTGGACTTCATCAGTATCTTGTCACGCGAGGCTTTCCACAGGCGCATAGGGCCTGAGGCCTGATACCCGCCCGGACCAAAACACGAAGTGTGGCTTTAGTCGGGGGCACAGATTGGCTCTGCCCTAGTAGTGGCGATTCCCGGCCCCTGTAGTCACCGGGCCAGCAAGCGTACCCTGCTCGTAACCCCTTTCATGGACCTACATCTTGTTATCAGCATTGCCAAACCTGCTGCTTGCGCCTAACATACGCGAACTGTAGCACCCAACTCAGCGGCGCATGGTGTCACGGCCTTACCCGGTTATGCAGTCCCCGGTATTCTGGTCGGAACAGGCAGTTTCCTTCGAGGAGAACTTATGCGATCCAACCGTCGCTTGTTGCAGTTACTAGCCCTCATCCTGCTGCCTTTATCTGCTTATGCGCAAGATAGTGGCATCAGTACCGCCGCGCAAACCGTACCGTTGCTGGTAAAGTTCAGGGGAATTTTGCAATCCGCGGAGGGTACGACCGGCGTAACGTTTGCATTGTACAAGAATGAGAACGGCGGGGCTCCTCTCTGGCTCGAGACACAAAACGTCGTTGTTGATGCGAACGGCCAGTACACGGTTTTTCTCGGCGCCGCCAACGGTCGCGGGCTGCCGCTAGATCTGTTCGCCTCGAATGAGGCCCGCTGGCTGGGGGTGCAGCCGGAAGGCCAGCCGGAACAGCCGCGCGTACTGCTCGTGAGCGTGCCCTACGCGCTGAAGGCCGCCGATGCTGAAAC
>JBHGBA010000046.1:0-51620 GCA_041946775.1 Terriglobales bacterium
GACAATGGGGGCAGGACAATGAGTTTCTGGTTTCTAGTTTCTGGTTTCCCCAGCAACTGCCGGCTGATCACTGGCAACCTGCTTGTTGCTAGTTGCTTGTTGCTTTGCTCAGCGAGGTTCAATTCATCGTCGCCAGCGTGCGCCGCAGCGACAGCGCCTGCGCTCGGATGTCATCGGCATCCGAGGCGTCGGGCGACATCTTCAGGTAGTCCTCGAGGTCATCAATCGCCCCGCGCACGTTCCCGAGGCTGTGGCGCAGCATGGCGCGCTGCTTCACGTCCTCCGGCGAACGCGGATAGATCGCCAGGATCATGTCCACGATCGGCAGCGCCCTGCGGAAGTTGCGCGCAGCCAGGTAAATGGCCTTCAGGTTGTTCAACATGCGGGTGAGCATCTGCCGCCGATTGACGGGCAACAGGAAGTCGGCGTGGAACGGCACCTGCCCCGAATAGATTTCGTCCACCCGGCGCTGGCACTCGCGCGGTGTGAGCACGCGCCCGCCGTCGTAGGGATCAATGATCACCTGCCGGCCCTCGATGTCGTAATGCGTGACCACAAAGTGCCCCGGCATGCCGACGCCGAACAGCCGGAAGCCGACGCGCCGTCCGACTTCCATGTAAAGCAGCGACAGCGTGATCGGAATGCCGAGCTTGCGGTCGAGCACGTCGTTGAGGAACGAGTTGCGCGGGTCGTAGTAGTCGTCGTGGTTGCCGCGGAAATTTTCTTCGGCGAACAGCACCTCGTTCATCGCCGGGATGGTTTGCGTCGGCTCGCCCAGCTCCGAGATGTGTGCGCGCACGCGGGCCCCGAGCTCATCAATGCGCCGCAGGTAGGCTGGAATGTTGAGGTCCGGGTACTCGGTTTGCGCGATGCTCAGGGCGGCGCGCGCCAGGTCAATACGCTCGTCGTCCACTCGCCGGCCGACCAGCAGGGCAAATGACTCGGCCACCCCTGTTCTGCCCCCCGCCGCCATGGGGCTATGGTAGCAAAAGGCAGAGTTTCGAGTTTTTAGAGCAAAGCAACAAGCAACTAGCAACAAGCGGCAAGCAAGTTGTCAGTTGCCAGTTGTTAGTTGTCAGTTTGCTACGGAACTAGAAACTATTAACAATCGCATATTATAGTGACACCCGTTGACTCTCTTGCGATGCCGTTCACCCCAGCGGATTGTCATTCCGAGCGCCCGCCTTTGGCGCGAGGAACCTGCTGTTTCCCCGCGGGACGCTCGGCGAGACGGCGCATGAAGTACGGGTACCATTCCGTGCCGAACGGGATATAAACGCGCATGCGCCAGCCTTCGCGCACTAGTTGCGCCTGCAAGTCGCGGCGGATGCCGTAGAGCATCTGGAACTCGAATGAGTCGGGCGAGATCTTTTCCTGTCCGGCGAAGCGGATCGTGTCCTTGATGATGCGCTCATCGTGCGTGGCGATGGCGTGATACAGGCCGCTCTTCAGCAGGATCTTCATCAGGCGCAGGAAGTTCGCATCAACCTCGTGCTTCTTCTGGAAGGCGATCTCCGGCGGTTCCTTGTAGGCGCCTTTCACCAGGCGGATGCGAATGCCATCGGCGCAGAGTTGTTCCACGTCGCGCTCGCTGCGGTGCAGGTACGACTGAATTACCGTGCCGACCGCGTCTGCATCGCCGATTGAGCGGTGCAGTTCGCGCACCAGATCAATGGTGCGCTGCGTGTAGGCGGAGCCTTCCATGTCCACGCGCACGAAGTTGTTCAGCCGCGCGGCGTGCGTCACCATGCCGCAGACCAGCTCGCGGCACAGGCAGGGATCAACGTCAAAGCCCAGGTGCGTCAGCTTGCAACTGACGTTGGCGTTGAGCTGGTTGGCGCGGATGGCGCCGAGCATTTGGTGGTACGACTGCGAGCTGCCCTTGGCTTCTTCGGCGTTGGTGACGTTCTCGCCGAGATGGTCGAGGGTGACGGACATGCCCTGCTGGTTGATGGCGCGGGTGGCGGCGATGCCGTTTTCAATCGTGGTGCCAGCGACGAAGCGGCGCGACATGCGCAGCCCCATCGGGGAATGTTCCGCCATGCGGCGGATACGCTTGCTTTCTGACAGCCCAATGAACAGTTGCCTAAGCACTTGGCTCCTTTGACGCTATAGCCGAGCGTCCGGTCAAACGGCGCAGAATCGCACCGCAGCGGAGGCGCATTCTAGGACGCACATCACAGCCGCCTGTTTGCCACGCGTCTGGGTTCCAACGGTAAGGAGATGCCGAAAGGCCCGCAGCCGCGCAGGAATAGTTGCGGCGCTGGACAACCTGCAACGGATCACCTGGCTCCGATGGAACGCTGGCGTTCGTGGTCGCGGTTGGTGCGGACATTGCTCATGAAGACGGACTGGAGCTTCTGCGCGCAGCCCTCGCCGCAGACGTGCAGCGCGGCGTACTGTTGCGCGAGTTCTTCGTCCCATTCGCAGAGGGTGAGCGTGGGCTGGCCGTTGGGCGCGCGCGCATTCCACATCAGCCACCAGCGGTCGGAGGCGCCTTTCACCTGCCCGCAGTTCGGGCCGGCACAGCGGTAGATGAGGTCACGCGGCGCAAGCGGGCTCATGCTATCTCCCTTCAAGAACTGCACATAGTAAGCTGGCGCGGCGGCGAATGCAAAGCGCTACAGCGAAAAGCTCGAACGCGGAGGGCGAGGAGAACATTTGGGATTTGGGACTTTGGATTTGGGATTCAAGGACCAGATACGACTGGAAGAAGTGATCCTAAATCCCCAATCCAGAATCCGAAATCCCCGTTGCTCGGACGCGCTACAAGCGTCCGTGCTCTTCAAGGAACTTTTCGGCTTCCATGGCCGCCATGCAGCCGGTCCCAGCGGCGGTGATTGCCTGGCGATAGCGGCGGTCCTGCACGTCGCCGCAGGCAAACACGCCAGGCACACCGGTGAAGACGTAATCGCGCGTCTTGAGATACCCATCTTCGTCCGTATCGAGTTGGCCAATGAACGGCTTGGTGTTCGGGATGTGACCGATGCCGAGGAACATGGCGCTGGTCGGGAAGATCTGTGTCTCGCCGCTGCGCACGTTGCGCAGCTTCAGAGCCGTGACTTCCTGCTTCTCGACGTCGTACACCTCGTCCACCACGGTGTTGGTGATGAACTGAATTTTGGGATGCGCCTTGGCGCGCTCGAACATGATCTTGGAGGCGCGGAACAGGTCGCGACGATGAATGATAGTGACCTTCGTGGCGAACCGGGTAAGGAAAAGCGCCTCCTCCATGGCGGAGTCGCCGCCGCCAATCACCGTGATCTCCTTGCCGCTGAAGAAAAAGCCGTCGCAGGTGGCGCACGAAGATACGCCGTGGCCGATGAGCGCCTGTTCGCTCGGCAATCCCAGCCAGCGGGCGGAGGCGCCGGTAGCGATGATGAGGGTGCGCGTGCGTACCTCTTCGCTGTCCACGTACAAGGTGAACGGGCGGGTGCTGAGGTCGGCTTTCGACACCTGGCCCCTGCGTAGTTCGGCGCCGAAGCGCGCCGCCTGCTTGCGCATGTTTTCAATCAGCTCGGGGCCCTGAATGCCTTCCGGCCAGCCGGGGAAATTCTCGACCAGCGTGGTGAGGGAGAGCTGGCCACCGGCTTCGTGCCCTTCAAAGACAAGCGGTTTCAGGTTGGCGCGCGCGGCGTAGAGTGCCGCGGTCAGGCCGGCACAACCGGAGCCCATGATGACAGTATCGCGTATGTCCATTTCAGAAGTTCTCTTTGCAGTTTTCAGTTTGCAGCTAAAACGTGAGTACTTTTACTGATTCGCACGCGCCTGAAAAGTTGCGCGCAGCGGGACCTAGTGCTTCTTCGCTGGTTTTGCGGCGGCCGGGCTGATGCGCGCCAGTTCCGCCGGAACCGTACTGCTGACCTTCAGGGCCGCACGGTAGGCGGCAAAGCGCTCGGTTGCCGCGCGGAACAGCGGTTCATACTTGGCCTGGTCGGCGTTGGGACAGCGGGCCAGGATAAGCGAGGCCTTCCCGTAGCGCTCAACGCGAATGCGGTTGGGCGGCGTGTCGGCGGCAGCGACGGCGCTGGGAGTTCCGGCGGTCACCGATTGTTCCAGCGCGATCTGCAAAGGTTCGCCCGGCTTGGCGGCGCGCAAGTGAACCACGATGGCTTCATCGCCGCCGGTACCGTTGGTCGAGAACATGTATTGCACGTTGGGGGTGTTCGGCGAATTCAATTCGCGCCGGATGCGAACCCATTTCGCAAGGCCGCGTTCGCCGGTGGTACTGCCGCGGGCGATCTCAAAGTCGGGACTGAATGCGGGGCGCGCAGGGATGCGTTTCAGGGCGGCTTCAATCTCGTTGCGCTCGGCGTCGGCGGGGGTACAGACCTCGACGATGTTGAGGCGCAGTTGCGGTTGGCTTTCCTGCGCGCCGGTGCAGACGGCCGCGACGCAGAGCAGGGTGAGAGTTGTCCAGCGGAGCACGGGGAAATTCTAAAAGGATTTGGTTATTTGGTCATTTGGTTATTTGGTTATGTGTTCTAGCTCAGGCGGCGCCGGCGGTGCGGGTGGCGCAGCGCAGGGCGGCGAGCAGGGCGGGCACCTCGACGGGTTTGTTGAGCACGGTGACGCCGCGCTCGTGCGCCTCCTGCGTAATTTCGGGATCGTTATAGCCGGTCAGCAGGACGGAGGCGATGTGCGGGTTCTGGGCGCGAGCGAAGTCAATGACGTCGAAGCCGGTACGGCCGCCATTCAGCCCGAAGTCACAGACCAGCAGATCGAAATCGGATTGTTGCAGGTGCTCGACGGCGCATTCGCAAGTGGGGGCGGCGGTGACGTCGTGGCCTTGTTGCTGGAGTACCAGGCGGTACGTAAGAAGAACCGAATGCTGGTCGTCTACAACGAGGATTCGGAGGCGATTCTTCACGGCGAAGCAGAATACCACCCCAGAGGCTTTCGTGCATGTGGAAAAGCTGTTCGTAAGCGCCGCTGTCAAATTTTTTCTTTGGCAAAGAAGTTGTATGAGCCGCGATGCCCGGCGCGAACCGAGGTCGCCCGTCTTTCGTATAGAGAGTATCCGGCGAAGGGCAGCGACGGCGACTTATAATCGAGAATTGGCATGTCAGCGCTACCGCCATCCGTAATCTGGGCGCGCATACGTCAAGGGTGGTCCACCCGCAGCCGCCTGGGCGCGAGTGCCGTCTTTCTCGCCGCGGTTGAAATCGTCCTGGTAATTGTCAGAGAGATCCAGCAGAAGCTGACGGGGCAGCCGACGCTGGGCGGATGGATTTTCCTGGTTGGCGCCTGCCTGTGCATCTGCCTGTTGGCCATGGGTTTCCGCTGGTTTCGCAAGGTGGTGATGTGGCGCCTGCGCAACCGCCTGATTGTGACCTACGGCTTCATCGGCGTGATCCCGGTGGTTCTGCTGCTCGCGATCGGAGTAATTGCGGCCTATCTTTTCGCCGGGCAGTTCGCGACGTTTGTCGTCACATCGGACCTTCAGACCGAACTGAAATCGGTCGAGGGAGCGAACCAGGCGGCGGCCGGCGTAGTAGCGGTGCAGGTTGCTGCGGGTGCGCCGCTGGAAAAAGCGGTGCAGGGGCTGCAAGGCGAGTCATTGCACACCACCGTGTGGCTTGTCCCTGCCAAGGGAACGCCGAAAGCAGCCACGGTGCCAGCGACCGCGCAGGTGATACCGCTGCCTGCAACCAATCAGCCGCCGGGTGGAGCGGCGATTGCAGGTGACGAGAACGGCGTGCACTTGCGCGCGTGGACCACGGAGACCGCCGGTCCGCAGCGGCTGGTTGCAATCTCAAGCAAACCAGTGGACCAGGCGCTGCTTGCGACGTTAGCTAACAACTTCGGCGAGATCACTTTCAACGCGCCGGATTTCTCGCAACCGCACGACAAGCCCGGCGAGGCGCGGGTTGATACCCAGTTCGGCTGGGGCAGCAGTGCCGGCAGCGGCAAGCAAGGCCAGCGCGGCGTAGTGATGCGCGACGGCCAGGTGTATACACGAACGCCGGGAACCGGCGAACTGGTTCGCGCGAAGGGGGCCATCAACGCCGGCCGACTCACGCCCGCACTCGGCCGCTGGGACCGCGAGGTGTGGTTCGGCACGCCCTTCCAGGTGATGGGCTGGGAGTCGGGTCAGAACACCGTGACGGTGTTGGGCGTGCGCACGCGGCCGTCGCTGTTGTACGGACGCTTGTTCCGCGCGCTGGGCGAATTTGCAAGCATCATCCTGTACCTGCTGGCCGGCATCTGCGTGTTTTTCGCGCTGATCGAGTTGATTGCGCTGATTACCGGCATACGGCTGACGCGCACGATGACGCGTTCGATCGCGGCGTTGTACGACGCCACGCAGCACATCAACCGCGGCGACTTGAGCCACCGCATCGAGGTGGTGACGCGCGACCAGCTTGCTGCGCTGGAACAATCGTTCAACTCCATGACGGAATCGCTGGAGAAGCTGATCGCCGAACAGAAAGAAAAGCAGCGCATACAAAGCGAGCTGGCCATCGCGCAGGAGGTGCAGGCGCAGCTATTCCCGCGTGACACTTCGTCGCTGGCATCGCTGGACGTGCATGGCATTTGCCGGCCGGCGCGCACGGTCAGCGGCGATTACTACGATTTCCTCCAACTTGGAGCGGAGAAGCTGGGGATTGCGGTGGGCGACATCAGCGGCAAGGGAATCTCGGCAGCGCTGCTGATGGCGACCATCCACTCCGCGGTGCGGGTGTACGAATTCGGACGCATGCCGGCGCACGAGGAGTTAGTGGCCGCGGGGGCGGCAGCAGCGGCGATGGCTTCGGGCTCGGCGAAGGTCACGGCGGCGGGCGCGATCCAATCGCCGGCCATCGTGCTGTCGTTGCTCAACCGTCACCTGTTCCACAGCACCCCGCCGGAAAAATACGCGACCTTGTTTTTGGGGTTGTGGGACGGCGACACGCGCACCCTGACCTACTCGAATGGCGGGCATCTGCCGCCGCTCGTCATCCGGAATGACGGCACGGTGCGGAAGCTGGAAGCCGGCGGCACGGTGATCGGCCTGTTCGACGAGATGGCGTGGGACGAGGACGACGTTGTGCTCGAGTCCGGAGATTTGTTTGTGGCGTTCAGCGATGGAGTGACCGAGCCGGAAAATGAGTTCGGCGAGTTCGGCGAGCATCGCCTGATCGAGATCGTGAAGGAAAACCGGCACGAACCGCTGGCGCGCATCGCGGAGGCGGTGGTCGGGGCAGTAAACGATTGGATCGGCGGCAACGAGCAACCGGACGATGTCACGCTGGTGCTGGCGCGGGCGCGGAAGTAGCCGCTTTCGTCCAAAATTGTTAACACGACACGCGACGAATGTTCCCGAGCGGCGGGAATTTCTACCCGGCCGCCAGGTGCAGGCAATTGCACTCTCCCATAAACCTGCCTTCCTCAAACGTTTGCGGCGGCGCGCGTTTGGTCTCGCTATTGCGTAATTAGCTTGTGCAATGGCAAGACCGCTGATTCTGTGCATTGATGACCAACCCACGGTGTTGGCAACACGGAAGCTAGTGTTGGAAACAGCGAAGTTCCGAGTCGTCACGGCAGGGGACGTGCGGGAAGCGCTGCAAGCGTTCATGAGGCACGAACCGGAAGCGGTGGTGCTCGATTATTCGCTGCCGGCGGTGAACGGTGCCGCCCTGGCAGCGCTAATGAAGCGGTTGAAGCCGCAGGTGCCGATCATGATGTTTTCGTCATACGTGACGCTTCCGGAAGGCGCGCTCGACCATGTGGATGCGTTCATGCCCAAGGGCGAAGGGCCGGAGGCAATGCTGAAGACGCTGAAGTTGCTGATCAAACAGAAGCAGCTTAAGTGCGGATAAGAGCGCAGTCGCATTGGCACCAATTGCGCTGCGGGGCCCGCAGGCGCCGCGTCCCTCATACCCGGAGCTGCGCGTCCTGAGCTAAATACAGCCGCCGACGCCCCAAGATAGTCGTGTGCTCGGCCCCCATCTGCAAAAAGCTCGCAGATGTGGGGCGGAGCATGATTCGGGGCACCAGCGTGTACCGTCATCGGCAATGGCTGTGCGTGGGCCGCTGTTCTGGTCGCGGCGCGGCGTGGGGTAAGATTAGCGGTTGTCCGGCCCAGGCTCGCGACGCGTGAAACGCATGGCCGCAGTCATTCTCGACGGCAACCAGATCGCCGCGCAGATCAAGGCAGAGGCCGCGCAGGAGTTGCAGGCGCTGGCCGCCGACGGCATTCATCCCGGCATGGCGGTAGTGCTGGTGGGCGATGAATCCGCCTCGGAGATGTACGTCCGCAACAAGTTGCGGGCGTGCGTCGAACTCGGCATTTACACGGAAAAACGCGTTCTTCCGGAAACCATCAATACCGCCGCGCTGGTCGACGTGGTGCAGGCGCTAAACGCGCGCGACGATGTGGACGGCATCCTGGTGCAATTGCCGCTGCCGGCGCACATCGACGTCAAGCTGGTGCAATTGGCGATCGATCCCGCTAAGGACATCGACGGATTTCATCCCATCAATGTCGGCTGGCTCGCTACAAACCGGGACACGCTGGCGCCGTGTACGCCGGCGGGCATCGTGCAGATCCTGAAGCGCAGCGGCATCCCCATTGCCGGGGCGGAGGCGGTAGTCATCGGACGCAGCGACGTGGTGGGCAAGCCGACCTGCCGGCTGCTGATGCAGAACGACGCAACAGTGACAGTTTGCCATTCGAAGACGCGCGATGTGGCCGCGGTGTGCCGGCGCGGGGACATCGTGGTGGCGGCGGTCGGACGGCCGGGTTTTGTGCGGCGCGAGTTCATCAAACCAGGCGCGACGGTGATCGATGTCGGCATCAATCGCATCACTGATCCGGCGGAGTTCGAGCGCTTGTTCCCCGGCGATGCGCCGCGCGCGCAGCAGTTCGCGGCCAAGGGTTCCATATTGGCGGGCGATGTGCATCCTGAAGTGGCGAAAGTGGCCGGCGCGCTGACGCCGGTGCCGGGCGGGGTGGGGCCGCTGACGGTGGCAATGTCCATTGTGAACACCTTGAAGGCGGCCCGTCTGCGGCGCCGTGCGGGCGTGCCCGGCTGGGCGGAGAAGGTGACGTGCTGAAGGTCGGGTTGACCGGCGGCATCGCTTGCGGCAAGTCCACGGTGGCGGAAATGTTTGCCGCGCGGGGCGCGCACGTCGTGAAGGCCGACGAGATCGCCCATCAACTGTTCGCGCCGGGAACGGAAGTTTACGAGGAAGTCGTGCGGCGATTCGGGCGGGGAATTCTGCGGCCCGACGGGACCATTGATCGCCCAAAGCTGGCCGCGATTGTGTTCGCGCCGGAGCGGCCGCGAATCCTGGAGCTCAATGCACTGGTCCATCCGGCGGTCGTTGCGCACCAAGACCGCTGGAGCGAAGAGATACGGCAGCGCGATCCCCAGGGCCTGGCGGTGGTGGAGGCGGCGCTGATTCTGGAAGCGGGCGCGCGCGATCACTTCGACCGCCTGGTGGTGGTGGCGTGCGACCCGGAGCAGAAGGTCGAGCGTCTGGCGAAGAGACTGGGCCTTGATCTGGCGACCGCGCGACGGGAAGTCGAGCGGCGTTCCGAGGCGCAGTTGCCGGACGAAGAAAAACAGCGGCAGGCCGATTACGTGATTGACAACAGCGGCCCGCTGGCCGAAACCGAGGCGCAGGTGGAACGGATTTTCGCGGAGCTGAAGCGGGAAGCGAAAAGGCATTTGTGATTCGGGACTGGAGATTTGGGATTTGTTCGAGTCCGTGCTTGACTTGGGATTTCCTGACCGGCAATTGGACCTGACAAATCGAAAGTCGTTGTACCTCGTCAAAAAAGCAAGAGGCTGAAATGCGTTACACACGAGCGATCATTCTGGCCGTGGTGCTGGCCGCGGCGTTCTATTTCTATACTTCACATCGCGCGGGAACATTGAATCCAAGCCGATGGGCGCGCACATCGGGACCGATCGAAATCACCGAGGCGGCACAGGGCGCACCGTCGCCACTGGAAGCGGAAGAGCAGATCAACGTCACCGTGTACAAGAAGGCGCTGCCGTCGGTAGTCAACATTACCTCAACCGCACTGTCGTTCAACTTCTTCTATGGGCTGATGCCGCAGCAAGGCCAGGGAACGGGATTCATTATCGATCGCGAAGGGCACATCCTGACCAACTTTCACGTGGTGGAAGGCGCGCGGCGGGTGGAGGTGACGTTGTACAACCGCAAGAAGTACGCGGCCGAGATCGTGGGGCAGGACAAAGCTCACGACCTGGCGGTGCTGAAAATCAATGCGCCGGACCTCACGCCCGCGGTGCTGGGCGACTCGCGCGGCCTGCAAGTAGGGCAGTTCGTCTACGCGATCGGCAACCCGTTTGGCCTGAATGGCAGCATGAGCCGCGGCATCGTGAGTTCGATCCGCTCGGTGCAGACGCCGGAGGGCGCGGTGATTGACAACGCAGTGCAGACCGACGCGGCAATCAACCCGGGCAACTCCGGCGGGCCGCTGCTGAACTCGCGCGCCGAGGTGGTGGGCATCAATTCAATGATCGCCACCGGCGGAGTCGGTCAGAGCGCGGGTGTGGGTTTTGCAATTCCCATCAACACTGCCAAAGCGGTGCTGAATGATCTGGTGACGCTGGGGCGGGTGCGGCGGCCGTCCATGGGCGTCCGCGGCCTGCCGATCGGGCCGGAGCTGGCGACGCAACTCGGACTGCCCGTGGACTATGGCGTGCTGATTATGCAGGTTTTGCCGGGCGGAGCGGCGGAACGTGCTGGTCTGCGCGGCGGGACGGAGCGCGCGTACCTGGGCAACACGCCCATCCTGCTCGGCGGTGACTTGATGGTGGCCATTGACGGTCAGGAGATCGAAGACCTGCAAGACATCGCGCGCGTGATGGAAAGCCACCGCGCCGGCGATACGGTGACCGTGACGATCTATCGCGGCACAAGAAAAATGGACGTGCGACTGACGCTAGGAGAAGCGCGGCAGCAGGCGTGAGAAAACCGTTTCCCTTCCCGTTCCCCGTTTCCCGTTTTCCGTTCTCCGTTAGGTGCCGGTGAACGCGCGGCAGCTACGTGAAACGCAAGGTCCCTCGACCCACGGCAACAGCAGCCGCTCGGCCCGGATGACAGAGCGCGAAACTATCGGGCGAGAGTAGCGGCAAACGCAAACGGGCGAACGGGACGGAAAACGGGAAACGGGGAACGGGAAACGGTCACGCGGCGCGGCGTGGGGCCGTTCGAGTGTCGTCGTACCCGGAAACCTCGAGCTGCGGCGCGGGCTGGGTCACAATGTAAGGCGAAGGCTGGGCAACTTGGAGAGTGGTAGTGACTTCAGCGGTTTCGCCAAAAAATGGCGCGGTGACCATGGTCCGGTTCCAAGAGGGTGAGATCACCGGGGCGAAGGCCAACGCGCGGCGCTGGCGGAAGCGCAGCACGGGTGCCCGGCGGTGCAGTTGCCAGTCGAACGAGCGGAGGTACTGGCGCACGATTTGCGGCATGGTGCAGCGCACGGCCGCAGAATAGTTGTGCTCAGCCATTTCCCGCTGGCGTTCGGGATCACGCAGCAGGTTGATCAACTCGGCCGCGAGACTGTCGCGCTTGCCAACCTCGTAGAAGATGATCGCGAGGTTTTCCTCCTCTGCCATGTCGCGGAAATCCGGAATATCCGCGCTGATGATGGGCAGGCCGAACTGGGAGGCCTGGTGCGCGACGCCGCTGGAACCGCCGGCAGAGGTGTAGGGCATCACCATGACGGTGGCGGTGCCGAACAGCTCGTCGAACATTTCTTCCGGCACATATCCCGTGAAGTCGATGTTAGGACAGCCCGCGTAGCGTTTGCGCAGGGACGCGAGATAGCCCCGCGTGGTGGGGTGGTCTTCGCCGGCGATGATCAGGCGGCAATCAGGGACAGCGCTGAGCACCCGGGGAAAGGCGTCCAGCAGCAGTTCCAGCCGCTTATAGGTGCCCCATTTTCCAAAGGCCAGAATGCGGTGGGGATTGCCGCGGCGGCTGAAGTCCGGATACTGGGGTGACGCGGAGAAGATGCCGTGCGCGCGCAGATGCACGTTACGGCTGTGGTACTTCTGAAGCAGAGTGCGACGGTACGCAGGCAACAAGACAGTAACGGAATCGCTGTAAAGCAGCATACGGGTAGCGATATCGCCGAAAGCGCGGTAGAGGTGGGGAAAGCGGACGCCCGAGTCTTTCAGGTCAACCCGCTCCATCAGGTGATGAAGCGTGACGTGGGTCGAATGGCCGAGGGCGCGGGTCAGCGCCGGCGCACACAGGCCGAAAAAGGCGGCCACCGGGTTTACGCCGAAGCTGGAGAACACCAAGTTGAACCAGACTACGTCGGGGTCGATTTCGCGGATGGCACGCAACAGCCGGACCGGGTTGGCAAGTGAGTTCGGGCGCCAGCAGCGCACGATGTCAAAACCGGGCAGCTCCTCGGCAGGCCCGTCGTGCTGGTCGGCCAGCACGGTGACGCTGAGCAGCGGGTTCCGCTGAAGTTCCATTGCGAGGTGATATCCATACTCATTAATGCGTTCATGGCTTGGCGGAAACGCCGTGACCAAACAAATGCGCATGCACTCGCTCCCGGACGCTGAGTTGGTCCAGCTTGGGTTTTTCTGTGGGTAGTTGAAAAGATGTGCAACAAGGGTGGGGTGTTGGCACCCGGGGACGCTCTTTTTGGATGAGGATGCTGGCCGGAAACCCACGTCAGGAGAGGCTTTAGTGCGGATTACATACGGAGGAGAACGGAATCACGAGCACTGCAGGATTTTGCAGAAGGCGCTGCAGGGCTGTACAGAGTGAATTGGTGATCGGGTAATTGAGCAATTGCGTAATCGGGTAATTGAGGACGAGTCCCCGGACTAGTTAGAAGCCTCCGTCGTCGGGGGCGTCGAGCCGAGGGGCGATGCCGATGTCCGTCAGGCCGCGCATGATGTCGCGTTCGTTGTCGGTGAAGGCGGGTGAGTTGAGCACACGCTGGCGTTCCTGCGGGCTCATGTCGCGCATGTCGCGCAGCGCCTGGTTGACCATATGACGGCGCTCGTGCGGCAGCACACGGAGACGCTGGAACAGATCGCGGGCGCGGGTGCGCTGGTCAGGGTTGAGGCGGTTCCAGAGCCGCATGCGCTCCACCCATCGTTCCCGCTGCTGCGGAGGCATACTGTTAAAGCTGCGGAGCCGCTCGCGCAACCGCTGCTGGCGCTCTGGCGGAAGCCGCTTGAAATTGGGGTCCTGTTCGAGGGCCTTTTCCTGCTCTTGCAGGCTCTGCCCCTCGTGCTGCAACAACCATTGGCCGGCGCGCGGACCAGGCCCATTCTGGGGGCGTCCCCAGCCCCAGCCGCGGCCGCGGCGGTCATCCGGCTTGCCCTGCGACTCGGGCTGCTGCCCCTGATCTGCGCGGGAGCTCTGGTCGCGCTGATCGCGCCCTCGTTCCTGATGGCGCTGGTCGGGCCTGCGGCCCTGGAAGAAGCCGAATCCCTGCGCGCTGGCGGGCAAAATGGCCAGCCCCAAGCTTAACAGCAGCACGACGATGTGGCGGCACGCGATCACAGCCAGTTCCTTACGGGTTCACGGTCTGCTGCTGAGCATCCCACTCCGGACCCAGATCGTCCAGCAGATCGAAATTGGCAAACAGGTCGTGGTTCCTGTCGAGTTCCTGCAAATCGCCTACGGCGGTGCCGGGCTGTGCCTGGACAGCAACCTGAGTTGCAGGATCGGCGCCGTCGCCGGTGCGGTACAGCATGGAACCGACCACCAGCAGAACAGCCACAGCGGCGGCCAGTGCGGGCTGGCGCAACCAGGCAAACCAGCCCTGGGGTGGCGCCTCGACCTCTTCGCGCAGGCGGGCGCTCAACCGCAGACCGAAATAGGGCGACGGTTCGGGCGCTTTCCATTCGTCCAGCAACGCCATGGTCTGGCGCAATCCGTCGAGACGTTCCGTGCAAGCGGCGCAGGTGCGGAGGTGCGCTGCGACCAGTGGATCGGGCGCAAGGCCCGCGGCCACATCCATCAGGTGCTCGGCAATCTCCCTGCAGTTCATAACAACCCCATCCTGGATCAGACAAATTGCTTGAGCCGCTCGCGCAGCGTTTCGTAAGCACGAAACAACAGCGACTTGGTGGCGGCTTCGCTTAACTTCAACACTTCACCGATCTGGCGGTAGTCCATGCCCTGGTACTTATGCATTATTACTGCCGTCCTTTGGCGCTCGGGCAGGGCCTGGATGTGCTGGCGGATGGCAGCCAGCCGCTCGCGTCGTAACATGTTCTGCTCGACGCTGAGGCGGGCATCCGCCACGTCCACCGTCATGCCCGTTTCCGGGTCAGGCTCGTCCAGGCTGACGGTCACGTCGGGCCGGTCGTGCCGGGTGTCGCGCGCGTGATTCACCGCCAGGTTGGTGGCGATGCGGTACAGCCAGGTCGAAAACTTCGCGTCGGCCCGGTAGGTCTCGCGCGAGCGATAGACCCGGAGAAACACTTCCTGGGCGAGTTCCTCGGCGGCCGCCGCATTATGCGACATGCGGTACATGAAGCTGATGATGGGCCGCCGATACTTTACGACCAGGTACTCAAAAGCCGCGTCATCGCCGGCCTTGACCCGGAGCATAATGTCGGCGTCGCTGAGGTGCTCCAGTTCGAGCGGACGAGGGGTGCGCTCGCGCCGAAGCCCAGCGGAGCCAGCCGAAAGCACCTCTGGGTCGATGGCCAGGCTGCTCACAGTATTGCCAACCCCGCGCAGTGGCGAAAGTTGCGCGCGCCGGCCCGGATTCGTGCTCGCCTCATCGGCCATGAAAAACTCCCGGCGACAGCAGGCGCTTTCCGGCCGGGCTGTGAGTATTATCCCCGATCGGAGGTATCTTCCGTTAGGCGTTTTCCGTTTTCTTCGTTTTCCAGGGTTAGCTAACGGACAGCGGACAACGGAAAACGGAGACGTACAGTGCTCAGTCGCGTAGCGCGGCAACGGTGGCGCGGGTGCCCGTGTCCATGGCGTCGCTGTGGGCCGGCTCCCAGTCGGGGACTTCCTTCACGTCGAGGCTGGCGGTACCGTTGGCGCCGGCAGAGACCGCAAAAAGCAAGGCATAGGCCAGCTTTTTGGCGGTAGCGCGGGTGATTTCCAGTGAGCCGCCCTGCTGCGCGCCGGGCAGGCAATTGGTGATGCTGATCTGGACGTTGCCGCCGTGGCGCGAAACTTCCAGCTTGCAGTCGTACAGGTCGTGGCCGCCGTAGGTGGTGTGGTCGGTCCGGACGGAGAGTTTCATGCGGTACTCCAAGCAGACGTGGTGGACTAGTAGATGTGCGGCAGCGGAGAGGGATTCGGAAACAACGGGACATCGGGTCATCGGGACAGCGGGGCATTCCGGTGGGACCGAAGGCCTTCGGATCCCACGTCTGCCACAGGCGGGCAGATGTGGGCACCAACAGATGTGGGCACACCCGCAACGTTCAAAATCAACCACAGTGGACATGGGGGACAGAGAGAAAACTGATGGAGCGCCGAGAGGGGCGCTCCACCTGGTCACCGCGTTAGTATCACCGTGGGAAAAGCCGACGCTGAGGGTCACCTACCTGCCGTTGTAGCCGGCCTGGTAGCCACGGTTGTAGCCGTTGCGATACTCGTTCTTGTAGGTCTGCTTGTCGCCGCCGACGAGACTGTAATTGTGGTCGGCGTCTTTGTAGGCCGCGTGTTCGGTCGGGCGATAGCTGTGTCCGGTGCGGCGGTCGTTCTGGCCAAGCAGCAGGCCATCCTGGTAGCCGGTGTTGTAGGCGTGCTGGTAGCCCTGGTTGTAGCCCCAACTGCCGCCCCGGCGACGGTCGTCGGGATAGCCCCAGCGCCGGTCGCGGTCGTAGCCCCCATCCCAACCGTAGCCGCTGTGGCCGTAACCGGCACGATAGCCGGCAAGGTAAGCGTTCCGGTCGCCGCGGTCGTTCCAGCGACGGTCCCGGATGCGAAACTGGCGGTGGTGTTCGCGGTCGTTGCGCCCGTCGCGGACGCCGCGCTCATACCACTTCTGGCTTTCGCGCCGATCGTGGTCCCAGTAATAGCCGTCGCGGCGGTTATAGTCATCGTCGTCGCCGTGCCAATGCCACCAGCCCTGCGCGACCGCGGCCCCGCTCAGCAGCACCAGCATTATGGTGACCCATGCCGCTCGAATCAAACTGCCTTTCATAAGCACCTCCCTCCCCGCTCAGGACAAAGGGGAGACGATTGTGGGCGAAGTGGCTTAGTGTTCATAACCCGGCAGCAGCCATTTAGTCTCGCGCCGCAGCGGCGCCTTCCGTGGTGCAGGTAAGGCCGGCCGTGCAGTCGCATGCCGCGGTCAGGTCGGCAAATGCCGCGCGCACGGCCGCAACCACCTCTTTGCGGCGGGCGTCGGGGAACGAATCGACCAACAGTTTCAATTCCGCCAGCAATTGGCGGCCGTGTTCGTTGTTGTGCGTCATGGTGGTCCCTTGTTTCCCTACGAACTCAGCCACCGGGGCCCGAGTTTCGGCAGGCCCGTGGGAACTGGCCTGCTGATGAGTCGAACACCGGGCCATCGCAGGGCACGTAAAAAGTGCGTCAGCGAATTGCAAAGATTTGTAAGCGAGGGCAGTGGTCATTCGGCACTGCGCGAAAAGGGCGGCGTCTGCTAAAGTGGCAGCCCCACAAGAGGTCACCGGGTCAGCAGGTCATCGGGTGGTCGAAACGCAGGTTTCGCGACCTGCCAGTCGCTTAGGATTACAAACAGTGGAAGGTCAGACGGGAACATGGCAGACAGAAATCGCATTACCGATTCGCTGCTAATACACGACATTCACACCCTGGTCACGATGGACGCCGATCAACGACAGTTGCGTGGGGCCTTCATCTACGCGGAACGCGGCGAGATTAAGCTGGTGGGTGACCGGATGCCGCGTGGGTTGCGAGCGGCGCGAACGGTTGATGCGCGCAACTGCATTGCCGTTCCGGGCCTAATCAATACGCACCATCACCTGTTCCAGACGCTGACGCGAGCTTGCACGGCGGCGGCGAATGCGAAGCTGTTCGACTGGCTGCGGACGCTTTATCCGCGCTGGGCGCGCATCAACGAGGAAGCAGTATATGTTGCCGCGCTGGTGGGCATGGCGGAGCTGATGCTTACCGGCTGCACCGCCACTGCGGACCACCATTATTTGTTTCCGCAGGGGCAGACGAAGCTTATAGACGCGCAGATCAAGGCAGCGCGCAAAATCGGGATTCGTTTTCACGCGACGCGCGGCAGCATGAGCGTGGGCGAAAGCGGGGGCGGTCTGCCGCCGGATTGCGTGGTGCAGGACGATGAGACGATCCTGGCGGATTCCGAGCGGGTGATCCGCAAGTATCACGATCCGCGACCCGGTTCGATGCTGCAAGTTGCCCTCGCGCCGTGTTCACCGTTCACAGTATCGGAGCGCCTGATGCGGGACACGGCCGAGTTGGCGGAGCGGCATGGCGTCCGGCTGCACACGCACCTGGCAGAGACGCGCGACGAAGAGCGGTATTGCCGCGAGCGTTTCGGCAAGCGTCCGCTGGAGTTTCTGGACAGCGTGGGTTGGCTGACGAACCGTACCTGGGTGGCTCACGGGATTTACTTTAACGGGGCGGAGATCAAGCGTCTGGGGCGTGCGGGCGTAGGCGTGGCGCATTGTCCGACATCGAACATGCGGCTGGGTTCGGGGACGGCGCCCGTGCTCGCGCTGGCCAAGGCTGGGTGTCCGGTCGGGTTGGGCGTGGATGGCAGCGCGTCCAACGACAGCTCGCACATGCTGGCGGAGGTGCGGCAGGCGTTGCTGCTTAACCGGCTGGCGCATGGCGCGGCGGCGCTGACGGTACCACAGGCGTTGCGCATGGCTACTGTCGAGGGCGCGCGCTGCCTGGGACGCGACGACATCGGCAGCATTGAAGTGGGCAAGCGTGCCGACCTTGCGCTGTTTGATCTAGCCGATCCCGCCTACAGCGGCGGCGAGGATGCGCTGTCCGCGTTGCTGTTGTGCGCGCCCACGCACGTACGGACGTTGGTGATTGAAGGCCAGGTAGCGGTCGAGAATGGCGAGCTCCTGACGGTCCCCATGCTGCCGGTCTGGAAACGTCACAGACGTATAGCGTCAACGATCACGGGAAATAGGGAACCGCTCTGCTAGACTCTGCAAGTTTTGGGCGGTAGTCAACAGCGTTGTCCCATCCGTGGCGAGACCGGCCGCGCTCGCCCGGAGAGGAGCTTTCGTCCGTCCCTAGCGGGACTTGGTCGCAATAATGGGGAAGCTACCCAGGACTGCCGTTATAGGCTGCTTTCGCGCCGTCCTTGGCGGGACGGAATCAGTGCCCTGGCGACGACGGTCGCCGTGTCTGACGGTTGCCGTCTCCGGCGGTCGCCGCGTCCGACGAAAAACAACCGGTTGGCGTTCATTCAATGAACTGCGAATTTGTCCAGCGTCGCGCGGCTTTTCGCGACGACCGAATCAATTGGCCTCAATCAGCCACGTGTTCGTAGCCATGGTCACGCGATGTCTGACGGCATTGCAGCCGCCTGTGGCGCGCGCTTCTTCAGATACTGGCGAACTTTTTCCAACGCGACTTCCACGCTGATGCCATATTTCTTGCGGAGAGCGTCGGGGTTGCCGTGTTCGATGAACTGGTCGGGCCAGCCGATGCGCACGACGGGTGTGGCCAGTCCCAGATTGCTCAGCTCTTCCAGAACCGCGCTGCCGAAGCCGCCCATCAGGACGTGATCTTCGAGGGTGAGGATGACGTCCACAGTGCGCGCATAGAACTCCAGCATCTCGCGGTCCAGCGGCTTGGTGAAGCGCGCGTTGATCACGGCCGTGGAGAAGCCCTCCGCTTCGAGCTTGCGCGCGATTTCCCGTGCCATCGGAACGAGCGCACCGATAGCGAAGATGGCGACCTGGTCGTTTTCGCCGTGCTCCAGCAGTTCGGCGTTGCCGATGGAAATGAGCTTGGGCACATCTTTCACCGGCGTGCCGGGCCCGACGCCGCGCGGGTAGCGGACGGCAATAGGGCCGTCGTACTGCATGGCGGTGAACAGCATATCGGCAAGTTCGTCCTCGTCCTTGGGGACCATGTGCACCAGGTTGGGAATGGCGCGCAGGTAGCTGATGTCGAACAGGCCGTGATGTGTGGGGCCATCGTCCCCGGAAAGGCTGCCGCGATCCATGCAAAACACTACGGGCAGATTTTGCAGGCAGACATCGTGCAAAACGGGGTCGAGCGCGCGTTGCAGAAAGGTTGAATAGATGGCGCAGAAAGGCTTCATGCCGCGCGTTGCGAGGCCTGCGGCGAACAGCACGGCGTGTTCTTCCGCGATGCCGACGTCGTAATACTTGTCGGGATGATGCGGGCGGAAACGGTCGAGCCCGGTGCCGCTGGGCATGGCGGCGGTGATCGCTACTACTTTGTCATTCATGTTGGCCAGCTTCACCAGCGTGTCGCCGAAGACTTCGGAATAGGTGCGCTGACCGGTGGGTTTAGTCTCGCCGGTTTCCGGGTCGTAGGGGCCGAGTCCGTGAAACTTCTTCTGCTTTTGAAGCGCCGGTTCGAAGCCGCGGCCTTTCTGTGTCAGAACGTGCAGCAGTACGGGGCGGTCCTGGGTGCGGAGAAACTCGAACGTGCGAATAAGCGTGGGAATGTCGTGGCCGTCGAGCGGGCCGAAGTATTTGAGTCCGAGTTCCTCGAAGATAACGCTCGGCCACAGGATGCTCTTGGCGGCTTCTTCGGCTTTGCGCGCCATGCGCAGCGCGGTCTTGCCGCCCACCTTCTCCACGAACTTGCCGGCGCGCTCGTGCAGGTAGTCGAATGTGGGGCTGGTGACGATCCGGTTTAGATAACTGGCGATGGCGCCAACGTTCTTGTCAATGGACCATTCATTGTCGTTCAGCACGACGATGAGGCGCTTGGTCTGCTGGGCGATGTTGTTGAGGGCTTCGTAGGTGATGCCGCAAGTAAAGGCGGCGTCGCCGGCGAGAGCCACGATGTGTTCGCGGCCATTGAGCTTGTCACGGGCCACCGCCATGCCCAGCGCGGCAGAAAGCGCGGTGCCGGCATGACCGGCGCCGTAGCAGTCGTGCGGACTCTCGGTGCGCAGCATGAAACCGCTCAGCCCGCCCGGAGTGCGGATGGTATGGAACTGTTCGCGCCGGCCGGTGAGCAGCTTGTGTACGTACGACTGGTGGCTGACGTCGAACACGAAGCGGTCCTCGGGCGTATTGAAGACGTAGTGCATGGCGATCGTAAGTTCGACAACGCCGAGGTTGGGACCGAGATGGCCGCCGGTCTTCGAGAGAACGAGGATGAGTTCCTGGCGGATCTCGTCCGCCAAGACTTTCAGTTCGGCGAGCGAGAGCCGCTTGAGGTCCGCGGGGGAGTTGATGCGATCAAGTATGCGTCCCATGGAAGTGTGCTGCTGCTATTGTGAGGCACGGCAGTTGCCACGAGCAAGCGCCGCCACAAACCCCTGAATCGCGGCGGTTGAACCCTAAATTGTTGCCGCTCGCCGCTTTTTCGGCTTCTACGCTGGTTTACGGCTGATACGGTGGCCTGTCCCAAGAATACGCGGAGGTGTGGGCGCCCCTTATGCGCAAGGTCCGCTTTGTCGATTCGCTACGCATCATCGGACGGGGTTCGGTGAACTGGCCGATGGGCCGGCCGATCGTGGTGTCCTTTGAGGTGACGGATTCCTGCACTTGCTACTGCAAACACTGCGACCACGGCGGACCGCGTGACGATTCGCGCAATCTGAAGCCGGCCGACTACCGCCGTTACATGGAAGCGCTGCGGCCGTGCGTGGTGCAGGTCTCCGGCGGTGAGCCGTTGCTGCGGCCGGACGTAGTAGAGATTGTGCGCAGCATCAAGAACGGCGCGGGCGTGCCGTACACGATCCTGGTATCGAACTGGTCACAAATGACGGAAGAGAAGTACCTGCAATTGCGCGCGGCAGGCGTTGACCAGTTTTCCGTCAGCCTGGATTTCCCCGACGAGCGGCATGACCAGTTCCGCGGCTATCCCGGCCTGTACGCGCATCTCGAAGCGCTGGTGCCGCGGCTGGCGGAGCTCGGGCACGACGACATCGTGCTGAATTCCTGCATCACCAGCGAGAACCTTCCGGAGATCAATCGCCTTGCTGACAAGGCGCGCGAGTGGGGCGTGAACATCTGCTACAGCTCATATTCGGCGCGCCGCACCGGCTGCCGCGACTACTCGTTAACGCGTCCCGAGCAACTGGCGCTGCTCAACCGCGAACTGGACCAGGTGGAAGGCCGGCGTGACAAGACGAACTGGATCGTCAATGCACCGACCACGCTCCAGGCGACACGGCAGTTCTTTGAGCGCGGCGGCATGCCGGGATGCCGCGCAGGACATCGTTTCCTGGTCGTTACCAGCGACGGGTGGCTGCAACCGTGCTCGATGGTCTTCAAGCGCTACCGCCTGGAAGAGCACGCGCGCATGGTGGAAGAGTTCACGAAAACGAATACCTGCGATGAGTGCTACGTGTCTATCCGCTCGTATCTGGACAAGAGTTTTCCTCAGTTGTTGTGGGAGAACGTGAGCGGGTTCCTGGCGGTGCGGTAGCCTCATCTGGTGATCTGGTGAACCGGTGATCTCAGCACCAGTCGAAAGCGCATCGTCACAAAGCTGGCTGAAGGTGCCGCCCCTCCGGGGCTCGGGATTTCTTTTGGGGTACAGCTTCCAAGGAGCCGATCTAGAACACTAATGCTCGAACCACCACGGGTCTTAAATCACCAGAACACACTTCACCAAATCGCCAAATAAGTTCAGGGTCCTGAGGTTGGTGTTTAAACCCATTCTCCTCGGCCAGTAGCTTGCGTTAGACCCTTGCCGACCTGCCTTCGTCACGTCATTGTAGCGCCCCAGCACTTGCACATGTGAAGTGCCTCAGTGAAGCCGAGTCACCAAGCCGGAATCCAGCCGATAGTAGGCCTCCACGATGGTGAGTTTGCCTTCGGCAACAGCGTGTTTCAAGACCGCGCTCTTTGCCAGCAGGGCCTGCGCCACCTGGTGAACGTGATCGTGGACCGCGAAGTCAATCACGTCGCCACCCTTCCGCTGTTTAGCGGCCGCGCATGACTGCTGCACCGGCAGAACAACTGCCTCCAGACTCGGCGTGGGCATTTTCGAGCCCGAGCACGCTGCTGAAACGGCACCGCAACTCTGATGTCCCAGCACGACCAGCACCGTGCTGCCCAAGTGCTCGACCGCGTATTCGAGGCTGCCAATCCCGATTGCATCCGCGCTGTTACCGGCGGTACGCACCACGAACAGATCTCCCAGGCTTTGGTCGAACAGCAGCTCTGGGGGCACCCGGCTGTCGGAGCAGCTCAACACCGCTACGCGCGGATGCTGCCCCTTGACGAGCTGCTCCCGTCTCGCCACATAGTCCGCTGGACGGCTCTTTCCTTCGGCGAAGCGACGGTTGCCGGCTGCCAGTTCATTCCAGACTTGGTCGGCCGACACCTGCACCGCATGGTGCTCGTGTTCTCCATGGGGCTTCGGCCCCTGTGCCGAAATAGAGATGGACAGGCCCAATAAGACTGCTATGACTGCGGTTCGCTTCATCAGCTCCTCCAGAAATGTCTTGGCAAGACCGTGTGTCATTCTACTCACTTCCGAACATATGCGCGCAGTAATCCGGGCACGTGCCCGCCTCTGCCTTCCCAGGAGTCCAGCCACGAACCGGTGCGGCGACATACCAAGTGAAGTGAACTTTGCGCTTCGCCGGTTTGCCGCTGTACTCTTGGTCGTTACACGAAGCTGGAACTGAATGGATCCTGCACCGCGAACAAGTTTTTCCGGTTCCGCGCTCGAATTCGATTTTCCGGCGCTCCGCATCGGCGTGGCCGAGTACGACGAAGGCCCGACGGGCGCGACCGTCTTCTATTTCCCCAAAGGCGCGGTGGCGGCGCTGGACGCGCGCGGGGGTTCGGTTGCCAGCTTCAACACCGAGCGGTTGCGCCTCGGTTACGACCGGCCGTCGGTGCAGGCGATCTGTTTCGCGGGAGGCGCCAGCTTCGGCTTGGAAGCCAGTTCCGGCGTGCTGGCGGAACTCCTCGCCATGCGCAACTACGACACGCGCTGGACGAGCATCCCGACGGTGTGCGGCGCCGTCGTGTACGACTTCCGGAATCGCGCGAATGCCGTTTGTCCCGACAAGGAGTTGGGACGCGCTGCGCTGCGCTGTGCCGCCACGGGGCGTTTTCCCCTGGGCGCGCATGGCGCGGGCAGGTTCGTACATGCCGGCAAAATCTTCGGCCCCGACTTCATGGAACAATCCGGGCAGGGCGGCGCGTTCCACCAGATTGGGGACGTGAAGCTGGCGGTGTTTACCATCGTGAATGCAGTGGGCGCACTCGTCGGACGCGACGGGCAGGTGGTCTGCGGTAATCGCGATCCGGAGACGGGCGAGCGGAGCAGCATCGGCACCGACCTGCGCGACGGCAGCGCGCATCGCAAGCGCCAGCGGCTCAAAATCCCGGCGGAGACCGCGGGCAACACCACGTTGACCCTGGTGGTCACGAACCAGGCGCTCCGCCATCGCGAATTACAACGGCTGGCGATGCAAACGCACACATCGATGGCGCGCGCCATACATCCGTTCCACACCGAGCAGGATGGCGACCTGCTGTTTGCGGTGAGCACGGGAGAGATTGCGACTCCGCAGCTCGATGCGGACGAACTGGCGCTCTGGGCGGCGGAACTGGCGTGGGATGCAGTTCTAGCAGGGGTACCCGTTTCTGGTTTCTAGTTTCTAGCTTACCCACGTCTGCCACAATGGCGGGCAGATGCGGGGCACCAATGGGCCGATACCAGCAACTAGGAACAGGAGACCAGAAACTAGAAACAAGCAACAAGAAACAAGAAACAAGAAACAAGAAACAAGAAACAACCTACGCCTCTTCCGGCTTGAGTGCCGCCTGGAGCAGTTCCAGCTTACGCTCCAGCAGCTTGACGTGGTCTTCCTCGAAGGCGCCCAGTTCGTGGTAAAGGTTGGCGAGCTCTTCGTCTTCGGTGACCTCTACGAGAAAGTTATAGAAGCTGCACGCGGTCTGTTCGGCGGCGAGCGCCAGCACAAGGGCCTGGCGCTTGGGCGCGGTGGTGGCGCCGGCGCGGGCAATGGCAAAGATGCTGCCGTCGGGCACTTGCGGCAGCTCGACCATGTCCTCGACTTCGTCGGCAGTGATGGCGCAAGAGCGCGTGCCGTAGCGATAGACGTAACGTTCCTGCAAGTCGGTGCCGTGGGTCAGTTCCTCCTCGGCCATGTCGGTGAAGACGGTGGCGATTTCCCGTGAATCGGGGTCGCCGAACTGGTCGAATAGCTCAGCAAACTGCCTGTAAATCTCAGCATTTCGCTCTTCAATGAAGATGGCGACCTGAAGAGCTTGCTGAGGTGTCAGAGAGGTGAAGTCACGTTTCATGGTGTTGTGCACGAGTAGCGGAGCTGCGGCGGCCCTCAGTGACTTAGAGGCAGGTTTGCCGCCAATCGTTACCGAGCAATGCATTTCCGGGTGAACGCCAGTCCCAAATTGAGCCTCAACATGGCGTGATTTTTGTCATTCCCTGCTGCGACCGGGCCGGGCAAAGTAGAGCCATGGACCTGAGCATTGACTTCAACCAGCGGCCGTTCATCGTCATCTGGGAGGTCACGCAGGCTTGTGACCTGGCGTGCGTGCACTGTCGCGCCTGTGCCCAGCCGCTGCGCAACCCGCTGGAACTCTCGACTGCGGAAGGCAAACGGCTGATTGACGAAGTGGCAGCGCTGAAGGTCCCGGTGTTCGTGCTCACCGGCGGCGACCCTCTGAAGCGGCCCGATATATTCGAGCTGATCGAATATGCCGCCGGCCTGGGCGTGCGCGTTTCACTAACGCCAAGCGCCACGCCGCTGCTCACGCGCGATGCCGTCGCCGAACTGAAGCGGCGCGGGCTGGCGCGCCTGGCCATCTCGCTGGACGGTCCGACGGCCGCTATTCACGATGCTTTCCGCAAGGTCGCCGGCAGCTACGATTGGACGTTGCAGGCGGTGCGCTGGGCGCGCGAAATCGGCCTGCCCGTGCAGATCAATACCACGATTACGCGGCATAACTTCGCCCTGATTGATGACATCATCCGCCTGCTCGAGACGCTCGACATCGTTCTGTGGAGTGTGTTTTTCCTCGTACCCACGGGGCGCGGGCAGGACGTGGACCTGGTCTCCGCCGAGCAGTTCGAGCAGGTATTCGAGAAGCTCTATCATCTGTCGCAGCACGCCTCGTTCGACATCAAGAGCACCGAGGCGCAACACTACCGCCGGTTCCTGCTCCAGCGCCGGGCAGACGAACGCCGTGCCGGTGTGGCCCACCAGCGGCGCATGGCGCATCCGTTCCAGTCCATGATTGGCGTTACGCAGGACGGCATCAGCCGCGCTCCCAAGGGGATCAACGACGGCAAGGGATTCGCGTTTGTCAGTCATCTGGGCGAGGTCTTTCCCAGCGGGTTCCTGCCGATCCCGGCGGGCAACATCCGCAAGCGGACTCTGACCGAGTTGTATCGCGAGTCGCCGCTGTTCACGGCGTTGCGCGACGCCAGCCAGTTGAAAGGGAAGTGCGGCGAGTGCGAATTTCGGGAGATTTGCGGCGGGTCGCGCGCCCGCGCTTTTGCCCTGACGGGCGATCCCTTTGCCGAGGAACCCTGCTGTGTGTACCAGCCGAAGCGGAAGGCGGTGGCGGTCTGAGACAGACGGAATCAGCCGCTCCCTGCGGGGCTCGGTCAACTTTCCGAAGTGTGTCCCAGGGCTGGCGCCCTGGGCTAAATTCCGTCGCCCCTGCGGGGCTAAAACAGCGTCGTCCGTCCGAGGTTTACCACCGGCCAGTGAACCGTCCCACAAACCGGGTTGACCCCGATCCCCCGATCCCCGATGCCCTGTTGACACAATGACCCGCTGACGCAATGACCCGATCACGCAATCACCGCTGACCCGGTCACCCGATGTAGTGATGGCGCTCACAGAAGCGCGTTGGTTTCCGCGAGGTAATAGTTGCAGGAGACGTGTCGGTAAACGCCTCCTCTGGATCCGGCGCCGTGCGCGGCGCCGAAGGAGGAGTCATGGACGCCGTCAAGTTCTCGAAGGCGCTGGTTCTCGTTCTATTGCTGCTGGCCGCTGTGGCCCTTGCGCAGAAACCCGCCGCTCCCAAATACGACACCGCCACAGAAACTACCCTGAAGGGCGTGGTTGACGAAGTGAAAGAAGTCCCCAACAGTTGCCTGGGCGTTACCGGCCTGCACCTGATGATCAAGACGACCGACAGCACGGTCGAAGTGCAAGTCGGCCCGGTGGACTTCCTGAAGGAAATCGAAGTCACATTCGCCAAGGGGGACGAGTTGCAGATCGTCGCCTCGAAGGTCACGAAAGACGGCAACGCGCTGTTGCTGGCGCGCGAAGTCACCCAGAAAGGCAACGTGCTCGTCATGCGCGACAAGAAGGGCGAGCCGGTCTGGACCTGGATGAAGAAGAGTTGACCGCGCTCGGCTGGCGGCAAGTTGCGGGGCTGGTGTGGTAGTCCACGCCAGCCCCATCGTTTTGCTTTACGCGGTAAAATGCTGCACGCCCGAAGTTCTCCCGTCCTGGTTCCGCTTTCAGAGGAGGTCTTCCATGCTGCAAGGCTTCAAGCAATTCATGTTTCGCGGCAGCGTCATTGACCTGGCGGTCGCCGTGGTGATCGGCGGGGCTTTTGGCGCGGTGGTCGCTGCCTTCGTCAAGGATCTGTTGACGCCCTTGATCGCCGCCATTGCGGGCAAACCCGATTTCTCCGCGCTCAAGTTCACGATCAACAACAGCGAGTTTCTGTACGGCGACTTTATCAACGCGGTGGTTTCGTTCCTGCTGGTGGGCACGGCAGTTTACTTCTTTATCGTGGTGCCGATGAACGCGCTGATGGCGCGCATGCGGCGCGGCGAAGCGCCGCCCGACCCGACCACAAAAGTATGTCCCGAGTGCCTCGGCGATGTTCCGATTGCGGCGCGACGATGCGCACATTGCACCAGCGTGATTTCCACCGCAGCATAGGCAAAATCCGGCGCGCGTTTCTAGATCGGGGAGCGCCGGCCTAACGCCAACTGAATTACGGCGACTAACAGTGCCAGCACGAGTAGCAAGTGGAGCGTGCTGCCGGCCACGTGGAAGCCCCAACCGAGCGCCCACAGCACCAGCAGAAGGACGAAGACTGTCCACAGCATCTCACACCTCGATCCGGGCCGCTTTTACCGTTTCGAAGGCGCCGCCCCGCACGCGGGTTTGCCTGGTCAAGGCTTGTCATCTTGAGGCCCTGGCCTGCCTCTCGGCGTAGCCGAAGGATCTCTGTATTCCCCACATTCCCTGAATGTACATTGCCGTCGGTTGTGCATCACTGGACAAGCGTACATAGCTGGATATAATTTTCCGCGCAACCAAGAAAGCCGCAGTCTGCCACGGGCCCAGCTTCGGGGTGTCTGACTCCCAGTGTCCGGTGCTCAGGAAAGGACCGTCCGATGAGTACAGGTGTTGGCAAGGCCAAGGAGACGTTGCGAACCCTGCCCGGCGACGATGTGCGCCAGTTGATGTGGCGCTTCGCCGATCGCTATGACCTCCAGATGCTGGTGCAGTCGGTGCGCGACGTGGCCCGCGGTCCCGTTGCCCGGCTGGTAGCCCAGGGCGCGCGCCATTCCCACGACTGGACGCCGGAAAAGAACGAACTGCTGGAGCACTTTGATAGGTCGGGGATCACCGCCGTGTTCATGGAGCCGGAGGAGGGCGGCTTCATCGCCGGTCCGAAGAACCTGGCGATGGCGCTGGTGGCGTTTGAGCTGGCATGGGTGGATGCCGGGGCGGCCACCGGTTCGCTCGCCGGATGCCTGGCGCTTTCGCCTATTCACGAGCGCGGCACACCAGAACAGAAGCAGCACTACATGAGCCTGGCGGCCCCCGCGCAGCCCGGCGAGGACCGCAAGCCGTGGCGAGGCTCATTCGCATTGACAGAACCTATTCCCTACGTCGGCGTTGATGCCGGCATGCTCGCGGGGAAAGTCCGCGTGGTCGAATGGGAAGACGGCAAAGAGCCCATCTTGCAGGTGGAGAAGCGCGGCCGTTTCATCACCAACATGGGGTTCGCGAACTTCGTGACTGCCGCCGTGGACACTGACGATCCGCGTATCAAGTCGAGCTGCATGGTGATCCTGGAAGAGGGCGACCCCGGCACCTATGACCGCGGCACGCCGACGCGCAAGATGGTGCACCAGCTTTCCTCGACGAGCGATCCCGTGCTCAACCTGCGCGTCCCAGCCAGCCGCATAATCGGCGGGTACACGGTTAAAGATGGCGCGATTGTTCCCAACTTCGATCACAGCGAGGTGATCGAAGCCGTGTTCAAACGCACGCGCGTGACCGTGGCGATCATGACCTCGGCCAAACTGCTGTCCGCGATCGAGCCCGTAATCCGCTACCAGCGCGGGCGCTTCCGCGGCGCCGAGCAGACGCAGCCCGGATCGTTGCGCTACGAACTCGGACTTCAGCAACGGCAGGACGCGCTACATCGGCTCATCGGCGTGTGGGCCACCGGCGAGGCGAGCGCGTCGCTGGGCTTCGCTGCCGCGCGGCTGTTCGACGTACTCGATCCGCTGGAAAAACAGAAAGACGAAATCTTCGCGGCGCAGGGCATTACCGGCAGCAGGGCGCAGATGAAGGCGTACAAGGCCATCACGCAGGACGCGCTGAAGTTGCTGCAACTGGAAGCCGCGCCCGAAGCCAAGCGCGACCGCGCGCTTTACGACAAGCTCAAGAGCGATCCCCTGGCGGAATTCATGCTGCTGGAGTCGGTGGCCAACGTGATCTGCCCGGCTGCGAAGCTGTGGAACACCGGCGTGGGCGCCAACACCATGCGCGAAGCCGTCAGCCTGATGGGCGGCTATGGCATCACCGAGGACTGCCCTGGTTTCCTCGGCCACAAGTGGATGGACGCGCAACTCGAGGCCACCTACGAAGGCCCCGAGGCCGTGCAGCGGCGCAATCTTACGGTCACGATGACGAACGAAGTTTTCCTGGCGCAGTGGAAGCAGTGGATTGAGGAGATGCGCGCAATTGCTTCGGAGCGCCCGGGGACCGGCGCATGCACGCTGGCCACGGCGATGAGGATGTGGCTGTGGACGTACAACTTCCTGCAACGCTCGACCGACGCCGACGGCGCGAAGCTGTATCACGGGCAGCGTCAAGGAGTGACGTTCCCCCTCGCCGACGCGCTGAGCTGGCTGCTGGCGGCGCGCTACTTCATCCTCGACGTGCTCGAGCTTGAGAAGAAAGGCCCCGAACATCCGACGGTTTCGGAAGGTCTCGAAGGCACGTTACAGTTTTTCACCGACTTGTGCCACGTGCAGTCTGCGCGCGCAGCGGGAGAAGCGTCGCGCATCTGCTCGGAGCTGGCGTTCGGCTACCGGCGGCATCCGGCGTGGGACGATCCGAATTTCGCGGGCTGTTTCCGTACCGAAGAACTGGACGCCATGGAATCGCTGCTGCCCGGCATCGCCAGTTGCGCCGGCGATGTAGTGGATTCTACCGGCAAGCATCCCGCGAAAGCGGGCCCATGCGCGGGATGCGATGGCATGCAGGAGCTGCTCTACCTGCGCATGAAACTCGACACCTGCCTCACGGGGTCGCGGTTGGCGAAAGACCGCGCGGCCGAGGCCTTGTCGAAGGTGATGATTCCCGAGGCGCTGGACTATCCACGTTAGACGAATCTTGATTTGCGAATTTTGAATTTTGATTTTCCGCGGTGTACGCCTCGCGATTGAACCGGACAATCAAAATTCAAAATTCACTTGATCCGTGTTAATCCGTGGTTAGGTTTATTGATCAGCGTTTATCAGCGTTAATCAGCGGCAAAAAGGTTTTTCATGGACTCGGCCGAACCGCAACAAGTCGCAATCGAACGCCAGTCGTTGGAGGTGGACATCGCCTGTGTCGGCTTTGGGCCGGCCATGGGCGGTTTTCTGACCACGCTTTCGCGCGCGCTCACGAACGACGACGGCACGCCGGCAATCGGCAGCAAAGTCGCGCCGGGCATGCCGCCGCAGGTGGTGTGCTACGAGCGCGCAGACGACATAGGCTTCGGCGTCAGCGGCGTAGTGACGCGCGCCCGCGGTATTCGCGCCACGTTCCCTGATCTGGACCCAGCGCAAATCCCGATGACCACCGAGGTCAGGGAAGAGAAGGTCGTGTACCTGCTGGATCCCACCGGCGCGAGCCGCCGCTCGCTTGCACTGCGCGCCGCCGACAAGGTGCTGCGCGCCATGGGCTTGGCGAAACTCGATGCCTACGAGTTGCCCTTTACGCCCGCTTTCCTCCACAAGAAAGGCGGGCTGGTGATGTCCATCGGCCAGTTCAACCAGTGGGTCGGGTCGCAGTTGATGGCGTCGGGCGCGGTGCAGATATGGCCAGGCATGCCGGTGGCGAGTCCGCTGATTGAAAACCGCAGCGTGGTGGGGGTTCGGCTGGCCGACCAGGGCGTGGACAAGCAGGGCAATCCCGACGCGGGTTTCATGCCCGGCATGGACATTCGCGCGGCGCTCACTGTGATCGGCGACGGTCCGGTCGGTCCCATCGGCCGGCAGATCGACGAACAACTCGGCGTGCCCGAAGGCCACTCGCGAGACGAATGGGCCGTGGGCATGAAGTTTGTGGTTGATCTGCGCGAGAACGCCGGCCTCGAGCCTGGCACGGTATTTCACACATTCGGATTCCCTGAACCGGAAATTTTCGGGTTCCTCTACGCGCACCCGGGGAATGTCGCCTCGGCCGGCATTTTCGTGCCGTCGTGGTTCGACTCGCCGGTACGCACCGCGTACCGCTACCTCCAGCACTATCTGCTCCACCCGTATCTGTGGCGCTATTTGGAAGGCGGCGCGCTGCGCTCGTGGGGCGCGAAGTCGTTGCAGGAATCGGGCAAGCGCGGCGAGCCGTTCGTGGCGGGCAACGGTTACGCGCGCATCGGCGAAAGCTCGGGCTCGACCAACGTCCTTACGGGCAGCGGCGTGGACGAGGCCTGGACCACAGGGACGCAACTGGCCGAAGCGGTGGTCGAGTTGTTCAAGTCGGGGCGGCCGTTCTCACGCGAAAACCTGTACGAAACGTACGTGAAGCGCCGCCGCGCCAGTTGGGTGGAACGCGAAGCCCGGGTGGCGGAAAAATCGCGCTACGGTTTTCAAAAGGGCGTTGTCACCGGCTTGCTGGGGATGGCGCTCGCGGGGCTGACGGGCGGGAAACTTTCGGCGCCGGGCAAGCCGCAGCCCACACACCAGCGCCTGCGCGACCGGTCCGGGTTCTATAGGGGGCGAATTCCCAGCGAGGAAATCGAACGCATTGCCGCCGAGTGCAGGGCGAAAAACACCTCGCTACACGATGCATTGATGGAGCGCGCCGGATGGCCGGCCATCCCCTTCGACGGCAGGCTGCTAGTCACGCACCAGGACGCGCTGCTGATGGGCGGCAAGGTACAGGCCACGGCGGGTTACGCCGATCACGTCGTGTTCCTCTATCCCAACCTGTGTCAGGCCTGCGGCACGAAGTTGTGCGTCGAGATCTGTTCCGGGCAGGCGATCACGCCGGGTGAAAACGAAGTGCCGGCGTTTGACCGCGAGAAGTGCGTGCATTGCGGCGCCTGCATCTGGAACTGCACGCAGGAAGTGAAAGACGGCACCGGCCGCACGAATATCGAGTTCCGCGCAGGCGCGGGTGGATTGCATAGTTCAGAAAACTAGCCGCTGATTAACGCTGATGAACGCTGATCAATTTGATTTTTGATTTTTGAATTTTGATTTCCGGGCGTAGCGACCGCGTCGAGTGGGGCCGGGAAGGGACAGTTCAAAATTCCAAAATTCAGAAATCAAAATTGCCTTATCTGCGTTCATCAGCGTCAATCAGCAGCGAAGAAGGAGCTTTTCGTTGAGCTATCAAATTGTGGTCTGCGGCAGCATCGTTCCCGATCCGTTGCAAACGCTGGAACCCGTGGCGGGTCCGGCGCTGAAGAACGAAATGATGCTGCCGGCCGTGCTTGATCCCTGGGCGGCGCACGCGCTTTACGAGGCGGCGAACCTCGCGCAGAAGCACGCCGGATCGAAGGTTTATCTGGTCAGCATCGGCCCGAAAGCCAAACTGCAACAGGTGATGATGACCGTGGCGCAGAAGGTCCCGTTTGAGCTCGTCGCGCTCGACGGCCCGGCCGGCGGCTTCGTTGACGCACACGAGACCGCCACGGCCCTGGCGGAAGCGATCAAGGCGATTCCCGGACTCGACCGCGCTAAGCTGCTGGTATTCGGCGGCTGGGAATCGGCGACTCGCGGCGCCGGCGCGACCATGCAGATTATCGGCGAACTGCTTGGCATCACCGACCAGTTCCAGGGCGTTGACCAGTTGACCGTCAACGCCGATGGGTCGTTTGAGATCCTGGAGCGAATCGAAGGTGGCAAACACCAGGTTTCGACCTGCGCGGGCGCGCCGGCGGTGCTTGGATGGGCGACGGGTTCACTGCCCGAGCCGCGCAACAATCCGCAGGTCGGAATGGCCAATATGCGCGCCATCATGCCTGCGCTGCAAAAGGCGAAAGCAGTAAAGGTCGGCGCCGAGGGACTGACGTTCAAGTCTGTGGCGCTGCCCAAGCAGCAACGGCAAACGCGCATCGTGAAGGACACGCCGGCTGATGACATCGCGAAAGAGATTGTGGCGTGGATGACGGAGTAATTTTTTCGCCGCTGATTAACGCTGATGAACGCAGATAAGACAATTTTGATTTATGAATTTTGAATTTTGACTTGAATTTGACAAGCACTCGACGGCGTTGTTGCGCCGTGAAGGTCAAGATTCAAAATTCATAAATCAAAATTGATCAGCGTTTATCAGCGTTAATCAGCGGCTCAAAGGCTTCTACATGGAAAAGATCCTCTTTCTTGCATTTACCGAGAGCGACGGCACGCTGCACCGCACGGCGCTGGAAGCGCTGGGCGGGGCGCTCGAACTGGGCACGGTCACGATCGGACTAATCGGCGGAGATGTGCAGTCCGCCGCCAGCGCGGTTGCGAGCGCGGGCGCGAAGATCTTGGCGGTCGCGGGCGCGGAGTTCGCGCAACCACGCTACGCCAGCGATGCCGCTGCCGCGGAAGCGATCTGCCGCGCGGCGAATCCGCAGATCGTCGTTGCGCCCGCGGGTTCGCGCACCGCGCGTGTGCTGCCCGGTGTGGCGCACCGTCTGGGCGGACGCATTGACACCCACATCACCGCCATCGCGACTGACTCGGGCAAACTGACCGTGACCCGCTGGTACTACCGGCAGCGCATGGAAGCCGTGCTGGAGCGGGCGCAGCGGCCGTGGTTCATCCTGCTGGAAGCCGGCAGCCATTCGGCGTATGCGGGTGCACCGGGAACAGCCGCCGTGGAGCTCGTTTCTGTTGCTCTGACCGATGCGCATGTGCGCACCAAAGTGACTGGCATCCGCGCGCCGCAGTCCGATCAGCAGACCATCCGTCCCGACGCCAAGCTGCTGTTCGTGGCCGGCGCGGGCTGGACGAAGAAACAGCCAGACGGGCAAGTGCACGGGGCCGATGCCGAGCAGATCATCCTAGACTTCCTTGGCAAGTCGGGCGCGTCGCTCGGCGGATCAAAGTCGCTGGTGGACCAGAGCGGCGAAGGCCAGGCGGTGCTGCGCTTCATGTCGCACCTCAACCAGGTAGGCCAGACGGGCGCCACGCCGCGCCATCCCAAAGGACTCTCGACCTGTTGTCACGGCGAAGAGCCGCACGTTGTGGGCTGGCGCTTTATCAACGAACGCCGCGCCGTCAATCTCGACCCCAATTGCGGCTGGGCCCGCGGCAAGGCCGATGTGCTGTACGTGGCCGATGCGTTCGAGGTCATGCGCAAGGTCAGCGCGCTGCTGGCGGAGAAGGCGAAGGGTGCAGGGGCGTAGCGCGCCATCTCTCCGGCACACTGTAGGCCGCCAGCATCGCCAGGAACGGCGTAATGGCGAAGCGATAGCGCGCTGAGGTCACCGGGCCGTAGATCGCCATGAAGTACAGGATGGGAATGAACGCCAGCAGCAGCGGCTGCCACATGCGACGGCGGACCAGCACTACGATGCCAACCACGATCAGCAGATAGCAAAGGCAGAGCAGCACCGACAACGCCACGCGCACGGGCTTCATCGCCGGATGGTCCGCGTACAGCGGGCCCAGCGGTACGCCGGGCGGGTGCGGAACGCGCGCGAACATATCCACCAGGTCGAGCGCGGCGGCGCCTTCAAATAGCCGCGGAGACCGCTTCACCAAGGTGTTCGCATACGCCAGTGGGTCGGCCAGAATGCGCGCCAGCGCGATCTTCTCCACTGCCTTTGCACGAACTACGGCATTGTCATACCAGCCCGGCGTTTCCGCGGCCGCGCGGGTGAGTTCGGACTGGAGCAGCGCATCGGCGTCCGCCGGCGACATGCCTTTTTCCAGCAACATCAGCCGGTAGTTGTACCAGAACAGGTTGGTGCCGGTGATGGTTGTGAACGTCACGCGGCCAAAGGTGTGGTAGTTGCGTGCCAGCCAGGGACTGAACACCGCGGCTTCGATCAGCAGTCCGGCAGCGAGCGCGGCAGCTATCGCGTGGAGATTTGTGTGGCGGCGATAACGCAACAAGACGGCCACCACGATCACTGGCACGAAGAACAATGACACTGGTTTGATGAGTGCGCTCAGGCCGAGCAGCACGAACCCCAGCCAAAGCCGGAGCGGCCGCGGTTCGATGAGGTAAATCACCAGCAGCAGAAGTGACGCGAGAAACACCGCCAGGAAGATGCTTTCCGGCATCTCGAAAATCGAATACGGCAGGCTCTCGGGAAAGATGGCGAACAGCGCCATTGCCCAGGCGGCGACGCGACGTGCCCCTCCCACCAGAACGACCAGACCATAAACCTCGATCGCCGCGAGCGTGTAGGCGAAAGCGTTCAGTATGCCAATCGCTTTTGCCGTCAGCCATACGTCCTTGAACACCAGCAACAGCCCCGCAAGTAGCAGCGGGAACCCTGGGAGGTCATGTGCCTCGGGCGGCGGATTCGTCGAGTCCAGGCCGGAATATGTGCCGTACTGAATGAGGTTGGTTGCTACTCGCACGTAGCGGTCGGCGTCGTGGCCGTTGAGGCGATAGGCGAAGCCGACCATCAGTAGGCGGGAGGCAAGAATGGCGAGCGCGATGTACCACACCGCGCGCTGCCGGAAGATGTCCCAGGGGAGCAGAGAATCGCCGCCTTCCATTAGGGCTTACCCGTGGAGGCGGAACACCACCACGCGCCGGCTCCTTGCGCAAGGCGCGTCAGGATCCGCCCGGAGCGCGTCTGGACGGAAACCGAGCACGTCACGTTACTGATGCGCACGATGTCTTCGGCGGTGACGTTTTCGCGCGTCCAGGTCAGGCCGGCGTCGCTGGAGTGATACAGCACACCGCGATCTCCGCCCGCCCAGACATCGTTGTCCACGGCGACCACGGTGCGGAATCGGGCGGCGGGGTCGAGATTCACGGTGGTCCATGTGCCGTCCGCCTGCTTTTGTAAGAGTTGACCGTCGCTGGAGACGCGCCATTCATGGGAACGTTCGACGCCTGCGCCGTGACAATCGCCCGCAACTCCGCCGGGCGGACAGGCAGACACCGCGAGCTTCGCCATGAACATGCCGCTGGCCGCCGGAGCGTTCAGCACTTCGGCGCGGCGCATGCGTGATGGCGGGGCGGCGAGTTGGGCATCCGCACGGGCCGACTCAGCTTGCTTGGACTTCAGCGGCACGGCGTCAGCGGACTGCATCGTCATGGGCACTCGCGACTCCGCCGCGGTCGCCGGTTCCGAAGACGGACGAGGCGATACCGCGGCCGGCGCCGCGCCGCCGGCAGCAGCGGGCGGCAGCGGTGCCGGCACAACGCGATCAGCTACCATCCCGTTTTCCCGCGGACGTTGCAAAGGGGCTGCCTCGCGCGCGACAAGCTGGTCCTTCTTCTCCAGCGTATCCACCGGCGGTGGCCTGACCGCAGGTGCTTTCACCGCCGGCGCGGGCTGCTCGCGTTTCGCGGGAGTTGGCGCTTCATTGAATTTCTGCTCTTCTGCGGGAGGCGCTGGCGGTGGCGGCTGCGGAGCTTCGACTTCGGCGGTGGGCGCGACAGCTTCCGCATCGGACCGCATGACCCGCGCCGGCTCATGCCGGTACAGCATCACCACGGCCGTGACGACCACCGCCGCCACCCCGATGCTCGCCCAGCGGAGTAGAGGCAGCGTCAGCCATGAAGTCTTGCGCTCGGGGACGAAAACCGGGGGACCTTCGGCGGGCGTAATGATAGCGACGACCTCGCGGCACTGGCCGCAGGCTGCCAGGTGGGTGACGACACTCCGGCGTTCACGCTCACTGAGCGTTCGTTCGGCGAATGCGGTCAACAGGTCAGTGTCGGGGTGCTCGCCCCCGCGCTGCTGCTGCGCCGCCATTCGCCGGCGCACGGAATTGGGTAAATCAGCCATTACCTATTAGCAGTTAGTTCTTAGCTCTTGGCCTTTAGCAGCAAGCAACCAGCAACTGGCAATGAAGCCGGAGCAAATGCCTCAAGGGGCTGTTGATCGCTGCAAAAGGAATGTCCAATCCGATTGCGAAAAAAGCAGATTCCTCGCTTCGCTCGGAATGATAACTTAGGACATTGCTTGTGCAGACCTCAATAAAGCCCGACTTACGCCGCCCTTGGGCGGCACGGCTGAAGCCGTGTCCTACCAAAACGTACATCAAGCAGCCATAGCAACCGACAACTGGCAACCTGCAACTAGCACCAGCCACTAACTAGCCACTCTCGTCCTTACTATTGAACGCCGCGCCGGCGGTTCCTTGCGCCAGGCGTGCGCGGACGTCCACCTGCAAATCGCGCACGTCGGCGGAGAGCGCTTCCTCCGCCTGGCGGGCGTCCATGCCGCGCGCAATGAGCCCTTTGACGATCGCCTTGCGCAGGTTGCGTGTAAGTTTCTCCACGCGGCGGCTGATGGTGGACTCGTGCACTCTCAGCATACGCGCGATCTCCGCCAGTGTCCGCCCGTCGAGGAAATAGGCCGCCAGCACCAGCCGGTCTTCAGTCGGCAGGGCGGCGAGGGCTTCGTCGGTTGCTCGCTCCAGGCGCCAATCGACGCCGGTGATCGGATTGGCCACGGGAGCGGTGAACTGACGGCCGGATTCGGCTTCTTCGTCGAGGCTGACCAGGCGCTTGCCACTGCGATAGCGGTCCACGTACGCCTGCGCCAGCACGGTGCGCAGCCAGCCTTCCAGCGAACCGCGGCCCATGTAGTAGTTCAGCTTGGGCGTGCACCGCGTTCCGCCTTTGCCGACGCCATACAGCTCGGCGTAAAGCGAGTCGGCAAGTTCGCGCGCTACGGAATCTTCGTGCGCGATGGATCCGGCCATTTCGTAGAGCTTGGCGCGATAACGGTTCAGGAAAACTTCCCATGCGCGATCGCTGCCGGCAGCGCAGGCGCGGGCCAGCGCAAGTTCTTCCAGGCGCAGGCTGCTGTAGAAGCGCACGGCTTCGTCATGGTCCGCGTCCGGCGGCAGATATTTTGCGCCCACGGCGGCGAGCACGGCAGCGAAGTCGGCCTCGGCGAAGTTGTACTCGGCGGCTGCGCTCTTCACGTACAGCTCACGAAAGAGCGGCTCCAGGGCGGATTCGGCTTTGCCGGCCATAGCGCAGCGTTTCTGGATGCTACCAGTTTCGATGCAAGAAATGTATCCCGCTTCGTTCTTCCCACAGAGGTTGCATGGGAGGCAAGCCATGATGTGGAAGACGATTGCTGCGATGTTGCTGGGCGGTGTGCTGCTGGCCGAGGCCGCGCCGCTGCCGAAATATAAAGTGCTGGATCCGATCCGCCAGGGCGATCTCACCATCTATCCCGTCACCAGCCGTGAGAGCTACGACACTTCGCGCTTCATCACCCTGGACGAAGGCCTGCGCAGCGGCGAAGTGGTGGTGACGGAGGCGGGAAGGGCGAGGCCGATGATCCGCCGTCCGCGGCCGGTGCCGTTGCCCGACCGCGGGGCCGAGGTGAACCGGCTGGTGCTGGTCAACAACTCCGATCGTCCGCTGATTCTGCTGGCCGGCGAGATCGTTACCGGCGGCAAGCAGGACCGCGTGGTCGGCCGCGATCGCATTGTGCCGCCGCACAGCGAGCCGGTGGACCTTTCTGTGTTCTGCGTGGAGCCGGGGCGCTGGATGGAAACCAGCGCGCAGTTCGGCGCGTTTAGTGCGCAGATGGCGCAGCCCAGCGTCCGCCGGCGCGCCATGGCCGACCGCGATCAACAGCAAGTGTGGGCGGAGGTGCGCAAGTCCGCTGGAGCTATGGCCGCTGCCGCGCCGGCCGCCGCCCGTGAGCTCGCCAATACCAGTTCCTACGCCGTCACCATGAATAACCCACAGGTGGAAACGAAGGTGAAGCAGGTGGCGGAACCGCTGGCGCGCTCCTACGAGTCGCTGATGAAACAGTTGCGTGAGCAGAAGGCGGTCGGTGTGGTGGTGGCGGTGCGCGGCAGGTTGTTGTGGGCCGACGTCTTCGCCAGCCAGCAACTGCTGGAAAAGTACTGGCCCAAGCTGGTGCGTTCCTACGCGGCGGAGTCGATCACCAACACCGCCGACACCCCGCTCGAAAAGTTCGATACGGCGAATGCGCAGGCGTACATCAACCAGCTATGGGGAGAGCGCGAGATCAGCGAGACCGACCCGGATACGTATCGCGTGACCGAAGTGCACGGTGCGGGCTACAAGGTGTTTCGTCTGACGTCGCTGCTGCCCAAGACCGATTTCGACGTGCACCTGGCGAAGATGACGATGGGCGGAGAGGCGGTAGTGGGAAAGATGGTGCGGTGAGAGCTGGCCGCTGATTAATGCCGGCCATTTTCGATTGCCGATTTACGATTTCCGATTTCATCCGGCAGCGCGCACGGCGAGGGGTGCAATCGAAAGTCGTAAATCGGAAATCGAAAATCAGCGTTAGTCAGCGGCTATTCCATACTTCTCATCAAGGAAACCTTGCAGCTTGGCCGGGAGGACGCTGGCCAGTTCCTGCCAGCTCAGCACCTGGCAGCGGGTGCGCAACTCGGCGTTCTTGACGCAGCGCATGATGGCGTACCACGCCTCGCGCAGGTCGGGACGGCGGGCATCGTGGATGACGCAGAACTTCGCGCCCGTAGCATGCGCCGCCAGCACGTTGCGGATGAGCTGGTAGGAGACGTACCGCTCACCGACAGTGCGGGTGATATATTGCTTCGCCTCGGAGGTGGTGCCCCACATCGGCCCGGTGGTGGCAGATGTGGGTGAATCCTGGTTGGTCTCTTCGTCGTCCACCGCGATCGGACTCACCGCGAATGTTTCGCACCTCGGCAGTGCGTCAACCTCAAACACGTCGGCGAAATCGCGATAGCGCGCCACGTCGTCAACCGCCTTCGTCTGAAAGTCGCTTTCTGTCAGCTTGGCTTCGACCAGCAGGTTGCCGAGCCGCATGTCTACTTCGGTGCGGTCGAACTTGCCGCGCATGAGGGGAACGTGTGCTTTGAACCCAAACTCGGGACGAAGGCCCGATTTTTCTTCCACACCGAGCAGCGCCAGCACGCGGCCATCGCTAAACACGCGCGGATAGCAGAAGACATTCATCAGCAGCGCGTCGGAGCTGCTGGAGGAATCCAGCTCCATCCAGCGGCGGCCATTACTCGGTAGCGAACGCCGTGCCTGGCTGTGCGGCTTTTCGAGACGGCGGCGCCACTTTGGGTCAGCGAGGATCGCCGCGTAGGTGGCGGGCAGGAAGTTGCCGTGGCAAGGCGCGCTGTCCGCTTCGAACGGTTCGAAGGCGACGGTCGGCGCCTCGCCGTAGCTCAAACAATGCGGCAGCCGGTTGTGCTGCGCGTAACGCTGATTGAGTTCACGCAGGCTGTGGCGCAGCTCTTGAGCGTAGGAGAGCACGGACGCAGCGTATCATATTCGCCGTCTGTTCGCTTCAGTGCTGATGTTCGGCGACGGCCGCTTCAGCGTGCGCACCGGCGCCGCCGATTGCCTGGTGCACGCCCTCCAGGTAGTGCATCAGTTCCACGTACGCCGCCACGTATTCGCGTCCCGCCTGGACATTATGCTCGGCATGCTCTCGCGCGGCGCGGGCGTGCGCGAAGCGCGAAGCCAGGCCGGCCGCCAGATGTTGGGTCAACTCGCGGGTCAACTGTTCGGCAGAGCCCTCGGCGAGCGCCTTGTCGGCCGCCTGGATAACCGCCTCCGGCGGCTCGGTTTTCAGTCCGGTATAAGGCGCGCCTTCGCCGCTGCGATGCAGGCGCACCAGGGTCTCAAAGAAATACTGGTCGGCCAGCGAGCGGGCATCGGGGCCTGCGGTGCGTACACGCAAGGTGGACTCAAACACCCGGCGCAACTCGCTCTCATGCTCCGCTTTCACCCACTTCAGCACCGGCGTGATTTCGCCTTTTGACAGCGCGAGCCGGGCGTCGGCAATCACCGGGCCCTGCATGGTGTCGCAGTGGGCACGCGCGGTCGCGGGTAGCAGGGTAATCATCATCATAAGGACAGAAGCGATCAGAAGTTTCTTCATTCTTGCTCACTTTGTTAGGTGAATTTTGAGTTTCAGGGCCGAACCGAGGTCGCGGGGAATCCCGCAAGCAGCAATGTAGAACCCTGTGCGCAGGCGGTCGTTGACTAAAGTCACAGGGGAGCTATTTCGGCTGCTATACTGCGCCTTGCTCACCCCCAGGGCTTTGGAGGCGATATCATGAAACCGGGGAAGACCCCATCCCTGCTTCTCCTCATGGTCTTTATTGTGAGTACGATCCTGACGCCCCCGACAACTGCGATTGACGTAACCACCGTGCCCAAGCCGCCGGTGGCCAAGAAGGAATTGAAGATTACCGAGGTCCACGGCCGCAAGCTGCAGGACGAATATTTCTGGCTGCGCGATAAGAGCAATCCCGAGGTACGGGCGTACCTCGAGGCGGAAAACGCCTACACCGACGCGGTGACGCGGCCCGCGGAGCCGCTCCAGGCGCGCCTCTACGACGAGATGCTGTCGCGCATCAAGGAAACTGACGTCCAGGTGCCGTTCAAGCAAGGCGAGTACTTCTACTACTCGCGCACCGAAAAGGGCAAGCAATACCCGATTTACTGCCGCAAGAAAGGCTCGCTGGAAGCGCCGGAAGAGATCACGCTCGACGTAAACAAGCTCGCCGAAGGGCAGAAGTTTATGTCCATCGGCGCGTACGAGGTGAGCGACGACGGCAACCTGCTGGCCTACTCGACCGACAACACTGGGTTCCGCCAGTACACGTTGCACGTGAAAGACCTGCGCACCGGCGACCTGCTGCCCGACACGGCGGAAAAGGTCGGGGCTGTTGTCTGGGCGAACGACAACCAGACGCTCTTCTACACGATTGAGGATGCGGCCAAGCGCCAGTACCGGCTGTACAAGCACCTGGTCGGCTCCGCCCATGCCGAAGACAAGCTGCTGTACGAGGAAACCGACGAGCGTTTCACGGTGGACGCCGAAAAGACGCTCAGCAACAAGTTCATCCTGATGCTGCTGCGCAGCCACACGACGACCGAGGTGCGCTACATCCCGGCCGACGAGCCCGGCGCCGAATGGAAGACCATCGAACCACGTCAGGCGAATGTGGAGTACTACCCCGACCACCACGGCGACTACTTCTACATCCGCGTGAACGACGCCGGGCGCAACTTCCGCCTGGTGAAAGCGCCGGTGGCCGATCCGGCAAAGAAGAACTGGGTGGAGGTCGTGCCGGTCAGGCCGAACGTCATGCTGGAAGGCGTGCAGACGTTCAAGAATTTCTACGTCCTGCGCGAGCGCGAGGATGGCTTGCAGCAGTTGAAGGTGGTCAGTTTTGCCAATGGCGAATCCAAGCGCATCGAGTTTCCCGAGACCGCCTACTCGGTGTTTCCGGACAACAATCGCGAATTCGATACCACGCAGTACCGCTTTCGCTATATGTCATTCATCACGCCGATGAGCGTCTATGACTACGACGTGGCCACCAAGAGCTCCAAGCTGCTGAAGCAGACCGAAGTGCTCGGCGGCTACGACCAGAGCCGCTACACGGTGGAGCGCGTTTTTGCCACCGCCCCCGACGGCGTGAAGATACCGATCTCGCTGGTTTACCTCAAGACGCTGCAGAAGGACGGCAAGGCGCCGATTTACCTCTATGCATACGGTTCCTACGGCGTGCCGATGGGGGTGGCGTTCAACTCGAACCGCTTCAGCCTGGTGGACCGCGGGTTTGTCTTCGCTATCGCGCACGTCCGCGGCGGGGGCGACCTGGGCAAGGGCTGGCACGATGACGGCCGCATGATGAAGAAGATGAACACCTTCAACGACTTCATCGCGGCCGCCGAATGCCTCACCACGCCGCACCGCGCGACCAGCCCTGCGCCGGAGCAGACGGACAAGAAGAAGAAACGCGAAAAGCGGCCCTCCACCGAGACCTATGGCGATCGCGCCAAGCTGGTGATCGAAGGCGGAAGCGCGGGCGGCTTGCTGATGGGCGCGGTTACCAACATGCGTCCTGACTTGTTCAAAATTGTGGTGTCGAAGGTCCCGTTCGTGGACGTCATCAACTCCATGCTCGACGAGTCGCTGCCGCTTACCGTCGGCGAGTTTGAGGAGTGGGGCAATCCCAAGAACAAAGACGAATTCGAGTACATGATCCAGTACTCGCCGTACGACAACCTGGCGGCCAAGGCCTATCCCACGATGCTGGTGAAGACCTCGTTCAACGACAGCCAGGTGATGTACTGGGAGCCCGCGAAATACGTGGCCAAGCTTCGCACGCTGAAAACCGACAAGAACCTGCTCGTGTTGAAGACCAACATGGGCGCGGGCCATGGCGGCGCCAGCGGACGCTACGACTACCTCCGCGAGGTGGCGTTCGACTACGCCTTCGTACTGTGGCAGTTGGGGATAACACAGTAGATCGTAATGCGACCCCACCCTGTCGCCCGAAAGTGAGTTTTTCCGCAACCTCATTCAGCCGCGCCGGGAAAGAGATTTAGTGTTGTGATTCCGAGCGGGTTTCAGCCTGCGAGGAACCTGCTTTTCATGCCCTGCAATCAGGACCTCACTGCGCTCACGCTCCTCGAAGCCGCTGACCTGCTGCGGCAGCGCCGGGTTTCGCCCGTCGAGTTGGCCTCCGCCTGTCTGGATCGCATCGCGCAGCTCGATGCCACGCTCAACTCCTTTATCACTGTTACGGCGGACCTTGCGTTGGAGCAGGCGCGCGCGGCAGAGGCGGAGATTGCGCGCGGCGAGTGGCGCGGCCCGCTGCACGGCATTCCTGTCGCTCTGAAAGACCTGATTGACGTGGCCGGCGTTCCCACTACCGCCGCCAGTGAGTTGTTCCGTAACCGCGTGGCGCACCAGGACGCCGCGATCGTCACGCGGCTGAAACAGGCCGGCGCGGTGCTGATCGGGAAGACCAATCTGCATGAGTTTGCTTACGGCGGCAGCTCGGTCATAGGCGCATTCGGAGCGGTGCGCAACCCGCACGATCCGGCACGCACTACCGGCGGATCTTCGGGCGGCTCGGCAGCGGCGGTTGCGGCACACTTGTGTTCTGCGGCAATCGGAACCGACACCGCCGGATCAATTCGCTTGCCGGCAGCGTATTGCGGAATCGTCGGACTGAAACCAACCTATGGTTTGGTGTCGGCGCGCGGCGTCGTGCCGCTGGCGTGGTCGTTCGATCACGTGGGGCCGTTGGCGCGCACGGTTGCCGACGCGGCAACAGTGTTGAACGTGATCGCTGGCTACGACGAGGCCGATATTACTAGCCGCGAGCTTTCCCGGCGCGATTATGCCGCTGCGCTGGACAGCGACATCTCGAAGCTGCGCGTTGGCGTGGCGCACGAAATCTTCTTTGCCGATGTTGATTCCGAGATCTGCGCGCAAGTGGAGCAGGCGATCGCGGCAATGGGGGAGCTCACTGCCGGGGTTCGCGAACTGGCAGTGCCGGTAGATACCGACCGCACGGTGCACCTTGCCGAGGCCTGGACGTACCACGCGCAGTACGTTGCCGAATCGCCGCAGCTTTATCAGCCAGAAACGCTGCGCCGCATCCGCCATGGCGCGGAAGTTTCGGCCGCGGATTACATCCGCGCCCGCCAGCGCCTGGAGCAACAGCGCCGCCATGCAGCAGAGCTGTTCGCCGATGTAGATGTCATCGTTACGCCCACCGTTCCCCTCCCACCGCCCACCATCGCCGATTTGCTGGCCAATCCGGACGACCTGCGCGCCAAGGAGCTGGTGATGCTGCGCAACACCCGGCCGTTCAACGTGCTCGGCCTGCCCGCGATCTCGGTCGCATGTGGCACGACCGCTGCGGGCCTGCCGATCGGCTTGCAGATCGCCGCGGCGCCCGGATGGGAAGACCTGGTGCTTGCCGTAGCGCATGCGTTTCAGAAACTAACCACGGATTAACACGGATTTACACGGATCAGAAATTAGGGCCCAAATAGCCATGGAAGTGATGCAATAATCGCCCGCGCGAAAGTAGCGCCCTTTAGCCGGGTTTCAATCCGTTTTTCAAGTCTGTGCTAATCCGTGGTTGGGTTTAGGCCCGCCACCTACGCTGCATGGTGAATTATGATGGCGTCAGTTATGGGACGCGGAATCGCACTCAGCTTTGACGACACTTTCTCCTTGCCTGCGCTGGGTGTGGGCTTCCGCCCGGAGTTTCTCGACTTCAAGCGCGGCATCCGCGTGGGCAATCTCGAGGACAACGAGCGCATCACGCGCATCCTGAAGCTCGCGCTGGAAGCCCGTTACGGCCAGCAGTTCGTGACCGAGCGCTGGGGACGCGGCGTGCACTGGCGCTGGATCGGCTTCCTGACGCGCGCCAACCGCGCCGCCAAGCCGATTTCCTCTAACGTTAGCTTTGGGTGCGCCAAGTTCTTCGTGATGCTCGACACCGACGACCATCTGTTCAAGTGCGGCATGCAGGTGGAACGCGGTTTCTTGAAGGCGCCGCGCGATTTTCGCCAGGGCCAGTTGCGCGACGATTGGGACTGGCACCGCGTCGTGGCCGCGCTCAAGCCGAACAGCCCGATGGAACGCGAGTTGAAGCGGTTGGTGGGGCGGGAAGGTTTTTGCCTGCACGGCGGCACGTGGGACGATCGCGGCGACTTCCCCGGCGAACTGCCGTCAATGCGCGCGCTGAAGCGGCGCCTGGTCGAGGCGCCCGCCAACCATTGGGCCGGCTTCCAGGTGTACTACGCAATGACGGAAGACGATGTGCGGGGCTCGACTGGGCTGGACCTGGTCGAGTCCATAATGGCGATCTTCGGCGAAGTCACGCCGCTGATGAACTTGGCGATGCAGGCGCCATTTGGCCGCTGATTAACGCTGATCAACGCTGATTCAAGAAATCTTAAATGTCGGATTTTGAATTTTGACTTGTCGGTTCACCAATGGGCTTACTGTGAAAGTACAATTCGAGCTGGCGGTCAAAATTCAAAATTCGAAATTAATCAGCGTTCATCTGCGTTAATCAGCGGCCAATCTTTCTCTAGGCCGCCGTCACCCGTCCTGCGGCAAACCTCAGCACCACCGGTTGCACCAGCCGCGCATAATCGGCGTAGGACATGCGCAGCAGTTCGCGATGCGAGCAGGCGTTGAAGGCGATCTCGGTGTCCTTCGTCAGGCGCTCGTCCACGTACACCTTCATGCCGTAGAGGTTGCCAAAGGGCGGCATGGCGCCGGTCTCGCAATCGGGGAAGCGGTCCTTGAACTCGAACTCCGTGGCCAGGCGCGCCGTCGAAGCGCCGATGGCGTTGCGCAGCGCGTAGGTGTCCACGTGATCGGAGGCCGGCAGCACGGCCATGACTAGCTCGTCGTCGGCTTTGACGATCACCGTCTTGGCCAGTTCCTTGCCGGGGACGTGCGCGCGGGAAGCGATTTCCTGCGCGGTGTATGCAGTGGAATGATAAATGGTCTCGTACTTAATGTTGTGGCTGTCTAGATACTCCTTCAACCTGGCGAGCGGCATAATGACCTCCCTTGCTGTCCCGAGCGGGTCCCGCGCAGCGGGGTCGGTGTTGGGGGCCGTCCGGTTGGGCCTACAACGGCGAGAATATTACACCCGAACCGGCGCGGCTGGTAGCCAACCCACACCTGCCCGTCTTCCCACATCTGCCAAAACCGGGGCAGATGTGGGGCACCATAGAAAACTGGCGAACTGACGAACTGGCGAACTGGTGAAAACACCAGAGTGCCTATGCGTCCTCTGCATCCTTTGCGCTCTTTGCGTTCGCGCTTTTCCCGCGCTTGACGCCACCCCTCCGCCGCAGATAAGGTTTCGTTTCCGTCTCAACCCTGGAGGGCATTGGCATGACCGGTCGCCTGAGCTGCGCAGTGCTGGTGCTGTTGCTGTGCATGGTTGCCGTCCGGCTGTTCGCGCAAACCCCGCCACCTCCGCCGCTGGCGCCACCGGAGAGCGAACCGCCGGAGCGGCATGACATCCTGGCGTTGCAAAAGTCTGTGGATGAGCTGCTCTGGTACATGAAGCTCTCCGACGTCGCCCAGATCGACCGCATTACCATCACCAGTCCCAAGCCGATCCGCATGGCCAACCCGACTGGGCAGGGTGCGGGCAATCCGCTGGTCATCTACGCGTACACGTTTGTCCCCAAAAGGCTGGCCAAGTCCAAGGCGCCGCTGATTGTCTTCGTGCACGGCGGGGTACATTCGCATTTCGCCAGCTCCTATGCCCACATCGTGCGCGAGCTGATGGACCAGGGTTACGTGGTGATCGCGCCCGAGTACCGCGGCTCAACCGGTTTCGGCAAGGAGTTCTACGAGCAGATTGACTACGGTGGCGCCGAGATTGACGACACCCACGCCGCCCGCGACTGGGCGGTGGCCAACCTGCCGCAGGTTGACCCCAAGCGCGTGGGCATCATCGGCTGGAGCCACGGCGGCTACCATACGCTGCTAAACATTGTGCGCTGGCCCCAGGACTATCAGGCCGCCTACGCCGGGGTGCCGGTCAGCGACCTGGTGATGCGCATGGGCTATAAGGGGCCGGGCTATCAGCGCGAGTTCACGGAGTTCATCGGCAAGTCGGCGGCCAACGACCCAATGGAGTACCGCCGCCGCTCGCCCGTCTTCCACGCTGCCGCCGTGCAGACGCCCTTGCTTGTCCACACCAATACCAATGACGAAGACGTGAACGTCATGGAAGTCGAGCACCTCATCGCGGCGCTGCAGGCGGCGGGCAAGCAGTTCGAGTACAAGATTTACGACAACGCAGCGGGCGGCCACCGCTTCAACCGCATTGATACCGAGCTGGCACGCGCCTCGCGGCAGGAGATCTATCAGTTCCTCGCGCGGTACTTGAAGCCATAGCTGGCAAACATGCGGCAAAACAGCGCTGGCGCGCCGCCACTCCACCCGGGTTCGTGTACCATTTTGGTTCCGCCGCTTGGGGCTGCTCACAATTCCCAGTCATCTTTTTCGTGGTTGATATCGTCTATACGCAATCAGACGGAGCAACTATGGCAGTCCATCGAATCAAGAAGCGAAGCAAAACGCGCGACAAAGACGACCTGGAGGAGATACGGCCGGTGGCCTATGAGCGCGACCTGGCGGCTGAGTTGGCTGCGCCGGAGAGCGAGGACGAAGAGTTCATTGCTGCGCCGGAGCGCACCCCCTATGGACCCGACCCGCGCGAGGTGGACAACCTGACCGACCGCATCTTCGCCTCGGTCCTGTCGCGTTACGGGTGGGTGAAGCAGAACGGCCGTATTGAGCACGTGGGCGAACGCCAGCAGGTGCGGCGCTAGCGCGGGCCGGTTGGCGTGCTCAGGTTCAGCATGACCACGCCCACGATGATCAGGCCGAAGGAGATAAGCCGGGTCACAGTGGGAGGCTCGTCGAACAGAAACACCCCCACTGCGGCCACCAGGGCCGTCCCCAGCGCCGACCACGCGGCGTACACCAGGCTGATCTCCAGTTGACGTGTGGCGAGCGCCAGGGGAACGGCGCTCGCCCCATAGCACACCAGCATCAGGGCCGTCGCCCAGGTTCGGCTCAGCCCGTTCGAAAGTTTCAGAAATACCGTCCCTGCCACATCGAGAATGATGCCGATCAACAAATAAACCCATGACACAAGGGTCCTCCCGGACGCGGGGCACAGTTCCGCCTCGCGTCAGAACGCGGCGTTCACAACCAGCGCAGAGTGGGCGTTCACAACCAGCGCAGAGTGGGGGTACTAAAGATCGGGCAGGTGCTCGGCGATGTAGATGACGAAGGCTGGGATGATCTGCCGGTTCATGGCTTACTCCCACCAGGAAAGATGCGCGCCAACAAATCCGGGTTTCACACTCGGGTGTTCGTTCCGTAAGTCGTTGACAGTTCGACTCTTTCGACCATTTCACCCTAGGGCGCCGGCCTGTCGCGCGCGATGTTCACGAGACAGAATGGGTGCGGTTCGACCCGCCGGTGGTTTGCATCGAACCCAGGTATGACGCTGATGGAAGTGGCCTTTCGCTATGAATGTCCCCCGGGCGGGCGAGAGTTGGGCGCGCTCAAGGAAGTACGCGCGGTGTATGGCATTTTGCGAATCTCTTTTGACGAACCGCGCCGCATCATCCACGTGGAGTACGATGCCACGCGCCTCACTGTGGACGACATCGCCTTTCTGCTGCGCAACGCCGGCTTCAAGCTGCTGGAGCAGGTCCCGGTGGTTCCTCCGTCGCAGCCGCTGGCGGCGTAGGGGAGCAACGAGCAGCAAGCAACAAGCAGCTAGCGACTTGACAGGCAGCTAGCGACAAGCAAAGCAACAGCTCCTGCTCCCCAGGGATTCCGCCGTAATGTCGCGTTCCTGCGAAGCAGCCGCAACTGGCGACCGCAAGTTTCGACGTGCAGGCTGCGTATTGTTGGCTGCTTGTGGAGTGATTATTTGCTTGACTCATGCAAGTATTCTGCGTTAATCTTCCAGCCGTGGCTATGAGCAACGAACTCCAGACCTGGTGGAACGAACTCGAGCGCCTCAGCCGCGGGCTGGGGCAGATCGGGCCGGACGAAGTGTGCTGCGCCGGCTTGACGACGCGGCAGTGCGCCATCCTGCGCGTGCTGGTGGCCCGTGAAGGCGCCCGCCTGCTGGATCTTGCCGAATCGGCTGGCATCACGCCCAGCGCCATCACGCGTGCCCTCGAGAAGCTTGAGGCGCGCGGCCTGGTGCGGCGCGTGCGTGGCGCGCAGGAAGACGGTCGCGCTGCGATGGTGACGGTCACGCCCGAAGGCCGCCGCGTGCGAAAGCAGATTGACAAGCTGATGCTCGAGCGCACGCGGACGATCTTCGAATCCATACCGGCGGCCAAGCGCAAGGCGGTGCTGGAAGCGCTCGCGTTCCTCAACCAGGCACTGGAAAAGAATTGCTGCTGCACGTTCAACGCGCCGCAGCCTTCAGCCGCAGAAAAGGAGCACTGATCATGTCGGACAAGCTGAACGTAGTCGAGGAGGTACGGGAACATTATGGGGCAGTGGCGCGCGGCGAGCGCTGCGGTTGTGGCGGGCCCGAAGGCGATGTCGCCCTGGTACTGGGATACAGCAAGGAAGACGTCGAACTGGCCAAGGGCAATCTCGGGCTCGGCTGCGGCAATCCGCTGGCGATGTCGGGCATCGAGCCGGGCATGACGGTGCTTGATTTGGGCAGCGGCGCCGGCTTCGATGCCTTTCTCGCATGGCGGCGCGTGGGACCGACCGGCCGCGTCATCGGCGTGGACATGACCGACGACATGCTGGCGCAGGCGCGCAAGAACGCCGCCGAGCTGGGCGCCACCAACGTCGAGTTCCGCAAGGGCTACATCGAGAAGCTGCCGGTGGAAGACGCGTCGGTGGACCTGGTGATCAGCAATTGCGTCATCAACCTGAGCGCCGACAAGCCGGCCGTGTTCCGCGAAATAGCGCGCGTGCTCAAGCCGGGCGGGCGGTTCGCGGTGAGCGACATTGTGCTGCTGGCCGATCTGCCCGCGGACGTGGCGGCAAGCGTGGCCGCTTACGTGGGCTGCATCGCCGGCGCAAGCCACATCTCGGACTACATCCGCCACGCCGTCGAGGCCGGGCTCGACGAGCTGAGCATTCCGCAAATCGCCGTCGGCGACAAATTGATATCGGCCGTCGCCCCCAGCGATACCTGTTGCGGTGCCGGACTGCTGGAAACTGCGGCGCGCAGCGTGGCGTCCATCAAGCTGCACGGCAAGAAGGTCTAAAACCGCAACCACGGATTTACACGGATTGACAGGGACCAATTTTGAATTTTGATTTTTGAATTTTGATTCTCCTGTGCACGGAAGTGGCAGGCCTCAAAACTCGGAAAATCAAAATTCAAAATCGAATTCAAGATTGGTCCGTGTAGTGGTTAGGTTTGGACAGCTCAGTACTCCCACGCATCTCCCCAGCGCGCGCGGCGCGCGGCGCGGTAAACATCTTTTTGTGATTTGCCGACGGTCTGGCGCTGGAGTCCCAGCGCGGTGCACAACGTCAGCTGCACGTGTCCGGAGTGGAACTGCGGGTGGCGCAGAATTCGTGCACGCGGCCACGTTACAGCCGAACGCGCGGCGGCCATATAGGAGAATTTTTCGTCCTCGTAGCCGAGCGTGCCGCCTTTCATGCGGCGGTGTTCGGCGGTGCGTTCCACGCGCTCGGCGAAGTGGCACCAGTCGCCAGCCATCGCGAGCGGACACAAGTTATGGTGTGGGCAGGGCGCGACCAAATGCGCGCCGGCGCCGATCAGCCAAGCGCGCGCGGCGAGCACATGCTGAAAATTGCGCGGAGTCCCCGGATCCACGATGACCAGCAACTTGTGCGTGGCCTGCCAGGCGCGGGCGATGATCGCCTCCGGCCTGAAAAGCTCACCCAGTGCGTACGAAAGTACGACCAAGTCGTGAGCGTCAGGACTGTAGGCCGCGATGTCTGCGCGAACCCACTTCCCGGTTCGTACCGACTCGTTGGGGTTGCGCGCGGCGAGACGGCGCCCCAGCGCGAGCAGTGCTGGATCACGCTCGACGGCGGTGATCCGCCGAATACCCGGAAATGCTGCTGCCGCCGCCCACATGGACGTCCCAGGACCCGCGCCCAGATCAAGCAGCGACTTGAGTTCCACGCCGGCCATGCACTCTTTGATTGCCGCGAACGCGTGCGCGTTGGCGGCGTAAGTCGCGGGCAAACGCGTTTGTAGGTACGCGATACGATGGGCGTCGGTCGGCAGAGCAGCGCTGCGGAAGTCGCCGCGTTGATACTGGGCGCTAAGTTCCTGCGCCGCGCGCACTAACGCACTGCGCTCGACGCTCGCGGCCTCATCGGCAATCGCGTCCTGGAGCTCTTCAGATAATCGCAAACGCTCAGACTCCGCTTGCCACAGTACATCACAGAAGCAGCAAGCGACTAGCAGCCAGCAACAAGTAACAAGCTAGCAACAAGCAGTTAGTAACCCGCTGCTCGGCGTGACACGGCCGGCTCTTTGTTCTGCGGCTAGTTGCTTGCTGCTTGCTAGGCCTGGTGAACCAGGGGACATTTCTACTTTGGTGAAGACGGGGACATTTCTAATTTGGTATG
>JBHGBA010000047.1:0-45660 GCA_041946775.1 Terriglobales bacterium
GGGTCAACGGCATCGCAAGAGAGTCAACGGGTGTCACTATAATATGCGATTCTCAATAGCGTTAATCGAAGGCAAAACTTTCGCGCGTGGGAACGATAACTTCACGGCGGCGAAGAGATGATTCCGCGGCTGACGAGCGGCCGGGCCATTCAGCTTGCGCGCAGTGTCAGAAGCAGTGCTCAGTTGTGCGTCTTGCCATGGCAGATCAGAACGCAAGTGCCGTTGGAGTAGGAAAGCACGCCATTGTTTGGTGCTACGACGTTCACGTCGAAATTGACCAAGCGCCTGCCGGAGATGCCCTGAGACCCCGCCGGCACGCCATGGGCCGTGTGGCAGACCGAGCAGGAGAAGCCCTTCTGAATGTGCTCACTGTGTTGGGCAAAACTCACGTTCGAGTTCACGTTCTGCAAATCGTGGCACTTGGCGCAGAGAGCATAGGGGCCTCCGCTGGCGGCATCCAGCGGCGGACTCGGGTTGAGATTGATGATCGGCGAACCGGGCCCTCCGGTGGGCCAGGCGCCTACCGCAACCTGGCTGATCTCGTAGCGGCGCTCGAGGATGTGGGTGTTCTGCGAGCCGTGCGGGCCGTTCGGTCCGTTGCCGCCGAATTCGCGGTTGTCGTCCGAGTTGTGGCAATCGGTGCAGAAGATGCGGGTTCCCATCTGCCGCTTCTGCACGGTCCCGGTCAGGTCCAGCATGTACGGCAGCAGACTGGGCTGCGACTGCAAGGTAGCCTCGCGCATCACCGGATGCGCGGAAATCGCGGTGTCGCCGAATTGTGGAATGAGGTTCAGCGGATCGCCACTGAAAGCGGCACGGGCCGGCAAGTAACCGTAGACCGCGGTGAGGACCTGCTTGCCGGAACTAGCCCCATGGCAGCGCAAGCAGGTCTCGTACTGCTTGGTGGCCACCCCGGTCAGGACGCTTCCGTCCGAGGCGACGCCCTTTGCGCCGTACTGCGACGGGCGGAGATTGGGCGGCGGATCAAACGCGGTCACGGTCTTCGTGGCATGCGGGTTGTGGCAATCGGCGCAGGCGGCGTGGCGGTTCTGCTCCAGCACCACCGGCTCAATCGGAGAATGCGCACTGGATGCCCCACTCGGAAACGGGTGACCTGGCTTCTGGAATTCGGCCAGCACATTGGCAAGCGGCACCAGAAGCTTGTCGCTGCCGTTGTGGCAGTTGATGCAGCTCTGTGAGGTGGTATCAACGTTCGGAATCGGCGGCGCCGGATTGCGTAGCAGGCCTTCGGGAGCACTCGCATTGTGCGGCACGTGACAGGACAAGCAGGCGAACTCCCCGACCGTGTTGTAACCGCCCAGACCTGATGTGATGCTCACCTGTGCGCCCGTGGTGGCATGGACGCTGGTGGTCCACCCCGTCAGGGGATTTTCGCGCGCGTTCACGGTGCGCAGCGCGGTTTCGTGGCAGGAAAGGCACAGCGCGCCATTGCGATTGTCGCGCACCAAGAACTTGGGCGCGTTCCTGTCAATGGCCTGCGCGTGCGGGTTATGACAGCTTGTGCACTCGACGTTGCCCTTGATCAACTGCACCGACTTGGTCGGGTCGGCCGTGGTCTGACTGGCGGCGAGGCTGGCGACAAGATGCGCGGAGTCCTTCAAAGGCAGCGCCAAACTGAAGGGATGGGAGGACTCCAAGTTGCTGCCCATGACGCTCGTCATGGTGCCGCCCATCTGGATGGGGCCGATAGGAGATACCTGACCGGGGGCCACCGTGCCGTCATGGCAGCTCAGGCACAGGGTGCTGGCAGCCCCAAGCGGCGGCTGTACGGCTGTGTTCTGGGCGGTGTCACTCGAGTAAAGTGAATACACCTGACTGGAGAAGCTCTGTCCCCACAGCGCGGTTTTGCCACTGCCAGAGTGCGGCACATGGCAATACAGACACGCCGCCGAACTCCCGCCTTTCAACGAGACGGACAAATCGTGCGATCCCAACACATCGGTGGCCTGCTGGGCGGAAGCCAGAGTCGCAATAATCAAGATGCAAGCGAACAGAATGGCCTTCACCGGCTGCCTCCGTCCGCCCGAGTTTTCGCCCCGTGATACTGGAACACCTGCACGCGCCGGTTGTATGAATCCGCTACGTAGACGCGGTCGTTGCGGTCAATGAACAGGCCGGCGGGAAGCTGAAACTGGCCGAGTTGGGCGCCCCGCCCGCCAAACTCGTACAGCAGTTCTCCCTGGCGATCGAACACCTGCACAACGCCCCACAGCCCTTCGACCAGGTAGATGTGGTCTTCAGAATCCAAGGCGATGCCCTTGGGACGGAAGAACTGTCCCCGAGAATCGCCCACAGTGCCAATCGTGCCCATGAAGCCGCCGGAGCGATCGAACATCTGCACGCGGAAGTTCATGGCATCCACCACCGCGAGCACGCCGTTCCTCAACATCAGTTCGGTGGGAAAGTTGAACTCGCCCTTGCCGATCCCGCGCTGCCCGATAGTACGCAACACCTCTCCTTTGGAATCGAGCACGAACACTCGGTCGCGCAGAGTGTCAGTCACATAGATGTACTGTGTCTCCGGATCAATGGCGATACCGGTGGGCCGCTTGAAAAAACCTTCGCCGCCTTTCAGGCTGCCAAACACGCCGCGATATTTGCCGTTGGCGTCCCAGATGAAGACCTTGCCGGCTTTCGAGTCGGTGACGTAGATGTTGTCCTTTGCATCCACCGCCACGCACTGCGGCTCGAACATGGCATCCTTACTTTTCTCCAACCGCTCGAGAAACTTGTATTTGTGCTGCTCGGCATCGAAGATGTGAATTCCGTGCAGGCCGGGGTCGCTCACGATGACGCGGCCGCGGGAATCCACAGCAATGCTGTAAGGCCGGACCATCTGCTTAAAGTCCGGCTCGCCGGCGACAAAGTCCACGAGCTTGGTCCAGAATCCGGGTTTGGCGCGGACGTCGCGCTCCGAGCTGAAGGTGCGAACGTAACTCAGCTTGCGCCCGCCCAGGAGCAAGAGGTCAGGTGGGGGCGTCTCGAGTACCGGTTTCTGGCGCTTGGCAAGGGCAGGCGCAAGCAGCAGGAAGATGACACAGAGGATGCACCCTGCACTGCGTCGGCTTGCAAGCGCATTGCTCAGAAAACCTCGAACCATCGTGTGATACCGAAGTAGTACGAGTTTACCATGCTGGGGGGAGCTCCTGAGGCACTGATTCCCTGCCAGGTGCGGGTAAATCCGCCGCGCAACACCAGTTTGCGCAGGTTGTATTCGACGCGGGTGTCGTACCTCTCGCCCTGGTTCAGGGAGAAAACGGAGCGCGCGAGGGTATCGCTTCTCACCGTCGAGTAGTAGGCGGTCACCCTCATCTTCTTCATAGGCGTGGCGCTCAAAGACAGACCGTAACTCTTGCCGTTGAAGACCAGAAAGTCATCGAACAGGGTACCCAACGGGGTCGGGGCCAAACCGGTCGAAGTCAATACCGATGCCCCGCTCGACTGGGAATAGTTCGCAGTGACAGCGTAACGGCGCCAACCGAAGCCGGTGGTCACATTGTGGCTGACGTTGCGGTTTCCGTCGTACTGAGTCAGCCCGCTACGGGCGCTGCGGTAAGACGCGCTCCAGGTGATGTCCCGGTTGACCCGGCGCCAGACGTTGCCACCGTAGCTGTACGAACTGACGGTGTACATGGCAAGCAAGGTTTGGACATTCTGTGCGTAGGAGAAATCGGCGGAGGTCCTCCAGCGGCCGAAATCGCGGCTAAAGGAGACGTTGCCATTGAAGCCCAGGCTGCTGTGGCCATTCTGGTTGGCCGTGTCCACCAGGCCGAAACTGAAATACAGCAATCCTAACAGCGGGCGCGAATAGCGGTACGTCAGGACGCCGCCATATTGCGTATCGCTGAAGTCCTTGCCCCGGTACGATTGCTCGCGATGGGCGATATAGCCATTGATCGCCAGGCTGCGGCCGAGCCGGAGATAGGCGGCGCTGCGCAGGAGGACCGAGCGGGAGTCGCTCTCCAGCGGGACGACAGCCAGTTGCTCGGTGGAGAGGCTTTGCCGCAGCGAGCTCAACAAATTGCCCGTGTATCTTACGTCCGCATTCAAGGTCAGCGGCTTCAATGGGTTCAGCGTCACTCCCGCATCGGCGCTGTCGCTGGTGCTGTGGCCCTTAATACCACTATCGCTTTGAGAGGTGGTCCGGCTGTAACCCGCACTGAAGCTGCCAGAGAGAGGCAACCTGTGAGTTGCGGAGATTCCATAGGACGAGGTTGTACTGACGGAGGTTTCTTCTTCAAGAAAGCTGGGCAGGCTTAGGTTTACATTCTGGCGGGTGTAGAACCCGCGCAGTTGGAAGCCCAAGAGAACATATTGTGAGCCCAAAGAAAATGTCTTGTTGGAGCTTTCGCTGCCGGTATCCGACCCAACCAGCGAAGAGGAGCTGGCGCCAGTACTAAAGCTCGCCTCCAGCGTTGGGAGGTCAGGCAGGAGGGCACTCCAGTTGATGCCGAACGAGCGCGAGGACCCCTCGGCCACCAACCCGCCCAAGCCGGGTATGCCGAAGGTATCCGTTGAGTTACTTGTCTTACCGAAGAAGACCGAGCCCGGGAAGCGACTGCCGGTGAAAAAGTTGGCCGTACTGGTAAAGCCGGTCTCGCCGAAAATCGAGCGCGACTCCGAGTTGCTCTGCGAGCGGTTGTAGTAGGGCAGAAAGTTGAACGAGATGAAATTCGGATGATAGTAATGCCCCGTCAGCGAAGCCGTGCCATTAAGGCTGGTGCTGTGGCTGGAGGGTCCATACGTACCAAAGCCCCCGCCATAGCCGAAGCCGAGCGAGCCACCCAGATTCATCTTGAGATAGTCTCCGACCTGAACCTGTGCCTGGGCGGCAACGCACAGCAACACGATGACCACCAGCCAGCCGGCCCTCAACTTCGCCGTTTCCCGTTCCCCGTTCCCCGTTCCCCGTCGAGTATGCCCGCACAGCAAAACGGAAAACGGAAAACGGAAAACCGAAAACGTGGTTTTGCTGTTTTGAGACATCCTACAGCCTTTCAATCTGGGCGTTCTGGCGTAATTTCTGGCCGAGGGCAGCGCGGACCTTTTCCGTCTTCTCTTTGTGCAGGTCCGCCATCAGTTTGTCCTTGACCTCGGCAAAGGGCGTCCGCCCTGCAGGCGTGTGCTTGACGAGGCGGAAGATGGTATATGCATTCCCCAAGCGGATCAGGTCGCTGACCTGGCCAGGTTTCATGGCGCGCGCCGCCTTGATTATCTCGGGCGGCAATTTGCCGGCATCCACCTGCTTGTGGTCGCCCATCTTCACTCGAAAATCATCGTCGGACAGTCTCTCGGCCAGCAGGCCAAACTCGCGGTAATCCTTGGCGCCCTTGGCGGCTTTGGCTGCTTCTTCCGCCCGCTGTTGAGCTTCCTTCAGCACCGCCGGGCTGTTGTCCGGCGGCAGGATGGAGATGCTCTGAATGCGGAAGCTCTCGCCGTGCTCAAATTGCTTCGTATTTTTCTGGTAATAGGCCCTGGCTTCAGCCAGGGTCACTTTGGCCTTGGCGCGAACGTCGCTTTCCAGCATCTTTTCAATCAGCAGCGAGCGGTGGATCTTGTTACGCATGACCTTAGGCGAGCCATTGGCTTCCACCTGCAAGTACTGCTGATATTCCGCCTGCGTGGGAAACCTTTTGCGGAATTGGGCTTCGGCGCGGGCCAGGCGTTGCGCCGGAATGGTCAGCCGGCGACGCTTCGCCTCCTGGTAGAGCAGTTCCTCGAAGATGATCATTTCCAGGGCGCCGCGGCGGATTTCCGGCTCCATGGACTTGGGAATACCGGCATTGTGCTGCTGTACGTAGGGGAACAGAATGGCGATCTCGCGAAGCAAGTCCTGCTCGGTGAGAACGACGCCGTTGACTCGCGCCACCGGCTTCTCCAGCAGCTTAGGAGCGGAACTCGCGGGCAGCGGCTTACCGCTGGGCACCACCGTAATGGCGGTTGGAGCGTGGGAGGCGACCTGGGCCGGCGCGGTGCACAGTGCGATCACAAGCAATGCGCAAATGGCAACAATTTCTGATTTGCAATTTGTAATTTGTAACTTCACTTGAATCACCAGTGACCGAACTGCTCAGTACCGTTTACCCGAATTCCAATGACCTTGACCGAAAAACGGGGGAGGGAATTCCCTCCCCCGCAGGGCACGTGATTAGAACTGCGTGTCCACAGTGTTGATGTTGCTGCCTTCGTTCGAACCACCGGCGCCGGTGAAGTGGCACTGACGGCAGAACTGGGTGGCAGAGGAAGCCTTCGTACCATCCGGAATCGGAGCGCCCGGGTTGTACGGAGCGCTGATGAAGAAGTAGGTCGGATACGTGCCGCTGGTGGCAGAACCACGCACGTTGCCGCTGAAGGTGTACATGCTGTGCGGCGTGTGGCAGGTGGTGCAGACCACATAAGCGGTGGTGGCATCAGTCGCGCCGGCGGGAATCACGACACCCGTGGTACGGCCGCCGGACGGGTTCGCCGCGGTCTTCTGGGTGACGTTGAACGCGCCGTAGTGGCTAATGAAGGTCATGTACTGGGTGTTGGCGGTATTGGGCTGCAAGCAGTCCACCGGCGTGCCGTGGCTGGTGCAGGTGCCGCTGGCAGCGGGCGCCAAGGTCAGGCGGCTGGCAACGCCCACGGCGCCCAGGGTGGCCTTGGGACCGATGGGGTGATCGTTGTGGTAATTGCCGGCAGCGGTGCCGTCGGCGCCGAGCAGGGTCGGGATGGGCTGCGAACCGTAGGCGTTCGCGGGCAGCAAGCCAGCCGACTGCTCGTAGGACTGGTTGGCCATCATGGCGCCCTTGGCGAGGTTGCCGTCGTGGCAGCTCAGGCACATCATGACGCCGGTGGTTACAGCTTCGTCGGTCTCGGAGTCAGCGGGCAGTACGATGTCAAACGCGCCAGCATCGCCGGTCGCGATCGTCTGGCCATAGAGCGGACCCATGTCCTGGCCCCACAGGGCGAAGTTGCCCGTGGTGGGGTCGGTTACAGCGCCGCCCAGAGCGTTACCGCCGTTGCCGCGCGCGCCGCTGTGGGGAGCGTGGCAGCCGACGCAGCCCTTGCCGCCGTTCTGGTGGGCACCCAGTTTGTCGACATTCTGTATGCCGCTGCCTTCGGTGTAAGTGGGACTTTGCGCCATGGCGAGCGTGGCAAACACCAGCACGCACAGCGCAAGCATCATCAGCTTCTTCATGAAGAAGACCTCCTGATAAGGTCAACTGCTTTTTTCACGTTCGGAGCCCGGCTTTGCCAAGCTCCGTTCTGGCCGTCCTTGGACAACCAAAACTTTGGGCGGCTACCTGGCCGCCCCCTGCGGCGCGCCGCTATTGCTCGCTGACTGCTGCGGTTTGGCCGGCGCGCCTGCCGATTTCTTCTGTTGCTCCGCATCGCGACGGTCCTTTTCCGCTTGCGCCTCAGCGTCAGTCACGTAGCGGAAGAACTGGACCCGTCCGGGGTACTGCTCGGAGGTAAACACGCGATTGTTCTTGTCAATGTGCAGGCCGGCGAGGGTATTGAACTGGCCGGGCAGCAAACCGTGGCCACCCATGTAGAGGAGCAACCGTCCCTCCTGGTCAAAGACCTGCACGCGGTCCTGTACGGCATCGGCCACCCAGATGTGGCCGTCGTTATCTACGGCGATTCCCTTGGGACGGGCAAAATAGCCCGGACCGTCGCCGGCCTTGCCAAACATGCGGATGAAATTGCCCTCGGCGTCGAAGACCTGGACGCGGAAGTTCAGCGTGTCGGCCACATACAAATTGCCGTCACTGTCCACGGCCACATTCGTAGGCTTGGAAAAGTCGCCGGGGGTGGTCAGCGAATGGTTCTTTCCGGTGGTACCGATGCGGCGCAGCAGCCTGTACGGGGGATCGGCGTCGAAGACCAGCACCTGGTCGAGTTCCGCGTCGGCGACGTAAAGGAAGCGGTTTTCGTTGTCAATGGCCAGGCCGCCGGGGTCTTTCAGCCCCTCGGTGATGCTGGCTTCCGCCTTGTGGTTCTGATCGAAGACCAATATGCGAGCGGCAACACTGTCGGAGACGAAGAGCCGGTCAGCGTCATCCACGGCGAGCCCGATGATCATGCCGAAACGGGCGTGCACACCGTTCTTGATCATGTCGAACTCGCCGGTGTCGGTATTGACGATGAACACCGCGCTGACTTTGCGGTCGGCGATGTAGAGGCGGCCCTTGGAGTCGGTAGCCATGCCGTAGGGCATGACCAACTGGAAGCGCGGCTTGTCTGTCTTGCTGGTATCGCCAATCGAAACGCCGGCAAGGCGGTCCATCCAGCGGGCCTTCTTCTTTTGCTCCGGCGGCCTGGGTTTCTCGCCGGAGAAGAAGTTCAAGTACCGGACCCGTGTAATTGCCGGGGGATTCGGCCAAACGATTTTGGAGTAGTCGAGCACTTCGAGGAAGTGCTTCTTGGGCTTGGCAGCGACGGCGTCGGCCTTTTTCTTGTCTTTGTCCTTGTCCTTGCCACACAGGGACACCGGCAGCGCCAGTAACGCTACGGCGACCAGCAGGACCGCGATGATGGTTCCCCGGTGAAGCGACTTGTGGTGAACTGCAAACATCTCAGGGTCTCCCGTGACTATCCGCCTAGGTTTTTGTGGCAACTGGCACAGAACATCATGTTGTTGACCTGGTCCTTCACCAGAAGGTCCGGGTTCGCCGAAGCATGGGGCTGGTGGCACGTGCCACAGTTGATGGCGACGCGAAGCTTGGTGATGTCGTTCGGATCCATCTGGTCCTTGATGGGGTGCCGCTCGACCGGATGGCCCAGGCCGTACTTAATCGGCAGCCGCACGACCTTGTTGAAATAGTTCTCGGGCAGCTTCACCTTGCCCTGGAAGATCGCGACCTGATGTTCGGCCTCCAGCCGCTGCGGCCGGCTGTCGGGCCCGTGGCACTCGAGGCAGAGATCGTTCACCGTCTTGGCGCGCAACAAGTGCTGGTTTTCGCCGCCGTGTCCGAGGTGGCAGGTGGCACAGCCCTGCTCGAAGGCCGGCTCGTGCAGGTACTTCTTCTTGTGCTGCTCGGCCTGGCCGGCATGGCAGCCCAGGCAGACAGTGACCGCGTCCGGCTTGGGCAGGGCCGGCGACTTGCTGGCGTGCGGGTTATGGCAGTCGGTGCAATCGCCGGCGGCGCCGGGATGCTGCACCTTGGCCTTTTCGATCAGCTCAGATTTGTCGGCGTGGCAGGTGAGGCACAGTTCTTTCGAACTCGCCGAGGTCAGAACCACCTTGCCGTCTTTTACCGGCTGATGGCAGGTGGAGCAGGAATCTTTGCCGCCTTCGAACGGCGAGTGCACAAACGTCTGCATCAGCTTGGGCCGGGCTGACTGGTGCGGATCGTGGCAGGTGACGCAGTCGGTGCTGGCGAACGGTTGGTTCTGGTGCGTCTTGATGAGGTTGGTGTCTTTGGTGTCGTGGCAGTCTACGCACAGCGCGGGGGTGTTCTTGGTGAGATGGGCGCGGAACTCACGCTGCTCGGGGTCGCCAGTCTTGTGGGTCACATGGCAGCTATCGCAGCCCATGTCGAGCGCGGCGTGCCGGCTGCCCTTTGCCGGGACATTCATGCCGGTGGTGTGACATTTGAGGCAGAGATTGTCGTCTTTGCTTGCACCGGCGGCCGGCCTGAGGAGCTGGTTCTTATTATCGGAGGTGTGCGGATCGTGGCACTTCAGACAATCTCGGACCGCAGGGCCATGTACCCGGCCTTTGATCTCGGCGGCGCTCTTGTCGGCGTGACACTGAAGACACAGCCGGACGGGCGTGGCGGTGGTCAGCTTGACGCGGGTGATGTCTTTATTGACGCGGATTTCGTGACAGCTCATGCACCCGGTCGCAATGGCCGAATGCACCGCTTTGCCCTTGGACTTGTCTTCGTGGCACTCGATGCACTTGGCGGAATCGGTCTTCACTTCCAGCGGTACCGGATGCTGTTTGGCGACAGCCCGCGGCACCAGCAATAGCAACGAAAGCAGGACGTAAATCTGGGCCCTATGCATTACAGCTCCCCGCAGCGGCGGACCGGCTGCGCCGTCGTTGTACGATCTGAACTGGCATGTCCGCACGTAAATCCGATTGATTACCTTGCATTTGGCACACCGAGATGGGGGCCGCGTAACTTGAGAAATAAGTACCTGTACTTGAGTAACTTAGGTGTGACCGGGTGCGGAACCGTTCCCAAAACGGCACAAAATGCGAGGAAAGTCCGTGGTATTTGCCACAGTCCGGGTGGCAAATGGCGCAGCTTGGCGGAGGCGAATTTGCGGCATCCGCACTCAGGCTGGAAGCCGCGTGTGATGCGCGTCACTTGACCCTGTGACTGAGTTCCGTTGTGGACCGGGCGCACTCGCCTACAGTGGTGACAGTGCGCCGTTGTCAGCAGCGGAGTGGGTCATAAACCCCAGCCGATGAGAGCAGCAGTTCCGTGTACAATCTCAGAAAGGCTCATTTCACCAACACTTGCGGCGCTCGCCCACTGTGGCGAGCCAAGTGCTTTGTGTGCTTGGGAGGTCGTAGTAATGGCAGTCAAACCTGGGTTGGGCCGGCGCCTGTTTCAGAGCATCGGGTCCTTACGAACCGGAATCATCCTGTTAATTATTGTAGGTGTGATGTGCGCCGCCGGGACTGTGATCCTCCAGCGGCCGTTGACCAGCGCAGAAGACATGGAGCGGGCGTACTCGCCGGAGACGCTGCGCATTCTCGATACCCTCGGCCTCACCGACGTTTACCATAGCTGGTACTTCATCAGCCTGATGGGGTTGCTGGCGATCAGCATCATCCTGGTTTCCATTGACCGCTGGCCCAATGCCTGGCGCTACTACGCGCGGCCGTATCGCCGCACCGATCAGGCATTCCGCGCGGTGCTGCCGTTGCAGAAGTCAGTTCCCATCACCGATGCCGCGGCCGCCCTGGACACTGCCGAGCAAGTCCTGAAGAAACGCGGCCTGTCCCCCCAGCGTATCGTCGAGCAGAACGAGGTGTCGCTCTACGCCGAGAAGAACCGCTTTGCCGTGCTGGCGGTGTACGTGGTACATGCCAGCCTGCTGCTGATCCTGGCGGGGGGCATCATCGATGGCATGTTCGGCTACAAGGGATACATCAACTTGGTTGCGGACAAGGCGCCCCTGAACCAGATCGAATTGCAGGATGGCACCAAGCATCCGCTCGGGTTTTCCCTGCGTTGCGATGAAGCGGGCCAGGAGAACTATACCGGCCAATTCGCCAACATGCCGAAGCGCTGGTGGTCGAAGCTGGTCGTGACTGAAAACGGCCAGGAAGTTTTGCGCAAGGAGATTTCGGTCAATGACCCGCTGGTGTATCGCGGCATGCGCTTCTATCAGTCGGGATACGGCAGCAGCGGCGAAATTGAACGGGCACGCATCGCCGTGGTTCGCCCGGGACAGAACACCGCCGAGCAGGTGATCAGCCTGGCCTTGAACGGGAGCGCGGCGCTTCCGGACGGCAGCACGCTGAAGATGACCCGCTGGATCAGCGACGCGTACGCCATGGACGGCGGCTTGTACCAGCGTTCCAGGAATTTCGGCAATGCCGCGATGCAATTGCAGCTCACGTCCGCCGACGGCACGACGCGCGAGTTGTGGATGTACCGCACCGATGAGGGCGGGCCGCGCGAGAAGACCATGGTTGGCCCTTACGACGTTCAGGGCAATCCGGTCAGCGAGGTGCCGTACCGCTTTGTGGCGTCGCTGGAATTGCTGCCGTTCACCGGGCTGGCGGTGTCGCATGAGCCAGGCCAATCACTGGTCTGGGCGGGATGTGTGCTGATGGGACTGGGCATGATCCTGGCGTTCTACGTTTTGCACCAGCGCTTCTGGGTGACGCCGGTGGTCACCAAGGACAACAAACTTGCGTTGTGGATGGGCGCTGCCGCCAACAAGAAACGCGAATCATTTGACCTTCGTTTCCGGGAAATGGCGAGCGACATTGAGCAGGCGCTCAGCAAAACTGAATCTCCGGCATGCGCGATGGCGCAGGCCACATCGAATGCCCGCGCATAGCGGCAAAGCGGCGGCGCAGCGACGCCACCGCTGGAGGTATTGAATGGCAACGCGCGCAACAAGAATGAAACTGGAGCCAGCACCCGTGACCGTCCGCACGGGCAACGGGTTGCTCATTGCGGTGGCCCTGGGCACGGTATTCGTGCTGTTCCTGGGCTTCCTCAATGTGGTGAAGACGGGCAGCCTGTTCACCGAGAGCAACCTGCTGTTCGGGGCGCTGATCTTTTACGCGGCGGCGGCGGCGCTGTATATCGGCTTCGGGGTGAGCGGGGTGGAGCGGCATGTGCGTTACGGCTCGGCCATGGTCATTGTCGCCTGGGTGTTTAACACCCTGGCCGCGGGTCATCGTTGGTACATGGCCGGCCATCCGCCGTTTGCCAGCGTGTACGAAATGCTGTTGAGCTTCGTGTGGACGCTGGCCGTGCTGACGCAGATTGCCGAGCGTAAGTATGGAGTGAAACTGATCGGCAGCGTAACCATGCCAATCGCGGTGGTCAGCGTGGTGCTGATGCAGTTGCTGCCGTCCGACGTGCATCCGCTGGTGCCGGCGCTGCAATCCACGTGGTTGCACATTCACGTCACGCTTGCCATGCTGGCCTACGCGGCGTGCGCGCTGAGTTTCGCCTCGGCCATGATGTTCCTCATCAAGGACAAGATGAAGACGGAGACGTTCCTGGCAGTGACCAGCGGCTTGTCCAGTGTGATTTACGGCGCGCTGCTGTTTACCCGCTTCCAGAAGTGGGGCGGCCTCAACGTGGTGGCCTGGGACTACAGCAGCAAAGAAGAGATATTCGTTGCCAAGGGAGAGCGCCTGTTCGTCACTATCCCGGACATGGGGTGGCTGTTCGTGCTGGCGCTGGCGGCCGTCGCGGCACCGCTGGTGATCTACCTTGTCGCACGTTTCCGGAACCGGGAGCACTTCCTCGTGGGGGCGAACCGCGCGGTGTTCATCGGCATCCTGATGCAGTTGATCGCGCTAGCCGTGTTCCTGATGCGGACAAGGAACACCGCTTATCCCTCGGCCATGGCGGATGGGGTGTACCCGACCAGCCTGGCGGCGAGCCCGTTTATCCTTTCGGGCATTATCAGCGGCATCTTTGCTTCGCTGTTGTACCTGATGCTGTACTGGCGGCGCGGTGACCTGGAACGCCTGCTGCCCAGCACCGACGCACTGGACAACGTCACGTACAAAACCATCGGCATTGGATTCCCACTGCTCACGCTGATGATTGCCGCCGGCGCGTATTGGGCCAACCGCACATGGGGCTCGTACTGGAGCTGGGACCCGAAGGAGACCTGGGCGGCGATCACCTGGCTGGTGTATGCGGGCTATCTGCACATGCGCATCACCCGCGGATGGCGCGGACGGCGGGCGGCGTACTTTGCCATCATCGGGTTCGCCGTGGTGATGTTCACCTTCTTCGGCGTCACGTACTTGCTGCCAGGGTTGCACGCGTACGTGTAAGGCGCAGCGCGTAAGTTCATTTTCCGGGCACGAGTGGTCGTGCCCGGTTTTTTTGGAGTCGCGTGGGCAAAAGCGCAACACGAGGCCGCGAAGGAATCAAGGGAAGTAGAGTTGGCTGCTGACGATGGGGCCGGCCCGCCGGGACGGCGGCGCTACCCTGCCAGACCCGCCGGGTAGGCGACTATACAGCATCACCGGGGAATCGTATCGGCCCGCGTCTCGCGGACGCGGAACACCTGCACGCGGTGTCTCCTGGTATCCACAACGTAGAGATGGCGCTGCGCGTCTACCCATACTCCAGTCGGCATACCAAAAGATTCAGGTTGCCCGCCCTTGCCCCAGAAGCTGTGGATGAGGGCCCCATTGCGGTCCAACAGTTGCACCGTACCAACGGCGGGATTGCTCATGAAGATGTGGCCTTGATCATCGAGCGCCACAGTGGCATCCGCCCACTCCGAGGGGAACCGCACCGGAAGGGCAAATTCGCGCAGGTAGTGCCCGGCAAGATCGAGCACCTGCAAGCGCGAGTTGCCCAAATCCAGAACGACCAGTTCCTGGTGGTTGACAGCGATCGCTGTCGGAGAGCGGAACTGGCCTGGGCCACGGCCACCGCGCCGGTTCCCGAAACGAGCGACCACGTTGCCGTCCATGTCGAGCTTGAAAATCAGGTGCGACAGGGAGTCGGCGACGTAAATGTGACGTCCAACGCGGTCGATGGCAATGCTTGCGGGATGGGCAAAAAGGCCCTCGCCGTCGCGATCGCCCAGGTAACGTTTAAACTTGCCGCGGGAATCGTAAACCGCGATCCTGCCCTTCGCGGGCTCGGTGACGTAAATGGCGTCGGCGTCATCCACGGCAACGAGGCTGCCTGGTTGGGATTATCGCTGCTGGTTACAAGACGCAGGTACTTGCGGCCGCGGAAGTCAAAGATGTGCACCACGCCGCCGGCGGCGTCGGTGACGATTATGCGCTGGCGCGAATCGGTGGTAATGCGGTGGGGGCGCAGCATTCTCCCTGGCATGCTACGCGCCGAGCGGCCAGCCAGCAGGTCGAAAGCGCGCTCGCAATTCGGGTAGCTTCTTATCGGCAGGTCGTGGCTGAAGAGCGCGGCCAAGGCGCCGCATTCGGAGCGCGGCCCTGTGGCATCAAGATCGGAGGAAAATTCGCCGACGAACTCAAACGCCGGCGCGGAAGACGCGCCTTTGGCAGCAACGTCCGGTGTGTCCGGCTCCGCGGTCATCCCAAGGCAGGCAGCCGCACACATCAAGGCCACCGCAAGGGCCCGACTGACAGTTCTCCGCAACATCGGCGCTCACGCGATTAGCTTTGTGTTGAAGCTCCAGTGTACCTTGACGCGTGGTTTTTACAACAGGTATGTAGTAACGCATGTAGTTGCTCCAAGATAATGTCACCGATAACTGCAACGTGAAAATGTCACCCTCCCAGGATGGTGACCAGTCAAGTCCGACTTTTTCTGTAGATTGCTGCTCCTCAGGGTCTCTGGTTGTGATGGCCAAGGCGTACACGCCCAGGATCTCCTCGCCGTGTTCTTCCAGCAGGCGCGCCACTTTCGGTGCCCGCTTTTCCAACTCCGCTATCGCCTGCCGAATCGCCGCTTGCGCCGCTTCCCGCGTCGGCGATTCCGTGATCGTCTTCATCAGCCGCACCACCAGCCCGCGCTGCTGCGCCCCGCACAGGCTCAGCGCGTTGCGCAGAAAATGCACCTGGCACCTCTGCCACACCACGTTCTGGAAATGCCGCCCGATCGCTCGCACCAGGCCGGCATGATCGTCGCTGACCAGGTAGCGCACGCCGCGCAACCCGCGCTGCTTCAACTCGCCGAAGACCGCGCCCCAGCTCGCCTCCGACTCCGAGTCGGCCATCCACGCCCCCAGCACCTCGCGGTAGCCGGTCGCACTGACCCCGACCGCCACCAGCACACCCTGGCTCACCACTTCGCCGCCGCGCCGAACCTTCTCGTAGCGCGCATCGATGATCAGGTACGGATACGCCTCCACCAGCGGCCGCTCACGCCACTCCGCGATCTCCGTGTCCAGTTTCGCCGTCAGCGCCGAGACCTGGCTCTTCGACACCTCCAGCCCGCACAGCGCCTCGGTGATGGCGCGCACCTTGCGGGTCGAAACCCCTTCCACGTACATCTGCAACATGGCCAGCACCAGCGCCTTTTCGCTGCGCTGATAGCGCTCCAACAGCTCCGTCTGGAACTCGCCGTCGCGGTCCTTGGGAACCATCAACTCCAGCTCGCCCACCCGCGTCTTCAGGGTCCGCGGCTTGTAGCCGTTGCGCCAGCCGCGACGCTCCGGGCCGCGCTCGTAGCTGTCCGCGCCAAGAAAGCTCGTCATCTCGGCTTCCAGAACCTGCTGCACCACCCGCTCCACCAACCCGCGCAGAAAATCCTCACCACCGATACCGTCTTGCCAGCCGTGCAGAATCTCGCTCCCTTTTCCCTTGCGGGCCATCTGTTTCGTCCTCCTCTTGAATGTCGTCTGCTAAACAACATCCTAAGGAGCCGCCGCAAGTGGCTCGCGCTTCGCTTTTCCGCAACCCATCCCAGCGATATCGGTGGTGACCAGGCTCATAAAACGGCGTCCCGAAGAAAGCTCAGGCTAGTAACAGCTCGACACCGTGAGCCTTAAGCATGTCGTGATACTCCGGGGCCAGGCCGCTATCGGAGACCACGATATCCGCCACATCGAGGGGGGCCAGCGGGATCATTACAGCGCGTCCGAACTTGGTGTGGTCTGCCACCACGATAACCTTGCGTGAGATTTCAATCATCTTGCGCTCCGATCCGACCAGCAGTGTGTTGTTGTTGCTGAAACCCGCCTCCGTGATGCTGCCGATTCCCATGATCAATACGTCCGCGCGGACGGCGCTCAACATGTGTTCACAAAACGGGCCAAGCATGACGCGAAGGCGCGGATCGAGGTAGCCGCCCGTCAAAGTCAGTTCCATATCGCGCGCGTCCTGCAAAATGTCAGCTATCGGCAAGGAGTTAGTAACGATATGCAGGGGACGGGAGGCGAGTTCAGTGGCAACGGCGGCCACCGTCGAACCACCGTCTAATATGACGGTCTGGCCGTCTTGCACCAGACCGGCGGTGAGCCTTGCGATCCTACTTTTCTCGTCGCCCAGACGCTTGCTGTCGAACTCGTAGTTGAGTGCGGGATTGTTGAGGGCTCGTGAAACTGCCCCTCCATAAACACGTTTCAAGCTACCTCGCTTTTCCAACAAGCCGAGGTCACGCCTGATACTGGACTCCGAAGCGTCCAGTTCGCGGCAAAGCGTCTCCAGGTCAAGAAAGTCCCTGGACTCCAGCATCTGGCAGATTCTGAGTTGCCGTTCCGCAGCCTTCACACTCGCTCCTGGCGGCGAACGCCGCACCGGTGTCGAGCAGAATAGAACAACTCGTGGCGGTCAACGTTCATTTTTCTCCCAGCGCGATCATGACTGCATCGGTTACCGACTTGACCAAAGCCTCCAGATCAGCATCGCTGGCGGCGTACTGACCCTGCGAGCAGGCATTAGGCACCAGCGCGATAGCCGTTGGCATCTCCAGGTCCGAAAGTTGACACTCCTTCATCGTGCCGCTATCGAAACGCACGTCGGGTAAGCCGAGACGCTTCTTGATAGAGAGGAGATCGGAGGCCTTCTCTGCCGGAATGTACGAGAGAGGCGCGCCCAGTTGCGTGGCCAGCATCAATGTCCAGCAGTAAGTGTCGATGATCTCTGCGTACCATTCTGCATGCGTGACGGTATCGGCCCAGCACACGATGCCGTGATTGGACAGCAAGACTGTGTTGTGCTGCTTCACGAACGGCAGCACCGTTTCGGCGAAAGCGGGAGTACCGGGGGTCTCATATGGGGCGATTGCCACCTTGCCGACGAACACTTCGTATTCGGGAATAATCCGGCTGGGCGGGACACGTCCGGTAATGGCATAGGCAGTCGCGTGCGGCGGATGGCAATGAACAGCCGCTTTGGCCTCGGGCACGGCTTTATAGATTTCCAGGTGGAGGAAAATCTCGCTCGTCCGAGGCCGACTGCCAGCGATCTGATTTCCATCTAGATCGACCATGCATAACTCCTCGGGCGTCAGGTCGGCTTTGCTTAGAAGCGTTGGCGTACAGATCACGGCACTGGGAGCTATCCGGTAAGAGATATTGCCGCCGTTACCGTCTACATACATGCGCGCCCACAGTTTCTTGCCTACCTCGCAAATCTCGGCTTTCACCTTCTCCGCCTCTGCTGAGTAGAACAGTTGCGCCACGGACGTGCTCGGCTTCGCTACGGGCTTGCTCGGCTTCGCCGTGGCCTGCCGGTTTACCGTGCCTGCCGTCTGGTTTCGCGGACAGGACCCACCCTTGCCGTTGGCCGGCTGCACGACGATGTTGTGCTGCTGAAGAAAATCCTGCGCGGAAGGGGTTATGACACAATCATCAGCAATTAGTACCTGCGTTGATCCTTCCGCGACTGCATTCTGCGCATCGCGAAGGGTCAGCACTCTACGATCTGTCAGATCGATGCTGTTCATTTCCTACCTCGGATCCCGTTTGTCCGGCGGCCGAAAATCGACCTTATTGACGATCAGAACGCAGTAGGCATCAACGGGCACCGAATCCGGCCAGTACGGATTGGCTGCCTCGCGGCCTTCGGTAAACGCCACCATCTGGCCCTCGGCAGCGGCAAGTTCATCGACCGCGACGAGCGCCTTGCCCCCTCCCGAGCCATTCCCTGCCTTCAGGTTCTCGGCCGTGACCGGCTCCACGATCGCCAGACGCGTCCCGCCCAGCGGCGGAATGGCACTATGGAGCACCACGTGACCGCGCACGATGCCGAGCCTCATGTTTCGCCACCAGGCTTCGCCCGCTTCACGCGATCCACAATCCCCACCACCACCATCCGTGCAGGAGTTGTGTTTCCGAATCTTTCTCGGGCAATATCGCCGTCCGTAGAAACCAGCACCGTGCAGCCCGGTCCAGCACCCAGCCAATCCACCACCACGATCGGCTCCGCGACGGTTTGGCCATCGGCCTCAAGCCGTTGCCCCACAAGAAAGCGGGCACCTGCCAGCGTTTTGTGCCTCGCGGCCGCCACCACCGTGCCGTCAATGCGAGCTAAGAACATATTCAGGTAATCCGCAATGCCTGCCCAATCGTGATTTGCCGCTCGCGCGTGAACGTGAGCGGAGTGGTGATGCCTTCGCCGGTCGGTGTGGCAATGCTGAAGCTCAAGTACCCCGGCCCGTTCGAACCCAGTGCCGCCATCGAGGGCGCGTTGTGCACAAACAGCGTGGTATTCATCGCGCGCGCCATGCGGGTGACATGCTCAACGTTGCGAGAGTGAATGATTGCGGTGTGCCTGTAATCGTGTTCAGCTTTCAGTGCGGCCTGTATGGCGGCGTCGAAGTCGCGAACGCGGACCATCGGGATGAACGGCATCATCTGTTCTTCCTGCACGAACGGGTGGTTCTCATCGGTTTCGCCGAACAGGAGTTCCGTGCCTGCGGGGACCTCCATGCCGGCAGCGGTAGCGAGTAGGGCGGCATCCTTGCCGACCAGGTCTTTTTTCAGGTGAGCGCGACTACATCCCGTGCCATGACCGTCAAAGGTGAAAGCCGCACGCGAGAGTCGTTCGATGGCGGCCCTGTCGAGCTCAAACGCTCCCGCCCGGCGCATGGCGGCGACGAAGGCATCGGCAACGGACGCCACCACGAAGACCTCTTTTTCTCCGATACAAAGGAGATTATTGTCGAAAGCCGCTCCCTCGATGATGGCCTTGGCGGCGGCATTCAGATCAGCGGTTTCATCGACGACCACCGGAGGGTTGCCGGGACCGGCGGCAATCACTCGCTTCCCGTGCCTGCCGGCCGCTTGTACCACGGCGGGACCGCCGGTGACACACAGGAGTGCCACTCCCGGATGCTTAAAGATCTGCTCGGCAACTTCGATCCCCGGCTCACGCACGGTCGTTAAAACATTGGCGATCCCGATTTCCCTTGCTATCTGGCGATTGAAAAGTTGCAAGGCGTACTGCGCCACCTTGGCGCCCGATGGATGCGGCGCGAATACCGCGGTATTTCCGGCTGCAATCACGTTGATCGCATTGCTGGCCATCGTGGGCACAGAGTGCGTCACGGGAAGCGCCATTCCGACGACGCCCCAGGGCGCGTGCTCAGTTACGCACAGGCCGGAGCGGTCGCTACGCGCCTCCGTGCGCATTGCCTCAATCCCGAGGACGTTGCGAACGGCCCTCAGCTTTTCGATCTTGTGGTCGAGACGGCCCACGCGGGTTTCGTCCAACTCCATGCGTCCTAACTCAGCGGCGTTGTCGGAGCAAATCCGGCGGATGATCGCGATCATTCGACCGCGCTCCTCCAGGCTCATCGCACCGACCTGTTTCTGTGCCGAAGCAGTGGCTGCGACGGCGTCCTCGACGGTCGCGAAGACGCCATCAGAGGCGGGAACCACCCTGGGCGCAGGAACAACGGCGGGCACCTGCAGTTGCGTGCGGATGCGCGCCACGACCTCCCTCGTGATCTCCGCGACCATGGCTTGGTCCAACATTACGGCTTCTCCACCAGCGAACCCGCGACCTCAACGTTGTCCACGATGCCCACCACGACGGCATCGACCGGCGCCTCCTTGGTCGCAGGGGTCAGGCGCGCCGAACTGCCTTGCGTGAACAGCACGCACTCCCCCAGGCCGACGCCGACGCTGTCCACGGCCACCACCGAACTGCCGGAGGCCTGCAATGCGTAATCCTTGGCGATATACGGCTGAATGAGAAGCAACTTCATGCCATTGAACTTGGCGTTCTTCTGCGTGGAAACGACATGGCCGATCACTTTTGCGATAAACATTTGCCGAACACCTCGCGCACTTCGTGATGAGCAACTCTTTGCGGTTACCTGGGCAACGCCGGCGACACCCCCCCGCTGGGCTTGGCAATGAGGTGGACGGCTTTCACTTCCCCGGCCGCACGCCCCGCAACGGCGCCGGCATCCACTGCGGCGCGGACTGATGCGACGTCTCCCTGCACAAATACGGAGCACAAACCGCTGCCGATCTTCTTCCAGCCGATCAACTGCACGCTGGCCGATTTCAGCATCGCGTCGGTGGCCTGGACCAATGCCGCCAGACCTCTGGTCTCAATCATTCCGAGTGCCATATTGGCCATTGCTTTTCTCCGGTTACTGCATCATGCCATCGATTAAACCTTCGTGCGGGCTGGGGATTACGTGGAAGGCCACCAGTTCACCAACCGCCTTGGCCGCTGCCGCGCCGGCATCCACAGCCGCCCGCACCCTGCCAACCTCGCCACGGACAATTGCGGTCACAAAACCGCCGCCGATTTCGATGGTCTTGATCAACTCCACCCCGGCCGCCTTCACCATGGCGTCACTGGCTTCCACCAGCCCAACCAGGCCGCGGGTTTCAATCAGTCCGATTGCTTTGTTCATCATCTTCTCCTGTTGCGGCTAGGACGCTGCCGCAGCTTTGCTGGCGGGTTTGTTGTCCTGGACAAACGAGGGCAGTTCCTCATGCGGGCTAGAAATCACCTGCACACTAACCACCTCGCCGATTTTGCATGCCGCCTCCGCCCCGGCATCGGTGGCTGCTTTAACTGCAGCCACTTCACCTTCTACGAAAGCAGTCACCAACCCCGAGCCTACGGTTTGCCATCCTGTAAAGGTGACGCTCGCGGATTTGAGCATCGCATCGGTCGCCTCGAACAGCGCGACCAGGCCTTTCGTCTCTATAAATCCAAGCGCTGGTTTCACCGCTTCCCTCCTACTTGAACAGCTCAATTTCAGTAGCCGTGTGCAGACCACACGCGTTAGCTTCATCCGTATCCATGTGAACGTTGAGCTTCGACGTGGGATCGACCCGGACGTGAACGTGGTCGAACGTCACTCCTGCCGCACCGCCCACACGCAGCTTCATCAGGTCACCGTGCTTAACTCCGTACTGAGCGGCTTCGGCCGGGTTCATGTGAACGTGGATGGCGGCACGAATCAGCCCTTCTTTCATCTCGAGTACGCCGCGGGGCCCCATGACGATCGCGCCAGGCGTGCCGGAGATATCGCCGGAAAGCCGAATGGGGATGTTGTCGAATCCGAGTGTGATGGCGTCGGTGAAAGCCAGCTCCACCTGCGATTTCTCACGCAGCGGCCCCAGAATGCGCAGGTTGGAGATCAGCCGACTTCGCGGTCCGATCAGGGTCACAGTCTCTTTCGCGGCGAAATTTCCTTCCTGATAGAGAGGACGATCTACCGTGAGCTCGTACCCCGGCCCGAAAAGGACGTCGAGATCCTCGCGGCTCACATGCATGTGGCGGGCAGATGCATGGACCGTCAGCTTGGCGGGCCCGCGGCTGCTGCTGCGCGCCAGGTACTCCAAAGCGACCTGGCGGACGATGTCCTCCACTACCGCGCGGCTGATCTTGCCGGCGTACGCACGGTTCCGGGTTGTGTCGGTAAGCGTCATAACGAGCTCTGCGCGGCGTGGACCGCCTCACCTTCAGAGCGGGCTTTGCCGAGTACGGCTGCGGCAGCGCGCGCTACGATGATTTCTTCACTTGCGGGAAGGACTAGGACAGGGACGGTCGACTTGTCTGAAGAAATTGTTCCTTCGGCTCGAACGACGCTGTTCTGCTGCTCGTCAAGCTCGATCCCGAATGGCGCCAGATTTCGGCATACGGCGCTACGAATCGTGGCGCTGTTTTCGCCAATTCCCCCTGAGAAACTGAGCACATCCACACCGCCCAGTTCGACCAGAAATGCACCAATGTAATGGCGCACAGCACGGACGAAGACCTGAAGCGCCAAGCCGGCGCGCGGATCGCCGGCTTCGGCGGCGGCTTCAATATCGCGAATGTCTCCGGTGGTGTTGCTGATGCCTGCCAGGCCGGCCCTACCGCTGAGGATCGAGGCCATCTCATCAATGTCCAGGCAAAGCTTCTTCATCACGAACAACGCTGCGAACACATCGAAATCCCCTACGCGGTTGTTCTGAGGCAACCCGGACTGCGGCGACATGCCGAAGCTGGTGTCAACGGCCACTCCGGCGCGAATGGCCGCCACGCTGGAGCTTCCGCCCAGGTGACAGGATATGTGGCGTAGGTCAGTGCGCGGGAGCAGGACTTGTGCCCGCTCGTTGGCCGCGCGGTGGCTAGCACCGTGAAAGCCGTAACGCCTTACCCCAAGCTGTCTGACCCACTCGTACGGAGCCGCGTACGTCACGGTCGCTTCATCCAGAGTGTCGAAAAATGCGGTCTCGAATAGCGCGACCAGCGGGGTTCCGGGTAACTGTTCGGAGAAGGCGCGCATGGCCGCGATGTACGGCGGGTTGTGGGCGGGCGCGACGAACGAGAACTCTTCCATGGCCGCCAAAAGCTGATCGTTCACGATATGAGCGCCACTCAAAGGCCCGGCATGGACGGCCTTGAAGCCGATACCAGCAAGCTCGGAAAGACTCGTAAGCTGCTTACCTTTGCCGGTAATCGCCGTGAGGCAATGATGAATCGCGGTCGCGTAATCGGGGCAGTCACCGCCGCGCTGTCCAAGGCGCTCCACTCGGCCCTCAGCCAGCACCGACTCGCTCCGCATATCGAACAGTCGGTACTTGAAGGACGTGCTCCCGATATTGGCCACCATAATGTTCATTACTGACTGGTATTGACTGACTATGAACAATAATGTATATAGATGACCACAGTCAATCATTTTTTGTAGGGCGCAGCAATGGCGGCAGACCAGAATCGGCAAGCAAGACCTGGTGGCGGAGGCCGGCCGGAGTTAGATCGCCTCGAAGAGCTTGGCATTGTCGGAGCTGGAGGCGGCGGGTTTCCCACTGCTGTGAAGCTGAGAACAAAGGTGCCGTTGGTAATTGTGAATGGGGCCGAGTGCGAGCCCCTGCTGCACAAAGATAAGGAGCTCTTGCTGCATCATTCCGACGCCATGCTCCTAGGGTTGCGCACGGCCATGGATCGGGTAGGCGCCTCCGATGGCGTGATCGGAATTAAAGCCAAATACGCCAACATCATTCACAGCATCAGCCAGCAAGCACCAGATGGCATACGCGTTCTGCCGCTCCCCGACACTTACCCGGCGGGAGATGAATTCATTCTGGTGTACGAGGTCACCGGCCGCGTAATCCCTCCCGGGGGTCTGCCGCGGGACGTGGGCGCGGTGGTCCTGAACGTGGAAACCCTTGTCAACATTGGTTTCGACCAACCGGTCACGCACAAGTACCTGACCGTGGCCGGGGCGGTGACGGCACCTGTAACATTACGCGTACCGGTCGGCATGAGCGCTGGAGAAGTGATTGAAGTCGCGGGCGGCGCTAGCACAGACGATTTCGGGATCCTGCTGGGGGGAGTAATGATGGCGCGGTGTGGTGAACTGGACACGCCCGTCACGAAGGCCACGGGCGGCATCGTTGTGCTGCCGTCTTCACACAAGCTGATCCAGCGGCACCAGGCCAAGGGGTGGCACGTGCAGCGCAATGGCCGCTCAGCTTGTGACCAGTGCCGTTTCTGCACAGAATTCTGCCCTCGCTACCTGCTTGGACACCCAATCGAACCACACCGGGCAATGCAGGCCCTGGGCTTCACCGGCGTGACGGACGCGATGATCGCCGGAACGCTTTACTGCTGCGAATGCAACCTCTGCACGATGTACGCATGTCCGGAGGATCTCGATCCCAAAACTGTGTGCGCGCGCGCAAAACCGATGGCGCGGGACAAGGGGCTGACGTTCCGCGGCAAGCTGGAGGACATCACTCCCCATCCCCTGGCGCGCTCCCGCCGCGTTCCAATTCGCCGCTTGATGCTAAGACTCGGCCTGAACCAGTTCCGCAACGTCGGCCCATTGGACGACAGGCCGTTATCTCCGCGCCGGGTACGAATACCGCTTCACCAGCATGCCGGTGCGCCCGCAGTTGCCATCGTCAAACCTGGAGATCGTGTTGTGGCTGGCGATTTGTTGGCTGTGCCTCGGGGAGAAGAACTTGGCGCACGAATCCACGCCAGTATTGACGGCATTGTACGCAGCGTTACTGACGCGATCGAAATCGAGGCTTAGCCGGGCAGGAAGAGACCGCAAATGAGTGAAATCAATTCCATCGGACTCGTCGAGGTCTCCAGCGTCGCCATCGGGTACCTGGCCGAGGACGCTATGCTCAAGGCCGCGCCAGTCGAATTGCTATTGGCACGCAGCATCTGTTCGGGCAAGTACCTGATTGTGGTGGCGGGAGACGTTGCTTCTGTCAATGCCGCAGTGGACGCCGGCACGGCGGCCGCCGGTGGGTGCATCATCGAAGCCAGGCGCATCCCTCGCGTGCATCCCTCTGTATTCCCGGCGATCGCAAACACAGTGGATCTGGATCCCAGCCAGTTCGCGTCTCTGGGCGTGGTCGAGACTTTTTCCGCGTCCAGCATTATCGATGTCGCCGATGCGGCCGCCAAATGTGCGAATGTCGCGCTGTTGCGAGTGCATCTTGCCATGGCTCTGGGCGGCAAGGGATTTGTGCTGCTCACAGGAGACGTATCCAGTGTTGAAGCCGCCGTGCTGGCGGCCTCACAAGTCGCGGCGCAGGAAGGTGTTCTGGTTGGCCGCGCTTTAATCCCAGCGCCCTCCAGAGAATTGCTCCGAGACTTTGTCTAGGAGCCTAGCCGACCAGAAAAAGCGTACAACTGCGCGCCCCATGTGCCCCAATCACGAGGGCCTGCTCGATGTCTGCCGTCTTCGATGGTCTGGAAATGAAGAGGCCAAAGCCGGGGCGCTCGAATTGAATTCGCTCGTAAGCTTGATACATCGTGTCGACAATTTGACCGGCCGGCAGAACCAATACCACGTGCTGGGTGATCACGAAAACAGCTCGATGTGACCCGAGGTTGGAGCCGGGGACCCACACTGCCCCGTTCTCTGCAACGCCGAAATCGCCACCTATGATGGCGACGTCGAGGCCCTCCAGTTCGTGCGGGGCCGTCACCGTACTCAATTCCCTATTGGCGCAGTGAATGCCGGGCACTAGCGATGCGATCTTGCGAGCCTGCGCGCACGCCTTGAGGTTTCCGACCGCGGCATTCAGCACCCGGAAATCAGGCACTTTGATAAACTCGCCTCCAACAGACGTAAACGCGTCGGCAAACTGCTTCTCAGAATCCGCATAGGTTACGGTCGCCGGAAATTGCGGAAGCGGTTCCGGTGGAGGCGCATTGTGCCGCAACGCCTTGAGAATGACATCCCGGCTGTTCACATAACCTCCTTTTTAACCAGTTCGCGGAAACTCTTCTTTGGCATCGGAGGCAATTCACGCTGTCGCCCCCAAACGTTCCATGGAGCATAGGCCAATGCCCGCGGCAGTCTAGGTACGAGTACTCGCATGAGCTTGGACATCGCCCGGTAGGCCCACGGCCGCGCCAGGATGAAGGCAGCCACCTCCGCTACAATGCGCTTCTGCGCCGGTGTTACTCGACATTCGACCAGCTCTTGACGTAAAGCGTAGAGCTCATGGTCCAAATCAATTTTCACCGGGCAGACGTCCGCGCAGGAACCACACAAGCTGCTGGCAAACGGCAGCGAGCCATATTCGCGCGCGTCCCGCACTGACGCCAGCACCGAGCCGATCGGCCCGGGAACAATGTAACTGTAGCTGTACCCACCAGAGCGGCGGAACACCGGGCAGGTATTCATGCAGGCGCCACAGCGGATGCAGCTCAGACATCGGCGGTAGCGCTGGCTGCCGAGGATGGCACTGCGCCCGTTATCGACGATGACCACGTGAAGAGCACCGCCGCGAATCGGGCCGTGAAAATGTGTGCTGTAAGTCGTCACCGGTTGGCCCGTGGCGCTGCGCGCCAACAGGCGCTGAAAGACGCCGAGGTCCCTGGCGCGCGGTACGATTTTTTCGATTCCCATGCAGGCAATATGCAAGGGCGGCAGGCTGGTTCCCATGTCAGCATTGCCTTCGTTCGTGCAGACCACGATCCCGCCCGTTTCAGCGATCGCAAAGTTGACACCAGTCAGCCCAGCCTGCGCCGCGATGAACTTTTCTCGCAAGTGGCGGCGCGCCGCCTCGGTCAGGTACTTCGGATCGGATGCGCCTTTGTCGGTGCCGAGCTTCTCGTGAAAAAGCTCTCCTATCTCCTCCTTCTTCAGGTGAATGGCCGGCAGTACGATGTGGCTGGGCGGTTCGTGACGGAACTGCACGATGCGCTCGCCGAGATCGGTATCTACGACCTCGATGCCATGCGCTTCGAGGTACGCATTCAGGCCACACTCCTCTGTGAGCATTGACTTCGACTTCACCAGCCGAGTTACGCCGCTCTCGACCAGGATTCGGTGAACAATTGCGTTGTGTTCTGCTGCGTTGCACGCCCAATGCACCTGGATTCCGTTCGCAATCGCATTACGCTCGAATTCCTCGAGGTAATCTGCGAGTCGCGACAGGGTGTGCGCCTTGATGAGCGCGGCTGTGTTCCGCAACTCCTCCCACTCCAGCACGCTCGCCGCTTGCCGGTCCCGCTTTACCCGCACGAACCACAACGCCTAGTCATGCCAGTGCGCGCGCGGTTCATTCGCAACGAACTCAGCCGCCATTTCACGATGAGCGATCATGAGAACCTCGCTGTATGCAGGACTTCTGCCACGTGCATGACCCGCAGCGGCTTGCCGGCACGCCGGATGAGGCCGTCGAGATGCATGAGGCAGGACATATCGAAGCCGACGATCACCTCTGCTCCGGCCTTCTCATGGTCGGCAATGCGGTCTCGTCCCATAAGACAGGAAACGGCCTCCTCGTTGACGGCAAAGGTGCCGCCAAAGCCACAGCATTCGTCGACACGTGTGAGTTCGACCAGGTCTATGCCGCGCAGCTGCGCGAGCAACGCCCGCACCTTGTTGAAGGGCGCCACCATCTGTTCCGACGAGCGCGCAAGCCGAAGCTTCCGCAGGCCGTAGCAGCTCTGGTGCAAACCCACCTTCCACGGGAAATCGCCCTCGACTTTCTGTATGTGCGCGATGTCTACCAGATACTCGCAGAGTTCGAACGTGTTGCGGCGCACATGGTCGAACCCTGGCTTGCCCTCCAGCCACTGCCCATAGTGGTTGCGCACCATTGATACGCAACTCCCCGAAGGAGCAACTACGTGTTCATATCTGCTGAAGAGTTGGAGAAATCGTTCGGCCAGGACCCCGGTTTCGCGGGCACACCCCGAATTCGCCAACGGCTGACCGCAGCACGTCTGCTCCTCGGGACATTCAACCTCCAAACCCAACCGCCGAAGTATCCGCAGGGTCGCTACGCCGACGTGGGGATAGAGTTGATCGATGTAGCATGGTATGAATAGGCCTACGTTAGGCATGCTCTTGTCACCACTATCACACAGTTCGTGCTTCGCAGAGCCCATGCGGCGATCACAACGCAACAGCACTGAAGTCCCAGTTCAGCAGAGTGGCAACTTTCTTGAACTGCTCGGCGTTGTGACCGATTGACATCGCGAAATGATGTGTGGGCCCGAGGGCAAACCACTCGTCCATAAACGGCGCAGGGCGCTTGGCAAAGCGCACAGGAGTCATCGTGTTCCCGATATGCAATATCTCGCCCTCGGTCGCGGTCCCCTGGCTGACGATCATCTTCAGTCGGCGATCAAGCGTTTGCGATATGCCCAGGTTCGTAATGGGCCCCCGGCGTACTTTGGCTTCGACTGAAACACCCTTGCCGGCTTTTCCATGAAACACCCCCAGCCCGCGCAGAATGGGCTTGCGGTCCGCAATGCTGATGTGGAATGGGCCGTCGTGGCCCATCAGGATCGTCTGATCGACGAAGTCGGTCGCCACGATCTCCGAGTAGCTGCCGCCCACGCCCAGCGCATCGCAGATCTTCATCGCCACTCCGGTCTTCATATCGCCTTCTCCGGCGCACGGCACCCCGCCGGCGGTCAGCAGCGACAAGCCGAGAATCAATGACTCCTGCAGTTGCTGGTAGCGGTTGTCGTCCCGGCCCCGATAGTAGTAGGTGAGCACATCAAGATCGTATTCGTGAACTAGGTTGTCGAGAGCAACCGAGCTGCGACAGGCCGCTTCCAACTGCTCCTGCGATGGACGCCGGGCAAGCGGATCGGAAGGCGAGTCTCCGCTGACTTCGAATATGCGCAACACCTCTTCCCGCTTGCTCTCCACCTCGCACGGGCGCACCTTTTGCTCCATTTGGGCCAGATCGCACATTTCGAGCACTTCCACGTGCAGGCCCGTTTGCGCCGTGATCATGGTGAAATCGCTGTACATGTCCAGCATGCCGGGATAGGTGTGCCCGAGGAATCCCATGCGGCTCTGCTGTAGGGTTCGTTGTACGCCCGCAGCCCGCACCCACTCCTCGATTTGCCTCCACGCACTGACTGCATCAGGGTGGGTCGCAGTGGCTTCATTCGAGACGGAACTCGCTGGACTTTCGGGCAGCCCAAGCAAGCCGCTCACAACGTGAAACGGAATCCCGCAGCGCGCGAAGGCATTCGAGATCTCAGGAACGCAGCAGGCACAACACTGCGCTAGCCACTCTCCGGTGCCCGTGCGCGCATAATCCATGCGCTCAGCAGGTTGTAAATTGAGCACCAGCACCGGTCGCTTGCAGATCTGCGGTACCGCGATGTGCGCTGCGCTCGTGGCGTACGTGGCCGCGAAGCAGACGAGAAGGTCGACATTCTCGCGGTTGAAGAATTCGCCCGCCTCGCGCGCTTTCTGTTCCGAATCGACGATGCCGAAGTCTGAAACCTTCGCACTGGCCCCAAGGCGCTCGCGCACGAAGGTGCCATATTTCTCCAGACGCTCGCGCAGGCCTGCGAACTGCTCCCAGTAGACTGCCAGGCCGATGTAGTACAGACCTACCCGCGCCGGCAAAGCAGACTTACGGACTGTTACCACTTCGCTCTCCGACTCTTTGTGACGTTTGCGGCGGAAGACTCAAAGTGAGCCGCCATGTATCGAGCTTCTTCAGTGGACGAATAACACCGTCATCGCCAAATTCAAGCGGCGCCCACACCTGAAAATCGTGTCCTTTTAAGCCATCGGGAGTCGAGCCCCAGCGATCACCCATCCACACGAAGAGTGTGCCGGAAGCCGACGGAATCTGCGCGACGTGTGTCTGTTGTGCACCCAAGATCGCGTCGTTTCGGCCGCTCCCGGGCGTCGTCCAGGAAGTACCTGCCTCCTTTGCATTTTTCAGGTTGATGTTGCTGCGGTAGAGGTACGGCCCCAGCGCATTCGCTGCCGTATATACCCGCGCCCCGGAGCCGTTCGGGCAAAACGCACACGTGTTGTCGAACAGCAGGTAGTAGGTTGCGTTGCGCTTGAACAGCGATGGCGACTCAACGTTGCCGGCGACGAACCCGCTATTCTCCTGGGTGGAACTCAGGTAGTCCGGCGCGAGGCGCTCGACGCTGATCCGGTGGTGTTGCGGGCTGGGGCTTGCAGTGCCCTTAACCTGGGGCAGGTTCAGCGCCGTATAGGCGATGTACCCGGTGCCGTCGTCATCCACGAACAAGCCGAAGTCGCCAACGCCCTGCGCGGAATACTTCACGCCCACATTTGGGTTCTGGATCGTGAACGGCCCTGCTGGACGGTCCGCGGTCGCCACACCGTAGCGATTATCTGCGTTGTACCAGAGCACATATTTGCCGGTCGAGCGGTTGAATTTAACGTAGGGCCGGTAGTAGGTCCGGCGAGGCGCATCCTTGAGCAGCAGACCTTCAAATTGCCAGTGGACCAAGTCCGGGGAACTGTAACAAACATATTGGTTCCGGTTGTCGAGCCCGTCGGTATCTCCGTAGCGAGTGCCGTAGAGATAGAACCGACCCTCGAACACTTCCAGCGCCCCGTCATGCACATCCAGGATGTTGTCGGCCGCATCGCGGCGTGGTTCCACGTTGCTGATTGTGACGGTCAGGGGCCGCGGAGCCTGTGCGATTGCGATGATGGGCAACGCGGCTGCCCAGAGCACGCACGCCCGGGCGACAGATTTCAACCGGATCACGCTTTTCCCTCTTCTTCTTGCCTACCTGTTCACACCCGCTACCCACAAAGCGACTACCTCCGCGGGTTTAATACTCGATCTCAACCTTGTACGTGCCGGCCTTCCCGAGCAGCATTTCGTGTTTCGCCGGCTTTCCATTCAGGCGAACCGAACGCGCTGCCCTTCTGTCTAGCTTGGGCGCGATGAATCGCGCCTGGGCATCAAACGGAAGCTTCACCTCAAGTTCGAGCGAGCTACCCTTGGCGCTCTTCCGGGTCTTCCATGCCACCTCAATCGCGCCGCGTGGGGTCGGCACTTTACCGCTGGCGGACGTGAGGCCAGCCGTCCGCGGAGCAATCGTCAGCGCCGCATACCCCGGCGCAACCGGCTGAACACCTAGCAGCACACTGCTCAGAATGTAGGTGGGGGTGGCACTCCAAGCGTGACAACTCGTTCCGTTCGCTTGATTAAACTGCTCCCAAAAGGTGCCATTACCGGCCTCGCGCATCGGTCCCCATAGCCGCACAATTTCACTGAAGGCCTTCCCTTCCATGCCGTTCTGGGCCAGTGCCTGCAGCAAAAAATACATTCCGTACGTCTGCGCCTGCACAACATCGCGGCTGAAGTCAAGCCCCGGCGCCTGCGCCAGCTTTAGCGTTGTCGCATCGAGCGCCTGTGTTTTGAGTGTTTGTGGGTCGGTGATCCGCTGGAGAATGGAAGGCACTAACTCTTTCGGGGCCAACCCGAAGAGGACAGCGTCGGCATTCGCGAGCTGGCTTACATGCTCGCTCTGCTGGCCGTTGAACACGGCGTCAACATAGAGGCCCCGAGAAGGGTTCCAAAAACGCTTGTGCCAGGTGCTTCGAATTCGATTGGCGTCGGAGCGAAGCCTCGCCGCACCCTTCTTGTCGCCCATCGCATCGGCGAGTTCGGCCGCGTTTTCCTGCGCGTGAACGTAGAGGGCATTCAGGATTGAACTTACGCCCTTCTTGTCTGGAAGCGACCAATCGAGGAATACCCAGTAGGGCATCGCGCCGAGGTAGCCGTCTGGCTGCTGCATGCGGCGGAACCACTGCATGGTGCGGATGATGTTCGGGTAGATCTCCTCGAGCAGCGCCCGGTCGCCAGTTTCCAGATAGTAATGATGTGCGGCGTTCACAAACGAGAACATGTAGTCAACAATTACCCAAGTGTCGGCGTAGCCGTGCGCACTTACCGAAGGAATGGCGCCATCCTGCCGTTGGTCACGTGCCGTATCGAGCAGGAACTTGCGTCCGATGTCGGTATTGCCGTTTGCGACGCTATTTACCAATAATTGCACTTCGCCGTCGCCCACCCACTGACGTTGCTCACGTGTGGGCGTATCCATTATTCCGTCGAGCGTCGAGAGCTGCCACGTGTATGCTCCCATTTTCCAGAGCTCGTTCAGAGTTTCGTTTGACGTCTGTAGCGCGCCGTCATGGCGCAGGGGAGCAGTGCTGAAGATGACGTCTGCGCGGAACTTGATTGCTTGGGCAGCGTTGCTAAACCGCAGCTCAAGAAAACGGAAGCCGTGCCAACCCCAGAGAGTCCAAGTCTGTCTGCCGGCACGAGTGAAGTATCGCGCCACATAGTTTCCTCCGGGCTCGTCTGCCGCCACATGGTTGTTGACCAAGCGCTCACTCCAGGCCAAGTCAACACGTACCCCCCTTGGAGCCTCAATCGTAATTTCCGGATACCCGGCGACCTCGCGTCCCATGTCCAATATCACGTATGCAGTCTTGCTGTTTTCAACCTGCAGAGTCGCCAACTGCTCGCGGGCGGCGGAAGTAAGCGCGGCGGCATTCGGCAGCAAACCGGGAACGCGCTCGTGTGGCTCCTGGGCCACGTACTTGCCGAAATCAACCATATCGGTGGAAAGCACAGGCGTTGATCCGCCACTTCGGCCGGAAGCCGAAAGTCCGGGATTGTAGTTTCGCTCCTGCGTAATTCCGGCTTCCACCACCTTGGCTGGCGCGATCCGTGTTTCAATCGGATAACCCATGGGACGGGGTTCTAGGTGAGAGAACGGTTCAGCGGGAGGCGTGCTCAGCTCAAATTGCGTCTTGGTGCGCGCAGAGGGAAACCACAGGGTGTCGTCGTATTCGGGCAGCGTCCAGTGCGGCTCGGCAAGCTCTCCGCGCACGACCTCGATTTCCGGTAACGCTCCATTGATGGTCGGTTGGCCGAAACGAATACTTTCGTTCTCACTGGATTTCCACGTCTCGTCGGAGGCCATCACCTGTCGATTTTCGCCGTTGCCCAGTTCGATCTGGCAAAGCAGCCCACCGTGGTTTGGCGCTCCGGGGAGTTGGCGATAAAAGCCCATCGGCGCATTAAACCACCGGACCTCGGCAGCAACTACGTTCTTCCCGGGACGCAGGAAATGAGTGACATCAAACACGTCGTAGTAACCGTAGTAAATAGGCGCACGCGCCGGGCCACGTCCGACCAAGTTGCCATTCACGAATAGCTGATATCGACTGTCCGCGAATATCACAACACGGGCGACCGAAGGCATCTTCTCAAGTGGGAATGTTTTTCGGAAGCGCACGAACTGATTGCTGTGCGGAGACACATCGCGCAACGACGGCCAGATCCAGTTCGCCTCCCAGATGACACGCGTCTGAGGAGCGTCGTCGCTGCGGATTCCCTCCGGACTCGCATTCGCTACGACCGGTATCATGACCAACAGCAGGCACAAGGCCTTGATATTCGCGATTGAGGGAGAGACCGAGATCATGAGGTTGCACTCTCCATATGATTTCGCGTACAGAAAGCGGAAGGACGCTCGTCGCGTCGTTCCCAATCAGCAAGGAGGCGATTACTACGGCTGAATAGCTGCAAATGCACTACGAACACTGTTTCCCCCAAGTCCTTCGTTCTTGTCACTCAGGTCGGCGCGTACGATTCCACCGGGATACGGGTTTACGTTCTGCCACATCGTCCAGATCAGATAGTCGACGTACGGTTTGCGCGAACCGCTGTCTCCATAAGCCCACTGAAGAAATGAAGCAAGGTTGGCTTCGCTGGTTTGGGCACAAAAGTAGTTGGGGCAAGGTACACCTGACACATGATCGAATCCCAGAGAGGTGTCGCCATAATACGAATGCTGGTGGTACTCGGTCAGAGTTAGGTGCCACTTCGCCTCATCATTTGGCCACAATGATTGCAGCAGAGAGAGCATGGACGACAGATTGCCCAGGGACACCGCTCCCGTGGGCGGTTGGGCTAAGGGGTTGTCGTATATCCGCGGTGCATACGGGTGCAACGCGATTGCGTCGAATTGCAGGTTGTAGTCATGCATCCGCTGGACAAAATCGAGTGGACTTATCCATGCTGCGTTTGCGTCCCCGTTGTCTGTGTGTGTCTTCCAATCTGTGTAGCTCGTTGAAATGCGTAGCCCAGGAGTACCTGTATAGTCTACATGGTGATACGAAGTGAAGGCGCCGGCCAGGACCCGGACACCGGAGCTCGAGGGGAGATGATGAACATTGGTGTACGCCTGATTCAGCGAACCGCCGTAATAGTAGACGGGGTCTAGGTTGGCCGTGTTGCAGGCCGTGTTGCGCCACCAACTGGGCGAGTTCACTTCGTTGTAGACGATCCAGTCACGTACGAACCCGATTGCGATGCCCAAATTGGAGACGTGGGTGCCCCGGTACCTCTCTGACATCGCGTACATGAAGTCCCCGTAGTCGGCGGCATTCTGGGGAGGATAGTAAGGCTGAGCAGGACCGGTTGGATCTCCTGGGCACGCGGCCCAGCCAGGCGTCCCGAAGGTAATGACCATTAAGAATGCACCGTTCCCATGCTGCGCAATGTAGTTCGAGATTCTGTCCAGATTCTGGACAGCCTCGCTCGCTGCGTAGACTGGATCGTTCCAATCACGCGGATTTGACGGTCTTTGAGCCTCGCACGTCGGGCAGGGTTGGGTTGCGGCAAACCACGGGAGGTTGTAACCAATTACGCCTGCTCCAGCATCGAGGATTCGCTGTAACTCGGCGAAGTTGTTTTGGATAAATACATTTGGGTCGCCCGCTAATGTGACTCCCTTGCGAAAAACCGGCGTTGTAGCGGACATATTCGCTGACAGCACTCCGGCCAGCAGTAGACAAAGCGTGACCAGCAATCGAGATGTGTGCAGTAGTCTCTCTCTCTGCTTCAGTGTCTCTCTCTTCGTGCGCCACATAGTTCAGTCCTTTCCAAAAAGCCAGGCGACCATGTCCCAATGATCGACTGGTCCCGCAATCAGGACTAGAAGCGGAAGCGAAGAGCAAATTGGATATTGCGAGGCCCACCGCTGTTGAAGAACTGTCCGAGACCAGTCGAATTGAAGTTCGCCATCGCCGTGGCCTTCCCAAAGTCCGGAGTTGTAAGCACGTTCGTTCTGGTCGCGCCCGGATTGGCAAAATTGGGGTGGTTGAAGATGTTGAAGAAGTCGGCGCGAAATTCCAGACCCATGCGTTCCGTGAACCGGAAGTCCTTGGCCATGCTCATGTCGAACTGCGTGAAGCCCGGAGCGCGAAGCATGTTGCGACCGGCGTTGCCGAATATCCCGTTTACAGGGCAACCAGCGGAAATCGGACCGCCTCCGGGACATTCGAAAGCTGCCGGATTTGCCACCTGGGGTAACCCGTTGTTCGATTCTATATACAGCGGCACGCCGGGGACGATATCCGGGCGCTCGCCGCTGGCCAAGTTAGGATCGCCATTGGCCACAGTTCCTGCACCCAGAAGCGGAGTGTAAGGAAAGCCTGTGTGGAGAGCGAGCATGCCACTGATTGACCAACCCCCGAGAGCAGTGCCGGCAACGCCGCGGAATCGCTCGGTTGGCAGTTGGTATGTGAAGCTGAGGGCAATATTGTGGCGTAGGTCAAAATCGCTCGGTCCCCAGTCCGCACGTAAGTTGTCCGGGTTCGTTGGAAAAACATTCGAGTTTACGGAGCCGTAGCCTCCGGTCGTGCTGACGTCATCCTTCGAATGAGCATACGTGTAAGCGAATGTCGCCTCTAATCTCTTCCCCCATTGCTCCTTCACGCTGGCTTGAAACGCTTTGTAATCCGAATTGGCGCTGTTGTCTATCAGCGTGATGCCACCGGTTGGGAAATTAGGGTTAGGCGGTGTTACTTGCCCAGCAGCCAGCAGATTCAGCACTCGCTGTCGGTATAGCTTCTTCCCGCGATTACCAACAAACGCAGCACTTACTGTGGTCGCCTTCCCGATGGATTGTTGGACGTTGACGTTATAGGCCTCGGAGTAGGCGTTGCGAATGCTGGGATCGATGACGACACTGTTAGTAAATGGCGGGTCCGGCGACGGGGTTGCCACAAGCAAGGCAGGATCAATCGGGAAACGGGCTGCGCCCCCGAGTGGCGGGCCGAACACCAGGTTCATGGCCGTGATGCCAGGATTGAAAAACAGTGCACCCGCAAGCTGCGTGGGGGTTTCGTAAAAGATTCCATAGCCGCTCCGAATCACCGTGGTGTTCGTTGGCGACCACGCAAAGCCGATGCGCGGCGCGAAGTTGTTGTGGTCTCCCTTGTAGAGGTCCGCTCCGAAGGCGCCAAGGGTGGATATTGCAATATCCGTGATCTGATCGATATTGCGGAGTCGGTTATTCGCCTCGGTCGGAACTGTGTTCAACTCGTAACGCAAGCCAAAGTTTACAGTCAGTTTCGGCGTTACCCGCCAATTGTCCTGGACATAGGGAGCGAAATTGCTAAAGCGAATCCCTTGGTGCAGGTTACCGACGAAATTGTTGAAGAAGAACGGACGGTTGGCAATAAAATCTGGAACGGTCAAGTACAGCATCAGCCCCGCGCTGTTGGCATAGTTCAGCAGGTTGTCCTGTATGCGACGGAAATCCACGCCGAAACGCAGGTCATGCTTCCCCCTGGTATAGGCCACCTGCTCACGCACGCTGAAGTCATTAATGTGCGAGATCTGTGGCGGAGAACTGCCTCCACGCAGGCTCACAGGCAGGATAGCTACCTGCGGGAGCACCGGCTGACCATCCGCACCGATGGGAATGCCGTCCGTATCCGGGCCGGCGTGCAGTTCGGCGTAGATGTTTCCTGAATTCCTGGCAAAACCTAGCGTGATTGTATTCAGGAGATTTTGTTTGAAAATGTGCGTTTCCGACAACGAGAACGTCTGAATGCGCGCCTTTATCGTCTGCAACGCAAGAGGAAAGGCACCCAAGCTACCGCCGATCAGCGCGTTTGAATCACTGAAAGTATAGCGGCCGGTTAGACGGTCCTTATCGGAGAACTGTTGGTCAATTCGAACAGACAGATCGTTCTCACGTCCGCTGCTCGGCGAGACTCCGACGTATGGGGCTGTATAGCCGTCGGCATCGTCCGAACCGGTGGGCAACGGGAACAACCTCACCAGTGGCGCGACAGATGGGTCAGCCGCATTGCGGGCACCCACGCCGAGTGTCGTCCCGTTAACGGCACGGCTGAACACTTCTTGCATGTGCTCGAACGTGGCAAAGAAGAACGTACGATTCTTGATAATCGGTCCACCGATCATGCCACCGACATTGTTATACGTAAACGGCGGCTTCTCGATGCCGGCCTGGTTCAAAAAGTAGTCGTTGGCATCCAGTCGGGCGTTGCGGAGATAGTCGTACAGCGCGCCGTGAAACTGATTCGTGCCTGACTTCGTCACGATGTTGATGGTGCCGCCGCTGACCAGTCCAAATTCGGCTGAGTAATTGCCCGTTTGGACCTTGAATTCCTCGATCGCATCAACCGTGGCGAGCGCTGAACCAGTTCCCGATGCGCCCTGCACCGTCCCGCTTCCGGGTGTCCGGTAGGCAAACATACCGCCGCCGACGGTGGTGTCTGCACCGTCAATGAGGTAGCGGTTGCTGGTCGAGCGCTGGCCGTTGATTACGACGCCGCCGCTGAGATTGCCTTCGACGTTCGCCTGCGCGCCGGGCGCCAGAAGCGTTAGTTTTGTGAAGTCACGGCCGTTCAACGGGAGACTGTTGATGATCGTATTGTTTATCACGTGACCGAGATCGGACGTTTCCGTATCCAGAGCCAATTGGTTTTCACTGACTATCACTTGTTCTTGTTGGGTTGCAAGTCGAAGGGGAAGGTTGACGCGCACAACCTGGCCGACTTCAAGCCTTACATCGCGCATAATCGTCGGCGCGAACCCATCTCGTGTGGCTTGGAACGTGTAAGTCCCAATCGGCAGATTCGCAAATGTAAACCGGCCAGACGAGTCAGCCACAACCGAACGCTTCAAGCTGGTGGACTGATCAATCGCGGTAACCTGCGCCTGGGGCACAAAGGCACCGCTGGGATCGGTGACGTCGCCGACTGCGCTTGAATTCTGCGCAATCAACGCCACGGGGGCCACAACCGTGAGTATGAATACGAATACGACTAACATTGTTCTGCTATGCGTCATCGCCTCAACTCCGTCGTCCTGCCTTCTGTCGCCCCAAGGCAGTTCTCATTTGCGAACCGGACTGTAGTTCCGATATTTTGCATTGTCAAGAGAAAATGTTTTGATATACAATTAATGTCTGTATTGAAGTGATTACCTATTGATATGGCGTGCAGGTAAAGCCCGTTAAGCTACTCAAACACGAACGCTAAGGACGGCCCTTGTGCAGGAACCACCGGCGGGACTGGGGATGATACAGTCTTCCCGGAATGGATGAGGAAAATGCCCGAAGCCAAACTCAAGCAGCTGTATCACATTCCAGTGCTTTCAAAGGCGCTGGACGTCCTTGAACTGCTACAGAGAGAGAACCAGCCACTCTCGGTGGAGGCAATTTGGCGGCGTACAAGCATTTCAAAAGCTACGGTGTACCGCATTGTTAAGACCCTCACTCACCGCGGCTACCTGGCCCAGACTGTAAATGGGCATTACAGGTTCGCGGCGCGCCCTCGAAAAGTCCGGTTCGGTTTTGGTAGTCAATCGGCAGAGATGCCCTTCTCCGAGGCTGTCACGCGCAGTCTCACAACGGCAGCCGCCTCGAATGGAGTAGAGTTGCTCGTGCTGGACAATCGCTACGACGCGGCAACTGCCGTGAAGAATGCAGACATCTTTGTCGACAGCAAAGTTGATCTCGTGATCGAGTTCCAGATTGACCAGGCAGTGGCGCCGGTCATCGCCGACAAAATACACAGCGCCGGTATTCCTCTGATCGCCGTTGATATTCCTCACCCCCACGCCACTTTCTTCGGTGTTGACAATTACCGTGTCGGCTTCGAAGCAGGCGTATGTTTGGCGGATCATGCGATCGCAAATTGGAAGGGCCAGGTAAGCCACGTTCTCGGCTTGGACCTGGAGGATGCGGGTCCTCTGGTGCAGGGGCGCATTACCGGCGCATTCGAAGGAATCCGTTCCCGACTGCCGAAAATTGGGGTTGAGAAGTTTGTCCGCATCGACGCACGCGGGATGCGCGAAAAGGGGTACCGGGTCACGCTCGAATTTTTGCGCCGTCATCCGAAGCATCACACTACACTTGTTGCTGCCGCGACGGATACCAGTGGCTTAGGCGCGCTTGAGGCCATCAAGGAGTTGAAGCGTGACAAGCAAGTTGCCATTGTTGGGCAGGACTGCCTCCCAGAAGCACTCGATGCCATGCGCATCGAGGGATCCCCATATATTGGTTCGGTGTCGCATGAAGTGGACACCTATGGACCGCGTTTAATTCAGCTTGGACTTGCCGTTGTGCGAGGCGAATTGATTCCACCTTACAACTACGTCGACCACAGATTGGTGACGGCCAAGTCTCTGAAGACGGCCGACGCTGTAAAAGTTTAGTTTCTTTACTCGAACCCGAATAGGAATCCCCTCCGGGAATCCGCGGCTGACGTTTTTGCGGCCCGCTGCACCCCGCTAAAAGCTGGCGATCAATCAGAGTGATTCTCTATTGAAATTACTATTCTATTGCAATGTATTCCACATCGTTGTTGAATATTGATACTGAACTAGGTTCAGAGGTCTCCGGTGACGACTACCCGATCAAATGCTCCAGCGGTGTACGATCCTTGCCCAAAGACCACCCGTTCTGCTGACAAACCAACTCGCGCCTTGTTACCTGGGGATGGCCAAGCGCTCGTTGCCGTGGACTTGGGAGCGGAGAGCTGTCGGGTGTCGCTCCTTCGGTGGATCGATGGCTGCCCACAAATTCACCTCATACACCGTTTCAGCAATGACGCGGTTGAGGGACCCGCTGGCCTGACTTGGAACTTGGACAAGATCTTGGCGGGCATGGAGATTGGGCTGCGGGCTTGTGCCGGTATCGCTCAGGAAGGCATCGCGGCAATCGGCGTGGACGGTTGGGCTGTGGATTATGTGCGCTTGGACCAAGATGGAAGGCCATTGGCAGACCCTTTCTGCTACCGCGACGAGCGTAATGTTGAAGCTGAGAAACAGGTCCACCGATGTATTTCGCCTGACTTGTTGTATGAGTTAACCGGCGTTCAGTTATTGCGTTTCAACACGGTTTATCAACTCTATGCCGATAATATGCGTGGAGTTCTCCCATCGGCGCCCTGGGTTACCCTTCCAGAATATGTCACCGAATGGCTCGGTGGTCGACGAGCCGCTGAATATACAAACGCTACTCATACCCAACTCGTAACTTTGGGCCAACGAACCTGGTGTAAACAGATTTTTGATGCGCTTGCTCTCGACATCAGTGCCGCGCCGCCGCTCGTTCCACCCGGAACGATTATCGGAAAACTGCAAGGTCCGCTGAGTAAGTTGCCGGCATTCAGCGACACGCGGTTGATCCTCCCGGCGTGTCACGATACGGCATCCGCAATCGCCGGCATTCCAGCGACCGGCGATGACTGGGCATTCATAAGCTCCGGCACGTGGTCGCTGGTCGGTACCGTTCTCGAGGCGCCCTGCGTCAACGCGGAGGCCCGCGGCAAGAACTACACGAACCTGGGCGGTGTCGGCGGCAATATCTGCTTCCTGAAAAATGTGAACGGCATGTGGCTCCTCCGCCAGTGCATGAATGAATGGGAGCGAGACGGCAAGACTTGGGCAATTGGCGATCTCGTGGCCGCCTGCCGCAACCTGCCTGCGCCCGACGCCCTGCTGGATGTAGATGATCCAGACTTGCTGTTGCCGGGCAACATGCCGGCGCGCATCAATGCGCAGCGCCTTCGCGCCGGCAAACCAGCGCTTTCTGAGGCTTCGGAATATGCCCCGGCGATGGCTAACCTTATCTTCTATAGTCTCGCCGCCCGTTATGGTGACGTGCTGAAGGATGTCAGTGCGATTACGGGCAAGAAGCTGAGCCGGCTGTTCATCGTTGGCGGTGGCAGCAGGAACGCGTTGCTCAATCGCCTGACCACGGAAACGACGGGCATGGAAGTCCTCAGCGGCTGCGTTGAAAGTTCAACCGTAGGTAATCTTGCCATCCAGATTGCCGCGCTTGAAGGCGCTTACAGCGAAGCTAAAGGTGCGCACGCCGATGCTGTGGCGCACTGGGCAGGAATTCTTGCCTCTGCTTACGTCGACGCGAGTGCTGCGAGCGCAGCCACGCACTAGCAGACAATTTGGAGCGCTGGGAAAAACAGGAGAAACCAATGACGGAAGAGAAGCAAACGCAGGCCTACGAAATCGCAAAAGCGCAATACGCAGAAACAGGCGTGGACGTCGATGCTGCAATGAAGAAGCTCGAAACGATTCCGATTTCGCTCCACTGCTGGCAGGGAGATGACGTGGGTGGCTTCGAAACCGCGGGTTCTCAGCTCTCTGGCGGCGGCATTCAGACCACCGGCAACTACCCGGGCAAGGCGCGCACCATTGCCGAACTTCGCGCCGATCTCGAGAAAGCGCTTAGCCTCATTCCCGGCAGGCATCGCCTGAACCTGCACGCCTGCTATCTCGACAACGGCGGCAAATTCATCGACCGTGATCAAATCGAACTTAAGCACTTTCAGAGCTGGATTGACTGGGCGAAGAGCAATCGATTGGGAATGGACTTTAACCCTACGTACTTTTCTCATCCTAAAGCGGCCGACGGCTTCACACTGGCTCATCCTGACAAGGCGATTCGCGACTTCTGGATTGAACACGGCATCGCCTGTCGTAAGATCGGCGCCGAGATGGGTAAGCAGTTGGGCAGCACGACTGTAACCAACTTCTGGATCCCCGATGGTTATAAAGATATTCCCGTCAATCGTGCCGCTCACCGCGAATTGCTGGCTGATTCACTGGACAAGATCTTCGCCGAACTGCTCGATCCGAAGCTCCATCTGGACTCGGTTGAGGCCAAGCTGTTCGGGATCGGGGCCGAAAGCTATACCGTCGGGTCGCACGAGTTCTACCTGGGCTACGCGGTGTCGCGCCAGAAGGCGGTGACCCTTGACTCAGGGCATTTCCATCCGACAGAAGTCATCTCGGACAAGATTTCCTCGATTCTGATGTTCTGTCCCGCCCTCCTTCTCCACGTCAGCCGTCCGGTTCGCTGGGATAGCGACCACGTCGTGATTCTGGACGATGAGCTTCAAGCGATCGCAAAAGAGATTGTTCGAAGCGGCAAGCTGGACAGGATCCACATCGGCCTAGATTATTTCGATGCCAGTATCAATCGCGTCGCCGCCTGGGTCATCGGCACTCGCAACATGCTAAAAGCGCTTTTGATCGCGCTCCTGGAAGGGCTTGATGCGCTGCGTTGCAGCGAACTCAACCGGGATTTCACCCGGCGTCTGGTAACGCTGGAGGAACAGAAGAGCCAGCCGTGGGCGGCGGTGTGGGATTACTACTGTCTGCAGAAGGGCGTTCCCACTGGCGCGGGGTGGTTCCAGGAAATCAGACGTTACGAAGAGACGGTACTCTCGAATCGTCAGGCCGCTTGTTCGAGCCATGCATAGTCGTGGCGAAGAGCTCGACAGGGTGGGTCGGCGGCCCAGTCCTAACATGGTTTCTCACCTCTTGTTTGGGAGAACAACATGCAAGTTTCGCCCGAGACCACGGCAAATCCCGCCGTGGGAATTCTGATCTTTGCGCTTGGCGGATTGGCAGGGGCCGTGTTCTATCTGCCATTTAAGAACGTGAAGAACTGGGCATGGGAAAGTTATTGGCTCGTTTACGCCATCTTTGGATTGGTACTCGTGCCCTGGCTCCTCGCTGTCCTTACCTGCCCGAATCTTATTCCTGTTCTGAAGGCTGCTCCTCGAAACGAGATCGCATATTGTCTCGCATGTGGCGCTATCTGGGGATTCGGAGGGCTCACGTGGGGATTGATGATACGGTATCTCGGTGTGGGCTTGGGCTTGGCTATGGGGGCGGGCTTGACCTCCGCCGCCGGCACACTGATCCCACCAATGCTCAAAGGCAAGGCAGCCATTGCCAGCATGTTCACAACCGCTGCGGGCATCGTTTCCGTTGTTGCTGCCGCCGTGTCGGTTGGGGGAATTGTTTTCGTCGGCTTGGCGGGCATGTCGAAGGAAGGCGAGCTGCGCGAAGAGGAAAAGACGAAAGCGGTTGCGGAATTCAATTTCAAACGAGGAGTGCTGGTCGCTATCTTTTCGGGGCTGATGAGTTCGGGGATGAGTTTCGGCCTCCAAGGCGGGCCGCAAATTCAGAAGCTGGCCCTGTCCATAGCGCCTGCGAGTTCCGCTATCTGGGCCGGTATGCCCGTGCTGGTCGTGGTCTTGCTGGGCGGATTTGTCGTGAACGGCGCTTGGTGTGTGCTCTTGAACCTTAGGAATAAGACCTCGGGAGACTATGTGAAGAAGTGCGCACCTGTAATCCCGAACTTGCTCTTCGCCGGCCTGGCCGGAGCTATCTGGTGTTCGCAGTTTGTCTCCTTCAAAACGGGAGAACCGCAGATGGGCAAAACGTCTTACATCGGCTGGGCCGTTCTGATGGCAAGTCAAATATTCTTCGGTCAACTTCTCGGACTCATGCTTGGTGAGTGGAAAGGTACCAGCAACGCCACCGTCCGCCGGCTCGTGGTCGGTCTTGCCTTGCTGACATTCTCCGCCGCCATCGCTGGCTATGCCGGCTACCTCGGCACCGGGTCTTGAGTCGCCGAACCCCGCATTCTGTTAACCGCGGCCTAACTGCCTTGCCCCTGGGCTGCCGTCCCAATGACTGGAAGCGGGTGTCAGACGATCACTACTGACCGAAAACCAGTAGGGCGTAAATTGTGGTCCGTAATCCGTTGAAAAGACTGATGGGCGCGGCAGAAATCGATGGAGACGTCTGATTAAGAGTCAGAGCAGCGCTCTCCTAAGCTGTTTACAAGACACGCCTCACCGCTTGCAAGCCTAAACTTCGGGGATTCTGGAGGACAGCCAACCACCGATGTCGTGCATTCCTACTGAGCGCAGATCCCCATCCCAAGCAAACAATTTGCATCATTACATCCGATGCCGCGGAGCGAAGCCTCTTAAACTCCGCCCCTATTACGATAACCCGAGGACGTTCACGATCGCTAGTCGCGCTAGGTCTTCGATCACGTGGACGTCGTTATTGATCTTCTCTTCATCGGCTGGATTATCGGGATCCAAGATCGGCTTATGCCAAACGTGTTCGATCGCATTCCTCACCGCGTCGCGCAGATACGTTTCCAAATCGGCATTAGCCGTGAGAATCTTCGCAATGCGCTCTTTCTGAAAAGAGAGCTTGGGAGCCATGTTGTTGATCCAATCGCTCCTCTGCTTGCGGTCTTTCATTGCGAATCCAAGCACCTTATAAAAGCAGAGAAACGAATAAAAATTGCTTCGCGAGTTCGATCCCTCTCTGAATAATGCCAGCGCGAACCACTGCTCTGGTGTGCGCTGCCGTGCGAGATCGCTCTGGACGTATTGGACATCGACCTGAACGCCACCAGACATTCGTGGACCATAGACGACAGGAAAGCCACGGCGCGGTCCTACCGCGCCCCACTGCTTGGTCACAGGGACCTTCTGATGCCACGACAATGCGGAGAGCAGTCGGTTGAGCCGAGCGACTTCTGTGGAATGGTCACCCATCTTCTCGACAGGCATACTGATGATCGCATTCCGTTCCGCCGTTCCGTTGATCCAGCGGAACACCGTTCCCTCGAATTCGAGGTACGCCTCTTCTTCAGCACCTATCCGCACACCCGATTCAATGATGTAGTCGTATTGGAAGCGGCGTGGATCTTGCGCCCAAGCCCCCCTAGGAGCCCGTCTGAGTAAGTCTGCAACAATCCCGGCAGGCTGCTCTTGAGGAATGTGGCAACAGCCGCTGGGAATCGCCGCCGGTTCGGCAGTGGACGGGGGTGCTTGGGCTGCGAGTCCGCCCATTTACTTCTGCCCTGCCCGCAGGCAGCTTGCCCCAGGAGGTTACTTGCAAACCACCCGATGGAGTTTCAAAACATTATGGGCCATGCAGACCAAGGCCCATTCCCCCTGTACTTTCTTCAGACCGCGCAACAAGAACTGCCGGAATCCGCGTGCTTGCTTGATCTGTCCGAACACCGGTTCCACAATAGCTTTCCGCGCCGCGTAGATGGCCCGGCCCGCTTGGGTCTGGAGTTTCCGCCACATGCGCTCCGTGCGCGTCGCCCCTTTGGGCAGCGGTCCCCGAGGACAGGGCCCTTGTCTTTGATTGTGTTTATCGCGAGCCACGGCCAAGTAGGCATCGACGTTGGCTTCTGCCACTCCCTTGAGACTCGCCTCCGACGTGTACCCGCTGTCGGCAAGTATCTGCTTGGGTTTCTGTCCCGATTGTTCCTCGACCGTGGCCATCATCGGTAGCAGTTGTTTCTTATCATTGGCCGCTTGCACCACCGCCTGCCCCACGATCAACTGCAACACCGGTTCCACCGCGATCTGGGCGTTGTATCCCTGCAGGATCCCGTCCGGCCCTTTCAGAATGCGCGGTTCCGGATCGGTGAAGTTGTACTGGGCTTTCTCTTCTGGCTTAACCTTCTCTTCCGGCTTAGCTGGCTTGTTTCCTTCGGTGTCGTTCTGGCCCGGCTGCTCCTGGGCTTGGGCTGCGGCCTCCTGCCGCGCCCGTTCTTCCAGCGCCCGCTTGGCCGCACGAATCCGCTTTAAGCGCTCTTCCCGGCGCTGCAGTTCGGCCGGCAGTTCGTCGTCCCTGCCATTCCGCCCATAGCGCGCATCTTCTTCCGCGTCG
>JBHGBA010000048.1:0-29656 GCA_041946775.1 Terriglobales bacterium
CAGCATTTTCAGTGAAGGTGTATCCCGATCCTTGAAAGGGCACGGCTTTCAGCCGTGCCGAATAGCTGAAAAAAGGCCTTAGGCCTGAGGGGAACTTGTCCTTCCACGGTTAAAGCCGGGTCCGTACCGTCCCGTACAGCACGCCTGAAGGCGTGCCCTTTCAAAGAATGACGGTATACACTCACCCTGAGATGGCGTCCAATTTCCAGTGCTTCGTGTGCGCCGGTTTCGGACCGTTTGAACCTCACCTCGACAGGATTATCCACTATGTGCACTTTTCACGCACGCATGGACCTGAGGTTTGTCCTTCATGCGGGAAATCGGGTGAACTACTTCTGTTGTACACACGTTCGGCGTGAAGCGTGTTGAAGGCGGAAGCTACTGAAAGCAGGCAGGGGTAAGCTTGGTGAGTGCGGCAGGATTCGAACCTGCGACCCATGCCTTAAAAGGGCATTGCTCTACCAGCTGAGCTACGCACCCACGCGCCCGCATCAATCGTAACATAGGCAGCACGCCGCAAGAACTGGCGGGCGCTTATGGAAGTTTGCGACGGAGCGCAAGGGAAGAGCAGCCGCCCAAGCCGCTCTTCCCTGCTGGCAGGACGGTGCCGTCCCTAGAAGCGCAGTGTGGGGCCGAACTGCACCACGAGGTTGTGGTTCGCGCCGTTGTCAATGTACATCAAGTCTCCGACATCAACCCGCAGTCCGATCGGCCCAGCGCTGAAGGCAAAGCCGCCTCCCGGATAGAACACGCCATTCGTATCACCCTCGGTGAAGTTGTCTAGCGCGGTAGTGAAGCCGCTCACGGGCGCTGCGCCCGACACACTGAAGTTTAGGAATCCGCCCTTTGCGAACAAGAAGGCACGCGCGCTCTTGGAACCGAACCAGGCCAACGGCCCAAAGGTCCCATGCAACAGACGTAATCCATTCCTCTGCGTGAAGGCTGTACCCAACACTGTCCCGGTAGTGGTGACGTTTCGCTCGAAATCGTACGCCATCTGCGCTTCGAGGTTGACGTGCGGAGCCACACCGAAGCCGATACGGCCGCCCAGCCCCCAGAAGCCCGTGTCGGCATGCCGCAGCCGGACGTAGTCGGCGAACACACCGAGTTCAAAATGGTCCCGGTTGTCGTCGTCTCCTCCGCCGCCAGCCTGACCGCCCCCGCCGTTTGCTGGAAACGCGCTGGACTCCACTACCGCCGACGAAGCCGCCGGCAGCAGACTCGCTGTTTGCCCCCTTGCCGGCACTGAATTCGCGCCTGCGCTCAATGCCTGACTCGGGGTATCTGGTAGGATGTTGCAGTTGCCGGCCCTGAATGGGCAGTTATTCTGCGGAAATGCCGCAGGCGCGGCCGCCATGGTTAACGCCAGGGTTGCCAGCACGATCGTCAGTGCTCTTACACGTCTCATCAGTGGATCTTCTCCTTACTCGAACGTTCTGGCCCGACCCACTGCGGGGACAGGCGATCGCAATAATTTGCGTGTGGGAACTGAATACCTTTGATGTATCGAGGTAGGCAGGGGTGGGCTGTCAATGTGGACAGCCGGGCGGCGAAGCGGCACTTCGCCGGGCAGCAGACACTAACGCTCCACCACTTTTTCCAGCGTGCTGTAGAACTCAGGGAATGAGATCCGTGCCGCATCAGCGCCGTGCATCACGGAATCGCCCTCGGCCCTCAAGGCAGCAATCGTAAACGCCATGGCGATTCGGTGATCGTCGAACGACTGCAATTCCGCCCCGTGCAGGCGCTGGTTGCCGGGCACTCGCAGACCGTCCTCTCGTTCCTCGACCTCGGCGCCCATGGCGCGCAGGTTGGCGGCCACGGCGGCGATTCGGTCCGACTCTTTCACCCGCAACTCGCGGGCGTCGCGGACATCAATGCCCTCTCGGGTGTACGGTGCAATCGCCGCAAGTACCGGCAGCTCATCAATTAACGCCGCCGAAGCTGCTCCCGCGATTTTCAGACCGGCAAGGCCGCCGTAGCGTGCCTGGATTGCGCCCGCGAGCTCGCCATGTTGCTCTGCAACGTGCAGCACGGAAATCTGCAATCCGAGTGAACGCAGCACATCCAGCAGCGCCGCACGTGTGGGGTTCAGCAGCAGGTTCTCGAACACGAGGTTTGAATCCGGAAACAGCGCGGCTGCACACAGGAAAAATGCCGCCGTAGAGATATCGCCCGGGATGACGGCGTGTATGGGGCGGAGCTTTTGGCCGCCGTGAATTCGCAACCTGCGCGTGTCCACGTTCCCCACGGTGGCGCCAAAGGCGCGCAGCGCCACCTCCCCGTGATCGCGGGTGCGCAGCGGTTCTTCAACTTCGGTGGTCCCTTCCGCGAGCAACCCGGCAAACAACACACAGGTCTTCACTTGCGCGCTCGCCACCGGCAGCGTGTAGTTGATCGCGCGCAGCTTGCCCCCGCGGATACGCAACGGCGGCCGGTCGTTGTTGGCCGTGATCTCCGCCCCCATCTGTCGCAGCGGCTGCATGATACGCGCCATGGGTCGCCGTGAGAGTGAGGCGTCGCCTACCATCTCGCAGGTAAAGTCCTGCCCCGCCACGATGCCGGACAACATGCGAATTGTGGAGCCGGAGTTGCCGCAGTCCAGCGGTCCGCTGGGTGCGCGCAGGCGTGGGCCCTCGCCTTCGATGTCGACTACGGTGGCGCCCGTTTCCTTGCCGCTGCGGCGCTCCACTTCACAGCCGAGCGCTTCCATGCAGGCCAGCGTGCTCGCGCAATCCGCGCCAGTCGCGAAGTTCTCCAGGGTCGAGCACCCGTCGGCGATGCCCGCCAGCATGGCGTAGCGATGCGAAATCGACTTATCGCCGGGCAGGCGCAGGCTGCCGGCGACGTTGCGCGCGGGTCTAATCCCAATGCTGTCCAAAGCGGCTCCTTCCGACCACGTTACCAAAATCGTTACGCGCATCCTGGCCGGGATGAAAGAGTACGGCCAGCGGCCGAGGAATTATTAGAGGAGTATCTCAAAGGATAACGCAATCCGGCGATCGCGGCCGAAGTACGCCGCCCGGGCGTATGCCACTGGCAGCATGCAACGCCAGGCCCTATTCCGCCTGCATTTCTCGCTCGCGCAACAGCTCGGGCGACACCTCCGTCACCTTCACTCCAAACTCAAACCACGGCGTGTCCGAACCTCGTCCCCAGCGGTTTACTTCCCAATGCGCGCGCAACACCTTGACCTCAAGATGGCCGCTCAGGTCGAGCAGCAACGGATACTGCCCGCGATAGAACCGTTGCGGGAATGAAGCCAGCGGTGCTTTTCCGATGTTCTGCTCATCGGGACCGCCGAACACGCTGACGTCGAGCGATTCCTGCTCGACTATTCCCGTGATCTCCAGTTGCAGCAGGAAGACACGATTTCCGGCGCCACTGATGTCAACTACCGGACCGTCGCCTTTGGCGGTGACGGTGGTCTTTTGAGGAACAAGAAAGGTATCGACCATGCGGCTTGATTGTATCAGTACGATCTCACCAACTTGCGTCCTGAGGACTCCCCGGTTTTCGATCACCGGATCACCCGTTCACCGGATCATCCGTCTGTTCGGTGGCTGTCGAGGAACTTGCGGATTAGTTCGTGCGCCGAATCCTGCTGCTCGAAAACCGCGAAGTGCCCTGCCTTGGGAATCACTTCCAAGCGGCTGCCGCGGATGTGATCGCACATCAGTTCCCCATCGGCGACGGTGGTAAGGCCGTCTTCAGCGCCGAACAACAGCAGCGTAGGGACGGTAATCGTCGCGAGCGTAGGTACCGAGTCGGGGCGTGCTGCCATGCCGCGCTGCACAGCGGCGATGCCAGCCACGGTCATCTTGCGCGCCATTTCGCGGGTCGCCTCGAACAGGTCGGGACGCGCCCGGCGCGTGGTCTCGCCCACCGCCCGCGGCAGCAATCCATCGAGAAATGCATCGGGACCGTTTCTTTCAACGTCCTCAGCGGACTTCAGCCGGGCAGCGCGGCCTTCTTCGGTATCGGCCTGCGCTTTAGTGTCGGCCAGCACGAGCGCCGCAACGCGTTCGCGGCAACGTCGCCAGAACTCCATCAGTACATACCCGCCGATTGACACGCCACCAAAGATCGCCTTCCCAACACTCGCGTCATCGCACACGCGCGCCACGTCCGCCGCGTGCTTTTCCATGGTGGCCGGGCCGTCGCCCACGCCGGAATCGCCGTGCCCGCGCAGGTCCATCAGCACCACGCGGTAGCGCACGGCGAACCGTTCGGCCACCGGTCGCCACAAATTGTGATTGGTGGGAAATGCGTGCAGCAGCACAAGATCAGGCCCGTCACCCAACACGTCGTAGTAGATGTCAGCATCGCCGGAATGTACTTTCATGCCGGCAACATTCTACGCCTGCGGTACCGAGTGCGCACTAGGCGCCGCTTGGGGGGCTTGGGGGAGCAATGCCGGACCTTCAGGGACAACAATCCAGCATACGATGTAAGCGATCACGCCGAATGGGAACCCGAGAATTGCGACGAGCAACCACACCACGCGTAGCAGGCTGACGTCCAGACCGAAGTACTCGGCGAAGGCCAGGCATACCCCGGCGAGTTTGCGTCCCTGTCTTGGGCGGACCAGGCCGCGCCGCGGAATCACCGCCACAGGCTTCCCGCAATAGGCACAAACGGCTGCGTCATCCTGGATGGTTCTGCCACAGTAGTTGCAGTACATGGAGCTCTCCCTCGTCCACAGATACGTAACAGGATGCGCGAAAGTTCACGCCCGACGCAATTCCCCACAATCCCTGATTCAGCTCTTGCGCTCGGGGCCGCGGTAGGGGCGCTTCATGTACTTGCGCGCCAGGGCGGCGCGCCACGAACGGTCGTTGGCCGCGATTACCTGCTGATACTTTTTGACTGCCAGTTCGCGTTTTTCCAGGACGTCATACATCTGGCCGGCTGCCAGGTCGGCGCGTTCGGTGAGTTCAGGTTCGACGTTGGAGAAGTCGTTAACCGACTCGAACGCCGCGGCCGCGCCGGTAAAGTCGTTCTGGCCACGCAAGGCTTCGCCGAGCATGTAAGCAGCCTGCTCCAGGCGAGGCTCGGTGTAGAGCCCTCTTCTGCCGGCGGCGAGCAGTTTGCGATAGGCAGCGATGGCTTCAGGCCCGTGTCCGGCAGCATTCTGGAGATTGGCGTACTCGAGCGCGACGAGGAAGTTTCGCGGGTAGTCCTGCACCAGTCCGCCCACCAGTTGGATTGCCTCGGCATAACGTTGTTCACGCCGCAGAAACAGCGACAGGGCGATCTTCGCGTCCACGCTGGCTTCACCACTGCCCTGTGCGGCCTCGAAAAGGTACTGGATTCCCTTCTGCTTGTTTCCGCTGATGCCGACCACCGCAGCCGCCGCCTTCACCGCCCACGAAAGACTACCTAACACGTAGTTGTGGATACCGACCACCATCTTCGCATCGGTGTAGGTTGGATCCAGCTCAAGCACGCGCTCGTGGTCCCGGCGGGCGCCCAGCGCGCTGCGCAACGCTGCGAACCATGATTTGTCGAGCAGGCCCATGGCCGTGGATCGCGTGGCCCGCGTCACTCCCCGCGCGTAAAGCGCGTCCACGTCATCCGGGTTCTGCTTAAGGCGCGCTTCTGATAGGGCCAGCGAGCGCTCTGTCAATTCTCGTATTCGCGCCCGCACCTGGGGATCGACTGCAAGCTGGCGCGCCGTCATGAAGTTGTCATTCGCGTAGATTTCCGAGTCCAGTGCGCCGATGCGGTACAACTCCTTGAACAGCACCGCCGTGAGCAGATGGTTCACGGCAAACGGATCGTCCGGATGCTCCGCCAGCACGGCCTCGAAGTTACGGGTCGCCTTGTCATACTCCATGTTGTAGAAGTGCTCGAAGCCGCTGCGCGTCAGCGGATCGTTACCCAGGTGGCTGGCACGGATGTTGAGCGTGGCCTTCGCGGGCGAGCGCTTCTTCTTGGCGGCGACGGCAGGACTGGCGGCGGTTACTACCAAAACAATTAGGGCCAGGCAGTACAGGCAGACTGCCCCGCGCAGCTTCCGGTAAGGTGTCATGGCCGTGGGGTTATGGGTATTTTACCGATACTCTGGAGAGAGTAGAAGAGGTACAAAGGCCCATCGTAAGTAGCAGGAAAGGCGCCACATGCAAAACCTCAACAAGTCGGCAGACGAACTCTACAGCGAAAGCGAAGCTGCCGAAGCGCTTGGCATCTCGATTTCCCGACTGCACGCCATCCTTGACGAGCACATTTTCAACGATGGTTCGCCGCGGCCCACCGGCCTCACCTTCAACAATTCGGAGCTGCTGCTGCTGGGCTTTTGGGAAGAAGCGGAACCCAACCCAAAAGTAGTGCGCATGCCTCGGCGCAGGTGAAAAGCGGGCGAAAATGCCGTGCCGGCGGAAATTTCTGCCATTGGCCTGCCCGTCTGAGTGCGCTCCACAACGCCGTATTCCGCTGAGAACTAAGCACTTCCGCTGTTGACAAGTTTGGCAACCGGCTTGCGTTACCCAAGCCGGAGCTCACCATGTCAGGAGCGGCACACAACCTCGACCAGGAATTCTGGCGGCCCCCAGAGCAGGCTTCGTCGGCGCCGGCCATCTCCGCGGAAACCTGTGCCCGTTGCAATACCGAGTTCGTCGTTGGGGCGCGGTTTTGCCACGTATGCGGCACTGAACGCGAGCCGCAGCCCTCCTTCACTGACGATGGGCTCTCCCATCACCTCGACATACGCATCATTCGCGACGCACTCCACCTCACCACGCCTGCCCTGATCGCCTTCATCGCCGGACTCGGTTGCCTCATCGCGGCGGTCATCACCGGCTTCATGTACACGGCCACCACGCTCCTGGACTGGCAAGCGGTACAGTTGTGGCGCATTCAATGGCTGCTGGCCGCTATCGTAACGTTCGCCGCTGGAGTATTGCTGAATCGGCAGAGCTAGTGGCTGGTGGTCAGTTAAGCTCGGTCGCCGCATCCTTCGGCTCTCCCACGCCAACTTGCGCAAGTGTCGCGCTCTCATGCACTGCTCCCAACCAGGCCAACTAGCCACTAACCACTAGCCACTAACCACTAGCCGCCCGCATCCAACTCCGCCGGAGAGTGTTCTTCCGCTATGAGACGGTTTCGACTGCTATCCGTGTTGCTGCTCGTGGCGCTTGGGTCAATCGCCGTTGCGCAGCAACCACACAACCCGGAGCCTGCCGGGACCACTGCGCCGTCTCAGAACACGGGAACCGGGCAGGGCGCCGGCACCGTAACCGCTCCTGGCCCGGGTGTTCTCAACAGCAACGATCCCATTCTGCAACCCGCGCCCATACCGCCGGGCGATGCCAGCCTGATTGGCGGCATTGTGGCCAAGATCGACCGTGTTCGCCAGATTGTCCAGGTAAGGCCGTTCGGCGGCGGCAGTGTGAAGATCTATTTCGACGATCGCACCCACATCTATCGCAATAGTGTGGAAACTACCATGCTCGGCATCAAGAAGGGCGATCGTATTTACGCCGACACGCTCCTTGACGGTACCCGCGTATTCGCCAAAAGCCTGCGCGTCCGGGATGAACAACATCCCGCTGAGGCACGCGGCCAACTGCTGGCGCTTGAACCGGGGCGCATCCGGATGCGCGACGAATTGTCGTCGCAGCAGGTCGTGTTTCGTGTGGGCAGCGATACGATCGTCCGCCGTGGCGATCAGACTGCGTCGCTCGCCGATCTGCGGCCCGGTGCTCTGGTGAGAGTGCGTTTTTCGCCTGTTAGCCCCGGCAAGGACGTCGCGCGCGAGATCAACATCATTGCCGCTCCGGGCTCAGTGTTCCAGTTCGCGGGCAAGGTAACTCATCTCGACATGAGCCGCGGCCTGCTGGCGCTCCACAACCGCACCAACGACAGCAACTATGAAATCCACTTCGATCCGCGGAACAGCGCGTTCCAGGAGCTTGGGGTCGGTTCGGAAGTCCAATTGACCGCATTGTTCAACGGCACAACCTACAACGCACGCGACATTACAGTCATGCCGATGAAGGCCAGCAAGGAGCAGACACCCTGACCCGCAACTCCCCACGAATCGCGCCCGCCGTGGCAACGCTCATCGCGCGGGACACTTCCATTAAGACGAAAGCGGCTACGCGCCGCAGCCGCGGAGGCCCCATGTTGCTGGCCTTATCTCGTTCCCTGGCCCGCCTTGTATTGGCCGTGCTGGCGCTGTCGCTGTTCACCTGGGCGGGCGACAAACAGATTCGCCTCACGTTACCCAAACGCACGAAGCCCACGCCGGTCCAGCAACTGAACCGCGAGGGCGTCAAAGCAGTAGAAAAGCACGATTACGACAAGGCGCGGAAGTTGTTTTATCGCGCCTACCTGCTTGATCCCAACGATCCCTTCACGCTCAACAACCTGGGATACATCTCCGAGCTACAGGGTGACATTGATCGCGCGCAGCGCTTCTACGATCTGGCACAGCAGCAGACATCCGATGCCACGGTGGCGCTGGCCAGCAGCGGAGGTGTCGAAGGCAGGCCGGTATCGAAAGTGGCAGGCAATGCGGCCGAACGAGGCATGGAGGTCAATCGCCTCAACGTCAGTGCCAGCGGCCTGCTGCTGAAGGAGCGGGCGCCTGAGGCCGATCTGGTCCTCCAGAAGGCGTTGGCCATCGACCCGAAGAATCCCTTTACGTTGAACAACATGGGCTTCGCAAAGGAGAAACAGGGCGAATACGAGGCAGCCCTCGGCTACTACACCGCTGCTGCCAGCATGCAATCCAACCAGCCCATCGTCGTAACGGTAAACAAGAACTGGCGCGGGAAACCTATCAGTTCCGTTGCGGCAGAGAACGCGAAGAAACTGCGCAAGCTCATGGCCAAGTCGGAAACTACCTCCGCCCGGGTGGCGCGCCTGAACCTGCAAGGTGTTTCGGCGATGAACCGCAACGACCGTCAAGCCGCACGCCAATACTTCCAGCAGGCCTACCGGCTCGATCCGGAGAACGCCTTCACGCTAAACAATATGGGCTTCCTGGCGGAGTTGGACGGCGACCGAGAGACCGCGGACTTCTACTACGAGCGCGCGCAGGATGCCCGGCAAAGCGGCGCCAAGGTCACGGTGGCAACACGGCGCGATGCCGAAGGCAAGCGGGTCGAAGAGGTCGCGGCCGAAACGGATGCAGCGGTGGAAGCAAAGATGCGACAGATGCAGGAGCAGCGCCAGCGCGAAGGCGGACCCATCGAACTCAAGCGGCGCGACGGTACGCCCGTGACCCAGCAGCCGCGAACGCCACCGCAGTAAACACGTTTTCCGCTCCATTCTCCGTTTCCGCCGCAGAGTTGAGGCAGCGCGCTTCGGCTTTCTTGTGCCGCACGACCAGCGAGTGCACGTCGCATGTGTCACGCCAATGGAAAACGCCAAACGGAAAAAACGGAATTACCGAAACACCGCCTCGCGCACCCGTTGCACAGCACTCGCATCCAGACCTTCGGTGACCAGCACCATATCGCCGCGCGGCTCGATGGTCACCTCGCCCTCGTTCGTACTCCACGATGCACGCCCATCCAGACGCGGCCACACCGTGATGGTCACCTTCGGAGTGTCTTCGGGACCGCAGGTCTTTCCCTCGGGACACACGGGTGCGGGCGGTTCCAGCGGTTCCGGTGCGATGACCGGAGCTGAACCCGGCAACGGCTGCAAGACCTTGTAACGTTTCTTCAGCGCGGCCGCATAAGCGCCTGCAAACTGCGCGGCAGCGTCGTCGTCCGACCACTTGGAAACGTAAGCTACCGCAATGTCGGCGGTCGTGGGGTCCTCTTCGGCTTCCTTCGTATGCTGTGGAACAAGTCCCGCCCAGTAGTATCCGCCACGCCAGTTGCGGCTCAGAACCTCCGCGGCTTCAGGGCTGGCGTATTCCTGCATCAGCAGGTGCACATCGAACTGCCCCATTACGCTCAGGTCCCACTCTTTGTACGACGCAGCAAGCTTTTCGAAGCTGACCGGCTTCAGCGGCGCCACGTACTGCCCCGCCAGGTAGGTTTCGGGCTGCATGATCTGGCGGGTGTTGCGCGGCGGATTGCGCAGCGCGCCGGCGAACGCCATCTCGCGCCCGCTCTTCACCAGCAGGTCGCGTGCAAACGGCGTGCCGAAGCGATATGGGAACAGCAGCACCTGTTGCAGGAACAAGGGCGCACGGTTGTACACCGCCATGCCCGGTCCAGACTGCGTCATCCCCGCTTGCACCGTTTCAACCACCTCCGGTTGCCTGGCAACGGAACTGCCCAACGGCTGGAGCATGTAATCGATCAGTACGATCATCGCCTGCCCTTCGATCATGGCTTGCCTTGCGGCGATGCGTTCATCGGCTTCCAATCCCGTCGGATCGTCTTTCTTGGCTTCCTTGTCGAGCTTTTGCAGGCCGAAATTCTGGTCTTGCAGCGCGTGCGTCAATTCGTGCGCCAGCACCGGCTTTTGCTGCCCGGGTTCCACCCAGTCGAGCAGGAACACGGTCTTCTTTTTGGAATCGTAGAAGCCTGCCACCTGCTCGCCCAGCAGTTCGAGCAGGAACGCGCGCAGGTTGAAGTCGCGCGGCACCATGCCGAATTTCTTCAGCACCACGGCGCTGCGCTCCAGCCGCCGCGAATCTTCGTCGCTCTTCATACGGTCTTGTATGTACTGGACGACCTCGGCGCGACTCGCAAGCTGGCGATTCACCCGATGCTTGATCGGCAGGCCGGTATCGCGGCTGACGAACTGAAGGATTTCATCAACCGAGGCGAGCAGTTCCTTCGCCTGCTCCGGCGTGATCTTGGTTTCCGGCTGGGTTTCCGCTGCAGGTTTGTCGGGCTTTTCCGCTGGTGGTGCGGGCGCCTGCACCGGCGGTGGTGGCGCAGGCGGCGTCGGCTGCGGCGCGGTCGTCTGCGCCAGAGAGGCGCATACCAGCAGCAGAACCGTAAATATCAAGGCAAGGTGTTTCATGCAGTCCAGATCAGATGCGGAATTGGTAATTTGTAATTTGCAATTGCCTTGTAACCAATAAGCGCGAATCACGCGGATACCGCCAATCGGGCGGATTAGAACAGAAAAATGGGTTTAATCAGCACAATCCGCAAAATCCGCGTCATCCGCGCCTGTGGGTCAACCCAAATTACAAATTACCAATTACAAATTGACAAATGCTTTCCGCGCACTCTCGCGTCCCCAGCGTCCCGCCCACGTCCTGTGTGAGTTTCCTCTGACGGACCGCTTGGAGAATCGCGGTCTCGATCCGAGCTGCCGCCTCGTTCAGACCAATGTGGTTCAGCATCATCGCGGCGCTGGCAATGGCCCCGACGGGATTGGCGATATTCTTACCCGCAATCGGCGGCGCCGAGCCGTGGACCGGCTCGAACATGGACGTGCGCTGCGGATGAATATTGCCGCTGGCTGCCATGCCCAGTCCTCCCTGTAGCGCCGCCCCGAGGTCGGTGATGATGTCGCCGAACATATTGTTGGTCACGATCACCTCGAACTGCTGCGGATCGCGCACCATGGCCAGGCAGAGCGCGTCCACGTACATGTGCTGCTGCTCCAGTTCGGGGTACTCCTCGCCGACTTCTTTCCACGTACGCTGCCATAGCGAACCCGCGTGGGTGAGCGCGTTCGACTTGTCACTCATCAGCACGCGCCGGCGGCCGTGTTTGCGCGCATAGTCGAACGCGTATCGTATGACGCGCTCTACCCCTTTTCGCGTGTTGATGTCCTCTTGTGTCGCAACCTCGTCGGGCGTGCCCTGTTTGAAGTTGCCGCCAAGGTCACCGTAGAGGCCCTCAGTGTTCTCGCGGATGATGGTGAAATCCACGTCCTGAGGCGTGCGGTCTTTCAGCGGGCACAGCGAGCTGTCGAGCAGCTTCACCGGACGCACATTAGCATAGAGATCCATCTGGAAGCGCATGCCCAGCAGGATCTCTTTCGCGTGGATGTTCGTCTTGAGCCGCGGATCGCCGAATGCGCCAACGAGGATGGCGTCGAAGTCGCGCGCCAGCATCTCAAACCCGCCTGGCGGAACGGTGGTGCCGTCGCGCAGGTAGCGGTCAGCGCCCCAGTCGAACTCGGTAAATTCCACTGGCGCTCGCGTCGCGCGTACCACCTCGACCGCCAGCGGAATGACTTCCTTCCCGATACCGTCGCCCGGCAGGACGGCGATGCGTTTTCGCTGATTCATGCCGGCAGGAAGACCTCATCGGACCTGGTGCGCGCGACGGGCATGGTTACTTTTCAGTCGTTTGTTCTTTCGCCGTTTGTTCTTTCGCCAGTTGCGGTTGCGTCAGCGACCAGTGCGTGTGAATGATCCGCCAGCCACGAGCTGTGCGACTGTAAACTTCGGTCGTGTTCCACCGCATCGCGCCTTCCGTTCCCTGCGAGACGAAGTTGAAGGTGAGCACGGCGAGGTCGCCGTTAAGCTGAACCTTAGGATCGAGCATCTCAAAACGCTCAATCTTGAACTTGCCTCGGATTGCGGCATACAAATCCTTCAGCGCTTGCTTGCCATCAACTCGGCGCCGGATAAACGGATCAAAATAGGTCACGTTGTCATCCGAAATCTCGAGGAAGCCGTCAGGATCACCGGCTGCCCATCGCTCCAGCGCAGCTTTTTCGAGTCCGACGATAACTTCCGCATCTCCGCTCGCGGGGATCGGTGCCGTAGCCGCGAGCGCCAACAATGCGGACACCGCCAAAAGACCAACGACCGCGTACATGCTCGGCCTCCTGCCCGTGCCGTCGTGCCGGGCACGCCAGTATAGGCGAATGGAAGGCGAATCTCAACCGCGCGGTCATCGCACCCGCGTGAACTCAAACGAGTGCACCTGCTCCTTCCCGCCTTCCGTCCACGTCCAGGTTTCAGTGTGGTGGTCGGCATCCACGATGGTGAACACGGCCGCTTTCATGTGGCCAGCGTCAGGCGACGCGAGGTTCGTAATATCTTTGAACTTGAACTTCACCACCTTCGGATCGTTCGAAGGCACGGCGACAAGGCGCGGCTGGTTTTTCGCCGAGCAGTAATGGGTCGCGATCACATCTTTGCTGTCCGGATGCACGACGGTAATCATGTCGCCTTCTTTGGGTTCCGTGGAGCTAATCAGAATGGCCGACCCGCCCGAGACCAGGCGAAACGACGTGGGCACCACCTGGCCGTCGGGAGCCTTCGTTTGCCAGTCGCCCACCAGGCCCTTGATCTTCTCAAATTCAGGATTCGCCACCTGCTTCGCCGCGGCGGCTTCAGGCGCAGACTTTTCTTTGTCCAGCGCGACGACGGTAAGAGCAACCACCATGATCGTGGCGCACGCTACTACCAAACGCAACCTACTCTTCATACGGCTCCTCCAGGGCGAACTGCTTGCGCATTTAATGATGCCAGGCACCCGCCGGAAGCGGCAGAACTTCTTCGCTATAATCGTTTAGGGGCATGGAGCGGTCACTACACTCGAAGCTGGCGGCCATGGGCGTGCAGACCGGCGAGTACTGCGGCGCGGAGACCGCAGTATCGTTCGGCGATCCGCGCGCGGAATTCGCGGCGCTGGTCCAGGGCTGCGGCATCTATGATCTGGGCTGGCGCGCCACGTTCCGAATCAGCGGCAAAGACCGCGTCCGCTGGCTGAACGGCATGGTCAGCAACAACATCCGCGATCTGCCCGCCGGCCGCGGCAATTACAACTTTGTACTCGACGCGCAAGGACACATCCGCGGCGACCTTTACGTGTACAACCTCGGCGAGTATTTCCTGGCCGGTACCGAGTGCGCGCAACTGGAGAAGCTTCTCTCTCTGCTGCGCAAGTACATCATCATGGACCAGGTGGAACTCACCGACATCAGCCACGAGCTGACCGCGATCGGCGTGCAAGGCCCGCAGGCGCTCAAAGTGCTGGGCAAAGCCAGATTCGAAGGCCCGTTGCCGCAACCGCTGGAGTTGATCGAGATCGCCTGGCGCGGCAACAAGCTCTGGGCGACACGCATAGCCGACGAGCGCTTTCACACTTACGAGATCTGGATGCCGCCTGCCGAAGCCGAAGGCGTGTGGGACACGCTGGTTGCCGCCGGCGGCACTCCCATCGGCATGCAGGCCCTTGAGATGTTTCGCGTGGCTGCCGGTATTCCGCGTTATGGCGTGGACATCCGCGAGCGCGACCTGCCGCAGGAAACCGGCCAGCAGCAAGCGTTGAACTTTTCAAAAGGCTGCTATATCGGGCAGGAGATCGTCGAGCGCATTCGCTCACGCGGCCATGTGCATCGCACCCTGAGCGGATTGCTGGTCGAAGGTTCGCCGCCCGCTCCGGGCGCGAAAATTACGTTGGACGGAAAAGACGTTGGCGAGGTCACCAGCGCCATCGCCGTGCCGCTGGACTCGGGCGAACGGGTACTCGCATTGGGTTATCTGCGCCGCGAAGCCGCCAGGCCCGGCGTCAGCCTGAGCGTGGATGGCGCCGGCGCCAGGCTTACTACGCTGCCCGTGCCCGAGATTTTTTCGCAGGAACAAAATTATGCCAAACAAGAAAAACGAGCCTGAGTTTGTCGTCACCGATCGCCGCCGTTTCAGCTTTGAAGACGACGAAACGCGCCCGCGGGAAGCCCCCATCGCCACCGAAGAACAGCGTGAACAGGAGAAAGCTGCGCCACGTCCCGCGCCGGTTTCCGAAGCCTCTCCGGAACCTAAGCCGGAAGCGGAGTACCCTGCGCCGCCGCGCCCCACTGACGAGCAGCGCGCCGAGGGCTCCCGGGGCTACAAGCAATCCACCGACGCATTCGACCGGCAATTGCGCCAGGAACTGGGAAATCAGCTGCGCGGCGACGACTTCAAGGCGAGCTTCGACCGCATCATCGAGCCGCTCTACGTCACCGCGCTTGTGCAACTCGGATACATGGGCCAGGAGAACCAGTCGCAGCGCCGCGTGGACATCATCGGTGCGCGCCAAACCATCGACACCTTGTCTTTGCTCCAGGACAAGACCAGGGGCAACCTGACCCAGCCCGAAGCCGACATGCTGGAAGATGTGCTGTACGACATTCGCATGAAGTATCTGGAAATCACCAATGCGCTGGCGCGGGCCGTGCAGAACCCGCCTGCCGGCGCTCCGCCCGACCTCAAGAAATGAAAGCGACCCTCACGGTAATGGGCAGCGGCACGTCCATGGGCGTGCCCACGATCGGCTGCGACTGCCGCGTGTGCCACTCGACTGATCCGCGCGACAAGCGCACGCGGCCTTCCGTCCTGGTCCAATACGGCGGCCAAACTGTCCTGATAGACACTACGCCCGATTTCCGCGAGCAGGCGATTCGCGAAAACCTGAGACGGCTGGATGCGGTGATTTACACCCACGCCCACGCCGACCACATTCTCGGCCTCGATGATCTGCGGCCCTTGAGCTTTCACCGCCCCAACGGAAAAATTCCGCTCTACGCCAATGAGCAGACCGCGGACGTGATCCGTAGCGTCTTCCGCTACATCTTCGATTCCGACTACAAGTACGGTGGGCTGGCGCAGGTGGAACTGTGCACGATCCAAGGGCCTGTATCGCTTTTCGGGGCCACCTTCGAGCCGGTCACAGTGCTGCACGGGGACGCTGAGATCTTCGGTTTCCGCTTCGGGTCGGCGGCGTATCTGACGGATTTCAGCAACGTGCCGGAGCTGTCCATGGCGAAGCTGCGCGACCTGGACATCTTGTTCCTCGACGCGCTACGGTATCGGCCGCATCCAACGCACTCGACCGTCGAGAACTCGATACGAATCGCCAACGAACTTAAGGCGAAGCGCGTGTTCTTTACGCACATCTGCCACGACCTGCCGCACGAGGACACCAACGCAACGCTACCGCCGCATGTGCGGCTCTCGTACGACGGGCTGAAATTAGAGTTTGAGATCTAGACCAAAAGCAACTGAGTTACTGAATCGTTGATTCAGTGACTCAACAATTCAATGACTGGAGTGATTTGAAGGTTCACCGCAAACTCGAAGACGTACCCGCCGACATCCGCACCGTGCTGAGTGTCGGCAACTTCGATGGCGTTCATCGCGCCCACCAGCACGTCCTGCGGCAGAACGTTCGCCGGGCCCGCGAGCTTGGCGCGACCTCAATGGTCGTCACCTTTGACCCGCACCCCGTCCGCATTCTTCGCCCGGACGTACCCAAGAAGCTGTTGACGCCACTGCCGATCAAGCTGCGCCTGTTCGAGCAGCTTGGGCTCGACGCCGTGCTGGTGCTGACCTTCACGCGTGACCTCTCACTGATGGCGCCGCGCGAATTCGCTGAACAGGTCCTGGCTGGCCGGCTGCATGTGCAGGAGATCCACGAAGGCTCCAATTTCCACTTCGGCCATCACGCCGAGGGCAACGTCCACAAGCTGGCGGAATTCGGCCGCGAGCTGGGCTTCCATGTGGAGATTTATCCCCAGGTGTATTACCGCGGCGAGCACGTCTCCAGCAGCCGCATTCGCGCCCTGGTTGACGAAGGCCGCGTGGAACTCGCGCGCGCCCTGCTCGGCCGCCCCTTCAGCATCCTGTCTAAAGCCGGACGCGGCCGCGGCATCGGCCACCGCTACACCGTTCCCACCATCAATCTGGCGAAATATGAGGAACAAGTGCCACGCGATGGCGTGTACGTTACTTGGGCGCGTGTCGGCAACGAGTGCTTCGATTCCGTCACTAACGTCGGCAACCGCCCCACTTTCGGCGCTGAGTCGTTCGCCATCGAGACCCATCTGCTGCACTTCCACCCCATCGAACTGACGCCCGAAACGGACGTGGAAATTTCGTTCCTCAAACGGCTGCGTCCCGAGATCAAGTTCCCTTCTGTGGAATCATTGCGCGATCAGATCGCCAAAGACGTGCACAAGGCGAGAAGGTACTTCCAACTGGCGCAGCAGGTGGCAAGGACGTGATTTTCGAATTTTGATTTTCAAATTTCGATTACCGGCATCACCGCCCTGATCGCAGAGCCTGATTCGAAATCGAAGCTCGACAAATCAAAAATCAAAAATCAAAATTCGACAATGAGCTTGCGGCTCCGCGACGTCACCGGTACACAACGGCGCACGCTGATCGCCGCGTCGCTGGGCTGGATGCTCGATGCCTTCGACGTCATGCTCTACGCGCTGGTGCTGGCGCACATCATGCGCGACCTCGGTATGACCAAGGCCACCGCCGGCCTGCTGAATACGCTGACGCTGCTCGCCTCCGGACTGGGCGGCATCCTGTTTGGCCTGATCGCGGATCGCATCGGCCGCACGCGCGCGCTCATCATGAGCATCCTCACGTATTCCGTCTGTTCGTTCGCCTCCGGGCTGGCGCCTTCAATTGCCGTGTTGGCGGCATTTCGGTTTGTTCTCGGTCTGGGCATGGGCGGCGAGTGGAACACCGGCGCCACGCTGGTTGCGGAGACCTGGCCCGACCATCTGCGGGCGCGGGCGTTGGCCATTGTCCAAAGCTCGTGGGCAATCGGCTACGCCGCAGCCGCCGTGGTCAGCGGGCTGGTGCTGCGCTTCTACAACTGGCGCGTGGTGTTCTTCATCGGCATCCTGCCTGCGCTGGTCACGCTCTGGATCCGCAAGGACGTGCCGGAATCCGAGATGTGGCGCGAACGCCGTGCATCGGCGGACGCAACCAATGTCGTCAACCGGGAGAAGACCCGACTGAGCGTGCTTTTCAGCAGCCGCTATCGAAAATCAACTATTGCTCTGCTGCTGATGAATTTCCTCGGCCTGTTCGCCTATTGGGGTTTGTTCTCGTGGGTGCCCGCCTACCTGCAACTGCCGGAGTCACAGGGCGGGCGCGGCTTTGGCTTGATGAGCACCACGCAACTGCTGCTGGTATTGAACCTGGTCGGCATGCTGCCGGGTTACCTGGCCTTCGGATACTTCGCCGACAAACTCGGGCGCAAGAAGGCCTTCATCCTCTACTTTCTCGCTGCCGCCGCACTGGTCCCGATATACGGTAGCGTGCGCCAGCAGTGGCTTTTGCTCGTCGTAGGCGCGCTGGTGGGCTTTTTCGGTACAGGATTTTTCTCCGGCTCGGGGCTGGTCGGCAGCGAAATCTTCCCCACCCAAGTGCGGGCGCGCGCCCTCGGCCTCACCTACAACGGCGCGCGGACGTTCAGCGCAGTTGCACCATACGTCATCGGACGCGCAGGCCAGACTCGCGGCCTCGGCGGCGCATTCTTTGTCTGCGCCGCAGCCTTCCTGCTCGCCGCCCTTGCCGCAGCCACCCTGCCGGAAACAAAAGGCAAGAAACTCGACTGATTTGGTGATTTTGGTGAAGTGTGATTTGGTGAAGTAGCTGCTCGCGCGCAGGTATGGCTCCACCGCAGCCCAGTGACACTTCACCAAATCAGACTTCGCCAAATCACCAGTTATTCGATTGGTTCGCACACCAGCGGTACCCGCTCAGCCTTCACTCGTTCCGGCACCTGCACCACGATCGTCGCGATCAGCACGATCGCGATGCCCGCCACCTGTAGCGGGCCCACCCCTTCGCCCAGCGCAACGGCGGCAATCACGATGGAGAACACCGGTTCCAGGCAACTGGTGACAATGGCGCGCGTTGCATCCAGATGCCCAAGCCCGCCGAAGTAAAGTGAGAAGGGCAACAGCACGCTGGTGATGGCGAACACGATCAGAAATATCCACTGGCCGCCGGTGTAGTGTGCGGCGATGATTTTCCACGGCGGATTCACCAGTTGCCAGAACAGCGCCGCCCCTAGAAATGCAAACAGCAATATGCGCCAGCGATCGTAACGTTGTAATAGGTCGCTGCCCGCCACCGTGTAGTAGCCAAAGGCCAGCGCCGCCAATTGCGCGGCCACGACACCGAGCGTATCTAGCTTGAACCCTGAACCACCGACTACTCCGATGGCGAGTGCGCTACCAACTACCGCCAGCGCCACCGAAGCGACCCGGCGCACGGTCGCGCGCTGCAATCCTCGTACAACCATGTAGAGCAGCACCCAAATCGGCGCGGTGTATTGCAGGATTATGGCGGTCGCGACATTGGTCCGCTGGATGGCGAGGTAATAGAAAAAGTTCGATCCCGCCATACCTAGAATGCCGATGGCCAGGCACAGCCAGAAGTCACGCCTCGAGATGCGCAGCGTCGCGCCGCCACGGCGCAGCAACAAGATGGGTGCGAAGATCAGCAGTGAGATCGTAGTGCGGCTTTGCGCGATGATCAGCGGATCGATTGCATGCGGCGCGTCACCTAGCAGGCGTCCGGTAAACACAGCACGCCCCATTGTCGCTGAGATTCCCCAGCAGAAGGTGGCCGCCGCAATGAACAGATATCCGCGAACCGGGTGGGACGGTTTAGCTGGCGAGAAGCTCCTCGATGCGCTGCGGGTCGAACCCAATGATGACCTCGTCGCCGATCACGGTCGTGGGAGTGGTGCGGCTACGGTATTTATAAATCAAATCGCGCACCGCCTGTGGATCGGCGCTCACGTCGCGGTCTTCAAACTTGATTCCTCTGCCCGAGAGGTAGGCCTTCAGGGTACGGCACGGCGGTCAGCCGGGCTGCGTAAATACGGTCACGTTCCTGGTCGGCATAAGCATGTTGACGAGGCAGATTGCGCGCCGGGTGCAGAAAATCTAGTTCACAGTTTGCCGTGCGCAGTTTGCAGCCAGACGCAGCCGCGGTCCTGGCTGCAAACTGCGAACTATAAACTGCAAACTTACGAAGTCTGCGGCACCAATTCCACTTCCCACGTTATCGTCGCCGTGGATTTCAGCATCGCCGCCACTGAACAATACTTCTCTTCCGACAAGCGCACGGCGTCCTCGACCGCCTTGCGCGACACATCTCCCGCGACGCGGTAAATCAGCCGGATGGAGGTGTACACCGACGGTGGACTCGGCGCGCGCGCCGCCTCCGCGCGCACTTCCAGATGCATGAACGGCTCGCGTTTCTTGCGCAGGATTGAAACCACATCGATGCCTGTGCACCCGCACAGCCCCATCAGCACCAGCTCCATCGGCCCCGGCCCAATCTTCTCCGCGCCGGCATCGATGACGATTCCATGCCCGCTCGTCGCAACGCCGATGAACCGGTCTTCTTCAGTCCAAATGGCTCGCGCCTGTACCATGAACACCTCCGGCTCTCGCAACAGTACACGATTGAAAAGTGAAGATTGAATATTGAATAATGCCGTGTCTGCATTCTCACAATATATGCACTCTGACGAGCTGAAGGCACGAACGAAGCACTTCGCGCTGAGGACAATCCGCATGGTTCGCGCGCTGCCGTCCACCGCGGAGGCGCGCATTATTGCTAATCAAACTGCTTCGCTGTGCAACTTCGGCCGGCGCGAATTATCGGGCCGCTTGTCTCGCCCGTTCCAATGCCGATTTTGTTTCGAAGATCGGAAGCGTTCTGGAAAAAGCGGACGAGTCGGTCTTCTGGCTTGAGCTTTTGATCGAAGCGGAAATCATCAAGCGCGAACGTCTGACTCACTTGCTTGAAGAGGCGAAACAGCTAACTTCGATCTTTGCCGCCTCACGCTTCACCGCAACTGGAAAACGAGAAATCCGCACATCGTAGTTAATACTCAATATTCGATTTTCAATTTTTCAATCTTCATTAACTGGCTTACGTCTTCTGCGGGTCAATCGGCAGGTCGCTCACATCAAACCCTCGCCTGTTGTCCGTCAGCGGCTCAGTGTGAATCAGCACGCGGTACAGCTCCGGCTGGCGCTGTTTGAAGCGTGCTTCCAGTTCCGTGGCGAGCGTGTGTACGCGCGAGAGCGGCAGGTTGTCCTGCATGGTCGAATGACACGAAACGTAGATCCTGCCGCCTACTCGCTTCACCCGCACATCGTGCACGTCCAGTACTTCGGGATAGAAGTCCCGCGCTACGGATTGCAGGCGGCGCTCGAGTTTGCGGTCGTACTGCAACTGGTCCACCGGCTCGATGCGCGCCGGTTCGCTCTCGATGTGCGTCAGGATGGTGCTGACTTCCGGGATGCCGGCGCGCATCTGCGACTCCAGTTGCGTTACCACCTCGTGCGCGTCTTTCAGGCTGAGCGTTTCGTCAAGTTCCAGGTGCTGTTCCACGTGCAATTGCCCGCTGCCCAGGTCCTGCACGCTGATATCGTGCACGTTTAGATTGTTGCGCGTGGCGACCGCGCGTATCCGGTCGAACACATTCTCCGTGTGCGTAGCGCGCGCACAGGTATGTACCACCACGTCGGCTTCCGGCAGTATCTCCCGGACAACTCGCGTCACCTCGACTCCCACCTGCTCCGATCGTTGGAAGGTCACGGTACGCGCCAGACCGATGCTCAGGTCAACGAAATACCTCGCGCCCGCGCGCCGGATGCGCACGCGATCAACCTCCAGCACGCCCGCAACATTGTTGACAGCGCCGACAATACGCGCGCGCACCTCGACCGGCGCCGCGTCCAGCAAGGCGTCAATCGTCTGCCGCGCCAGCCGCCAGCTCACGTACACCACCACGCCGGCCACAAACAGTGCGGCGATCGGGTCGGCAGCGCGCATCCACTCAACTCGCAAGCGCGTCGCCACTTCCACCAGCGCCAGGCCAAGAATGACGACCGAGCTTGACCAGATGTCGGTGGAAAAGTGCAGCGCGTCCGCTTCCAGCGCCTGCGAGTTGTATTTGACCGCAATTCGTTTCAGCGCCCGCGAGCGCCAGTAGTCCACGCCGATCGAGAAGAACATCACGATGAATGCCGCGACGCTGGGTTCGACCTCCGGGCCGGCATGAAAAAACAGGCGCCGAAAGGCCTCGTAGATGATCCACACGCACGTCAGCAGCAGCAGCGCCGTCTCGATGAACGCCGAGAAGTTCTCGAACTTGCCATGACCGTACTGGTGGTCCGCATCAGCGGGCTTGTCGGAGATGCGAATCGAAACCAGCGTAACGACCGCCGCCAACAGGTCAAGGCCGGAGTGTGCTGCTTCCGACAGGATGCCCAGAGACCCCGTCGTGTAGCCCACGATGGCCTTGAACGCGGTGATCGCGATGGCGGCAAAGACCGAGTTCCGTGCGACTCTGCGCTTCTCCCAGCGCATGTGGTCCGCACTGAACGTCTGCCCTTCCATCATCAGGCATTATAAGCGTCGCCACGCTCGTTACCTCTATGTGGCTGGTCCGTTATGGCATTGCCCGCAGCATTCAACCCTCGACTTCGCTTGCGGCGCCGTTCCCCTGTGCTAGCATTCTGGTTCGGTCTTTGCGATCCGCTGGCTATAGGAGGATTCGTGAAACGAATCTCGTTGGCTTTTCTGCTGCTGATCTCGACTTTCGTGGCAGGGCAGGCAACCCCGCCTGCGCAGAAACCGTCCGCCCCGGCCACGCCCCCAGCCGCCACCGCACCTAAACCGCCGCAGCGGCCCCCGGCCCCGGGCGCTCCAACTTCGGCCGCGCCAAGCGATGCTGCTGCCCAGCTCCCGAACGATACGCCGGTTGTCACCATACCCGGCGTGTGCTTCAACAAGGCCACGGGCCCCGACTGCAAGACGATGATGACAAAGGCGCAGTTCGAGCAACTCATGGACACGCTAGCTGGCGGACGCGAGCGCCAGCAACCTGTACCTGCCGGCGCCAAGCGGCAGTTGGCCATTCAGTACTCGCGCCTGCTCCTGTTTGCCGCTGAAGCCGAGCGCAAGGGACTGGAGAATTCGCCCGAAGCACAGGAGCTTCTGCGTTTCGCGCGCTTGCAGGCGCTGGCCCAGGCCATGACACGACAATTGCAGAAGCAGTCGCAACCCACGCCTGCCGAGGTCCAGCAGTATTACGATTCCAATCCACCGCGTTTCACCGAACTCACTTTGCAGCGGATCATGGTGCCGATCAAGGCCACCGGCGACAGCAAAACGAACGAAGCCGAGATGAAAACGCTCGCCGATCAACTGCGCCAGCGCGCATCCACCGGCGCCGACTTCAAGACCTTGCAGGCCGAAGCATACGTGAAGGCCGCCATGCAGAATCCGCCCGAGACAAAGCAGGTTGTCCTCGCGAACGCACTGCCGCTGGCCCACCAGGCGGTGCTACAGCTCAAACCCGGAGAAGTCTCGCAAGTGATTCAGGAACCCACTGGGATTTACATCTATAAGCTGGAATCCAAGCGGGTGCTCCCACTCGAGCAGGTCAAGCCCGAAATCGAACCAGTGCTGGCGCAAGAGAAGTTCCAGAAAGCAGTGGACGCGATGATCGTCTCCTCCACACCAACGCTGAACCCGGATTATTTCGGCGCAGCTCCGCCGCCGGGAACTGGCTTGGGCGTGCGCCCGGCTGCTCCCGTCCCCAGGCAAACTCCGCCACCACCCAAGCCATGAGCCCCGGCAAAAAAGTCGTATTGATCACCGGCGTCGCCGGTAACCTCGGCCAGCGGTTAGTGCGCCAACTCCAGGATTTTGAATTAATCGGCGTGGACCTCAAGCCGCCGGCCGAGGCGTCAGAATACCGCTTCGAATCCATTGACCTCGAACGCGAACCCTCATGCCGGCAACTCGCCGGCTTGCTCCGCGACACGGGCGCGACCGCCCTGGTCCATCTCGCGTTTGTTATCGACCCGGTGGGCGCCAACGTGCTCCAGACCGACCGCATGTGGCAGATCAACGTTGCCGGAACCGCACGCGTGATGGAAGCCATCGCCGAAGTCAACCGCAGTGGCGGCGCCGTGCGCAAATTCATCTTCCCTTCCAGCGTATCGGCCTACGGCTCCGACCTGGAGAGGCCCGCTACCGAGGAAACGCCCCTCGCCGCGCACACCCTCGCCTGCGCCGTGCACAAGAAGGAATCCGATGAGGTCGTGCAGTTCCGCGCCACCTCGTTGGGCGCGTGCAGTACGTATCTCCTCCGGCCCCACATCTGCACTGGCGCGAGCATGGAAAACTACATTGTCGGCGTGCTGCGCGGCACACCCAGCGGACGCGGGCGCCTGGCCGCGCGACTGCGCCGAAAAGGAGTGCGCTTGCCTCTGGTGGTGCCCCGCGGAGAGGCCTACCTGCACAAGCGCTTCCAATTTGTTCACGTGGACGATGTGGCACGCCTCATGGCATGGATTTTGCGCCGCCCGGAAGAAGAAGATCCCAAACTGACCATCCTCAATGTGGCCGGACGCGGCGAGCCGATTGAATTGCAGCGCTGCGTGGAACTGGCAAACCAGAAGATGGTGCGCCTGCCCGGGCGGGCCGCCTGCACCCTGGCCTTGCGCCTGTTCTGGAAGCTCGGCATCTCCGCCGTGCCCCCAGAGGCGCTGCCCTACATGATCGGCAACTACATCATGGATCTTTCGCGCTTGCGCGCCTTCCTGGGTTCGGACTACGAGCGAGTCATCCAGTACACCGTGGAAGAGGCGCTGAAAGACAGCTTTGCCCCCGCATCCCTGCGCGAAGCCGCTGTACCCGTTGCGCGCTCATAGTAAAAACACTGCGGAACAGCCGCGTGCTGTCCCGCGGCATCTGGATAAACCTGGCTTATCAGCCTGGCCACTGCCTCTACTTCGTGGTTGCGGTATCTCGCCAGGTTATGGGTTGCGGCGCCTGCTGTGCAAATGCCGCAAGCGGCAGCGACAGCAGAATGAGGGGGCTGGCCATGGTACGTCGCATGAGATTCTCTCCGCGCCTGGCTAGTAGCTGCACTGCAAATGCGATGCGTACGCTGGCAGACAATACTGTAAGAGAAAAACCCTATGTCGCCGGTTCCTCCCCGGCTGAGTTTGGCGTTCCCGAAACCGGCCTTACGCCTTGGTTCCACGGTAGAGGCCCGCGATGCCCAGGGTGTAGGGTATCCAGGAAACGTTGCGAAACCCGGCAGCGCGCATACGCTCCAGCATCTCGTCTGGCGGCGGAAAGCGCTGCACTGAGGCGGGCAAATAGGCATACGGGCCGCGCACACCCGAGATCAGCGTCCCGATCGCCGGCAGCACGCGGCGAAAATAGATGCGGTACATCTTGCCCAAGGTCCCCTGTGGTTCTCCGAAATCCAGGATGCCGAGCTCTCCCCCCGGCGTCAACACGCGGTAGATTTCCTGCAGACCTGCGTCGTAGTTGGCCAGATTGCGGAAGCCGAATGCGGACGTGACCAGATGGAACCGGCCCTCGGCGAACGGCAGATTCAGCGCGTCGGCTTCCACCCAGCGAATCCCGCGCCCGCGCGATTTCGCCGTAGCCAGCACCAGCATGGGATGCGCAAAATCCACACCGTACAGGACCGGCTTCCCTCCCCTTCCTCTCGCCCGGCGCAGCAGCGCAAACGCCATATCGCCGGTACCGCAACAGAGATCGAGAACCCGGGCGTCGCTGCGGACTAGGATGTGAGCGAAGGTCCGTGCCGCGCGCCGCCACCACAGCCGGTCCACGTTGAACGAAAGCAGGTGGTTGAGCAGATCGTAACGCGGTGCGATCGAGCTGAACATGGTGCGTACGGCCGTCGCCGCCGCACGCTCGTCCTGCGATGCGCCTGCCGGAGCAGCGCCGCTGACTCTCTCTGGCTGGATCCTGGGACTCACGGGAAGAGTTTACAGTTTGCAGTTTACAGTGCGCAGCTTTTCACGAGACCCGTATTGCATTGCGAACGAGACAGGGAGCCACTGGCTACTGGTTGCCAGACCGCAAACTGCGAACTGCAAATCCGAGGTTCTGATCCGTTTAAATCCGTCTCAATCCGTAGTTAGGTTTGACTGGGTGTCGGCCGGGTGCCCCACCTTCGCGGAGCCGGGTGCGCGGAGCTAAGGTGGGAAACATGCACTCTGAAACGGGAAACAGGCAATCGGGAAAGGAAAACGGCCTTTACGCCTGCGACAAATACCGCAACTCATCCACTGCCTGTAGCACGGCCCGCTCCGGAACGTCGCGCACGATTTCCACCCGGCCAATCTCGCGCGGCAGCACGAAGTGCACTACGCTATCCACCGTCTTCTTGTCCGCCATCAACCGTTGCACAATGCGTTTGCTGCGCGTGTCCACCTTGGGCAGCGAGGCGTAGGCCAGCACCGTCGAGATGATGCGCCGCGCCGTGTCGGAATCCGTGAGCTGCATCGCCGCCGCAATCATCGAGGCAGCGACCATGCCCCAGGCGACCGCTTCACCGTGCAGGAACTGCTTGTAGCCGGTCTCCGCTTCCAGGGCATGCCCGATTGTATGGCCGAAGTTCAGGATGCGCCGTAAGTCGCCTTCGCGCTCGTCGGCGGTAACTACCTCAGCCTTCACCCGCACGCATTCAGTGATCAACCACTCCAGAGCCGCGGCATCGCGCTGCAGGACAGTCTCGCGATGCTCTTCCATGTGGCGGAAGATTTCCGGATTGGATATGACCCCGCACTTCAGCGCCTCGTAGAGGCCCGAGCGGTACTCGCGTTCCGGCAGCGTCGTCAGGGCGACCGGGTCAATCAGCACCGCACGCGGCTGATGGAAGGTTCCCACCAGGTTCTTGCCGGCGCGCAGATCAACGCCCGTCTTGCCCCCGATGGAGGCATCCACTTGCGCCAGCAGCGTGGTCGGCACCTGCACCACATCAATGCCGCGCATGTAAATCGAAGCCAGGAATCCCGACACATCACCCACCACACCGCCGCCGAACGCCACAATCGCCGATTTGCGGTCACATTGCCGGCGTACCAGCTTGTCCGCCAGGTCCTCGATGGTGGTCAGGTTCTTGTAGCGCTCCCCATCGTTCATCTCGAGCAGCTCGTATCTCAGACCTGCGTTGTCGAACGACGCGGTCAGCGGACCGCCCCAGTGCTTCCGCACAGGAGCAACCGTCACGATGAAGAACCGTTCGCGGCCGGGCAGGACTTCGCGCACGCGTTCCGCGGCACGGTTGAGCAGGCCGGCCTCGATGATCGCCTGGTAGGGCGGGTTTACTTTGACTTCGACAACACTCACGATTGTCCATCATAGCCTAGTGGGTAGCGTCAAGGTCAAAGTCGGGAACACACGTCAGCAGAATGTTGCCTTTCTTCGCCCCGAAGTACGGCAAGCGTGACGCAATGTTAGTATTTCCTGTCTAGATGACATCTGCATGAGGGCCGTCCCCCACCAAACCGATTTCATCGTCATCGGCGCCGGCGTCGCCGGCTTGCGCGCCGCCGTCGAGCTGGCTGCCGCCGGGCAGGTGCTGGTGCTCGCCAAGAAAGAGGTCAGCGAGTCGGCCACCCGCTACGCCCAGGGCGGCATTGCCGCCGCGCTCAGCGACGAAGATGAGATTGGCCTGCATCTCCAGGACACGCTCACCGCGGGCGACGGACTGTGCAACGCCGAGGCAGCGCGTGTGCTCGTTGAGGAAGGCCCGCAGCGCATCGAGGAGCTGATCGCCTGGGGCACCGAATTCGACCGCGCCGGCACCAAGCTGGCCTTCACCCGCGAGGGCGCGCACAGCCGCAATCGCGTGCTGCATGCGCACGGCGATTCCACCGGGCGCGAAATCGCGCGCTCCTTGTGGGAGAAGGTCAAGACGCTCAAATCGGTCACCATGTGCGAGTTTGCCTTTACAACCGACTTAATGGCCGAGGACGGGCGCGTGTGCGGGGTCAACCTGATTGATGACGCCGGCCGCTCTCTCCACGTCCACGCCGGCGCGGTCCTGCTGGCCACCGGCGGCCTGGGCCATGTATATCGTGATACGACCAATCCCTCGGTTGCAACCGGCGATGGCGTCGCCATGGCGTATCGTGCCGGCGCCGAAATCAGCGACATGGAGTTCGTGCAGTTCCATCCCACGGCGCTGTATCTGAAGGGCGCGCCACGCTTCCTGCTGTCGGAGGCGCTGCGCGGCGAAGGCGCTTACCTGCGCAACGATCAATTGCTGCGTTTCATGCCCAAGTATCACGCCCTGGCGGAGCTGGCGCCCCGCGACGTGGTGGCCCGCGCCATCGCCCACGAACTGGAAATCAGCCGCTCCAAGGACCCGACCGTTTATCTCGACCTTACACACCTGGCGGAGAAGCAGCGCCTCGACCTGCGCTTCCCCCAGATTTATTCCACCTGTCTCCGTTACAACATTGACATCACCACCGATCTCATACCCATTCGCCCGGCGGCGCATTACGCCATGGGCGGCGTCCGCACCGACCTCGAAGGCCGCACCAGCCTTCCCGGACTTTATGCCGCGGGTGAGGTGGCCTGTACTGGGGTGCACGGCGCAAACCGGCTGGCAAGTAATTCCCTGCTGGAAGGCCTGGTGTACGGCGCGCGCGCTGGCAAGGCGATGGCTGCCGAAAAACGCAATCAGCGCAAGCAGACCAACAACTCGCCGCGCCCGGCGCCTGCCGTGCAGGCAGACAAGAGCGAAATGGCCGAGACCACCATCCGCCGCATCCAGGAACTCATGTGGCGCGACGTCGGCATCGTGCGCATCGGCAGCGGGCTCCGGCGCGCCCTCGCCGAGCTCGACCAGTTGTCCGCTTGCTTGCAGGACGGCGCGCGACGCTGCTGGGAAGCGCGCAATATCTACCAGGCCGCGCTGCTGATCACCCGCTCCGCCCTGGCCCGCGAGGAGAGCCGCGGCGCCCATTACCGCACCGACTTCCCCGCCCACAACGACGCCAAGTTCCGCAAACATTCCATCATGAGCGGGCAGAAGATCAGGTTTGAATGAACCGCTTCATCGCATCAGCGCGTCATCGGGCCATCAGGGCATGTCATCGGGTTACTAAATGTATTGCAGCATATTGCATCAATGACTCAATGAGTCAGCGGCTCAACCAATCAATGAACCGATGGTCCGATCTCCCGATGACCCGATGGCCCATGTTTTTGGTATTCTGAACGATTCCAACCGGGGTGAATTTTCGAACGATGGTGAGTCTCGAAGGTAAAGTTGCTGTTGTTTTTGGGGTCGCCAACAAACGCAGTATCGCCTGGGGTATAACGCAGAAATTGCACTCCGCCGGCGCGCGCCTCGCCGTCACCTATCAAAACGAACGCCTGCGCGCCGACGCCGAGGAACTCATTCTTTCGCTGCCCGGCGCCGACGCCTTCCAGTGCGACGTTACTCGCGACGAAGAAATCGATGGCCTGTTCTGCGCCCTGAAGGAGCGCTACGGAAGACTCCACACTCTTGTGCACAGTGTCGCGTTCGCGCCTGCCGAAGAGCTGCGCAACGATTTCCTGAACACCTCGCGCGAAGGGTTCCGCATCGCGCACGACGTCAGTGTGTATTCACTTATTGCCGTGTCGCGCGCTGCCGCCCCGCTGATGACTGACGGCGGCAGCATCATGACCATGACCTATTACGGCGCGGAGAAGGTCGTCCCAAAATACAACGTCATGGGCGTCGCCAAAGCGGCCCTCGAAGCCACTGTCCGCTATCTCGCCTTCGACCTGGGCAAGCGCAACATTCGCGTCAACGCCATCTCCGCCGGCCCCATCAAGACCCTTGCCGCCCGCGGCATCAGCGGCCTCGGCGAAATGCTGAATGTCCACGCCGAACGCGCGCCGCTTCAGCGCAATGTTGAAGTGGACGAAGTTGCCGGCGCCGGCCTGTTCCTCGCCTCCGACCTCTCCAACGGCATCACCGGCGAAATCATCTATGTGGATTGCGGCTACAACATCATGGGATTCTAGGAATTTGGTAATTGAGTAATTTGGTAATCGGGTAATTGAAAACGCCTCCGTCGCGGGGTCCAATTACTCAATTACCCGATTACCCAATTACCAAATCAAGCTGATTTTCCGCTCGTTTTCCCCCGTCCGCTCGATCCTTATCTCCACGTC
>JBHGBA010000049.1:0-51240 GCA_041946775.1 Terriglobales bacterium
GGAATCTGCTGTTTCCCGAATGCGACCAAAAGCAGGTTCCTCGCTTCGCTCGGAATGACCATCCACTTGGCTGTCACAATATTCTGCGAACCTCAATAAGAGCTAAGGGCCAAAAGCTAAGAGCTGTTTCGCATCATGCCGGCGCCAGCTTGCGGCAGAACCGGCGCAGGTCGGCCTGTTGCAGGGCGCTCATGCCGAGGAAAGCGAATCCGTAATTATCGCCGTTGCGATAGCGTACCTGCGCGCGTGGCCGCAACTGCGTTGCTAGCAGCGGATCGGCAATTTCCATGGACACCAGTTCATCGGGCGAGAGCTCGCCGTCAATGCGCGCTCCGATCCCGCCCTCGCTGATGGTGGTGGAGAGGCCCTGCAACCGGCTCATCTCGCCATGGCGCCGCACTTTCAGCACCAGGCGCGCCTGCGCGGAATATCGCGGGAACCGGCGCACCGGCGGCAGTGGCTCGCCCGTATACTCCCGTGGCCGAGTGAGTTCGGAGATCAACGCATCCTCGTCCTCATCGGCTTCCACGTAGGCATCCACCAGGTTGAAGACGCGGTTCGGTATGCCGGCGCGCGATTCCGCGAACAGTACAACGCGCGTCGCCGGATGGACCCGCTTGATTTCAGCCGCGACCTCGGCGCCGTTGACGCCCGGCATCGGATAGTCCAGGACTACACCATCAACGGCCTTCGCGGCGAGCAAGGCAAGCGCCTGGGCGCCGCTGGTCGCGGTCAGGACCACGAATCCGCGGCGCTCCAGTGCCGCTTGTACCTCTGCGTGCAGACGCTCGCAGACGCAAAGCGCCACTTTCTCGCTCGTTGCGCGTTGTGCCATGCCTCCGGGCCCCAATTACCGCCACGGTCAACTACTCGCGTTCTACTGCCGTCCTCCAACGGGCGCACTAGTCCCCGGCGATGCCGGGTTCAGCCGCAGATCGATCACCGAAAGAATGCGCTCCACCAGCGGATCGGCCTGAAAGATGCTTCTGGCCGGTTCGCCGGGCGGCAACTGTACGTCACGCCCGCCATTGCTGCCGCCGGTGTCGCGCAGTGCTTCCAGTTTGCGTTGGAGTTCGCGGAACTGCTCTTGTCCTATGGGTAGGCCCGCTTCCGAAAGAACGCTGGCCTCATGGAGCAGTTCGTCCAGTTGGTGCCAGAAGCGGTTCGGTACATCTACTGCCTGGTTCATCTCTTCCTCCGGGGGAGGGGCTGCGGTCCGCATGCTGCATTCCGCAGGCGAGGAAAAGTTCACAGGCGAGCTTGCCAATGCTGTCCTACTTTCGCCTTACTACAGCACCTTGCACACTCACCTGTAGGTTTAAGTGCCGTTAAGAAAAAACTCCTTGCTCGTGGTCTCGGCGAGTGCGCATGCCCGTAGGATAGCGGTTTCGCGCGTACTTGCCTGGTTACGAAGGTGCGAGTCGTCACCGCTTCGCCAGTCACCTCGGCGCGCAGCGAGGTTCATCAGGTCACGGGAACTAAAGTCACAGGGCGCCGGTGTACTTTTTCTTGCTCCCGCTCGCCCCACCCGGCCATCGCGCTTGATTTGTTGCACCAGCCGCCGCAGCCGCGGCATCTGAAACTGATATGCGTTAACTCGTCCTCAGGAGACCTCTATGGCAGTCAAGCGCATTCCCGAGGGATACCACACCGTCACTCCCTACCTGACCGCGCGTGGCGTGGATCGGCTGATTGACTTCTTGAAGCAGGCCTTTGGCGCCGAGGAAAGGGAACGCTTTCTGCGTCCGGACGGCGCCATCTTGCATGCCGAGGTGAAGATCGGCGACTCCATCGTTATGCTCGGCGAAGCCAGCGAGCAATGGCCGGCACGACCGACCTCGCTGTACATATACGTGGAAGACGCAGACAACGTGTATCGCCGTGCGCTGCAATACGGCGCGACCTCGGTGATGGAGCCCGCCGATCAGTTCTACGGTGACCGCAACGCCGGCATTACCGATCCGGCAGGCAACGCATGGTGGATCGCCACTCACATCGAGGATGTCTCGCGCGAGGAAATGGAAAAGCGCGCGAGGGCGTACGCCCAGAAAGTCGCGTGAACAGCGGCAACAGCCCCGCCCCGGGTGCGGCTGCAAACCCAACTACGGATTGAAACGGGTTCAATCGGACGCGTTATTACTTGTCTAATCCGTCTAATCCGTTTCAATCTGTAGTTAAGGGGCCCTAATTATCTTTTCCATCCGTTTCCATCCGGTTCCATCCGTAATTGTCCCCTCGCGCATCTGCGGAAGTGGCAGCACTTAGGTGATATGACCGCCGCCTTCGTCTTCCCCTACACTTGCTCCTTCAGTTGCGGCTGTCGTGTGTCGCAAGGCAGAACGGAGATGACGGCGAAACACATCGGTCGTTTCGAGGTCCTGCGGCAGATCGCGGACACTTCACTCGGCGAGGTTTCCAAGGCCCTCGACCCCGCCACTTCCCGTCACGTCATCATTCGCATTCTCCGCGCCGGTAGCTCCCCGCACCTGCTGCCGTTCCAACTCGCGTGCCTCCGCCAGGCCATGGCGCTGGACAGTCCCAACATCGCCCGCGTCCTCGAGGTGGGCGAGCTTGGCGAAGATTTCTACGTGGTCAGTGAATACGTCGAGGGCACTACGGTTAGCGCGTTGCTTGCTCGCGGCGAAATCTCAGTCTGGGAGCTCGTTGACGTCGCCCGCCAATGTTGCACTGCCATCGATCATGCCGCCTCGCGCGAGGTGGCGCATTGGAACCTGTCGCCCCGCAACGTCATGCAGGAGTGGGACGGCACCATCAAGGTGATGGACTATGGCCTGGTCCTCGACCCCGTGGAACGCGCCCGCCTCACCGGCATCTGCGACAGCGTGCGTTACGCATCGCCCGAGCAACTCGCCGGCGAGATGCCCAGCGCGCGCTCCAACCTTTTCAGCCTGGGCGCGATACTGTACGAATTGGCTTGTGGGCGCAGCGCATTCAGCGCCGCTGATTTACCGTCGCTACTGGATGCCGTTGCCGGTGCATCTCCCCAGCCCGTGCACCTCATCAAGTCGGCGCTTCAGCCTGCTTTAAGCAACGTGATCTCCAAAGCACTGGCGAAAGCGCCGGCTGACCGGTTCCAGACCGGCGCCGAAATGATCACGGCTCTTGACGAGTCACTCAAACCCGAGCCAATGCCGCGCATTGTCCCTCAGCCTGCTCCGGCGCCACCCGTTGCACCCCCTGCGCCGGTGGAGGAAACACAAGCTCCCAAGATAGGCACGCCCGCCGGACCGCAACCCGCAGCCAGTGTGGACAGCGATACGCCGCCTGCATCTCGGGGCGCAGTCACTGACAGCACGCCTGCTCCTGGGCTTTCACCTGCGCCGCCGGCAGAAATAACTGTGCCCGCATCAGAAACTCCTTCCGCGCCGCCGGAATTTCTTGTTGTCGAATCGCGTTTCTCGCCGGCGGCCACTCCGCCACCGCAATCCAAAGCAGTGAAGCGGACCGCACCTCAGCGCGCGCAGGCACCCGTAATACCGCCTCGCTTGTGGCTCTATGCCGCTGCCGCGGTTTTGCTTCTCGCGCTCGGCATCGCGGTTGGCCTCTCGTTCCGCGCGGAGCAACCGGCGCCCTCGGCTGCCCAAACTGGGCCCACCAATCCGGCCGCGCCGGAATCGGAGCCACCCGTCACCGCCATTGATGTCGCGCCCGAAGTTCAGCCCGCCCGCCGGCCGAAGAAACCGCCCCAACCCCTGCCGGTTGCAGCACCCGTCATCACCACCGGTGACGTGTTCATCGACTCTTTACCGCAAGGTGCCACCATTCAGATCGACGGCCGCGGCGCTCCGGAACTCGTCACACCGCACACTGCGGTCGGCCTCGAAGCCGGGGCACACAGCATCACGGTCACAAAGCACGGCTACACGCCCGAGTCTCGCGTCGTCCAGGTCTTGCCCGGCAGCAAGGTCACACTCGCGATCAGCCTGACCGAACTCAAGGCCACGCTGCTCGTAGGCAGTGACCCCCCGGGTGCGACCGTCTTCATTGACGGCGCCGACACCGGCAAAATAACTCCGTTCGAAATCGCCCTTCAGAAAGGGACCCACACGGTGCTGCTGCGCAAGGTGGGCTTCTTTGATGAAGCGCGCACGCTTGAACTTGTTGCGGGGCAAAGCTCGCGCTTTTCCACCCGTCTGCTGCCGATGGGCAATGCCGACGGCGTCCGGCCTGTTAGCAAGTTCAAGCGTATCTTCGGTGGTGGTCCGAAAACTGGGGCTAAGCTGAAGGTCGTCACCAGCCCGAAAGGCGCGCAGGTCCGCCTTAACCAGCGCACGCTCGACGCGCTCACCCCGGCAGAGTTTATCGTCCCCGCCGGCATCTACGAAATCACGCTCACCCTTCCCGGGTACAAGCCAGTGCAAAAGCGCGTCAGCTTGGTCGATGGCTCCGAGTCCCTCATGAACGAGCCACTGTCGCCCGCCCCGTAGCTCCCACGCACGGCTGCCAATTGGAGCATAGGTACCTGCATCCCCCAGCATGTGCTTCAGTCTTCCCGACGGACCATGATGATCTCCAGGATCCCGGGACAAGAGTTGCGTGTCCCTTCTGTGCCTCTGTTCGTTCAGCGCCATCGAACGTGCGACGCCGGGGCAACTCTTGAGGTGTGCCTTGACTGCCACCGGACCTCACAAAACCAAGTCCGCAAAGAAAGTCCACCACGGAATAATCCTCGGTCGGCAAACACCTGTTAACAGTGGCGCGCAGGAACACAATAGGACTGCTCTCAGCAGCCCTATTATGTTTTATGCGTTCATCAGCGGCCCGAATCGTCAGCGCTGCGTTTCCAGGAAGGACTTGACCACGATCTGATTGGGCTGCACGCCGACGGGAATCGTCGTATAAAGCGCCGCCGGCGAAACAATCGCCGGTTTGGTCCAGGTACTGTAGGTCCGCTGCGTCGTGCGCACTACAGCTACATCGCCGGAACCGCTATCGAGCACCATCAGAAAAATGCGGTTCTGCGATAGCGCCAGGCCGTCCGGCTTGCTGCCCACTCCCACCGTCGCCAGCAGCTTGCCATCTTCGATGCTGAAGATCGAGATAGTGTCGGACGCGAAGTTGCTGACGTAGAGCAGCGCATTGTCCGGACTGACCAGGGCCCGCACTGGACTGTTTCCCATCAGGTACGTCGCGCCGACCTGGTTGGCGGTGGTCTCGATCACCGATACCGACTGCGCGTCGTAGTTGCAGGCAAACAGCTCGCCACCGTCGGGCTTGAGCGCCAGGGCAATGGGCGTTTTGCCAACAGCCAACAGCGTCAGCAACGTGTCTCTCTTCAGGTCAATGGCTGCGACCTGCGCCGAGCCGCTGCACGACACGAACGCCTTGCTCGAGTCCGGCAGAATAGCTACGTCCTCCGGTTGCTGGCACACCGGAATCGTGGCGCGCACCGCCAGCTTTCCGGCATCGATCAGCGACACAGTGTTGCTGCCGCGATTCGATACCACGACCGTGCTGCCGTCGGGCGAAACCCGCGCCAGGCCCGGCGCGGCGCCCACGTGCACGGTGCCGATCACCTTACGCGTGTCCAGGTCGAGCACTGAAACGTTCGCCGAACCGGAGTTGGCCACGTAGGCGCGCTTACCATCTGCCGACACGCTGATAAAGTACGGCGCGCGGTGCACGCCGATGGTAGACACCACCTCGTTGCGCTCGGCGTCAATCACGCTGACGTTGTTCGACTCGGTGTTGACCGCGTAGATTTCGTTGTTGCGCGGGTTGGCGGCGAGCCCGGTCGGCTGGCGTCCGACTCTGATGGTCTTGATCGCCTTGAACGTCTGCACGTCAATGACACTGACCGTGTCGCTCTTGCCATTACTCACGTAGGCGTATTCGCGGTACGCACCAGGCGTGGTCGTCCTGGTTTGGCAGGCAGTGAGCAACAGCACTGCGGCCGCAAGCGCAAGCAGCCCTCTGTGTACTCTGTATCCTCGATGGTGGGAACAGAATCGAGAACCACAAAGGAGACAGCGGACACACCGGTCTTGGCTTGCGTGCATTTAGTCTGTCGCCACCTGACTGGCCGCGGCCGGAGCCAGCGTGCGGCCGACCACGTCCCCGATCTGCCGCACCTCGGCCATCAGTTGGTCGAACTGCTGGGGGAACAGCGACTGCTGGCCATCGGACAGGGCGCGGTCGGGATCGCAGTGGACCTCGACGATCAGGCCGTCGGCGCCCACCGCCACCGCCGCGCGCGACAGCGGAATCACCTTGTTGCGCTTGCCTGTGCCGTGGCTGGGGTCAACGATGATGGGCAAATGGCTCAGGCGCTGCACCGCGGGCACGATGCTCAGGTCGAGCGTGTTGCGTGTGTGGTCGGCAAAGGTGCGCACTCCGCGTTCACACAGGATCACGTTGTAGTTGCCCTCGCTCATGACGTACTCGGCGGCCATCAGGAACTCTTCCAGCGTGGCCGACATGCCGCGCTTGAGCAGCACCGGTCGCGCGGAGCGTCCGGCGCGCTTCAGCAGCGAGAAGTTCTGCATGTTGCGCGCGCCGATCTGGATGACGTCGGCGTATTCCTCAACCAGATCCAGCGATTCGTGATCGATCGCTTCGGTGACGATGCGCATGCCAAACTGCTCGCGGATTTCGGCAAGGATCTTCAGCCCGTCGAGCCCCAGGCCCTGGAAGGAATACGGCGAGGTGCGCGGCTTGTAGGCGCCGCCGCGGAAGAACTGCGCGCCGGCGCGGTGTACGCGCTCGGCCACCGCGAACGCTTGTTCGCGGCCCTCGACCGCGCACGGTCCGGCGATGACCGCCAGTTCCGGCCCGCCAATGCTCGCCGCGCCGCCGGGAAATGTGACGACCGTGTTCTCCGGCTTCACGTCGCGGCTGACCAGTTTGTACGGCTTGCTGACGCGGATGACTTCCTGGACGCCCGGCATCTCTTCCAGCGTAGGCGCTTCGACGACACCGCGGTTGCCGGTGATGCCGATTGCCGTGCGCTGCGCGCCGGGGATGGCGTGCGCGCGGTAGCCCAGCGACTCGATCTTCTCGCAAACGGCACGCACCTGCTCCTCGGTCGCGTGCGCGGTCATGACGACAAGCATAAGGACCCCTTTGGGGAGAATCAAGTGTATCGTCTGGCTTCAACTTCGCGCAATCAGATCACCGATGACATGCGGCGTGGAGTAGAATGACGCACACCGCAGCGTAGGGAGGATGGCATGGCTGAACCGGCATATGTCTCCAACATCCACATCGAGCGCATCAAGGGTCCGCTGCGCGTCGCCACGTTGCCGGGCGAGGCGCAGCCGATCAGCTTCAGCGTGCATGGCGGAATTGCTAAGCACTACGGCATTGACGTGGGCCGCGTTGGCGAACCGCACGCAGCGACCATTGACTACGTGGTCGCCGGACTCGGCGGTTGAATGCTCGGCACCTTTGCCGGCGCGCTGGATGCGCGCAAGATCAACGCCAAGGAAGGACGCCTGAGCTGCGAAGTACGCGGCGAAGTGGAAGACGAGGGCGGCGTGCTTATGATCAAACGCGTACACGTCAGCCACAAACTGCGGGCGCAGAGCCCCGACGAGGTGCGCGAGACCGTGGAGCGCGTGCACGGAATTTACGCGCAGGGCTGTCCCGTGTACCGCTCGTTGCGCCCGGCGTTTGAGATCACTTCGAGCGTCGAAGTAGTGCCGGAGTAGTTGTCAGTTGTCGGTTGCCAGTTGCCAGTTATGAGGCGGCGGGGTAAACGCCCAGTACTTTGACGAACTCGGCCACCTCGGCCAGGTGGCGCAGGGCGTTTTCTGACTCCCGGTCGCGGCCGCGCAGGTAATCAACGTAGAACACGTACTCCCACGGCCTGCCGCGCATGGGCCGTGATTCAATCTTGCTCAAATCGAGGTCGCGCAGGGCAAAGACGCTCAGCGCCTTGAACAGTGCGCCCGGCAGGTTCTTCAACGCAAATGCAATGGACGTCTTGCTGGCGCCGGGCAGCGGCTTTGCCCCCGCCACTTTGCGTATCTGGAAGAAGCGCGTGAAGTTCTGTTTGTCATCTTCCAGGCCGCGTTGCAGGATGCGCGCGCCGTATTCGGCGGCCGCCTGCTCGCCGGCAATGGCGGCGGCATCGCTCAATTGCTGCTCAACGATGTGCTTTACGCTGCCCGCCGTGTCGTAGAAGGGTATCGCTTCGATGTGCGGGTGATCGCGAAAGAAATCGCGGCACTGTTGCAGCGCGACAGGATGCGAGAACACGCGCCGGACTTCGTTCAGCTTCACGCCGGGCAGCGCAATCAGCGTGTGCGCAATGCGCAGCCGGAATTCCCGCACGATGAATACCGGTCGCGCGAGCAGCAGATCGAAATGCTCGGCGACAGACCCTGCCAGTGAGTTCTCGATGGGAATCACGGCCGCGCCGGCGCTGCCCTGTACCACACGGTCGAACACCTCGGCCGAAGTGGCACACGGAACCACACGGCTCGAAGGCAGCAGACGTTTGGCGGCCGCGTGGCTGAACGAACCCAGCTCCCCTTGAATGGCGACTCTCATTTCTGTGCTCGTGAGCTGATTGTAGCGGATTCGCTTATCGGCTCCGCCTTTTCAGCTTCGATTTCCTGCCGGGTGCCGCTCTCGGCTGGTGCTGCATGCAGCTACACATCACTTTAAAACAGTAAATGTAACTTCCTGGCCCAGTGGCGCTTAGCCCGGTGACACGGTGCAACAAACTACAACCCCGCAAATCTCGGCCGCAACCAACTTATCAACGAAAGGAAAACCACAGTCAGGGAAGGGCACATGTTGTGGACGCTATTCATCGTTCTTCTTGTGCTCTGGCTGGTAGGCATTGTCAGCGCGCACACCCTGGGAGGCTTCGTACATATTTTGCTCGTGCTGGCGGTGGTCGCGCTGGTCCTCCAATTGCTCTCCATCAGCCGGAACACGGAGGTGTAGCGCGTACACATGACGTGCCAGATCTTCTTTGGAGGGAAACACACTGCATGGCTAAAGAAAACGTTGAAGGCAAAATGAAGGATGTCGGCGGACGCATCCAGCGTCAGGCGGGCGAATGGACCGGCAATGAGGAGCAGCAGGCCGAAGGCGCCAAAAAGCAGGCCGAGGGCAAGGCCCAGGACCTGTGGGGCAAGGTCAAAGACTCGGCCCGGGACATCAAAGAGGACGTGCAAAAGCGCATGAAGCGCGATGAGCGCGATAAGGACGAGAAGGCGGCCTGAAGCGTTTGCGGTGCTCTGATCAGCCGGAAGAAGGCCTCCTGCGAGGACGCCTTCTTCCGCGCTCAGCAGAGGTGTTGATCAGCAGCGTGCCATAGCGGTCGAGCGAGAAGGACATGCCGGGCGGGACTACGGTCGTCGCGCTGTACTCGGTGATAATCGCGGGGCCGGAGTAGGTGCGCGTCGGCAGTAGTTCATCGCGAGACACGATTGCGGTTCGCCGGGCGGTTCCGTCGAACAGTACAGGCGCATGTACTGGCCGCTTCGCTTGGCCCGGCTTGTGCCCCGCTCGCAGCGGGAGGTTCGGCGCTGCCATACGCGCACGCAGCCGTAAGGTGACGATTTCGACCTCGCGTTGCGCGTGCAAGTACCCGTACCGGCGGCGGTGCTCGTCAGCAAAACGGCGCAGCAGATTGCTTGCCTCCCCCTCTTCCAGTTGGATATTCAACTCGTATCCCTGCCCCTGATAGCGCAAGTCGGCGCTGCGCTCGAACTGCACGTTGCCGCGCCAGTTCTCGGCCCGAAAATCGCACATGGCAGAGCGCTGGAGCTGGGAAAAAACCGAGTCGAGGGTTCGCCATACGCGATGTTCATGTTGGCGCCCAACCGACGCAACCCGCAGTAGAACGGTCCGCGAGTAATCTTTCACAATATCGCTGACGAGAATGCCGTACGCCGACAGCGCACCTGGCATTTCAGGGACGAGCACAAGCGGAATCCCGACCGACGCCGCGAGTTCACAGGCATGCATCCCGCCCGCACCGCCAAACGCCACCAGCGCAAAATCGCGCGGATCGTAACCGCGCTCGATAGAGACCACGCGCAACGCCTTTTCCATCGTGGCGTTCACCACGCGCACCACTCCGGCGGCAAATTCTTCGATTGACAAGGATGAGCGGTTGCGGCGCAGCCATTCGCCAATGATGCGGCGGGTGCGAGCGAGATCGAGCGTGAAGTCACCGCCCAGGAATTGCTCCGGGCGCAGACGTCCGAGCAGCAGGTTGGCGTCGGTGACGGTGGGCTCTTCGCCGCGACCATAACAGATTGGCCCGGGATCTGCGCCCGCCGATTCCGGGCCGACGCGCAACGCGCCAGCAGCGTCGAAGCGTGCCAGAGAACCGCCACCGGCACCGGCGGTGTGAATGTCCAGCATGGGGACGCGCACCGGCAAACCGGCAACTTCACCTTCGCTGCTGGCGCGCGGCTCGCCCGCGACCAGCGCCACGTCTGTCGAGGTGCCGCCCATGTCGAACGAGATGATCCGGTCGAAGCCGCTGCGGCGTCCCATGGCGGAAGCGCCGACTACGCCGCCGGCCGGACCGGAAAGCAACGTGTGGACCGGTTCACGCGCGGCGGAAGCGAGTGAGGTGATGCCGCCGCTGGATTGCATGACAAAGATGGTCTGATCGTTTTCCCCGAAACCCTCTTGTACGCGCGCGGCGAGATTGCCGAGATAGCGCTGCATCACTGGCTGCAAATAGGCGTTCATTGCGACCGTGCTGGCGCGCTCGTATTCGCGGAACTCGGGCAGGATCTGGTGCGAGACGGACTGCGGCACGTCAGGCCCCAACGCCTCCCCCAGGGCCGCCGATACACGGCGCTCGTTCTCCGGATTGGCAAACGAAAACAGCAGCGAGACGGCGACGGCTTGCGGCCGGGCACGTTTCACGGCATCGCAAAGCGAGCGCAACTCGTCTGCACCCGGCGATTGCAGCACGTGCCCTTCGCTGTCGGTGCGCTCGGGTACGCCGAAGCGCATGCCGGAGGCGACCAGCGGGGGCACGCGCTCGAAGTAAAAGTCGTAAAGCCAGGGACGCGCCTGGCGTCCGATCTCGATGGCGTCCTCGAAACCGGCGGTGGTCACGAACGCTACACGTCCGCCTTTGCGCTCGAGCAGCGAGTTGGTGCCCACGGTGGTGCCGTGCAACAGCAGGAGCTTAAGTCTGCCCGGGGGCACTTTGGCGCGCGCAGCGACCGTGGCGACCGCCTCAACGATGGCCTGCGAGGGATCGGCGGGCGTGGAGAAAACTTTCAGTACCCGCAGGCGTCCGCCTTCGACCCAAACGCAGTCGGTAAACGTCCCCCCGGTGTCGATGGCGACGCGCAGCTCCGGCGGCGCAGGTCTGGCGCGGCTCATGCTTACTAGATGCGGCCCTGGATCAGCAGCACTCCAGCGACCAGGCAGAACAGGGCGGCCACGTAACAAGACGTGCGTGCGAAAGCGGGCGAACGGCCGCTGGTGAGCAGCCGCTGAGCGAAGAGGCCGTAGCCAACCATCGCTACGATAATGCCTAAGGCGAACGTGCCGATGCGAAGCAGCGTTACCGCAATGGTGTCCGCCAGCGCAATGGGCACGACCGCCAGCAGGCCGCGCACGCCGCCCAGTGCGAACAACGCGCCGAGCGCCGCGGCGAAGCTTCCGTGCCGGTGCTGGTGCGCCTGGGAGCGCAGCCAGTGAAGATGAACGTGCTTGTGTACGCCAGAATGCGCGTCAACCTGGTGCACGTGCGGATGCGCATGCAGCGAGAGCCGGCCGGTCAGCAGCCCCACGCCAAGGGCCACGCCGCTAAGGATGAGCAGCCATCCCGCGGCGAGCTCGAACGCGTGCTCCCAAGCCGGTGGCAACACCAGGCGTCCAAACTTGGCCAGCACGCCAAAACCAGCAATGACGACGGCGTGGCCGAGAGCGAAGCGGGTCGAGAAAAACAGGACGCGGCGGGCGTTGCGTTCGCCGGTGGCGCCGAAAGCGGTAATGGCCGCGAGGTGGTCGGGGCCGAAGCCGTGCAGGAGGCCGGCGATGAAAATCGCACCTAACAAAAACATTAGGACGGGATTGTAGCAGAACACCCACGCTTTCCGTTTTCCGTTTTTTCATTGTCCGCTTTCACGCAAGCCTGCCATGACAAACGGGAAACGGGGAACGGGAAACGGACAACGGGCAACCCTATGGGAACCAGCAGCATACACCGGGAGGTGCACAAAACCGTTGTTTCCCGGCGGGGATTTGGGATAATCGGTATGCTCTGGCGAACTTCGCGCACGTCCCCTTCGGCGCAATTGGTTTTGCGTCGCTATAGGAGTGCGTAAAAGCTCATGAAGTACATCGCCGCCGCGTTTACTCCTACGAGCAGCAAGCGCCTGAACGAGTTGATCGGCTTTCTGCTGTTCGTCTCCGCGCTCCTTGTCCTCCTGGCACTGGGCTCGTATTCGCCGCTCGACCCTTCGCTGAACACCGCCGCGCCGCCTCCGGAACTGCGCGCGCCACGCAATTGGATCGGCATGGTAGGCGCCTACGGGGCCGACGTGGTGTTGCAGGTCGGCGGGATTGCGGCGTTCCTGCTGCCGGTGTTTATCGCGCTGCTGTCAGTGCGCTGGTTCTGGTCGCGCAAAGTCGAGTCGCCTGCGGCCAGGCTGGTGGGCGCGCTTATGCTGCTGGTGTTCGTGCCGGCACTGCTGGGTCTGCTTCCTTGGCATTGGCGCTGGCTGGGTGCCGTGCCGATTGAGGGGCTGGTCGGGCGCATCATCGGCGACGCCTTCATCCATTACTTGAACCTTGCGGGCGCCTACATTGTGGCCATGGCGCTTATCGCAGTGGCGCTGTACCTCTCGACGGCCTTTTCCTTCGGCGCCATGCGGCTGTGGATTTCGACCCATTGTGCGTTCCTGTTTGCCGCCTGGGATCGCGTGCAGGATTGGCGCAACGCCCGCGCCAAGGCTAGGGCACAACAAGAATTGGAGAAGAAACGCGCCGCCAGGGCAACGGCCAGCAGCGAATTGGTGCAGGTGAAGCCAAAGGAAGTCCCGCCGGCACCGGTCAAGACTGGCATCGAGCGCGAGGCCGAAGAAGAAACGTCTGCCGCTCCGGCCATGGAACCCGAGCAACTGCCCGACATCGCGTCTGTCCCCGGGGTACAGGTGGTGGAGCGCGCCGATGCCGACCCGCGGCGCAAGACCACGATGCCGCGTCTGGCGGGCGCCTTCAATTTGCCCTCAAGTGCGCTGCTGGTTCGTCCCGATGACCAAAACGCAGTAGATATCGAGGAGTTGAAGATCGTCGCCGACGTGCTCACCAAGAAATGTGCTGAGTTCGACGTCCACGGGCAGGTAACGCAGATCAATCCCGGGCCCGTGGTCACGACGTTTGAGTTCAAACCCGAGGCCGGCATCAAGTACAGCCGGATCACCAGCCTAAGCGACGACCTGTGCCTGGCCTTGCGGGCGGAGAGCATCCTGATCGAGCGCATGCCGGGCAAGTCCACGGTCGGCGTACAAGTGCCGAACCGTGAGCGCGAGATTATCCGGCTGCGCGAGCTAATCGAGGCGGACGAATTCAGAACGGCAAAATCGAAGCTGACGCTCGCCCTGGGTAAGGACATCAACGGCGCGATGGCGGTGGCGGACCTGGCGACCATGCCGCACCTGCTGATCGCCGGCTCCACTGGATCGGGCAAGAGCGTGGCCATCAATGCCATGCTGATGTCGCTGCTGTATCGCGCCACGCCGGAGCAGTTACGATTGATCCTGGTAGATCCGAAGCGCCTGGAACTCGGGGTCTACGAGGGGCTGCCGCACCTGTACACGCCCATCATCACCGAAGCGAAGCTGGCCGCTAACGCGCTGCGCAACGCGGTGCGCGAGATGGAGCGGCGCCTGAAGGTGCTCGCGGAAAAGGGCGTGCGTAACATTGACCAGTACAATCGGCTGTTCGACGAAGAAACGCCCAGCCTGTTCAGCGAGAGCGAAGAAAAGCGGCTTCCCTACCTGGTGATTTTCATCGACGAATTGGCCGACCTGATGATGCTCGACCAGAACAACGTCGAGGAGTCCATCACGCGCTTGGCGCAGATGGCGCGCGCCGTGGGCATCCACTTGGTGCTGGCGACGCAACGGCCGTCGGTGGACGTGATCACGGGGCTTATCAAGGCGAACTTCCCGGCGCGCATTTCGTTCCGCGTGGCGACCAAGGTGGACTCGCGCACCATCCTCGACGGCAACGGCGCCGAGGCGCTGCTGGGACGCGGCGACATGCTGTATCTGCCCGCAGGATCAGGACGGCTGATCCGGTTACACGCGCCGTTCGTGGCGGAAAAAGAAATTGCGGCGGTCGTGGAGTTCTGGCGCAACCAGGCAAGCGCGCAGTATGTGGACGGCTTCTTGGACGCCCCGCGTGAAGAAGGCACCCGCGCCGATGCGAACGGCAACGGCAACGGCGAAGAATTCGAGGGCGAAGACGACGAGCTTTACCAGGATGCAGTACGGCTGGTGCTGGAGTTTGGCAAGGCGTCCACTTCCCTGTTGCAGCGGCGCTTGCGCATCGGCTACGGACGAGCGGCCCATCTGATTGACCTGATGGAGCAGGACGGCATCGTCGGCGCGGCCGACGGGCCGAAGCCGCGCGAGGTGTTGAAGCGTCCGGATTGGCTCAGTGAAGTGGAGGGGTCGTTGAGGTAGGTCCGTCGCCCCTCCGCCTGGATTATTCATGACCGGGTGGAGCAGGCCTTCAGGCCTGCTGTCGAAAAGCAATAAGTATTGTCTTACGCCGCCCTGCGGCTGCTTGAGTTGTCCATCCCAACCCCAGTTCAACATCCGGGCCGGCTCTCGGGGCCGTCACGTATACTGCTGCGTTACCAATTCGCTTTGCCAGGAGGGGAAATGAAACGGTTGCCGTTGCTGAGTACGGTACTGTTGCTGATTTCCTTGTCGTCGCTGAATGCGCTTGGACAGCAGCAAACGCCGCCCCCATCGCGGGTGGAAAAGACCACAACAGCGCAGGAGATCACCAAGCCAGAACGCCCGCCTGCCGAACAGCCGCCGCAGGAGAAAAAGCCCAAACCGCCCGAGGAAGGGCCTTCTGCTGAACCCGAGGCGGAAAAGCCGGCCAAACCGCAGCACTTCGACATGACGGAAGTGCCCCCCGTGCAGACGCGCCATCAGATCACCATCGGCGGCAAGACGTTGCGCTACACGGCAACCGCGGGCCGGCTTCCGATCAAGGACCCCAGCGGCAACATTGAGGCGCAGATGTTCTTTGTGGCATACACGCTGGATGGCGCCGATGCGATGCGGCGTCCGGTGACGTTCGCGTTTAACGGCGGGCCGGGCTCGGCATCGTTGTGGCTGCATATGGGCGTGCTCGGACCGCGGCGCGTGGTGCTGCAACCGGACGGCTGGATGCCAGCAGCGCCGTATCGTCTGGAAGACAATCAATACACGCCGCTGGAGAAAACCGACTTGGTGCTGGTAGACGCCATTGGCACGGGCTTCAGCCGTCCCGCAGACACCACGAAAGCGAAAAAGTTTTGGGCCGTGCGCGGCGACATTGAGGCGTTCGGCGAATTCGTGCGCATGTACATCTCGCGGTACGAGCGTTGGGCGTCGCCGCTTTATCTGCTGGGCGAGAGCTACGGCAGCACGCGGGCCGCGGGTGTTGCGGGCTATTTGGCGGACAAGGGCATTTCGTTCAATGGCATCACCCTGCTCTCGATGGTGCTGAATTTCGAGACGCTGATCTTCACGAAAACCAACGATGTTCCCTATCCGCTGGTCCTGCCGAGCTACACGATGATCGCGGCCTATCACAAGAAGCTGGCGCCGGAACTGATGCAGGATCTGGCAAAGACGCGGGCTGAAGCCGAGCGATGGGCAATGACCGACTACTGGAACGCGTTGAACCGGGGCGATGCACTCACGCCACAGGAGCGAATGGCGGTCCTCAATCAGCTTGCGCGGTACACGGGACTGAAGCCGGAGGTCGTTGACTGGGCGGATTTGCGGGTGGACGTCAGGACGTTCACGCATTATCTGCTCTCCGATCGGAAGCTGCGTGTCGGCCGGCTTGACGGGCGGTACACGGGGCCCGACCCCGAGGGCTTCATGGACACGCCGTTCCACGATCCGACAGGCTCGTCCATCGCGCCGCCGTTCACTTCGGTGTTCAACAACTACGTGCGCACCGAGCTGAACTACAAAGTTGATATGCCATACTACGTCTCGGCGCGCGACCTGCGCGGCTTCGACTGGAACTGGGCGGAGCGGGAAGGACGCGAACGCGGGCTGGGCACTATGGGCTTCCCGGACACGGCGTCAGCGCTACGCGCCGCGATGGTGAAGAACCCGTATCTCAAGGTGCAGGTCATGCAAGGCTACTACGATCTGGCGACACCGTACTTTGCCGCCAACTACACGATGGACCACCTCAATCTGCCGGAGGCGTATCGCAAGAACATCTCCTACGCGACCTACGATTCCGGGCACATGGTGTATTTGAGGAACGCCGATGCGGCCAAGATGAAGCGGGATTTTGAGGGCTTCATTGACGCGACGCTGGGGGCGGCAAAGTAGCTGTCGGTTCTCGGCTGTCGGTTCTCGGCTGTCGGTTCTCGGCTGTCGGTTCTCAATTGTCGGCTCTCAGCTATCGGGATCGTAGCGCCGTCCCGGCGGCGCTACTTGTCAGCAAAAAAACAGGGTGCCCCAGGTTCGCGCCGTGCTGTTCGGCGCTAACCTGGGTGAATCGCACGGGCCGCCGCCGAGACGGCGGCGCTATTTTTCAGCAAAAAGCCCGGCGCGAAGCCGGGCTTATCGCTGCAATCCAAACAGCCGGTTATTTCGTTCTTCCCGCTTCCACCTTCAGCGCTTCACTGGCGCCGGCCTGGGCCGCGGCCAGGCGGGCAGTCAGCACCCGATACGGTGAGCACGAAACGTAGTTGAAGCCGTTGCGCGCGCAGAACTCGACCGACGACGGTTCGCCGCCGTGTTCGCCGCAGATGCCGATCTTCAGGTCCGGACGCGACTTGCGGCCCTTCTCCACGCCGATCTTGATCAATTGTCCCACCCCTTCCTGGTCGAGCACGGCGAACGGATCCTGCTTGAGGATGCCCTCACCGAGATAGGTCGGCAGGAACGTGTTGATGTCGTCGCGCGAGAAGCCGAAGGTGGTCTGCGTGAGGTCGTTGGTGCCATAGGAGAAGAACTCAGCCTCCTTGGCGATCTCGTCGGCTACCAGCGCGGCGCGGGGCAACTCGATCATGGTGCCCACCAGGTACTCCACGCGCTCGCCCTTTTCGGCGAAGACTTCTTCGGCGACGCGGCGCACGATCGCGGCCTGGTTGGCCATTTCCTTCAGCGTCGCCGTCAGCGGAATCATCACTTCCGGCTTCGCCTTCTTCCCTTCCTTCTGCACCTGAACGGCGGCCTCGAAGATGGCGCGCGCCTGCATCTCGGTGATCTCCGGATAGGTAATGCCAAGACGGCAACCGCGCAGGCCGAGCATCGGGTTCAGCTCATGGAGTTCGTTTACGCGCTTCAGCAGCGTGCGCAGCTCTTTAAGCTTCGGCGACTTCGGCTTGGTGGCTTCCAGCACTGCGATCTGCGTCATCAGTTCCTCGCGGCTGGGCAGGAATTCATGCAGCGGCGGATCGAGGGTGCGAATGGTCACTGGCATGCCGTCCATCGCGCGGAACAGGCCGGCGAAGTCAGAACGCTGCATAGGCAACAGCTTCTTCAACGCCGCGCGGCGGTCTTTCTCGTTGCCGGCGAGAATCATGGCGCGCATGTGGGGAATGCGGTCTTGGGCGAAGAACATGTGCTCGGTGCGGCACAGTCCGATGCCTTCGGCGCCGAACATGACCGCCTGCTGCGCATCGCGCGGGATATCGGCGTTCGCGCGCACGCCGATCTTGCGGAACGGCTCGGCCCAGCTCATAAAGGTGACCAGACGCGGATCGTCGGGTTTGGCATCCAGGGTGTTAAGACGGCCATTGATGACGCGGCCGGTGGTGCCGTCGAGCGAGATCCACTCCCCTTCCTTCAGGATCAGGCCCTTCACCCGCATTTCCTTCTTCTTCTCGTCCACATGAATGGCGCCGGCGCCGGCGACGCAGCACTTGCCCATGCCACGCGTGACGACCGCAGCGTGGCTGGTCATGCCGCCGCGCGAGGTGAGAATGCCTTTCGCCATTTCCATGCCGTGGATGTCTTCCGGCGTGGTCTCGGCACGCACCAGGATGACGCTGGCCTTCTTATCGCGCGCCCACTTCACGGCGTCGTTCGCGGTGAAGACGATCTGGCCGACGGCGGCGCCGGGCGAAGCCGGCAGACCGGTTGCCAGCACGTCCACTTCAATGCCCTTCTCATCCAGGCGCGGAACCAGGAAGTCGTAAAGCTGGTTGGGTTCCACGCGGAAGATGGCTTCTTCCTTCGTGATCAGGCCTTCTTCGACCATGTCCAGGGCGACCCTGACGGCGGCGATACCGGTGCGCTTGCCGTTGCGCGTCTGGAGCATGTACAGCTTGCCTTCCTGGATAGTGAACTCGAAATCCTGTATGTCCTTGTAGTGCCGCTCCAGGCGCGTGGTGATCTCGTGCAACTCGTCGTAGGCACCGGGATTGATTTTCTTCAGCTCGCTGATGTGAATCGGGGTGCGGATGCCGGCGACCACGTCCTCTCCCTGTGCATTCATCAGGAACTCGCCGTAGAATTCCTTCTCGCCAGTGGCAGGGTTGCGGGTGAAGCCCACACCGGTGCCGCTGGTTTCACCCAGGTTGCCGAAGACCATCGCCTGCACATTGACGGCGGTGCCGAGATCGTCGGAAATGTTATTGATGCGGCGGTAGTGCTTGGCGCGTTCGTTGTTCCAGGAGCGGAACACGGCATCGCGCGCCATCACGAGCTGCTCGCGCGGGTCCTGCGGAAACTCGCGTCCCGTGTGCTTCTTCACGACCTTCTTGTACTCGGCCACAACTTCCTTCAGCGCCTTGGCGTCGAGATCGGTGTCGAGCTTCGCCTTCTTCTGCTTCTTCTTGGCGTCAAAAACTTCGTCGAACGCGTGCTTGGGAATCTCCATCACCACGTTGCCGAACATCTGGATCAGCCGGCGATAGGAATCGTAGGCAAAGCGGGGATTGTTGCTCTTGGCCGCCAGTCCTTCGACACTGCGGTCGTTCAGGCCGAGATTGAGGATGGTGTCCATCATGCCGGGCATGGAGAACTTGGCGCCCGAGCGGACGCTGACCAGCAGCGGATCGTCGGCCGCGCCAAGTTGCTTGCCCATCAGCGTCTCCAGGCGGGCGAGCGCCTGGTTCATCTGTTCGTCCACTGCCGCCGAAGTGCGGCCGCTGCGCATGTACTCGCGGCAGGCCTCGGTCTGGATGGTGAAGCCGGGCGGTACGGGCAGCCCGGCATTGGTCATCTCGGCCAAGCCGGCGCCTTTGCCGCCCAGCACGTCTTTCATCTTGCCGTTGCCATCGGCATGACCGCCTCCGAAGAAGAACACATATTGCACGCCGGTCTTGGTCGCCGTGCTGTCTGCCATGCTTTCTGTCATGAACGTTGCCATAATTCCGGGGGCTCCTCTGAGGGGAACTGGCGTTGCCAGTTCCCGGTTGGAACGCGTGTGTTACACGCGGATTGAAATATATGCTTCCTTGCGTCTCGAGCGTGGCTTGCACGCCCGAGGGCACGACCACGTGCTTTGCACGCACGTCAGTATCTGATGGGCCGCTGATTGCCCCAGATGAACGCTGATCAAATCTGGGGCATATTTCATAAATCGAAAGCCGCAGGTTCAACCGCCGCAGCCAAAATCCAACCCACCGAGATTTTGTCATTCCGAGCCGCACCCGGTTTTGGTGCGGCGAGGAATCTGCTGTGTCTTTCAGCCCGTCGCAAAGCAGCTTCCTCGCTGCGCTCGGAATGGCGATTCTCGGCAGTCACTGTCACACTTGTTGTTCCTGCTTCCGCCCTTAATCAGCGTTCATCAGCGTTAATCAGCGGCCAATGCTCCTGCTTCTTCTCGGTCACAATTTCGGAAAAATCCGCCATCGTGGAAAACTCGTTGACCAGTGTCTGCAACAGCGCCAGTCGCCGGGTGCGCGCTTTTGTGTCTTCCACCATCACCATGACCTTGTCGAAGAACGCATCCACGACCGGGCGCAGCCTGGAGATTTCGGTGAGCGCCTGCTCGTACTGGCGGGCGTCGCGCAACTGTTTCACAGCCAGCGCGGTCGCGCCGGCCTGCACCGCAAGGTCTTTCTCTGCCGCTTCGCCTTCTTCCACGACCGCGCTCGATGCAGCCTGCGCCGCCTGTACTGCGCTCCACTTCCCTGCTTCGGCCGCCTGCCGCAGGATGTTCTTCATGCGCTTGAATGAAGTGGCGATGGCCTCGAAATCCTCCGAGCGGCGGACCTTGGCAACTGCTTCGGCGCGGGCCACCGCATCCACCACATCGTCGCTGCCGGCGGCGAGCACGGCATTCACCACGTCGTAGGCGAAGCCAAGCACGTCGCGCAAGTAGAACTCGAGGCGTTCGCGGAAGAATTTCTCAATGGAGACGGCGTAATCCTCAACGACAAACTTGCCGGCGGCCTCGCTGCCTTCATGACCCTTCAGCGCAATATCGAACAGCGCTGACAAGCTCAACGAGAGCTTGTGCTCGGCAATCGTCTTCACGATGCCGTTGGCCTGACGGCGCAGCGCAAATGGGTCCTTCGAGCCGGTGGGCTGAAGGCCGAGCGCGAACATGCCGGCAATCGAATCGGCTTTATCGGCGATGGACAGCAGCGCGCCTTCGGTAGTGCGCGGGGCGGCGTCTTCCATCGAAGCCGGCTTGTACTGGTCGTAGATGGCGTCAGCGACGGCCGCGCCGAGTCCCTGCGCCCTGGCGTACAGTCCGCCGACAATGCCCTGGAGTTCGGTGAATTCCTTGACGAGTTCCGTGGTCAGGTCGGTCTTGGCCAGCAGCGCGGCCTCGTGGAGCGCGCTGCGGTTGTGCGTGACCTCGGAATCGGAGGCGATGCGGTCCGTGAGCTTCGCCATACGCTGCGCTTTCTCGTAGTAGCTGCCAAGCTCCTTCTGGAACGTCACATGGCGCAGCATCTCGACGCGCTGCTTCAGCGGCGTTTTCTGGTCGGTGTCCCAGAAGAAGCGCGCATCACGAAAGCGCGCCCGCAGCACGCGTTCGTTGCCGTGCACAATGAGGCCATCGGGGTCGCCGTCCGTGTTCAGCACTGCCAGGAAATAGGGCGCGAGCTTATGTTGCGCGTCCTCGACCGCAAAATACTTCTGGTGGTCGCGCATCACCGTGACCAGCACTTCTTCGGGCAGGCCAAGGAATTCCCGCTCGAAACTCCCGAGAATGACGGAGGGATACTCGGTGAGGTGAACCACGGTTGAGAGCAGCGCTTTGTCTTCCCGCCAGCGCGCGCCGGGGATTTTGCGAGTGGCGGCGTCCAGCGCCTTGCGAATGACGTGCTCGCGCTCGGCCTGGAAGAGCACGCGCCCCTCATTTGCCAGCCTTTCTGTGTACCGGTCGGCGCGGTCCACGTAAACCGCGCCCTTCGACAGCAAACGATGGCCGCGCGATTCGGCGGCAGCCACAATGCCCGCGACTTCTACAGGAACGATTTCCCCGTCGAGCAGCGCCACCAGCCAGCGTACCGGACGCACGAAGCGTTCCTGCTTCGTGCGCCAGTACATTGACTTCGGCCAGTAAATGCCGGCGATCTCTTTGGGCAGCAGCTCGGCGAGAATCTCGGCCGCTCGGCGTCCCTTGCGCACGACTTTGGCGCACACGTATTCGCCCTTCTGCGTGGTGACCTTCTGCAAGTGGGCAACGTCAACCCCGGCTTTGCGGGCGAATGCCTCGGCGGCCTTGGGGTTCTTTGCCACCACGCTGGCGGCCGGACCAAGCAGTTCTTCTTCCACATCGGCCTGTGCCTTGCGGACGCCGCGCGCCAGCACGGCGAGGCGGCGGGGCGTGGAAAGCGGCGTCACTTCGGTGCTGTCGGCGAGGCGTTCGCGGGCGAGCAGATCGCCGACGCGCTTTGCCAGTTCCGCCTGCGCACCGTCAATCATGCGGGCGGGGATTTCTTCGGTTCCAATCTCAAGCAAAAAATCAGCCATTCGCTCTCGGCTCTCGGCTGTCGGCTATCGGCCGGCAGCGGGTAATGCACAGGTCCTTTGTCGCTGCGCTCCTCAGGATGACAACTGAAGGACGCTCACTTCGTTGCCGCTTCGGCGGCTTCCGCTGGTGCTTGTTCTGTCTGCTGGTCAACCCACGCGGTGGCCACCCCGACCGCCAGCTTGCGGATACGCGCGATCACGCCGACCCGCTCGGTGACCGAAATGGCGCCGCGCGCGTCGAGCAAGTTGAACAGGTGCGAGCATTTCAGGCACAACTCGAACGCGCCCAGCAGCGGGAAGCGGCGCACCTCAGCCGCCCACGCTGCTCGTTCCTCAGCACGCAGTTCGGCACGGCCAGAACCGCGCTCTTTCAGAGCGTTGTACGCGTTCACCAGCGCCTGGCACTCCGCTTCGAACAGCTCGAGGTGCTTCCATAGGTAATCAACGTTGGCGACCTCGAAGTTATAAACCGACATCTGCAACTCGTCGGCGAGGCGCACGTCGCCATAGGTCACAGGCTTGCCGGTCGCGAGGTCGTATGCCCAGACGATGTCGTAGATGGAATTGACGTCCTGGAGGAACGCCGCGATGCGCTCCATGCCGTAGGTCAGCTCGACTGAAATCGGCTCCAGGTCAACGCCGCCGCACTGCTGGAAGTAGGTGAACTGCGTGATCTCCAACCCATCGAGCATCACCTGCCAGCCGATGCCCCAGGCGCCCAGCGTGGGCGACTCCCAGTTGTCTTCCTCGAACTTGATGTCGTGCTTGTGCAGGTCAATGCCAAGCGCGGTCAGCGACTCCAGGTAAAGCTCCTGGATATCGGCCGGCGGCGGCTTCAGGATGACCTGCATCTGCGTGTGCTTGTACAGGCGGTTAGGGTTCTCGCCGTAGCGGCCATCGGCGGGGCGGCGCGACGGCTGGATGTAGGCGACGTTGTACGGCTGCGGTCCGAGGACGCGCAGGAAAGTCTCCGGCGCCATCGTTCCGGCGCCCACTTCCAGATCAAACGGTTGTTGCAGAACGCAGCCGCGCTCGGCCCAAAACTCGCTTAGCCGAAGGATTACGTCCTGGTAGGTCAGCAGTTTCTTTGCTTTGTCAGCCACAAATACGCTCTAGGGCAATTGGCTCTTGGCGAGGCCAACAGCGGATCAAAGTTTTTCCAGCATGGCCGCGGTCACCAGTTTTTTCTCGATATGGCGCTCGATGCGCTGTACGAGAAAGCGGCGAAGGTCAGCCCCACATTGCTTCGACCACTCGCGGCCGCTGAGCCGCTCGACCGGTACCCGAAACATCTCCGCGGCCAGGGCGCGCGACTGCGGCGAAAGCTCCGCCGATGCCAGCCGCCGGTCGCCGGCGCACATCAGCCCGTCGGCCAGCGGATGAAAATACGCCGGCGCGCCATTCAGCGCTTCGCCGCACATGATGCAGGCGCCCAACTCGGGCAAAAAGCCTGTCAGCCGCACCATCCACAAATCGAAATACGTCAGCGCGGCCCAGATCGCGCCCGGCTTGAGCTGCGCCAACACCGCCGCGGACAACCGGTACACTGCATCGTTCCCTTCGCGGTCGGGCAGAAGCTCATCCAATACTTCGGCCACGTGTCCCAGTGCCACGGCACGGGGATAATCAACGGCATCGGTCAACGGCGAAGCCAGCACGTCGCATGAATCGATACGCGCCAATTCCCGGCGTTCGCGGTCTTCCCAGTAGAGCCGCACGATCGTGAGCGGCTCGAGCGCTCCGCCAAATCGCTTGCGCGACTTCAGCGCCGAGCGCGCCACGCCCCGCAGCTTGCCTTCGCTCCGCGTAAAGAACGTGACCAGCAGATCAGCCTCGCGCAGCGGATAGCTGCGCAGCACGATCGCCTCCGATTCTTTCAGCGGCATACGTTCGCACCGGCAGGCGAATGGCCGCCCTCGCCGGGGACTACAGGCGCCCACACCCGCGCTTTCGCTTAAACCTTTATTCTAATTGAGGGTAGCCGCGATGGAAAGAAGCACTCCGCCCGCCAACGAAGAAAGAAGCTGATGGGGTAAAACGCTTTTTTGCGTTGACATCCGGGCGGCGCTCGCCCCCGAAAATGAAAATCCGATGGCCAGGACGAATTGCGGCTCTATACTTTGCCACGTGGCCCGCGAAGTGGAAATCAAGTTCCTCGTGGCCGACATCGGCGCCCTGGAAACAAGGCTGCGCGAGCGCGGCTTTCGCCAGGTCACGCCGCCCGCGCACGAGATGAACACCCTTTACGACACTTCCGACCGGCGCCTGCGCCGCGCTGGCGAACTACTGCGCATCCGCCGCTACGGCGATCGCTGGATACTCACCCACAAAGCCAAAGGCAAGACAGGCACGCACAAGTCGCGCGTCGAGACCGAAACGGAAGTCGCCGATGGCGAGTCGCTCGCGCAAATCCTGCGTTCTCTGGGGTTTTCGCCGTCATTCCGCTACGAGAAATTTCGCAGCGAGTGGACGGACAGCAAAGGCCACGTGGTAATTGATCGGACGCCCATCGGCAACGTCGCCGAGATCGAGGGCAAACCCGACTGGATCGACGCAACCGCCGCCGCGCTCGGCGTCAGCCGCGCACAGTACATCACCGCGAATTACGCTCAAATGTTCATGGAATGGAAGCGGCGCACCGGCAGCCAAGCCAATGAGATGACGTTCGCTGCGCTCGGGGTCACCCCGTGAAACCGGGCCTCCAGCCCCGGAGGGGCGGCCGAAGTTGGCCCAGGACGGGAGTCCTGGGACAGCGGCCACTCAACGACCTGAGCCCCGGAGGGGCGGCACGAGATTCAGGCGCTCGGAATGATAAACAAGGTCATTGCTGGCCAGGCGCTACGCGGTTCTTCCCTTCCCCTTCTCGACCTGGGAGCGCTGGAAGCGCTGATACCCGAGAATCGAATAGTACAGCGCGCGATCAAAGAACTGGTCCACCATCTGTATGAGTTCCAGTTCGCCATACAATTCGAACATGCGGTCCACAATGGCGTGCGATTGAAGAAAGCGCCAGAGATTTTCTTTCGTGATGACCAGCGCCCAGACAAAATCACTGATGGCCACCCCCTGTTCGGCGCGCCGCATGCCGGTCTGCGTGTAATGGTACTCAATGTCCGTTTCGGTCTTGTTCTGGAGCCAGTCGCCGAGCCGGCGGTAGATCTCACCGGCGGCGCGCCGCAATTCCTCCTCCGGGATCTTGAAGTAATCCACGGTGCGCGAGGAGTGCCGGATGCGCTCGATGAGACCGGCGGCGAGTTCGTCGGCGTGTTGTTCGATGAGGCGGACGAGACGGACGGCAATCATGGATTGTAAGTTGTAAGTTGCCAGTTGCCGGTTGCCAGTTGCCGGCAAAGGAGGGACGCAGAGGGCGCTGAGGTCGCGCGCAAAAACGCAGAGAATGCAAAGGTCCTTCGCGCGCAGCGAAAAACGCGCCTCGCGCTCAGGATGACAAACCACTCAGCGGCCTTCAGCTAGCGTTGGCTTCAGCTACGCGTTCACGCCACAGCATTTCTTGTACTTCTTGCCGGAACCGCAGGGGCAGGGATCGTTGCGGCCGACCTTGGCGCCGGAGCGCACCACCTGCTGGACGCGCTGCATGTCGCCGGCGCCGGCCATGCGCGCCTGTTCCAGCTCGCGCCGCTTGCGGCGCTGGAACGCCTCTTCCATATCGTCCACGGAGGTGGCCACTCGGCGCGGACGCCGTCCGTCGCCCCCAGAAGGCATGGGCACGCCGGAGATAGGTTCAAGGCCGCCTTCGAGACCTTCCGGCGCCACTCGCCTGACGTACTCCTCGCCCGGCTCGATGACCTGCATTAGGTAGAGATACCGCACGGTATCTTCCTGGAAGCGCAGCATCATCTGCTCGAACATGTCGAACGACTCGCGCTTGTACTCCACCAGCGGATCGTGCTGGCCGTAGCCGCGCAGCCCGATGCCCTCCTTGAGGTGGTCCATGTTGAGCAGGTGGTCTTTCCACTGCGAATCGAGCACGCTCAACATGATCATGCGCTCGTGATGGCGCATCTGCTCAGGGCCGATCAGACGTTCCTTGGCTTCGTAGCGTTCCTTCAGCTTGTCGAAAATAGCGTCGCCGAGTTCCTGGCGGTTGAGTTCTTCGGGCTTGACGCCTTCGCGCGTGATGTCCACGCCAAAGCGGGTGAAGATTTCGTTCTTCAGGCCCTTGATGTCCCAGTTGTCGGGATGAACATCCTTGCCCGCGTACTTGTCCATCAGCTCGCTGAGGATGCCGGCGACGTAATCTTCAAGGATGAGCTCCTTCTGGTCGAGGCCCTCCAGCAACTGCCGGCGCAGCCCGTAAACCGCCTCGCGCTGCTTGTTCATCACGTCGTCGTACTCGAGCAGGTGCTTGCGGGCTTCGAAGTTCTGCGCTTCCACGGCCTTCTGCGCGGCCTCGATGCGGCGCGAGATCATGCGCGACTCGATGGGCACGCCTTCTTCCATGCCCAATCGCTGGAGCAGGGTCGACACCCACTCCTTGGCGAAGATGCGCATCAGGTCGTCTTCCAGCGAAAGATAGAAGCGCGACGCGCCGGGATCGCCCTGGCGGCCGGCGCGGCCACGAAGCTGGTTGTCAATGCGGCGTGCCTCGTGGCGCTCGGTGCCGAGGATGAACAGACCGCCCACGCCGACCACTTCGTCGTGCTCGGCGTCGGTCACTGCTTTGTGCTTTTGAAAAACTTCGTTCCATTGCGCGGTGGGCGCCTGGTATTCGTTGCCGCCGTAATAGAAGTAGGTGATGGATTCGTCATCGCGCTTGGTTTCGACGGCGCCTCCGGCTTCGCGCACCAGTTGCGCAATGCCCTTCTTCACGCACTCCTGCTTGGCCATGAATTCGGGGTTGCCGCCCAGCAGGATATCGGTACCGCGGCCCGCCATGTTGGTGGCGATGGTGACGGCGCCGCGCCGGCCGGCCTGGGCCACGATTTCGGCTTCGCGCTCGTGGTACTTGGCATTGAGCACGACGTGCGGAATGCCCTTCTTCTTTAACTGCGCCGAAAGGCGCTCGGACTTCTCGATCGAAGTCGTGCCCACCAGCACCGGCTGGCCCTTTTGCTGGAGGTTCGCGATTTCGTCGGCCGAGGCGTTGTACTTTTCGCGCTCCGTGCGATAGACGATATCTGGGTTTTCGACGCGCAGCAGCGGCCGGTTCGTCGGGATGACCGTGACTTCCAGCTTGTAAATCTTCTCGAATTCCGGCGCTTCCGTTTCGGCCGTGCCGGTCATGCCGGCCAGCTTCTTGTACATGCGGAAGTAGTTCTGGAAGGTGATGTTGCCGATGCCGAGCAGCTTTTCGACTTTTTCCCAGCCCTGGTCGGTGATGGTGATGGTCTTGTGCTTCTCGTCAACCACGTAGTCGCCGGTCAGCTCAGGCGGCTCGCCGGGGATGTTCTTGATTTCCTCGCCTTTTTCAAGCTGCGGGATGATGCGGTTGACCCGGAAATACTTGTCGGTGGATTCCTCGCTGGCGCCGCTGATGATGAGCGGAGTGCGGGCTTCGTCAATCAGGATCGAGTCCACTTCGTCCACGATGGCGAAGTTGTGCCCGCGCTGCACGCAGTCGGCCAGGTCGAACTTCATGTTGTCGCGCAGGTAGTCGAAGCCGAACTCGTTGTTGGTGCCGTAAGTGACGTCGGCGGCGTAGGCTTGGCGGCGCTCTTCGTCGTCGAGATCGTGGACGATGACGCCCACGCTCAGACCGAGAAAGCGGTAAAGCTTGCCCATCCACTCGGCGTCGCGCTTGGCGAGATAATCGTTGACGGTGACGACGTGGACGCCGCGGCCGGGCAGCGCGTTGAGATAGACCGGCAGGGTGGCGACCAGCGTTTTGCCTTCGCCGGTCTTCATTTCGGCGATCTTGCCGCTGTGCAGCACCATGCCACCGATCAATTGCACGTCGAAGTGCCGCATGTTGAGCACGCGGCGGCCGGCCTCGCGCACTACGGCGAAAGCTTCGGGGAGGATTTCGTCGAGGACTTCGTTTTCGGCGCGGCGGCGCTCCTCTTCGAGCTCTTTGACCCGGTCGGGATCGGCATCGGGCTCGTCGGGAATGCGCGCAACACGTTCGCGGATGCGCTGCCGGAACTCATCGGTCTTGGCGCGGAGCTGGTCGTCGCTGAGCGCCTGCATCTGCGGCTCGAGCGCGCCGATCTGCTCGACCACCGGCCACATGCGCTTCACTTCGCGCTCATTCTTGGTACCGAAAATCTTGTCTAAGACACCCAATGTACTGGTCCCTCTGGAGATACAGAGTGCGGCCCGGAAGGCACACTACAGGTGCAAGCCTAACACATTAGATGAGCGGCGCTGGGCGGAGTTTCACAGCGCCGCGGTTGGAGGCATGTTTGAGGCAGGGTTCAGGAAAATGAAGATTACTCGCTGCGTCGGAGCCCGCCTCCAAAACGGCGTGCTGCAAAGCGGCGGGCGCGCACGGCGCCCGCCGGCCTCAGTAAAGCTATGCGGCGCGGCGGGTGCGCGAACGCGGTGCTTCCTCCATCTCTTCTTCTTCCATGCCCATCATGGAGGGCTTGAGCTTCTTCAGTAAGCTCTCGCACTTCTTGAGCATCTGTTCTTCTTCGCGGAGGTTCTGCTGCAACAGGCGCACCGACTGCTTGTGGCCCATCTTCTGCGCCATGTCGATCAGACCGTTGTAGGCCGCGATCTCGTAGTGCTCGACCTTGGTGCTGGCGCCGATGCTGAATATTTCCTTGATCTCGTCGCTGGGATCTTCCTCCTCCAATTTCTGCTTTTCGCCGATGATGCCGCGAATGCCGAGGCACTCCTGCTCTTTTGGCTGCTCGTCGATTTCCTCGAAGCACTGGTGCAGGCGCTCGATCTGCTTTTCGGTCTGACCGCGGTGCTGGGAAAAGGCCTTTTGCAGATCGGGGCGCTCACTCTCGTTCTCGAGCTGCTGGAGCGCGTTGACGATCTGCTGCTCGGCATCGAGCATGTCGTTGAGTTCGTGGATGAACAGTTCATGAGCGGTCTGCATGATGGGGCTCCTGAGCGTTTTGCCCGATTGGATGCGTCCGGATACGCGGCAGTGGTCAGTCGTGGGGTAAAAGCGAGCACGGGCGAGGATTCTACGGTCTTTGGTATAGTGCAGCGTTACATGCAAGCGCGTGGCAGTGCCGCCGGATACCTTCCTGAATCACGAGCAGCTTCGCAAGCTGCTTCAGGCCAGCGACACCGCGCTGCTGTTTAGACCACGATCTCGGGCACTTCCATCAGCCCCACGCGCGAGGCGACCAGGAAAGCTTCCACCACCTTGGGATCGAACTCCGAGCCAGCGCGCTTCTCGATCAACTCGCGAGCATCCAGCGGCGACATGGCTTTGCGATAAGGACGGTCGCTGGTGAGGGCGTCGTACATGTCGGCCACGGCAATGATGCGCGCGCCCAGAGGGATGCCATCCCCTGCTGTTGGATGATGGCCGGAGCCGTCGAACTTGTCATGATGCGCCAGCACCAGCGGCAGCACCCGCCGCAGCGAGCCGCCCACAGGAGACAGCATCGTGCCCGCTTTGTCCACGTGTCGGCTCATTTCCTCATGTTCCTCTTCCGTGAGCCTGGCGGCTTTGTAGAGCAGCTCGCGGCTGATGTCGAGCTTGCCGATGTCGTGCAGCAGGGCGGCGGCGCGGATGTCCTCCACCTGGTCCTCGTTCAATTCCAGGCAGCGCGCAATTTGCGTGGCGTACACCGCAACGCGATAGGAGTGGTTCTGTGTGTACTTATCGTGCGAGATGAATTGCGAGAGGATCATCAGCACGCCGTGGTAGGTTTCACGCAGCTCGCGCATGTTGCGCTCTTTCTGCTCGTATAGCGAACCCATGGCGTAGCCGGTGATGATCAGAATGCTCGCCCAGATGGCGATGTCGGCCCATTTTTGCCATCCAAAGATAGGCCCTGCGAACATGCGGGGGTTCAGCCAGGTCAACAGCAGCACCATCAGTGTACTGCCAACAGCGGTTAGCGTCGCATGCCGGCGGCCGTAGTAATAGGCGGAGAAAAGCGTGGGCAGGCCGTAAAACCCCAGGACGACCTGGTGGGAGGCGATCACCAAGTTGAGCATGCCGGCAATCGCAAACATGGACAGCAGGAGCCAGAGCTCCTTGTTGACTTCGGCAATCTTGCTCAGCAGTCCCGATTTCATCGCCGCCTCCGCCATGGCGAGAGGTGATGGGTGGGGGAACCTGTATCGTAAAGCTGTCCTGCGGGGCCGTAAACATTACCGGAGTCACTGTCTATTTGGCCCGAGGGTGCGTGTCGTCATAGACCTCAAGCATGTGTTTTACCGAGAGTTGGGTGTAGCGCTGGGTGGTGGACAGGCGTTCGTGACCGAGCATTTCCTGGATAGCACGGAGATCGGCGCCCTCTTCCAGCATGTGCGTACCAAAGGCATGGCGCAGCGTATGCGGATGCACGTCGGGCGGCAGTCCTTTGGCCACCGCAATCCGCTTCACGATGCGCCCCACACTCCGTGTGGTCAGCCGTCCGCCGCGCCGGTTGATGAGCAGTGCGGACGACTTCTTGCGAGATTCAGCTAAGACCCGATTACGCGCCGGCAGATACGCCGCGAGCGCGGCAGCCGCCGAGCCGCCGAACGGCACGTAACGTTCCTTGCGCCCCTTTCCGCGCACCAGGATGGCCTCGTTCGAAGCACGAATGTCGTCCAGGTTGATGCCGATCAGTTCCGAGTTGCGCAGGCCGCATCCGTAAAGCAGTTCGAAGATGAGCAAGTCGCGCTCGGGAAAGGCGGCACACTCGGGCATGCCGCTGTCCAGCACGGAATTGATTTCCTCAATCGTAGGTACGCGCGGAAGCTTCTTGGGCAGCCGCGGCGTCGCGACCAGCGCGGCGGGGTTCTGCTGGACGAGGCCTTCGCGCGCCAGCCAGCGATAGAGCGAGCGCACCGCGGCCAGCGCCCGCGCCACCGAGGTCTTGCTGAGTCCGCCGTCGTACAGGTGCGACAGGAAGCCGCGGATGCGCACGTGATCAATCTCGTCCGGACGCGCGTTGCCGATGAAGGCGGCGAAGGCATCTAGATCGCCGGTGTAGGCCTTCAGCGTGTGCGGTGAGGCGTTCTGCTCTCGGAGTGAGCGAAGGAAGCGCGCGATCAACGTGCCGAGTTGTGGGTCCGCCATGTCAGTGTTCCACCTGGCTGTCAGTGGTACCGCCGCCCTCCCGGCGGCGGGCCTCGGTCCCCTCTGTGTCCCCTGCATCTTCTGTGTTTGAGCTTGTTGTGCTGCCGCCGGAGTTGCCGCCGGGGCCGGGCCCGGCCGGACCCGCCGGCGAGGACGCCGGCGCTACTGCTCTGCGCTTCGCCCGCGGATGGTGCGAGCGGTAAACGTTCTTCAGCCGGTCGAGCGCCAGATGCGTATAAACCTGCGTGGTCGAGATGTCGGCGTGGCCGAGTAACGTCTGGACGGTACGCAGGTCGGCGCCGTTTTCCACCATGTGCGTCGCGCAACTGTGCCGCAGCATGTGGGGACTGGCGTGGCGTCCGGCGGCTTCCGACGCACTTTTCACCAGCGACCAGGCCCATTGGCGCGTGAGGCGCCGTCCGCCACGGGCAACGAACAGGAAAGCCGACGTGCGCCCGTTGCAAAGGCGTCCGCGGGCGTCGGCGAGATAGGTCCGCAGCGCGTCGAGTGCGGCGCGGCCGAGCGGGACAATGCGTTCCTTGTCGCCCTTGCCGCGCACCAGCACATGGCCGAGGTCGAGTTTCAGGTCCTCCAGCCGCGCGCCGACGATCTCGGAAACCCGCAGCCCGCCGGCGTACAGCATCTCCAGCAAAGCGCGGTCGCGGGCGGCGAGCGCGTCGGCCAGCTTGCGGTCGAGGTGCGGAACTCCCGTGCTGAGCATGGTCTCGACTTCATCGCGCGCCAGCGACTTGGGCAGCACGCGCCATTGGCGGGGCGTGTCGAGGTTAAGCGTGGGGTCGTGCTCGAGGTGGCGGTCGAGCAGCAGGTACTTGTAAAAATGCCGCAGCGCCGAGAGCTTGCGTGCTACCGAGCGGCCATCGAGGCGGTCGGAGAAGAGGCGGTCGAGGAAGTCGCGCACATCCTGACGGCGGGCGTTGACGAGCAGGCGCTTACGTTTTCCGAGGAACTCGGCGAACTGCCCAAGGTCACGCTGGTAGGCTGCGACCGACAGACGAGCAAGGCCCTTCTCAATCTTCAGGTAATCGCAAAAAGCGACCAGCGCGCGCTCGTTGGAGAGACCCATGAGCGCAGTATGCGAGTTATCGGACGCTGGGGGAATGACAAGGATGGTTCAGCCCCATATCTCCGTCTGAACCGCAGCATACCCTTCGTACCAGTAGCTGCGAACCGTGGTCGCTCCTCGTCTCAAAATGTTGTCAATAGGAAAAAATTACACGAATCCGCCTAAGTTGCTCTCCCCCCAACAAATATAATCCCCCGGAACTTGGCGCTTTTACCCCCTGGAATGTGCTATCCTATAATTAGGATAGAGAGAAGGGCGCGGCCGCTGTAGGCCGCGTTTTTCGTTTCTAGGCAAAAATCACATGTGGTGCCCCACCCTCAGCGCCCGCCTTTGGCGCTTAGGGTGGGCTGGGCCTTTCTATCACATCAATAAAAAGAACCCCGGTGCCCCACCCTCGGCGCCCGCCTTTGGCGCTTAGGGTGGGCTCGGTGCCCCACCCTCGGCGCCCGTTTTTGCGCCTAGGGTGGGAACAACAAATCAATAAGGAGAACGCTGAACGCGGCCGTCAGGCCGCGTTTCTTGTTTACGCACATGATTACCAGGCATCCAAAAAAGCGTGGCGAATGGGTCGAGTTGCAGTTCATGGCCCGCGCCGCCGCTCACGAACTGACGGTGTCCAAACCGTGGGGCGATTCTGCCCGCTACGATTTTGTCGTCGAGCACGGCGGCCTCTGCCGCCGCGTCCAGGTCAAGTCCACTTCCCATGTGGGGGACGGCGGCTATATGTGCCATGCCACCCGTCATTCCCGTCACGGCATTGGGCCCTACTCGCGCGACGACGTGGACTTCCTCGCCGCCTACATCATTCCCGAAGACCTCTGGTACGTCATTCCCATCACCGACTTGACAGCCAAAACCGGCTTCTGCCTCAACCCTAGGTACCACCGCAACCGCTACCACCGCTTCCTCGAAGCCTGGCACCTGTTGCGCAACAGCAAATCGCCGGCATGACACACACAAGCAAAGCTGCACGCGCCACAAGCGTGTTTCAAAAATGGTGTCATCCTGAGCGAAGGGCCGCGACAGGTTCTTCCGCGCCCGCTTTTGGCGCGGGTCGCGGCCCGGAGTCGAACCCATCATCATCTTCTTTGCGCGTGGGATCGTAATCCCATGTGCGACTGTGGTCTGGGCAGCGGCGAACCGTTCCCGAGTCAGGCGGCCGCTGTCGGTGCCGCCAGGTGCAGCACTTCTTCCGCCCAGAGCGCGCTTTCTGGCCGTTCTTCGTGCTTGAGGAAGGCGAACACACTGTGGGTTGCGGCGGCCTGACGCAGGCGCGAGGCCATGGCGCGGCGTTCGCCAGCGGAATACTCGGTGCGGCGAAAGCGGTAATACGCGAAGTCGGCGGTGAACACCTCGGGGGCGGCAAGCTCGTCGCTTTCGGCCAGGCAGAGCGCGGCATTGTGGCTGCGCAGTGCGGCAAAGACTTCGTCGCTGAACCAGCTCTGATGACGAAACTCGAAAGCGGGGCGCAGAGTGCGTGGCAGTAGCGCGAGAAAGGCGTCCAGCAAAGCGGCGTCGGCTTTCATGTTGGGCGGCAGTTGAAACAGCACCGCGCCCAGCTTCCCTGCTGCCGCGAGCGGTTCAATGGAACTTAGAAAGCGCGCGAGGATTTCGTCGGTATTCTTCAGGCGGCGAATGTGCGTGATTCCCTGGTGTGCCTTGATGCAAAACGCAAAACCGGCTGGGGTCTCGGCGATCCAGTTATTGAGCGTCTTTTCGGCAATGATGTGGCGAAAGCTGTAGTTGACCTCGACGCCGTTAAGCCGCGTCGCATAGTGCTGAAGAAACTTCTTCTGCGCCAGCTTCTCGGGATAGAAGTCAGGCTTCCATGCGGTGTAGGCCCAACCGGACGTGCCAACGTAAATCATCGGGCGATCGGGTGATCCGGTGATCGGGTGATTGAAAAGCGGTTCCTCGGCGCTTGCAGCATACTCTACGCCGCACGCTTCTGTCGCGGGCGGGATCGTTTGGCGGATTTCGCCGGTTTGCGGGACTTCCTGGTTGTGCTCCCAAGGCCCGCCGCCGGGACGGCGGCGCTACCTTCGTGCGCGGCGCTGCTTTCTCTCCCCGCTGCGGCGCTACCTTCAGCGGTCGTACCGCGAGTTGTTGCTCGCGCGTTGCCGTCAACCGCCAGCGCCTCGGTGCCGCGCAGGGCATCCACGGGCGGCAGCTTCTGCTTGGGCCTGAGTACCGGCTCGAACAGGTCGCCGAACTCTTCCACGCGCTTGAGCGTCTGGTCGCAGGTGAACACAAGCATATTGGCGTCCTGCTTGTGCCAGCACTGCTCGACTTCGTCCCACGTCACGGGCGTCGAAACCGTCGGACGTTCTTTGGCGCGCAGCGAATAGACGCAGATCGTAGTCTTGTGGTCGTCATTCTGACTCCAGTCAACGAATATCTTGCCGACGCGCAGTGCCTTCTTCATGTCGGAGACGACCAGATCGGGATGAGCGCGCTCCAGCACCCGCGCCAGCTCGTGGGCGAAACGCTTCGTGTCGTCGTAGGTGACCGGCGTGTTCAGGGGAACGTACACTTGGAGTCCCTTCGAACCGGAGGTCTTCGCGAACGCTTCCAGCTCGAGTTCGTTGAAGATCTTGCGCACCCATAGACCCACGCGGCAGCACTGGACGAGGTTGGCGGGAGCACCGGGATCGAGGTCGAACACGATCACCGTGGGACGCAGTATATCGGAGGCGAGCGATAGCGACGTGTGCAGTTCCAGGTCGGCCAGATTGGCTGCCCAGACCAGCGTAGGCAGGTCCTGCACCAGGCAGTAATCCATCCAGCGGTTGTTGCCTTCGCTCCACACTGGGGCGGTTTGTACCCAGGACGGCCGGTGGCGCGGACAGTTCTTCTCGTAGAAGTATTGGCCGTTCACCCCTTCCGGATAGCGCTTCATGGTAAGCGGGCGACCGCGCAGGTGCGGCAGCAGCACTGGTGCAATGCGGACGTAGTAGTCAATGACCTGTGCCTTGGTAAAGCCGGCCTCCGGGTAGAGCACCTTCTGGAGGTTGGACAGCTTGATTTCCCTGCCCTGGATTTCCACTACCGATTCGCGCGCGCCGGCCATGCGCTTGTTGGATGCGGCAAAGCAGCAGAACAGTCGCAGGATTGAGCGTGATTTCGGGCCTGCACCGTTCTTTGTGCACTGTCGCAACTCGCCGGAAGTCAGTGCACATCAAACGTTCCGTGGCCAACGAGTGCAAGCCGCTGCCGGTCAGTTCCTCAACGCCGCCTGTCTTTGCGGATGAGCAGCGGCGGCTGTTCCGCGAAGTCCTGGAACTTTTCAATCAGCGACACATCCCCTGCGTGGTGTCGGGAGCGTTCGCGCTGCAAAAGCACACCGGAATCTGGCGCGACACCAAGGACCTCGACTTGTTTCTGCCGCCCGAGGACGCGGCGCTCGCGCTGCGGGCGCTGGCCGAAGACGGCTTCGAAACGCAGATTGCCGATCCGGTATGGCTGGCCAAGGCCCACCGCGGCGAATTCTACGTGGACCTGATTACCGGCATGAGCAATGCGGTGGTGACGGTGGACCGCTCCTGGATCGAGCGCGGGGCTCCGACGGAAATCCTGGGCGTGCCCACACGAGTGCTCGGGGCGGAAGAACTGATCGCATCCAAGCTGTTCGTCACCCGGCGCGAGCGGTTTGACGGCGCCGACATCTGTCACGTGATTTTCGGCACGCGCGGGCATCTCGACTGGCAACGGCTGCGGCAATTGGTGGCCGGGCACGACGAACTGCTGCTCTGGGCGCTGCTGCTGTATGCCTACGTGTATCCCTCCTGCGTGACCTATGTTCCGCGGGAGCTTTGGGATTCCCTGCTGGAAGGTTTCCGCCGGCGGATGGACCGTCCTGATCCGAATGCGCTGTTCCGCGGCAGCCTCATTGATCCCAATATGTTCGCCATTGACGTCGAGGAGTGGGGCATGCACGACATGCTCCAGAAGTATCGCGATCAGCGGGTGCCGAAGATCGGCCACGAACAGGCCGCCTAATCATCGGGTGATCGGGTGATCCGGTGATTTGAAAATCGTCAATCAAGGCGGCCCGGAATTGCGTCCAATCCAGCAAGCGGACTGGAGGTTAGATCACCCGATCACTGGATCAGCAGATCGCCCCATAGCTCATGAGGATCGCCGCACTCGCCGACCTGCATTTCTCGCCGCAAAGTTACGACCGCATCCGCGAACCCATGGGACACGTGCGCGAGGAGGCCGACGTGCTGGTCATCGCCGGCGACCTCACGAACTTCGGGAAGCCGCAGGAAATGGAGTCGTTGCTGAATGCGCTAGTGCGGGTCCGCATCCCGACCATCGCGGTGATCGGCAACCACGATTGCGAGAGCGGACACGAGAACGAGCTGATGCGCATGATGACGCAGGAAGGCATCAAGGTGCTGGACGGGACGGCGTACGAGCGCGATAACGTTGGCTTCGCAGGCACCAAGGGCTTCCCCGGCGGATTCGGCCGGGGCGTGCTGACGGCCTTCGGCGAGAAGGAAGTGAAGGCGTTCGTGCAGGCGGCGATTGACGAGACAATGAAACTGGAGCGGGCGCTGATGCAGGTGCGCACGCCGAAGACCGTGGTGGTCGTACATTACGCACCCATCGTTGGGACGGTGCAGGGCGAGGCGCCGGAAATCTATCCTTACCTGGGGACATCGCGGCTCGCCGAGGTGATCGACCGTCACGGCGCCGACCTGGTCCTGCATGGCCACGCGCACCACGGCGCTCCCGACGGAAAAACGACGGCTGGAGTTCCGGTGCACAACGTAGCCCTGCATCTCAACATGAAGCAGAACCCGCCGAAGCCATACCGAGTGTTTGACGTCTGATCTGAAAAGCTTGAACGCAGAGGACGCAAAGGGCGCAGAGGACGCGAAAAACAATACAAGAATAGGTTTCGTAAAATAACCATGCGAAGGAAAAGCAGGTTCCTCGCTCCGCTCGGAATGACAAACTCCTTGCCGGTTTGACTTGTGGCTAATCACTAACATAAGTTTGTTTCTTTGTGGACATAGGGTCCAGCCAGGTGGAGGTCGGATGCAAAAACGGAGCAATTCAGTCCTGCTGGTTATGTTGCTGGCGTTGGTGTTGCCTGCAACCGCACAGGACCTGGCATCGTTCGAAAAAAGAACGACAGTGAAGAAGCTGGCGAACGGCCTGACAGTGGTGATCTGCCGCAGGCCGGAAGCGCCGGTGTTTTCCTTCTTCACCATCGTCGATGCCGGCTCGGTGCAGGACCCGCTGCACGAAACCGGCCTGGCGCATATGTTCGAGCACATGGCGTTCAAAGGCACCGACACCATCGGCACCAGAAACTGGTCCGCGGAGAAGGCGGCGCTCGCCAAGGTGGAAGAGGTTTACGCCAAGTACAATTACGAGCGACACCTGCCGAATCCTGATCCGAAAAAAGTGGCGCAGCTTGAAGAGGCATGGAAAGACGCCATTGATAAGGCGCAGGAATACGTCATCCCTAACCAGTTCAGTGAAATCGTGGAGCAGAACGGGGGCGTGGGGATGAACGCGCGCACCGCACCCGACGACACCGCGTATTACTACTCATTCCCGGTGAACCGGCTGGAGTTGTGGGCGTACCTGGAGTCGCAGCGGTTCCTGCATCCTGTGATGCGCGAGTTCTACAAAGAACGCGACGTGGTGATGGAAGAGCGGCGCATGAGGATTGACAGCCAGCCGATCGGGCGCATGGTGGAGCAATTCCTGGCAACGTCGTTTCTGGCGCACAGCTATCACCGTCCCGGCGTGGGATGGCCGTCCGATTTGCAGACCTTCTCGGCAACCGATGCGCAGCGTTTTTACGACCGCTATTACGTGCCTTCGAACATGGTGGTCGCGCTCGTTGGCGATCTCGAGCCGCAGAAGACGCTGGCGATCGTGGAGAAATATTTTGGCAAGCTGCCCAACCGGGCAAGACCTGTCGAGATCACCACCAAGGAACCACCGCAGAATGCGGAGCGCCGGGTCGTGCTGACTGAACCCGCGCAGCCGTTCTACGTGGAAGGCTATCACCGACCCGACTACAAAGACCCCGATGACCCAGTGTACGACGCGATTTCCGACATCATGTCGAACGGCCGGGTATCGCGGCTCTACCGTTCGCTGGTGCGCGACAAGAAGATCGCCGCGTTTGCCGCCGGCTTTAGCGGGTTGCCGGGGACGAAGTATCCGCACCTGTTCGCCTTCTACGCAGTGCCCACCCCCGGACACACGCCGCAGGAGGTGGCGGATGCCATCCAGGAGGAAATCGAGCGGCTGAAGACGCAGGACGTGACCGACGAGGAACTCAAGATGTTCAAGACACGCGCGCGTGCCGACCTGCTGCGCGGGCTGGCGAGCAACCAGGGGCTGGCGATCCAGTTGGCCACGATGCAACTGCGTTTCGGTGACTGGCGCGAACTGTTCCGCCAGTTGGACCGCTATGACAAGGTGACCAAGGAAGACATTCGGCGGGCAGCGAACAAGACGTTCACGCCGATGAACCGCACCATTGGCATCGTGGAAACGGCCAAGCCGGCGCAGGTCCCGAAGGGAGGCGCGCGATGATGAAGCCATACCATTGCGCAGCCGCAGCAGTGCTGGTCCTGGCGCTGGCGGCCGGCGCGCTGGCGCAATCGGCCGCGCAAACGCCCCGGCCAAAGGCGCCGGCGAATGTTGGTAACGTTCCGCAGAAACCGGGCCCAGCAACCCGGACGGCGAGAGGCCCCGCACCGCGCCAGCCAGCGCAGCCCTGGAAGCAGATCCCGATTCCGCCGCTGCCGGCATTCAAAGCGGTGGCGCCGAAGCGCATCACGCTGCCCAACGGCATGGTCGTGTTTCTCCAGGAAGACCATGAACTGCCGCTGATTGCTGCCACAGCGCGTATCCGCGGCGGCTCGCTGCTGGAGCCGGCGACAAAGATCGGGTTGGTGGACATCTACGGCGAGGTGTGGCGCACCGGCGGGACCAAGAGCAAAACCGGCGACCAGATGGACGATTTCCTGGAGGCGCGCGCCGCCAAGATCGAGACCAACAGCGGCAACGACTCGACATCCGTCTCACTCGACTGCCTGAAAGCAAACTTCGACGAAGTTTTTGCGCTGTTCCTCGAACTGCTGCGCGAGCCGGCCTTCCGCGAGGACAAGATCGGTCTGGCCAAGCAGCAGATGAATACCATGATCGCGCGCCGTAATGACGACCAGGGAGCCATCGCGTCACGCGAAGCCAGACAGCTTGCCTACGGCGAGCACAACCCGTATGCGCGTGTCCCGGAATACTCCACGGTGGCAGCGGTCAAGCGCGATGACCTGGTGAAGTGGCACGAGCAGTTCGTCCATCCCAACAACATTCTGTTCGGCGTCGTGGGCGATTTCGATCCGGCGCAGATGGAAGCGCGCATTCGCCAGGCGTTCGAGTCGTGGCCGAAGGGGCCGGACGCCCCGAAGCCGGAGATTCAGTTCACGCCCGCGAGACCGGGGCTGTACTACGCCAACAAGGAAGACGTGAACCAGAGCGCGATCCGCATGGTGGCGCTGGGCATCCAGCGGAACAATCCCGACTACTTTGCCGTCGAGGTGATGAACGAAATCCTGGGCGGCGGATTCTCCGGGCGGTTGATGCAAAACATCCGCACCAAACAAGGTCTGGCGTACACCGTGGGCGGCGCGCTGGGCGCCGCCTACGATCATCCCGGTGTGTTCAGCCTGGGAATGGGCACCAAAACCGCCAGCACCGCCGTTGGCATCAAGGCGCTGAAGCAACAACTCGAAGAGCTGCGGAAGAATCCTGGGACACCCGAGGAACTCAAGCGCGCCAAAGATGCCATCCTCAACGCGTTCATCTTTTCCATTGATACCCCGGAGAAGGTGCTCGAGCAGCGCATGACCTATGAGTGGTACGGCTACCCGCTCGACTTTTTGGAGAAATATTTTGCCGGCGTGGAAAAGGTCACGCTCGCGGACGTGGCGCGCGTAGTGCAGAAGTACGTGCATCCCGATGCGTTTTCCGTGCTCGTAGTCGGCAACAACGAGGCTGAGGAGCTGGCGTCCTCGCTCGGGCCGGTAGCGAAGCTGGACATCAGCATCCCGCCGCCGGAAGGCACGGCGGCAACGCAGAAGACGGTGCAGTCGAACCCTGAAGGCAAGGCGCTGATGGCCAAGGTGGTGCAGGGCCTCGGCGGCGAGGCCGTCCTCCAGTCCGTCAACTCGCTGCGACAGAAGCTGAGCATGGTCCGCAAGACACCTCAAGGCGAGATTCCGCTGGAGATGGAAAACACCATCGTGTTTCCCGACAAAGTGGTGCAACAGATCACAACGCCAATGGGGCCGGTCTCCAGCGTGATGACGCCGAATGGCGCGTTCATGACCATGGGCGGGCAGGTACGCGAGCTCACGGCGCCGGCGAGAGAAGAGGCCGCGAATGAACTGAAACGCGAGATGCTGGTTGTGGCCAAGCATGTGAACGATCCCAAGTACACGTTCGCGGCCGGCGGCACGGAGAAGATCGGCGAGGTGGAAGCACGTGTGCTCGACATCAACGCCAACGGCGGGCAGACGCGCTGGTACGTGGATCCGCAGAGCGGGCGCGTTCTGCGCGTGGAGTTTACCGCCATCGGCCAGGGCGGGCCGAGCCAGCGGGTCATCGAGCATTCGGAGTTTAGGACCTTTCAGGGCCTGACGGTCCCGACGCAGGCCACGATCAGCGAAAACGGACAACCGGTCGGGACAGTGACGGTGCAGAACGTCGAAGTCAATCCGCCGGTGAATCCTAAGCTGTTTGAGAAACCCGCGGCGGCAAAAGCGGCAGCGCCGCAAAGCAGGTAGCCGCAGCGTGACCCACCCCGTCGCGCGAACACCGCGCGTGACAAGGGCGGGGCAACCCCTATTTTTCTATTATTCATCCTGCAAGTTCTGATTATTTCATCCGACTCTCCTAACCCGACTATTCATCCAGCTCTCCCGGAGCCAGAGCAGTTGACAGCACGCACTGGAAGGGATAGTCTTCCAGGCGAACAAAAGGCGAAGCTACTCGGTCCAGCTCTGGCTTCCCGCGATTTCTCATGGCGTCTCTTCCCCTGCTCGACTCTGCGGACCTCGCGCCGCACGTGTGTACGCCGTCTGCATCGTGTAAGTGCTCGGTGGCGCATGCGGGGCCCGCCGGCGCTACAAGAAACGGCGAGGACGCCGGTGCTACCGCAGTTACAAAGCCCCTGGCCGGCATTGCACGTCTGGCGGCCCAGGGCGAACACATTCGCGATGGGCACAACGTCGAGTACTTCACGCTCGCTGCCCGCTCGATCCTGAACCGCTGCACAACAGCGCGCATGCCGTTCACGTGGACGATCAACCCATACCGCGGCTGCGAGTTCGCCTGCAAGTACTGCTACGCGCGCTACACCCACGAGTTTATGGAGCTGGGCGACCTGGAGTTCGAGCAGAAGATTTACGTGAAGCAACAGGCTGCGTGGTTATTGAGGCAGGAACTGCGCAAGGTAAAGCCGCACGAGGAGATAGCCATCGGCACGGCGACCGATCCCTATCAGCCGGCGGAAAAGCGCTACGAGGTCACGCGCTCGCTGCTGGAAGTTTTCGCCGAGCGGCAGGGGCTGAATATCGGCATCGTCACCAAATCGAACCTCGTGGTGCGCGACCTCGACCTGCTGCGGCAGATTGCGAGCGCCAATAAACTCTACGTCAACCTGACGGTCACCACAACGGATGCGCGGCTGGCGCGCATTCTGGAACCGCGCGCGCCGCGTCCGGACCTGCGACTGGAAGCGGTTACCGAGTTGGTCGCAAACGGAGTGCCGGCAGGCGTAATTGTCGCGCCTGTCGTACCGGGAATAGCCGACGCGCCGCAGCAGCTTGAAGCCGTGGTGCGCGCTACCGCCGAGGCCGGCGGGCTGCACATTTTCGCCAATCCGCTGTTCCTGAAACCTTGCTCGGCGAGCGTGTTTCTGCCGTTTCTCGAACAAGAATTTCCGCAGCTCGTGGAGGAATACCGCAAGCGCTACGAGGGGCGGGCGTTCGTTTCCAGCGCGTATCGCAAGCGCATTTCGGCGCTGATGGCGGCGTTGCGGCGCAAGTACGGTTTCGTCTCGCGCGATGACCGCAAGCGCCCCGTCGAAGTGGCCCGCGAAAAGAGCGGCGGATGCGGCACGGCAGGCCGGAAGAAAGAGTTCAAGCCGCTGCCCGAGGTCCCGCTGCTGGACGACCAAATGCGACTCTTCTGATTTCATTTGCGGCGGCGACGCGCAAAGAGCATACCAAGCACAACTCCGAGCGCAGCGATAGCCGCTATGCGCCTCCAGTCGGGGATGGCAATAAAACGCGTGCCTTGGGGAGTGATCTCCACGACGCCTACCGGCGCTGCCACAACACCTCCGCCTCCGCCGCCGCCTTCGTCGCCCGCACCGGATTTGCGGCCGGCGCCACCGCCAAAGCCGTACCTGACACGCGCGACGGGAATGACGGTGCGTTCGCCGACGGTGACCGGATCGCCATAGACACGCTTCACGTGGGCGCTTTCCGCCAGGCGGTCAGCCATCGACTTCAGCATCGGCTGCACCGTGCCGCCCTGGAATTCCTGTGACGCCGAGCGTAGATTTGCCGGCGTTTCGGCCATGGGTTTCGGTTGGAATTCTGTAGCCATGATTGCCCCCAGCAGCCGCACAGATAAACAAAGCGCGGCGCTGTGAGTTTTGATGGCAGAGGCTTCGTCGGGCGTTAATTTTTTGCGAGCACGACCGGAAAATGGAATCCGCTTCGTCCGCCGGCTTGTTGCTTGCTGCTTGTTGCCTGCTGCTGAATCACTATGCTGCCCGCCGTTCCTGTTTGAGCAGTTCGGCGAGCTTCTTCATATCTTGCACAAAGCGGCGCATCTCGCGGTGGCGGGTGTCGTCATCGGGGGCGCGGAGGATTGAAGACGGGTGGACCGTGGCCATCATGCAGGGCGCCAGCGGAGCACCCGAAACCAGCTCCCCGCGCCGCTCGGTGACTTTGAAGTTGCGGCCCATCAGGGCCTGCGCGGCGGTCGAGCCAAGACACACCACCACGTGCGGGCGCACCAACGCCACTTCCGCGTCCAGCCACGGACGGCAGGCGGCAATCTCCAGTGAGTTCGGTTTCTTGTGAATGCGCCGCTTGCCGCGCGGCTCCCATTTGAAATGCTTGACGACATTGGTGACGTAGGCGCCGGCGCGATCAATGCCGGCTTCGGCGAGCGCCTTGTCGAGCAGCACGCCCGCGGGGCCGACGAACGGGCGTCCCGCGAGGTCTTCTTTGTCTCCCGGCTGTTCACCAACAAAGATGATCCGCGCGCCGGGACGGCCTTCGCCGAGTACCGTCTGCGTGCCGCGCTTGTAGAGATCGCAGGCGCGGCAGACGCGCGCCGCCTCGATCAGCTTGGGCAGCGCGGGACCGGGCGGCACGGGGGCGGGAGCGGTCGTGACCTTCGCCGGCATGTGAAGTCGGATGCAGACACGGGCGAGTGATTTGCAGCGCGAAAGTACCCCAACAGCTCACCATCGAGGACACGGGGGACACAGAGGAAAGCGAGGCCCTGGACGTACCCGGGGCCTCGCTGCCGTGGAGACTTGTGCCGATCAGTCGGCGCTGACCTGCTCCGGCTGTTCCTTGACGCGCCACTCGCCGGCATCAACAAAGCCGCGCTTGCTGTACGACCAGCCGGTAACCAGGCCGAGCACAAACCAGCCCAGTACCAGCGCGCCCACGGCAAAGATGCTGTCGCCGGGAATGCGCAGCCAGCGCAGCGTGTTCATGGCGCCTTGCTGCATGAATTCCGCCGAACGCGCGTACCAGGTGCCGTATTCGACCGATGCCCACGCCTGCATCAGGCCGATTGGCAGCAGGCTGATGACCACCATCGCGAGCAGGCCGATGTTGATGCACCAGAACGCCACCGATAGCGGCAGGTCTTTCCATGCGCGCCCGGGGCGCAGCGCGCGCAGGCAGAACAGCATCAGTCCCAACCCCAACATGCCGTACACGCCGAACAGCGCGGTATGCCCGTGGACCGGCGTGGTGTTCAAGCCCTGCATGTAGTAGAGCGCGATGGGCGGGTTGATGAAGAAGCCGAACAGGCCGGCGCCCACGAAGTTCCAAAAGGCCACGGCAACGAAGAAGTAGATCGGCCATTTATACGCCGTCACCCAGCGCGCGCGATCGGTACCGCGTGCCAGGCGAATGTTCTCCCAGGCCTCGAAGCCGACCAGGGTCAGGGGCACAACTTCCAGGGCGCTGAAGACCGCACCGAGCGCGAGCACCACGTTGGGCGTTCCGGTGAAGTACAGGTGATGGAACGTGCCGATGATGCCGCCAGAGAGAAAGATCACCGTGGCAAACAACACTGAACTGGTCGCCGTTGTGAGCGAAAGCAGCTTCAGGCGGGTGAACAGGAAGGCGATCACCACAGTGGCAAAGACTTCAAAGAAACCTTCCACCCAGAGGTGCACGACCCACCAGCGCCAGAACTCGGCGGTGACCAGGTGCGTACGCTGGCCGTACATCAGGCCGGCGGCATAGAACAGCGGAATGGCGATGGCCGAAATCAGGAACAACGTCAGCAGGGGACGGCTTGCGTCGCGCCGGCGCAGCGCCGGGGCGAGGCCGCGCCACATCAGGACCAGCCAGAAGATGAGTCCCACGAAAAGCAGAACCTGCCAGAAGCGGCCCAGGTCCACGTATTCGTAACCCTGGGTGCCGAACCACCAGGACATGCTCAGGTTGCCCAGCTTGTGCTGAATGCTGGCCCACTCGCCGGCCAGCGAACCGAATACGACAATGACAAGCGCGACGAATAGCGCGTTGACGCCGAGGCGCTGATACTTGGGCTCGTGGTCGCTTACTGCGGGCGCGATGTAGAGACCGGTGGCCAGCCAGGAAGTGGCAATCCAAAAGATGCCGATCTGGAGGTGCCACATGCGCGTGACCGAGTAGGGCAGCCATTTGGCAAGCTCGATGCCATAGAAGCCGCTGCCTTCAACCCCGTAGTGAGCGGTGATGACGCCCACGATGATCTGCACCACCCAGAGCGCCGCCACTACGAAGAAGTACTTGATGGTGGCGCGCTGCGAAGGCGTGGGCTTCAGTCCGAGCAACGGATCGATCCTGGGTAGCGGCTCGGGTTCTTCTTTGCGCTCGTGTGAGGCGTACCACCACACCATGCCGCCGACGCCGGCCAGCAACAGCACAAAGCTGACCACGCTCCACACAATGGCGCTGCCGGTGGGGCGGTTCCCTACCAATTCCTCATGCGGCCAATTCTGCGTATAGCTGACGACCTGTCCGGGGCGGTCCGTGGCCGAGGCCCAGGCGGTCCACCAGAAGAACGCGGTCATCTGTTCGGCGCGGGTGGCGTCCTGAATCGCGCTGGCCTGAATGGCGTACGCGTCGCGCCCCTTGTTGAACACGTCGAAGTAATAGGCCGAGAGAGCACGGAAGGCATCGGCGCGGATCGGTTCGAGCACGATGCGCCCGGTCGCCGGGTCATACGTGTTGCGGCGCATCATCTCTTGCAGGCGGGCTTGCAGTGCGGCTTGCCGCTCGGGCGAGAGGGCGGCGTATGCGTTGGCGCCGTCCTGCTGTGCCCAGCGATCGAGGATGTAAACGCTTTCGCGGTGCAGGTAGTCGGCAGTCCAGTCGGGCGCAACGTAGGCGCCGTGGCCCCAGATGCTGCCAACCTCCTGGCCGCCCAGCGACTGCCAGACATTCTGGCCGGTCAGGATGGTGTCCGCGTCGAACAGCACCCGGCCGTCGGTGGTGACCACTTGTGCCGGAATCGGCGGAGCGGCGTTGATGGCCTTGTAGCCGACCCCACCCAATACCGCAAATGAGCCGATTATAACGAGCGCTAACGCGATCCAGAGCCGCTTATATTGCATAAGAACACACCTCTCCCCTTACGATTTCTAAATCGTTTCGAATTGAGCAGAATAGGTTGTCTGGCTTACTCGGCTTCGGCGAACTGCAATGCCGGCGCCGGTCGCTGTGCGAAGGTGACTAACAGGTTCAGGGCGAAAACAGTGACGGCCGTCAGTTCGATGAGTGCGGAAACCGGCAACACCGACCACCCCCACGAGGCATACCCCTGGTAGGCGATAATTTCCGAACCGACGCGCAACAAGCACCCCACGTTTAACAACAGCAGGTTGACCAACATCAGACGAGTGCTGAATAGCAGGCGCATGCCGGAGAACGCCGGCAGCACCCGCTGGCCAATAGCAAAGACCATGGTGGAAATAAAGCCGACCGTCAGCGCGTGCCGCGCCGCTCCGTTAACGCCTACGGAACGCGAGGCTGCGCCCCACATCGTAAGCATTGCCGCGATGCGCAGCCACACATAGGCCAGCCGCACGAACCCGGGGAAACTCGGGTGTACGCCTTTGGTCTTGGCTGGACGTTCAGTCCGGCTGAAGATGCGCAGCGCGGAAGGCGCGAGCATGGCGCCGTGGAGCAGCAGAATAGCTGCCGGACGCGGCTTGCCCGCCAGCGCAACCACCACCCCGGCGGTGCTCAGGACCATTGCAATCACCAGGCGGCGCTTTTTAAGCGGCTTCAGAGCCAGGAACACCGGCAGCCACTTGGCGCTGAATCCCCACACGAACGGAACCATGAAGCCCCAGGCCGCCAGCGTGAGATACCCGTGATTGAAGTCCGTCGGGAAGGCCGGAGAACCGCCGTGGAGCGCCAGGTAGAAACTTGCCACCGTGTTGGCCAATAGCGTGCCCAGAAATCCGAGCGTGGCAACGATGACAACAATTACCCACATCTCAAGGCGCGGTTTATTCTCCACGCCCGGACGCTGGAGGGGGCGGTGTCCCGAGACGGCGTGGAAGAACAGGGCAAAAGCAAGCAACTCCAGGACAGCCGAAGCAGGCAGCAAGAAGCGCCAGTACCACAGGTACACGGTGGTGATCCAGCGCAGCGCGACCCCAGCCGTCCACAAGCCCCAGGTCAGCCAAGCCACGCGCAGCGCGAAGGGCTTCATTCGCCGCAGCTTGGGCAGCGAATAGAACCCGATGCCAAGGATGAACGTACCGATCCACCCTAGTACCTGTGCGTGGCCGTGGGCCTGGATCCAGGCGGGCGCCACGCCCAGTGCGGCGTGGCGGCTGCTGATCGTGACCAGGTTCCACACGCCCAGGAACGTCCCCGGCAGCAGCATGAAGGCAATCCCGGTGGTGATGAACAAGATCAGCAGACGCGAAAGCTGCATCTCGCGCTCCCGTTGGATCTGGAAGATCTCCTCCGGATCGAGCTGCTTACCCAGGCGGTTCTCGGTGACGGTAGCGTACAAGGTGCGGTGTCTGCCCTTTCAGAATTTGAAGTCCGTTGCCGGAGTTTACTCCAGCGCCAGCGCGCGCGGGAACAAGATGTTGTTCTCCAGGTGGATGTGCTGGTGCAGGTCAGCTTCAAAGGCCTGCAAGGCCTGGTACAGCGTCTGGTAGCTGATGCAGGCATCGGCCGGCAAGGTGTAGTTGCCGCTCGCGGCCCGCATGTCGCGCAGCGCGGCGCCCGCATTGTCGTGCTCGAACATCATCATCCGGATGGGATTCTGCACCGTGCCGAAGCAGGAGTGGGGCGCCTCGCCGCGCTCGAACGCGACGATGTAGGGGAACAGGACCTGTTCTTCTTTCATCAGGTGCGATTCGAGCTCCTGGGAAAGATCAGAGAATGTATCGCGTACCGATGTAAGTTCGGGATGGTTTTGGCGGTGCACGGAGCAGACCTTGTCGAGGAGCTTCTGCAACCGTGGGATTTCCATCTTCACGTACTGGTGATGGGCGGTGACGATGTGGTCAATCAATTCGCCCAGCGACCGCTGCTGCCAGTCCTGGTTGCCGGGAGCGGCCGTGGCGTTCTGCGCAGCCGCATCCAGCTTCGCGAGCACGTCGTCCATGGCAACACCGGCGGCGTCGCATGCCTCGTCGAGCGGCTTGTGGCCACCACAGCAATAGTCAATGCCAAGCTGTTCAAAAACGCGGGTCGCGTTCGGGATTTCCAATGCCAGTTCGCGTACGGTCTTGGTTGCGGTTGCCTTCATGCTAAGGACCTCTTGTGAAAATGTGACCTCGAACCCAAATCACCCGCGGCTCTCCTGGGGGACAACCGCGGATGATCCTTATCAGGAGGTCGAAAGCGCGAGCTGTGCGCCGGCTGCCACCCCGGCCACAACGCCATTGCTTTCAAGGCCGAATCTACCGGCCCACATATCGTGAGCCGATGACTTAAGTCACATATCACAAGAGGTTGTGACAATTTTAACAGAGCGAGCGGTCACCATTGCCCCGGAAGCAGGGCACTAATCGGCGCTTTCGACTTCCTGTTCCAGGGCTTTCAGGTCGGGGACCACGACCGTGCGGCCTTCAATGCGGATGATGCCGGCGGTTTGCAGGCGGCTGAGATTGCGCGATACGAGTTCGCGCACGGTGCCGATTTGCGCGGCAAGCTCCTGGTTGCTGGCGGGGAGCATGAACTCGACCCCCTGACTTGTCTGCTTGCCGTTGCGCGCCAGCCGCAACAGCAGCGATGCCAGGCGGCTGCGTACGGTGGTGAACGACAATTCCTCGATGATCGCCACCAGGCCGCGCAGACGGCGCCCCACAACGCGCAGCACCTTCAGCGCAACCTTCGGATGTTCCAGGCAGAGGGAATTGAAATCCTGCTTACTGACGAAGAGCAACGTGGTGTCATGCACGGCCTGCGCTGACGCAGGATAGCTGCCTCCGTCAAAGACGGGAAGCTCGGCAATCGAGTGTCCCGGGCCGTCAATGGCCAGCACCTGTTCACGGCCCGCCGGCGAACTCTTGAAAATCTTCACGAAGCCGGATTCGATCACGTACAGACCGGGACAGGGGTCGCCCTCGGAGAAGATCATTTCCCCAGCGGCGAAGCGGCGCGGCACGGCACGTTGCGCCAGGTACGCCAATTCGGCATCCGTCAGGTCGGCAAAGATAGGCGCCTTCGCAAGGAACGGCGCACGGCCCTTGTCTTTCGTTTCGAGCATACCGGCCATTGTATGCCGAGACGCCGCAACAAAGAAGAAAGCGGCCTCCCGCGAAGGAGGCCGCAAGCGCAGAGGCACAGCAACTAACTGGCGGAGGCAATCTGGATGGGAGGTTCGCGGTGCAGTGACGCCGGCGGCGCACCAAACAGCGATGGCCGATGCGTGCGCGCCAGGTCCATGGTGCGCCACATTTCAATTCCCCACCACGTCAGCGCGGTGAGTTCCACAAATCCGGTCACGCCGACCAGGGGGAACGCGCGCGGGGTAAAGTCGGTTGCAATCTGCAGCGTGACGCGGCCGATGTTACCCGCGGTGAGCAGGATGAACGGTCCCCACAGCGAGCTGATGCGCGATCCATCCACTCCGGCAAGGATTGGCACCACGCGGCCGGCGACCCCCAGGATCATGAAGCTGATGAACCCGACGGTAAACGCGTGCCGATGAGCGCCCATGTAGCTGTGCGCAAACGCCTGGCCGGTTGCCCTGCCGTAGAGCAGGAAGAACGGCATCATGAAACAGGACACCAGCAGCCAGGTATATGCCGCGCGGATGAACTTGAACGTGCGATCAGGCTGCGAGGGCCGCGAGAAAATGCCGAGTTGCTTTACCAGCAGCACCGCCCACACCGGCATCAGCAGGTAAGCGGCTTCCAGTCCGATGGCGAACAGCGGGTTGTGAGTAGTGACCACGCCGACGTAGCTGGCGATGTTCAACAGCAGGCTGGCGTTCATCAGGATGAAGATCAAACGCTGCCGGTCGCGCCTGGGACGCGGCAGTGCATACACCTGCGGCACAAAGCGCTGGCTTACGCCGGCGATGATCAGCGCGGCGAAGCCCAGCAACTGCGCGTCGCGCAGCGGGCCGTCAATGGTCGCAATGCGCATCACAAGTTCCTGTTTGTTGGCCGCCGTAAGCTTCGCGAAGAAGAAGATGTGCGTGAGGACCGTCCCCACCACGAACCAGAACACCGAGCCGAAAATAAACTTCTCATACTTCACACGAGGCCCGACTGACCTTCGCGCGGTGTTCACGAGCACGGCGACGAACAGCGCGAGAGCGACCAGTTCTACCGCCGCCGACAGCGCGCCGAAGGCGAAGGCGACCGCTCGTGGAGCAAGCATTTCGGCGGCAACACGCGCGCCAATGCCGGTCAGCATCAGGTAGAAGCTGAGGCTGGCCAGGTCCGGCCGCCAGAGCCGCGTGTTCTTGAAGCGCGGAAACGACTGATAGGCGAACCCCATCACGAACAAGCCCACCCAGCCGTACACCATGGCGTGGGCGTGCGCGTGGATTGACGGCAACAGGCGCAGTTGCAGGAACGAACCGGCGAGTCCGATTTGCAGCAGGTTGATGGCGCCCCAGAGCACGCCCAGGGTGAGCGTGATCGCAATCCCGGCCTTGAAGAACCGCCGATAGATGTAGTCTTCCAGCGTTTCGCGGAACTGGTAGGTGGGACCGGGCCGTTCCATCTCAGCCCGCAACTGGCGCATTAAGAGGTCAAGATCGACCTCATGTACCTGGGCGAAGAACGCCAGCGATTCGTTCGGGCCGTGTTCGCCGCCGCAACCGCGCAGGCCGTGCCGGTCAAAGACGCGCCGCGCACTGGGGCAGGCACGAACAATCTCGGGGATGGTGGTTTCGGGCGTGATGTGCATCGTGCTACCTCTCGCGTCCAAAGTAGAGCGCAGGGACAGGGGCCGCGATGACTTAGGTCACGGGGAAGTTACAGTTGGCGGTTGGCAGTTGGCAGCTAAAGCAACTTCAGAATGGCTTCCCGCCTGTCGTCGCGAGAGGGACCCTGGGTTTGAATTTCCCGACCGCTCTATTGAGGTTCGCAGAATATTGTGACAGCCAAGTGGATTGTCATTCCGAGCGAAGCG
>JBHGBA010000005.1:0-122191 GCA_041946775.1 Terriglobales bacterium
GCCCTAACCGGGGAAATTTCAAGCGCCGGGAAGTGGGGATTTTTCAGGCGCCATTGACATTCGCAGTGCGTTTCAGTTCACAACGACAAGCTTCTTCGACTCGGCGGGAAAAAGAGCGCCCTCCGGTCGGGATGACAGTCGCGCGCACTGAATAATCCAGGCGTCAGGGACGGCACTCTCGCGCCGCAACGCCAGTCCCGGCACGTTCCTCTTCGCGCGTAGCTTCAGAGTAGAAGAACTTTGTCGTAGCTGTCGCTGGGAATAGCTGCTATCCACGCTATGAACGTTTCCCAAGGGTGGTGAGCGTGAGCAGTAACAGCAATGTCTCCTGAGTCTGGACCTGGTGGCTTGCCGTCCACATTTACCGATGGTGCGTGATGCTGTGGTCTCGGCACAAACCGTAATTACCTCACGAACACTTGCGCGATGTCACCGACGTCACTTCGGCTGGGTCGAAGCACCTCCACCCGCTCCTAGACGCTGCTGCTACTTCACATGCGAATTCTTCAATAGTCCTGCCAAATGCATCTGTCGGGCACTCGTCCGTGTACTCCAAAACATCAAACTCATGGAAACAGTGATCATCGGCATCTGGCAAACCGCTACGCCACGGAAAGAGTTCTGGAACGCGAACTTGGTTTGCGATGAACAGTTGACCAGAGTCAAAGGAACGGGAGAGATCTTGTTGAAGGTCTTCCAACCCCTTGTCTCCCGCATATCGAAACACGACCTCGCCCCAGTCTTTGTAGTTGCTTCCATCCCTGTAGAGGTAAACAAACCTGACGTTAGCCATAGGTTTGCAGAATTAACTCCTCACGAAAATGTGTTCGAAATGGTACCTCAAGAATTCCGCGCTTGGTGCGAATCTTTCCGGCTCCATAATCGTGGCGTTTTCGTAGCGGAGTATCAGTTCGCTAACCGCATGTTCCGCAGCCTTCTTCTTCAGCACGGGTGAGACCACCACGCGATAATCTGTGATCGTAATGAGCCCACAATCGAAAGCACGATCATGAATCGCATTAAGGCAAAGACCGTTACGAGGATTGGCACGGTTCTTAACATCCACTGCCCATGGGACGATGTGGCTCGCACTCAACAACTGCGTGACAGATAGACCGGTAATACAGCATTGAAAGTTATAGGCGGCTAGAACCGCAGCGCGAAAGAACTTCTGGTTGAGTCGAACACGAACGACACTGTCTTTTGTTCTACCTTCTGGGAAATCGTCGACCTCTGTTGCTAGCTCCATGCCCTTCAGTCGCGCCAACGCTAACTCACTCTCAAATGCCAGAGACTCCCAGTCCGAGTGAAACTCGCGCCAGATTGCCTCTTCCTGCTTTGATCCGTGTGACGCCCCGGCAATCTTCCTGGCCTTCAGTGTCGGGTCGAGACGGGCATAGTTGGCCAGCTTCCATGCGACGGCTGAAGGACTCCGGCCCAGCACATCAGCTAAAGCAATCACTTCCGGATTTCCAGTGTGAATGCGACCGAACGGAATTCGGCAATAGAGATTAAAAGCGGCAATTAGTTCGTCACGAGACCATCGTGCATTATCGGCCATCACTGAAGGATAACTGTACACCGGCCACAAATACCACGATCTTGTTTATGCCCCACTGTGCCGCGATCCCCACCGTGCGCAATCAGGGGCAAGAACACTCGCCCGGAATTGCGTGTGCGCTCGTTGGTGCATCGGTTGGGATTTCGGTTTAGATTGCACCGCAGAGATCTGCCCGGCATACCTGATCTGGTGTTGCCACGGCACCGTACTGTCATTTTCGTTCAAGGTTGCTTCTGGCACATGCACGGATGTCGTTTCGGACGAGTCATACCGAAAACCAACATGGACTTCTGGCAGCAGAAGCGAGTCGGAAACGTCCAGCGCGACAAGCGAAACCAGCGTGCGCTCCGCAACCGCGGATGGCGCGTTCTCAACATTTGGGAATGCTGGACAAAGTCCCCCGAAGGGCTTGCGGAGAGGATTACCACGTTTCTGCGCTCGCATTCACGGCGTTAATACCGAGCCGAATCCTTCCCTTCGGGGGCCGAACCCACTTAAACGGGGACTCCCCTCCGTGCCACCTCCGCCTCCCCTGCGGCCGCGAACCTCTGTCCCACAATGGCACCGCTCCTCCCCTCCGCCGTACGATTTTTCTTGCCGCCTTTTCTTCGCCTCTGCTATACAGCATAGGTAGGCGCACATAATATAGCTAACAGTTAATAATCCACAAGGGCCAGAGCTTGTTTCAAGAATGTGAGGGGCCGAAAAGCAGGTCCTTCGACTCCGGGCCGCGACCCGCGCCAAAAGCGGGCGCGGAAGGACCTGTCGCGGCCGTCCGCTCAGGATGACACCATTTTTGAACATGCTCTAAGTGCTTGAGGCGACCTGCTGAAAACAAACAATGCAGGAGGAGGGGGGTACCCATGTCCGGTTCCAATTCGGAAATTCCGCTCTGTCAGCACATCAAGGTCAACGGCGTACAGTGCGGCTCGCCCGCCATTCATCGCCGCCACTTCTGTCACTTCCATGCCGCCATGCGCGATCAGGCCCGTCGGCGCCGCAAGGCCACGAAGCATGCCTCCGCGTTCCCCGTCCTCGAAGACGCCAACGCCATCCAGTGCGCCATCATGCAGACCATTGACGATCTGCTCAACGACCGCATTGATTACAAGCGCGCCTCGCTCGTCCTCTACGCCCTGCAGACCGCTACGCTCAATCTGCGCCGCACCAGCTTTGAGCCTTCCGAACTGTGGGATGAATACTACGAGGACGACAAGCCCGCCAACGCGCCTTCGAAGGCGGACAAGGAGGAACTGCGCCGCGCCGTGCAGTCCGTCTTTGGCCTGAGCCAGCAGTCCGCCCCAGCCTGACGCTAACTGACAACAGGCTGCTGCTTTTCAATGCTGACGCGTCGTGAATCCCGCGTCCACCGAGGGCTTGCCGAAGATTTTGGGATAGTCGCTGAGGTCGCTGTTCTTCGCCGGACCATCCAGCGGTTCGGCCGTTACCGTATAGGAGTCCGGAGGCAAGCCGTTGATGGTGTAGTTGCCGCTGGCGTCCGTCATGGCGCCGATCGGCCCTTTGCGTACGCTGGAGCCGTAGCCCAGGTCCCCGGTGGTCGAGTCGGCAAACACGTGCGCGCCGAACACGCCACCGCCGCTGGGAAACAGCACGCGTCCCTGGATCGCGCCCGTGCCCACGCTTTGGTTTCCCGGATAGAGCCGGGAAATCCCAGCCACGTCGTCGCAGGCAAGGCTCTGCCGCACGCTCGGGCTGAAAGGAAACATCACTGCATTGACCACCGCGGAGTGGTCGAGTCCGAGGAAGTGCCCGAACTCGTGGGTCGCGACGGTTTGCAGGTCGGTAGTATCGCCGTTGGCCGCCGCCGGATCGGTAGTAAACGGCTTGCTCGGGTTGAACAGCACGCTGGCGTTCAGCATCTGTCCGGCAAACGCCGTTGTGCCGCCGCGCCCGTCCGATTGGCCTGCGCTGGTCGCGTAGGTGAAGATCGTCACCGCCAACGTGCCGGCGTCGGTGAAATCGCCGCTGCACACGAAGCAGATGAGATTGGTCGGCGACGGTGCTTCTGGCGCGGACGTCAGGTTGCTGTCCGGCCCGCGGCCCACGGCGACGCCCGTGTTTGGCGCCGCTGTCCATGTATTGAAGCCGGCCTCGACCACCGCAGTCACCGGCCGCCCGCCGCTGATGTTGCTTCCCGCGGACGGATTGATGTTGTACTGCACGGCAAAGCCGCTCAGGTTCCAGCGTACCGGAGTCGTGGGCGAAGCCAGCGTTGGCAGATATGAATATGCCCGATCGGCGCAGAGCAACAGAAATACCGCGAGTGCCAGAAGCGCCGCGATGGATGCCATCAACTTTGCTGTCCTCATCGCTGCGCTCCCCGTACGCGCGACTCCAGTTGCTGCAAGCTCATGCGGGTCCCCGTGTACACCCGCGTTCCCTGCGGCGTCAGCTCCCACGCCGCGGGCGCGCCGTTGCTCACCGCCATCTCGCCGCTGCTGGTGGGGAACATGCGGAAGTTGCCCTGCATCAGGCCCACGACAACGTGCGTGCCGTCAGCATCCACGCTCGGTCGCAGGAACAGCACCGCCTGCTCGCCAGCCTGGAAGCCACGCACGCCCGGCACGCGTTGCGCGTAACCGCCCACCACGCCGCCCGGTTGTTTGACAATCACCTCGATCGAGCTTCCGCCCTTGAGTCCCCTGAACACCGTAAAGCGCGTGTAGGTGTAGATCAGCGAGTGGCCGGCGTTCCAAGCCGACCAGGAGTCGCCGGCCTGCGCTTCCACCACGCTGCCGGCGGCGCGCGTCAGTTCCTCGACCGACAGCGGCTTCACCGTGGTTGCCCCCGCTGTCGCGGCCACGAACAGGGCTGCTGCAATCAGGAACAGAAGCCGCTGCACGGGACCACCTCCAATCCGCCGGTGAACGTGGTGATATCGTTTTGCGGGCTGATGAGCAACACCGTCCGCCCACCCGGCGCCGCACCCGACGGAACATTCACATCGAACTGGATTCCAGGGACCTTGTTGTTGTTCGAGTCAGTGCACTCAACACCGCGCACATTCAAGGGGGAAATATCGCCCGGCCCCGAGATCCTCACCTGCATATTTCCCGAGAGGCCTGGCCCACACAAGAACACTGTGCCGCCCGTGCCGGCCTGGATTTGTGCGCCGGTGTTGGACGCGCTCCGCCCCACTCCTAGCACTTCTGCGTTGGGCGCCGGCGAGGCCGCGGGCGAAGCCACCGTCACGTTTATGCCGGTCGAGGTCCGCCCCGCCGAGACCGGCACTATCTCGATTTGTCCCGGTGGACTGCCCGGCCCGGCAGCATTGTCGTTCACCCTGGAGCCAGTCGTGCCGCCGCAGGCCGCCAGCAGCAGGAAACCAGCAACTACCAAGCCGAGTCGGTGCACAGGCCCGTTCACTCCCAAGTTATCTCCCGACAAGGATGCGCTACACACGGTGCATGTTGCGTCAGCCCAGGGACTTGGTGAAGTAGGATTTTGGCGAAGTAAGTTTGGTGAAGTGTTGATTTGGCAAGTAAGAAAGAACCTGACCACGGACCAACACGGACCGGACTGAGAGTTTTGACTTTTGAATTTTGACCATAAAACAGCGCCGCGACGGTGTCACTGCACCAAATCAAACTTCACCAAATCAAACTTCACCAAATCACACTTCACCAAATCACACTTCGCCAAATCACCTGATTTCCTGCCAGGAAACGACCTTGCCCGGCAAGCTCGCGTGAACGTGGCCACAGGCGCACACGAAGTCGTGGGCGGCCACTTGGGCCGCGGTCGCGAATGGCTGGAATTCAAGTTGGAGCTCATAGCGCCGCGCACAGCGGCAGGTGTATGCGAAACTGCGATAATGGACTTCCTCGTCCTCACAGCACATGAGAGGCTCCCTGCGAGTGGCGTTATGGCATGGAATGCAAGTTGGGAAGGAACGTTACGGGAGAAGTGACGGGCGATATTGGCTATTGGCGCTGTCGCAACGACCGGGCCGGAACAACAGTTCTCCAATTTTCAATATTCAATCTTCAATGGCTTGGGGGACCGTCGCGCCGTTGCAGCGTGGGGCGATCCTCATCGTCAGTCTTGCCTTTGCCCTTGTCGGGACCCCGGGTGGTGCGGCGAAGGGTGGGCTGGTCGGCGTCCTTTTTGTCGAGCTGTCTGCGACTTCCGAGCGCGGCAAGGCGCGTCTTGACCTCCTGGAACTCCGAGGTGTCCACGACGTACTCGTTGCGCGGCGGCAGCACAGCGGCGATCTCCTTCTGCGCCTTCTCCACGCGATCCGGGGTCAGCGGGTGGCTATCGAAGGTCTTGGCCAAGAACCCTGGCTTGTTCTTCTCCTTGGCCTGGATTTTCTCGAAGAAGGAGATGAACGACTCAGGATCGTAACCCGTCTTGTACAGGTACTCGAGACCGAGAAAATCGGCCTCGGCCTCAAAGCCGCGCGAGAATTTCAGAAAAGTTACCGGCAGGGCGAAGCTGGCCGCCTGGGCAACGCCATAGCCAAGTCCGCCGCCCACAAAAATAAGCGGGATGGTCGCCAACTGCGCCAGGCTGCCGCGGGTCTGGCCGCGGGCGGCATGGCAGGCGGCCACGTGGGCAATCTCGTGCGCCATGACGCCGGCGAGTTCGGCCTCGTTTTCGGCGGCAAGAACCAGGCCCGAGTTGACGTAGAAGAAGCCGCCGGGGAGCGCAAAAGCGTTAACGTCATCCGAGTCAATGATTTTGATCGTAAACGGCACGCGCGCATCGGAGTTGCGAACCAGGTTCTGACCAACGCGGTTAACGTACTCGTTGACTACCGGGTCGTTCACGAGTTTGACGGTAGATTCGACCTGCTGCGCGTAGGATTTGCCCTGCGCGATCTGTTTCTCCAGCGAGTACCAGTTGCCCAATCCCTTGCCGCAACCGACATTGCGGTTGCCGATGGCGTTGAGGTCCCGCTTGCCGCCGTCGTTGACCGGTCTGTAATTCCGCCCGATGGGATCGCCCTTCGCGACGTCCGACTGGCCGCCGTCTGCCTCGGCGTAAGCGAACACCGAGAACAGCAACAGCCCAGCGATGCAGAGCATGGAAATGCTACGCTTCATAACACAAACCCGACCGAGGGCACCCGACCCGGCTTTTTCCTTCCTGCTCGTTTGAGGCCGCCAGGACCGCCGCCGTTGCACCGGATTGCCGAATCCCGGGACCTATTACAACTTCGATGCCCGGCGCGGCCCGCCGTTACAGAATCGTAAACAGCAGGAAAGTGGCCAGTGGCTAGTGGTCAGTGGCCCTGCCGTCTTTCGTAATTTCGCGACTCTCGCCCCCCGCCTGGGGGCGTGGGAACAGCTCAGGTGGGCACGCCCACGCGCGGCAGCAACCAGCGTGTGAGCACCAGGTAAATGGCCAGGAAGACCAAGAACATCAAGAACTCGCGCATAAAATTCTCCGGTTCATTGAATGCAACCGACAAGAGCTGCGTTACAGCCATTTAGCAGATCAGGAACGCGGCCGAGCCCCGCCCTCACACGGAACTAGTTGCCCTGGCCCACCCTGTCGCGCGAAATGCGCGCGCGACAAGGGTGGGGCAACCGCGCGCGACAAGGGTGGGGCAACCGTGCGCGACAGGGTTGAGGCAACCCCTCGTGCAACGACGAGGCAGTAGCCATAAGCCACTGGCCACGAGCCACTAGCCACTTCTTCTTGACCTGACGCTCTGAAGCCTTTAAGTTATCTCGTTTCCAATCAAAATCGAGGACAAGGATGTTTCTGGAGACCGTTTCCCCCGACAAGGCCAAAAAGTACATTGCCGCCGGGCGAAAAGCCTGGGAATACAAGACCAAGAACGTGCATGCAGGCCCGATATTCGGCCCCGCGTACGACGACAAACCCGCCGTAAACCGCGCCCGCAAGGCGCAGTGCTACGCCGAAACGCTGGAGGAAGCGCAAAGATGCGCCAAGGCGCTCGGCACCGAGATCGCCGGTGTGGTTTTCATCGAGCGCGAATAGCTCGACGCTGAATCTTCAGGGATCGCGGCAGATTTCGCTTGCCTGCGGTACGGCTTTCGCGTAGAAATGGCGAGAGGGCATACCTACCGGCGGTGCACGGCCAAGCCCGCGGGAACACGCGCAAAAACGTGCAACTTCTTTGGGTGGTGACACATCTATATGAAGGGTCAAGCCACCCTCCTGACCAACCTAGACGAACCAATAAGGACCGGTGCGAAGGTCTGGTCTGTGACTCAATTCCGAAATGCTCTCCCCCATATAACGCGGGGGCCTGCGGTTAGCGCAGGTAATCAGGAGAAACTACCCCATGCGGTCCGACAAGGTTTTTGAAGCTTTACAGACTCTGCCCAACCGGTATATGCTCTGCCAGCTTGCATCCAAGGCAACGCGCCGGTTTCATCGGCCGAACACCCGTATTCAGGAGACCATGAACGAGGTCCTAGAACGTATTTCTACGTCTCAGCCTGAACAAGTTGCGGCCCAGGGTCCAGCAGTACAAGAGATACAGAGCCGGGCGGCCTGACCGCCCTGCCGCGGCGCTATATCCGAAGCCTTCGTGACGCCGCTTGATTCCTTCCTTTGACAATCCCCGTAGGTGAACATGACGATCGCTGAACTGAAAGAAAAAAACATACAAGAGCTAACCCGCATAGCTCGTTCGCTGGACCTCCCCGGCGCCAGCGGCCTGCGTAAGCAGGACTTGATCTTCAAGATCCTTCAAGCACAGAGCGAAAAAGAAGGCCACATCTTCGCCGAAGGCGTGCTGGAAATCCTGCCGGACGGGTACGGTTTCCTCCGGTCGCCGGACTACAACTATCTGCCCGGCCCGGACGACATTTACGTGTCGCCGTCGCAAATCCGCAAATTCGACCTCAAGACGGGCGACACCATCAGTGGCCAGGTCCGCCCCCCGCACGAGGGCGAGAAGTACTTCGCGCTGGTCAAGATCGAAGCCGTCAACTTCGAATCGCCGGAAGAAGCGCGCAACAAGATCCTGTTCGACAACCTGACCCCGCTGTATCCGCAGGAGCGGGTCAAGCTGGAGACGGTGCGCGAGAACATCAGCGCGCGCGTGATGGACCTGCTGACGCCGCTCGGCAAAGGGCAGCGGGGCCTGATTGTCTCGCCGCCCCGCACCGGCAAGACCATGCTGCTGCAAAACGTGGCAAACAGCATTACGACCAATCATCCGGAAGTCGTGCTGATCGTGCTGCTGATTGACGAGCGCCCGGAAGAAGTCACCGACATGCAACGTTCGGTGAAGGGCGAAGTCATCAGTTCGACCTTTGACGAGCCGGCCGCGCGCCACGTGCAGGTGGCCGAGATGGTCATCGAAAAGGCCAAGCGCCTGGTGGAGCACAAGCGCGACGTGGTCATCCTGCTGGATTCGATTACCCGTCTGGCGCGCGCCTACAACACCATTGTGCCGCCCAGCGGCAAGGTGCTCTCCGGCGGCGTGGACTCGAATGCGTTGCAGCGCCCCAAGCGCTTCTTCGGCGCGGCCCGCAACATCGAGGAAGGCGGCTCGCTGACCATCATCGCGACAGCGCTGGTGGATACCGGCTCGCGCATGGACGACGTGATCTTTGAAGAATTCAAGGGCACCGGCAACTGCGAAATCATTCTCGACCGCAAGCTGGTGGACAAGCGCGTGTTCCCGGCCATTGATATCCAGCGCTCCGGCACGCGCAAGGAAGAGCTGCTCATCCCCAAGGAAGATTTGGCACGCATCTGGGTGCTGCGCAAGGTGCTGAACCCGCTGTCACCGGTAGAAGCCATGGAGTTGCTCATCGACAAGCTGTCGAAGACGCCCAACAATGGCATGTTCCTGGCGAACATGAGTTCGCTGTAAAGCAGCGCTTTAGCTGCTAGCTCTTAGCCATTAAGCCGCATCTCCGGAATCCGGAAACCGGAAACCGGAAACGGGAAACGGGCTTCACTCTCCCGGCATGGGATGGGCGGCTTCACTGGCACGCGGCACAAGCTGTCGGTAAACGTAATCCGGTAAGTTGGTCGCCCACTTCCCTGTGAGCTGTGCGTAGCCGACCGTGCCCAGGAACAAGGCGGCGATCAGCGCAGCGACGGCCCACTCCGGCACCCGCCGTTTCGTCAACACGGGCGACATCTGCAGGGCGCCCTCGGCGGGGCACACCGCCACGCACTCCATGCAACCAGTGCACTCGGCCGATTTAATGGTCACCAGCTTATCTACCGGCAGCGCCGACGGGCACGCCTTGGCGCACTTGGCGCAGTCAATGCACGCCTGCGCGTCGCGGCGGATGCGCAACGGACTCGGCAACGCGGCCAGACCAACCAGCGCGCCATAAGGGCACAAGTAGCGGCACCAGAAGTTTTGGATGAAGAGCGAAGCCAGCGCGAGCACAATCAGCACCACGGCGGCGGTCGTGCTCAGAAAACGGAAGAAGTTGAGCATTTTTACGTCGGCGATCAGTCCGTAAGGACTGCTCAGGAACCCGGCGATCGCCTCAGCCGACATCCCGCCCACCGCCCAGAGGAAGAAGGCGAGCAGCAGATACTTGAGGCTGCGCAGAGGGACGTCGAGCGCGCGCGGCAGGCGGAAGTTGCGGCGGAACAGTCTTCGTCCGGCACGCCACAGCCATTCGGAAAGCGTGCCGACGGGACACAGCCAACTGCAAAACGATTTACGTGCCAGGAACGAGATGGCCAGAAACGCCGCGATCAGAAACATGGCGGCCGGATGAATTCGCGGGACCGTGCCGGTGATGAACAGGAACTTGAGGTTCATCAGGCCCATGATGGGCAGCCAACCCTCGACGCCTGGGGGCCGAGTAAGCACGCCGGCCGCGCTGTCGCCGCGTTCGAATGCGACCACCCAGAAGTAGAACGACACGCCAATCCAGATGTTCAGCAGAAGAAAGGCGGCTTGAAAGGAGCGCCGCAGCGTTTGGCTGTGGTCCGGTACTAGCCGGCGGGCCAGCTTCTTCTTTGGCTTGGGCGTGACGCCGGCAGGGCGCGCGATTTCGGGTCCCACCAGGGTTGGCATCTCACGATCAGCGTAGGGGGCGCGTGTTGCAGCCCGAAATGACTTAGGTCACACATCTGCGTCACCTGATCTGGTCGAAGGTGACGTTCATGATCGGATACTGGGCCCAGTCGCGGTAATCGAAGTGCCACCACTCGAAGGGACATACCTTGAAGCCCTCCGCCTCCATGTACCGGCGCAGCAGGTCACGACGGCGGCGCTGCTCGGGTGTGCCGCCGGAGTAATCCGTGTGGGCGCGCTCCGACATCTCGTCGTAGCCGCTCGGCATTTCGACTTCTACGCCCGTCTTCAGATCGTACAGGCCCAGGTCAACGGCGCAGCCACGGTTGTGGCGCGAACCCTGCTGCGGACCGGCGACATAGATTTTCTTGTCTGGCGGCGTGGCATCCCAGAACATCTTCGTGACGAACCATGGACGGTAGCCGTCGTGGATGATGAGCCCGTAGCCGAGCGGCTTCAGGTTGCGATGCACCCGCATCAGCGCTTCTGCCGCGGGCCGCTGAAGAAACGCGCGGGGCCCGTCGTAGAACGGTGTGCCCATGAAGTTGTTTGTCGTGGCGTAGCGGATGTCGAGCTTGAAGGTGGGACCGAGCTTTATGAGTTCAACCAGCTCGGGCCGGCGCTTGCCCGATTCCTGCGGCGGTTTGGCGGCGAGTGCCTCGCGCCGCAGCTCCGCGACCGGTTTCAGCGGCGTGATACGGAATGTCTGAACTGCCGCCTGCTGCCCTACGGCAACGAGACAGACCGCGATAACGAACAGCAGGATTCGACGATGCATTCGGCCACGGCTGTAAACAGCAGCGATTTGGGATTCCGGACTTGGAACTTGGGGTCTAAACACGCGCATCGCAGGAGCAAATCCAAAATCCTGCAATCCCAAATCGCAAATAACCTCAACTGGCAACTGACAACTGAAGACTATTCTCCAACATCCACGCCGGATTTCGACTGCGCCTCCGGAGCCCCCGGCCCAGCCGCCTGGGACAAACCAGCGGCATTCTCGTGCTCTGGGCGGTGTTTCACGCGCACCACGATGATCTTCGAAAAGCCTTCTTCGAAAGTCGGCGGGCGGAGCTTGGCCGACATGCGCTGCATCACGTCCTGCGGCACAATGCGTTGCCGCCGCCGGTTGCGCTCCATGCAGGTTTCCAGCGGCACGTCGAAGTACACGGCGTGCACTTCGTAGCCGAACTCGCGGGCCATGCGAATCCAGTGGCGGCGCTCTTTGGGGGACAGGTTGGTGGCGTCCACGTAGTTCGCGGGCATGCGCGCCATCATGCGTGCGCGCAGCAGGTAGCGCAGGCTGGAGAACACCAGGTCCTGATGGCGCTGCTCGGTGGGATCGTCAAAGAGCAGACTGCGCAGCACGTCGCTGGAGAGCGGGGTGACGCCCTTGCGCTTGAACCAAGTAGTCTTGCCCGAACCCGGCAGGCCAACGCTCAGCACAACCGCGCCTTTGCTGGCACGCTTGACAGGCGCCGGTACGGGCGCGGGACGAGCAGGCCCCACGACCGGTGCGGGCGGCAGCGGTTCCAGTTCGGCGGCCTCGCCGGTGGGTCCACCGGGTTTCACCAATACAGGCGAGGCGGGCGCGCGCGGCCCTTCGGTCTCGCTGTAAGCAGGGATGATCGGCGCAGCCGGTGCTGCGGGCTGGGGCGCGGCTGTGGCGGGCTTCTTCTTGCGGCGGCGTCCGCGCGAACGCGACTTCTGCGGCATGGATGCGGCGGCGCCGGCATCTTCGGGCTGCAATTCCTCGACGGGCCCCACATCGGCAGGCGAGACCTCTGGCGGGTTCACCATCTCGGGGGTATCTGTCGGCACGGTTTGTTCTTGTCCGGCTTCCGGGCTGCCGCCCGGCTTGCGGCGGCGACGCCGGTCACGGTTCCACTTGCGCATGTTGGAATTTCATCACAAGTCTGCGCACGCGGGCAAACAAACAAGTAGCGATTTGGTGAAGTGGTGAAGCGGTGAAGTGAAAACCGGGCGAGCAGCCAGCAGCGGCGGAGCTCGTCCACGGCTGGTGGGGCTGTGGTTTTGGCGTGATGTGACGAGCTGCGCACCTCACCAAATCACCACTTCACCAATTCACCACTTGAATTTGGTTTGCCCCCAGTTGAGGGCGGGTGTTACGATTTTTGGCTCTCATCAAATGGTTCCGCAAGCCGCTTACCCCCCAGGAGGCAATTTATGGCGATAAAAGTTGGCATCAACGGCTTTGGCCGTATTGGGCGCAACGTGCTGCGCGCCTCGCTCGAAGACAAGAACCTCGAATTTGTTGCCGTCAACGACCTCACCGACCCAAAAACCCTGGCCCACTTGCTGAAATACGACTCCGTCATCGGCAACCTGCAACACAAGGTGACCTATAGCGGCGACTCGATCCAGGTGGACAGCCGCAAGATCCGCGTGTTCGCGGAGAAAGATCCCGCGAAGCTGGACTGGGGCTCGGCAGGGGCGCAAGTCGTGGTTGAATCCACCGGGCGTTTCACCGATGCCAACCAGGCCAAGAACCATCTGCGCGACAGCGTGAAGAAAGTCATCATCACAGCGCCGGCCAAGAACGAGGACCTCACCGTGGTGCTGGGTGTCAACGAAGACAAGTACGATCGGGCCAAGCACAATATCATCTCCAACGCCTCGTGCACCACCAACTGCCTGGCGCCCATCGCCAAGGTGATCAACGACAGTTTCAAAATCGTCAGCGGCACGATGACCACCATCCACTCGTACACCAACGACCAGGTCATCCTCGATTTCCCGCACAAAGACCTGCGGCGGGCGCGCGCCGCGGCGCTCTCCATGATCCCGACCACGACCGGCGCGGCCAAGGCGATTTCGCTCGTCATTCCCGAGTTGAAAGGCAAATTGCACGGATTCGCCATGCGCGTGCCGACGCCCAATGTCTCCGTGGTTGACCTGGTGGTGTGGGTGGAGAAGCAGACCACGGTGGAAGAAGTGAACGCAGCGCTGAAGAAGGCCAGCCAGAGCGGCCCACTGGCCAAATACCTCGGCTATGAGGAAGCCGAGCTGGTTTCCTCCGACTTCAAGGGCGACTCGCGCTCGTCCATCGTGGACGCGCCCATGACACTGGTGGTCGGCGGCAATTGCGTAAAGGTCATATCGTGGTACGACAATGAGTGGGGATATTCGTGCCGCGTGCGCGATCTGATCAACTACATCGGCAGCAAGGGCCTCTGATTTTCCCGCGTCCTCGGTGTCCTCTGTGGGGGAACGGAAACTGCAACCACAGAGGACACGGGGGACACAGGCCCTCCATCTGCCTGAAGCAGTTCGGAGGTTTTATGCCGAAGCCGAAGCCTGCCGGAGATACCATGTCGAAGCTGTCTATTCGCGATCTCCCCCTGAACGACAAGCGTGTGTTCATGCGCGTGGACTTCAACGTTCCCCTGGACGGCGGCCGGGTGGCCGATGACACTCGCATCCGCGAGACCCTGCCCACCATCGAGTATGCACTGCGTCACGGCGCGCGCTTGATCCTGGCTTCGCACCTGGGGCGTCCCAAGGGAAAGGCCGATCCCAAGTACAGCCTGAAGCCGGTGGCAGAGCGCCTGCGCATTCTCCTCGACGAGCGGCTCGCGCGCGGCGTGAACGTCGGTTTCTGCCCCGATTGTGTCGGCCTGGAAGCCGAAGAGATGTCGAACAACCTGGAGCGCGGCCAGGCGTTGCTGCTGGAAAACGTGCGCTTCCACGCCGAAGAAGAGAAGAACGACGAAGGGTTCTCAAGGCAACTGGCCAGGCTCTGCGAGTTTTATGTGAACGACGCATTCGGCTCGGCGCACCGCGCGCACGCCTCCACCGTGGGCATCACGCGCTTTGTACAGAAATCGGCCGCGGGGTTGCTGATGGAGAAGGAACTCCGGTATCTCGGCAAGGCGCTGCACCAACCGGAGCGGCCCTTCATCGCCATCCTGGGCGGCGCTAAGGTCAGCGACAAGATCGGCGTCATTCAAAACCTGCTCGGGAAGCTCGATGCCCTCATTATCGGCGGCGGCATGGCTTACACGTTCCTGAATGCCATGGGCCAGGAGATCGGGAAATCACTGCTCGAAGCCGACAAGCTCGACCTGGCAAAACAAACGCTGGAGCAGGCCAAGACGGGAGGCTTGAAGTTTATGCTGCCCATCGACCACGTGGTTGCCGACAAGCCCGAGCCGAATGCGAAATCCTCGACCGTCGCCGAAGGGCAGCCGATCCCGCCCGACAAGATGGCGCTCGACATCGGCCCGCGCACGGCAGAAATGTTCGCCGACGAAATTGCCGCCGCGCGAACCATCGTGTGGAACGGGCCGATGGGCGTTTTCGAGATTGACCAGTTTGCCAAGGGAACCATGGCGGTGGCGCAGGCGGTGGCGGACAATCCCGGCGCGACTTCGATTGTGGGTGGCGGCGATACCGTTTCTGCCGTTCACAAAGCCGGTGTGGCCGACAAGATCACGCACATTTCCACCGGCGGCGGCGCATCGCTGGAGTTTCTGGAAGGCAAAGAGCTGCCGGGAGTGGCGGCACTGAGCAACAAGTGACATTTGGGATTTAGCGGGATTAGCGTTTTTGCGATTTGGGATTTCGGGATTTTGATTTGGGATTCTTGATCTCGGTGAGAGCCGCTTTAGAAATCCTGCAATCCCAAATCCAAAATGGACCACGGACCGCGGGACCTGGGATTTGTGGCCACGTGGAACGCGGAAACCGGTCCAAAATCCTGCAATTTGAAATCTGCAAATCCAAGATTTATGTCTGAACCATTCCGTCTCGATCTGGGCGGCGGCAAGGCGCTGGAGTTTGTCGAGGGCGACATCACGCGGCAAACGACGGACGCGATTGTCAACGCCGCCAACTCGTCGCTGCTGGGCGGCGGCGGGGTGGACGGCGCCATTCACCGCGCCGGCGGACCGGAAATCCTGGCCGAATGCCGGGCCATTCGCGAAACGCAATATCGCGACAGACTGCCCACGGGACAAGCGGTCGCCACTACCGCGGGACGCATGCCGGCGAAACACGTGATCCACACGGTGGGGCCGATCTGGCATGGCGGCACGCGCGGTGAGCCTGACCTGCTGGCCAGTTGTTATCGCGAATCGCTGCGCGTAGCCGACACCCTGAAATTGAGCAGTGTGGCGTTCCCCTCGATCTCCACGGGCGCTTACGGCCATCCGGTAGCGGAAGCGGCGCAGGTCGCAGTGCGGGCCGCCGCCGAGGCGCTCAGGGCCGCGCAGTTTGTCCGTACCGTGCGCTTTGTGCTGTTCGGCGAGCGCGATTACAACGTTTACCGCAATGCCGCCATGGCGCTTGCGGAAACACAGAAAGGAAGTTGAGCGGAGTCTATGGCACGAAAGAAACTGATCGCCGCCAACTGGAAGATGTACAAGACGCCCGATGAAGCGCGGGCATTCATTCAGGCGTTTCTCCCGCTGGTGGCCGACCACACGCGCGACGAAATCGTGATTTGCCCGCCGTTCGTTGACGTGCCCGCAGTTGTGGAGGCGGTGCGCGGATCCAACGTCGCGGTGGGTGGGCAGGACGTACACTGGGAGAAGGAAGGCGCGTTCACCGGCGCAATCTCCGCAGGCATGTTGCTGGCCAGCGGCTGCACGCACGTGATCATCGGCCACTCGGAACGCCGCCAGTACTTCGGCGAGACCGACGACACGGTGAACCGCAAGGTCGAGGTCGCCTTGGAGAGCGGGCTCATCCCCATCATGTGCATTGGCGAAGTGATCGAGGAACGCGAGGCCGGGCTGACTGAGGAAGTCCTGCGGCGGCAAGTTACCCGTGGGCTGCGCGGCGTCTCCGGCCGCAAAGCCCGGGGGAAACTTGTGATCGCTTACGAGCCGGTGTGGGCGATCGGCACAGGAAAGACGGCGACACCGCAGATGGCCGCCGCTGCCCATGAACTCATCCGTGCGGAAACGGGCAAGGCGCTGGGCAAGGACATCGCCCAGGAGATGCGTATCTTGTATGGCGGCAGCGTAAAACCGGAGAACGCTCACGACCTGATGTCGGAGACAGAGATTGATGGCGCGCTGGTGGGCGGCGCCAGCCTGAAACCCGACTCGTTTGCCGCAGTTGTCAAGTGGTAATTCATCGCGTGATCGGGTGATCCGGTGATCGGGCGAACTGGTGATCTGAACAGGCCGTGAACTGACGAGTTGAGCGTCCGCAGTGTGCTACCGCCGCTCAGATCATTCGATCACCGGTTCGCCAGTTGGTGAGTTCGTCAGTTGGCGGGGTCTGTTGCTATAATAGTGGTGCTTTAGATCGTCCTTTCGGGTCAGTGCGGAAGTGGTGGAACTGGCAGACACACCATCTTGAGGGGGTGGCGCCGAAAGGCGTGGGGGTTCAAATCCCCCCTTCCGCACCATCGCATTCCCCGCGCGGGGACCCCGGTACAGGAGCTTGCAGAAAGGGAAGGCGCCAGGGCGCGCCCAGTGGTCTACAACCGGCAATGATCGTAGCAATCGTCACCGCACTTCACGTTATTGTCTGTTTCTTCATCATCATCGTCGTGTTGCTGCAAAGCGGCAAAGCGGGCGATATCGCCGCGGCATTCGGCGGCATGGGCAGCCAGACGGCGTTCGGCCCGCGGGGCGCGGCCAACCTGCTGCAAAAGGCCACTACTTGGGCCGCTGTGGCGTTCATGATCACTTCGATCACGCTGTCAATCTATGCTTCCCGGCGCAGCACCGGCGGTGGCTCCGTGCTCGAAGGCGTGAAGTCCGCTCCGACGCAGCAGGCGCCGGCACAGCAGCAGCCCACCGCTCCTCCGGCGACCCCTGCCTCACCCGCGCCGACGAACCCGGCACCGCCGACAAAGTAAGTTCGCGTTTAGTGGCCAGTGGTTAGTGGCTGGTGGTTAGTTCCGCCAGCTCTAACCTCTGCACACTGGAGCCCCGAACAGCGCCAAACACCGTATACTCGTTGCAGGGACGTACACGATGATCCACGAAGTGATTCCTGTCGGGCCGCTAATGTGCAATTGCTCCATTGTCGGCGATGAGAACTCGCATGAAGCAATGGTGATTGATCCCGGCGACGATATCGAGGTGGTGCTCGACACTCTGAGCCGGCACAAGCTGAAGCTGAGGCAGATCGTTATCACCCATGCGCACATCGACCACGCAGGCGGCGCGACACGGCTCAAACGGCTGACCGGCGCGCCCATCCTGCTCAACCAGAACGATCAGGCGCTGCTGAAGATGCTCGACTCGCAGGCAGCCTGGCTAGGCATGCAGTCGCCCGAACCGGTGAAGATTGATCAGGACGTGAAGGACGGCGACAAATTGCAGGCCGGCGCGAACACCGCCACCGTGCTCCACACACCCGGTCACACCGAAGGCAGCATTTGCCTGTATTTCGAGGCGCAGGAGAAGCTGATCGCCGGCGACACGCTGTTTGCCGGCTCCATCGGACGCACCGACCTGCCCGGCGGATCGTTCGACAAGATGATGCACTCACTGCACGAGCGCGTGCTGGCGCTGCCCGACGAAGTTGAGGTGACCCCCGGCCACGGCCCCATCACGTACATCGGCGTGGAGCGGGAGAGCAACCCCTTTCTGATTGGTAATTTGTAGTTGGTAATTTGTGATTTGCGCAGCGCCGCCGTCTCGGCGGCGGGCCCGGTCTTTCTTCGCGCCCTCAGCACCCTTTACGCCCTCTGCGGTGAGCGCTTTTACGCGCGGCAAATTACAAATTACCAATTACGAATCCCAACACCTTCCGCATCCCCTGGGCAAACTCTTCTTCGGGCGTGATCAGGCTCAGCACAAGGTACCCGTCCTGGCGGAAGTCGTAGAAGTAGCCAGGCTGCACGAGCACACCAGTATTCTCCAGCAACTCGATCGCTAATTGCTCGTCGGTGCGGATGGCGGGCACGCGCAGAATCACGTACCAGCCGCCTTCGACCTGCAAGCGCGAGCACGGCTGCTGCTGGGCCAGTTGGCGGTCGAGTTCGGCAAGGTTTGCCTTGATGCGCGCGGTCAGTTGCTCGCACACCTGATGGCGCTGCGCGAGCAGCACGGGCGCGGCCAGTTGGATGGGCGCGTTCATCGAAAGGTACGTGTCGGCAATGATCTCCAGCCGCGACAGTGCGTGGCCGACCTGCTCCTGCGGTCCGCTGGTCACTATCCAAGCCAACTTCATCTGCGGCAGGCCGGAGATTTTTGAGATCCCGCTCAGCGTGAAGGTCAGCGCATCAGGGTTGAACGCGAAACTCATCGGGTGATCGGGTGATCCGGTGATCGGGTGATCGCTGGGCAGTGCGTAGTCCAGAAAGACTTCGTCAACGATCAACGCCAAGGTGTGACGTTGGCATAAGACGCTGAGTTGGTCGGCTTCGACCGCCTTCACAAGCGACCCGGTGGGATTATTCGGGTGCACGAGGATGATGGCGCGTGAGCGCGACGTAAGCCGCGATTCAAGCGAGTGAAAATCAATGTGCCAGCCATGGTCGTAAAACAGCGAATAGGGCGCCAGGCGCACATCCTGCAAATGCGCCAGGAACTCGAATAGCGGATAACTCGGCGCCGGCACCAGCACCTCGTCGCCTGGATCGCACAGCAAGCGAAATACGAACGAATACGCTTCGCTGGTGGAAACCGTCAGGGTAATGGCGTCGGGACCCACGAAGGCATCGGGTGATCGGGCGATCGGGTGATTGAGTGATTGGGTAATTGAGTGATTGGGTGATTGACCCCCACGAGGTGAGCGCGGATTCAACCGCTCTCGGTAATACTCCACGACTGCTTTGCGCGCCGACAGCAGGCCCTTGGGTTCGGGCTGGTAGCGGAGAGCGGCAGGGTCAGCGAGCGCGGCGAGAATCGCCTGTTCGTCGTAGCGCAGGCCGACGGTCGTGGGGTTCGAAGCGGTCAGATCCAGGAGCGGCTTGCCGCCGCGGCGATACGCGTCAACCGCGCGCGTGAAGGCGTTTGGAGTAAGGTTCCATGAGGTGCGGTGGGAAAACACCAACCCATTTTATTTGGTCATGTGGTCGTTTGGTTATTTGGTTATGTGTGCTGGATCCGTGCGTATCCTGCACGGCACGATTTCGGCTGCACGTGACCCAGATAACCAAATGACCAAATCGCTAGGCGACCTTCCGTACCTCGCCCGGAGCAGCCGCTTCCGGCTTGGGCGCCGGCCGGTAGCGCGCCAGGATGGGGAGCACCAGCGACGCCAGCATCACGAAGGCCACCATTCGCACTGCGGAGCCATATTGGCCGGTGGCTTCGTGTATGCGGGCGATCATGATGGGCGATGGAATGGCCGCCGCGCCCCACGCCAGCAGGATCCATCCGTAGATGCCGCCCATGAACTTCGGGCCGAAGAAGTCGGCGGTGAACGACGGCATGGTGCCGAAGCCGCCGCCGTAGCACAAGCCGATAATGGCGAAATATGCGCTGAACAGGGCGATGTTGCTGGTTGCCGGCAGCAGGAAGAAGATCACTGCCTGAATCGCATACAGCAGAAAGTACACATTGGCGCGGCCGATCATGTCCGACATCCACGCCCAGAACACGCGCCCTGCCCCGTTAAAGATGGAGATCAGTCCGACCATGCCGGCAGCGGCGATGGGCGTCATTCTTACCATTTCCTGCGCCATGGGCGAGGCCTGGCTGATGATCATGATTCCCGCCGACACGTTCAGGAACAACATGGCCCAGAGCAGCCAGAATTGCCAGGTCCGCATTGCCCGCTTGACGGTGAAATCCACACGGCTGGCAGATCTTTGCACGGCAGTCGTGGGCACGTATCCCGCCGGTACCCAGCCCGCGGGCGGGTTGGCGTAGAACTGCGCCGCTGCCACTACCAGAACCAGGTACACGACGCCCAAGCCGAAAAACGTCAAGGGCACGCCGTAGAGCTGGATGGTGCGCGCTGCAATCGGGCCCATGACCAGCGCACCGGCGCCATAGCCAGCCACCGCCACGCCGGTCATTAAACCGCGCCGGTCGGGAAACCACTTCACCAGCGTGGCGACCGGCGTGATGTAACCCATGCCCATGCCGATGCCGCCCAGCAGTCCGTAGGTGAAGTACATACCCGTCAGGGAGTGGCTGTTGGCCGCCCAGGCAGCGAGGACGTAGCTGAGCCCGTAAATGACTCCGGCCACCGTGGCGACCTTGCGCGGCCCAACGCGGTCCTGCCACAAACCCCCGATGATGGTCCCGACTCCGAGGAACGCGATGGCCAGGGTGAAGTTGAGTTGTACCGCCGTCTCCGCCCACTGCTCGGTGCGCATCAGCGGAACCTTGAACACACTCCATCCATAGACCGCCCCCAGGCAAATTTGCATGATTACTGCCGCGACGGCAATGCCCCAGCGATTATGAAGTTTCTCCTCCGGCATGGACCCAAAAACTCCTTCTCTGCGGGCCAAACAACCCGCCACTGAGTTCTTACGATGCCGCTGAAAGAGTTTGCTGTTCCCTGCCTGAGTTGGAAAAAACAGCCGCTCGCGCCGGCTTGTACGAAGGTATCGGTCGCGCGCAACAACTGCAAAAGCAACCCCACCGGGGCGAGATATCTCTGACGGACAAAGACCCGCGAACCTTCTGCGAGTCCCAAGTACGTGCCGAGGACCCCTCATGATCAAAGAACTCCTTCAAAAATGGCCGGTGGTACGGCAGATTCAGAGTGGTGACGTCCATTGCACGGGCGAAAACGCCATGAGCGACCGCATGCGTCAGCTCACCCCCAAGCTACAGGATTGCCAGGTCTCGCGTTCGGTCTGTCCCTACTGCGGCGTCGGTTGCGGGCAGCTCGTGTACCACAAGGAAGGCAAGCTGGTCGCCATCGAAGGTGATCCGGCTTCGCCGGTGAGCCGCGGACACCTCTGCCCCAAGGGCGCCGACACCTTTCAGTTGCACACCCATCCCGAGCGGCTGACCAAGGTGAAATATCGCCGCCCGTATTCGCGTGTCTGGGAAGAACTCCCACTGGAGCAGGCGATGGACATGATCGCCGATCGTGTATGGGAGACGCGTGAGCGCACCTTCCAGGAGAACGGCGAGGACGGCGGCGTGGTGATGCACACGCTCGGCATGGCACACCTGGGCGGCGCCACGCTGGACATCGAAGAAAACTACCTCATCAAGAAGTTGTTCACCGCCGGGCTGGGGATGAACGCGCTCAGCAACCAGGCCCGCATATGACACAGCTCGACGGTGCCCGGTCTGGGCACCTCATTCGGGCGCGGCGGCGCCACCACGGCGCAGCAGGACCTGGCCAACGCGGATGCCATTCTGATCATGGGCTCGTCCATGGCGGAAAACCATCCGGTGGGCTTCCAGTGGGTCATTGAGGCGCGCGAGAAAAACGGCGCCAAGGTCATCCACGTTGATCCACGCTTCACGCGCACGTCGGCAATGGCCGACATCTGGGCACCCCTGCGCCCCGGCAGCGACATTCTCTTCCTGGGCGCAATCATCAAGTACACCATCGACAACAACAAGTATTTCCACGACTACGTGGTCAACTACACCAACGCGCCCAAGATCATCCGCGAGGAATTTCGCGATACCGAGGACCTGGCCGGCTTCTTTTCGGGCTGGGATGCGAAGGAGGGAAGATACAAGCCGGACACCTGGCTCTATGAAGGTGCGCCGGACAAAGAGAAAGAGAAACACGCCCGACGGGACAGCGCTGCGGCGGTACACGAAGACGATGGTGGCCACGGCATGCGTGGCGCCGCACCTGCCGGCGAGGTCGATGGCGGTCATGGCAAGGACCGTGGCGGTGAAGCCAGCGATCCCGGACAGTTTGACGAAGATCCCACGCTGCAACATCCGCGTTGCGTCTTCCAACTGCTCAAGAAGCATTTTTCCCGTTACACGCCGGAAATGGTGGAGCAGTACTGCGGCGTACCGCAGGACGTCTTCTACAAGGCGGCCGAGGCATTCACCAGCGCCTCGGGCCCGGAAAAGACCGGCGCCATCTGCTACGCGGTCGGCTGGACACAGCACTCTAAAGGCGTGCAGATCATTCGCACCGCCGCCATTCTGCAACTGCTGCTGGGCAACATCGGCCGGCCAGGCGGCGGGATTCTTGCCCTCCGCGGACACGCCTCCATTCAAGGCTCGACTGACATCCCGACGCTGTTTGACATTCTGCCCGGCTACCTGCCGATGCCGTTCTATGAGGAGGACTCGAAAGACGTAAGCAGCTACATGAACAAGCACAAGACCCGGACGGGACTGTGGTCGAACTTCGACAAGTATTTCATCAGCCTGATGAAGGCCTATTACGGCGACGCGGCCAGTGCTGAGAACCAATGGGGATTCAACTGGCTGCCGCGCATCACCGGCGACCACTCGCATTTTGGCGTCACGCTCGACATGGTGGATGGCAAGGTCGAGGGCATGTTCGTGATGGGCGAGAACCCGGTGGTTGGCTCGCCTAACGGAAGGCTGCAACGCAAGGCGCTCAGCAAGCTCAAATGGCTGGTGGTGCGCGATCTGGTCGAGACCGAAACCGCATCCTTCTGGCTTGATTCTCCGGAAGTCGAGCGCGGCGAACTAACGGCCGACAAGATCGGTACTGAAGTGTTCCTGATGCCGGCCGCCGGACAGGCGGAAAAATCCGGCATCTTCACCAACACGCAACGCATGTTGCAGTTCCATGAGAAGGCAGTTGATCCGCCGGGAGACGCGACCAGCGAGACCTGGTTCATCTATCACCTGGGACGGCGGCTGAAAGCGAAGGCCGCGAACAGTACGCTGGCGCGCGATGCCGGTCTGAAGGCGCTCACCTGGAGCTACTCGACTGAGGGCAAGAAGGCTGAGCCTAACGTCGAGGAAATCGACATGGAGATCAACGGCTGGACCATCGCCGACCACAAGCTGCTGCAAAACTTCGATAACCTGAAGAGCGATGGCTCCACCGCATGCGGCTGCTGGATTTATTCCGGCCTGATGCCGAACTCCGGCGAGAACAAGCCGATGAAGCGCGAGCCGCGCGGCTACCTCGGCCACGGATGGGGCTTTGCCTGGCCCAAGGATTGCCGCATCATTTACAACCGTTGTTCCGCGCGTCCCGACGGCAAACCCTGGAGCGAGCGCAAGAAGCTGGTCTGGTGGGACGAAGAAAAGCAGGAGTGGACCGGGCTGGACACTCCCGACTTCCCCAAGAACAAGCCGCCGAGCTACAAAGGCGACCTGAAGCAGGGCCAAGGCATGGACGCAATGCCGGGCGATAAGCCGTTCATCCTTCATGCCGATGGCACCGGCTGGATATGGGTGCCCAGTGGTTTGAAGGACGGCCCGCTGCCTACGCATTACGAGCCACTGGAATCGCCGGTGCACAACCCGCTGTATCCCGGCGTAGACACCAATCCTCCGGCGAAAAAGATGGAGCGCCTGGACAATCCGTACGCGTATCCCGATGACGCGCGCTTCCCCCACGTCTTGAGCACCTACCGCCTGACGGAGCACCACACGGCAGGCGGAATGAGCCGCACCCTGAGCCATCTGGCGGAACTGCAACCGGAGCTTTTCTGCGAGGTCTCGCCGGAACTGGCCGCGGAAGCCGGGCTGGAGCACGGAGACTTCGCGACCATCACCACCATGCGCGGCATCGTTGAGGCGCGCGTGCTGGTCACGCGCCGCCTGAGGTCCTTATGGATCGCCGGACGCCGCATTCACCAGGTCGGCATGCCTTATCACTGGGGCCACAAAGGCGTGGTGAAAGGCGATGCGGCCAACGACCTGCTCGCCATCTCCGAAGAGCCCAACGTGCGCATTATGGAAACCAAGGCGCTAATGTGCAACATCGAACCGGGCCGCCGTCCGCATGGCGCGGCGGCCCTCGAGCATTGGAAACAAGTCAAGGAGCGGGCGGCATGAGCGCAGGATTTCCCTTACCGTCGGAAGGCAACCGGACCACCGCCTTCCTCACCGACTCGACCCTCTGTATCGGCTGTAAGGCTTGCGAAGTCGCCTGCAAGGAATGGAACGAAGTAGCAGCCGACGGCTATACCTGGTCGGGTTTTTCCTACGACAACACCGGCGCGGTCGGCGCCTCCACTTGGCGGCACGTCAAGTTCGTGGAACACGAGCCGCAACCCGGCTTCGGCGGTAACGCCGGCGACCACATCTCCTGGGAATTTTCCTCGGACGTCTGCAAACACTGCGAAGTCGCCGGCTGCCTGGAGGCGTGTCCCACCGGCTCGATTGTGCGCACCGAGTTCGGCGGGGTTTACGTGCAGCCAGACATCTGCAACGGCTGCGCGTACTGCGTGGTGGCATGCCCGTTCGGCGTAGTGCAGAGAAAGGAAGGCGACGGCCGCGCGTTCAAGTGCACCTTCTGCTATGACCGGCAGAAAGTCGGACTCACCCCGGCTTGCGCCAAGGCGTGCCCCACCGAATCCATCAAGTTCGGCGAGATCAATGAACTGCGGCTGGTCGCCCAGGAGCGCGTCCGCGAACTACGCGGGCGCGGCATGGAAGACGCGCAGGTCTATGACCCGCAGGACACCAGCGTAAAGGGCATCCACGCGATGTTCATCGTGCGCGGTGACCCGCGGCAGTACAACTTGCCGCCCAAGCCGGAAGTGCCGACCATCTACGTGAAGCGGGGCTACGCAGCCATGGCCGTCGGTTCGACGATGCTGATGGCGGGCGCGTTGCTGGCATTTCTGGTCTCGCCCAAGCGCCGCACAGGAAGGAGCCGCCGATGAGCGCTGATCCGCTTGCCAGAATTCCTGAACGCATACCTGATGAGCGAAGCGAAGCGCGTCTGCTGGAATTGCGGCAGGAGGCCGAACGCCGGGGCCGTGTCGAAGTGCGCGGCGTCCGTCCCATCGGCGCGCCGTTTCCAATAGCCTCCAGTGAGACCGGCTATTACGGCATTCACCTGCTGAAAGAACCGCAGTGGAAGCCGACCGTTCCCTTCTATTTCTTCGCGGGTGGCGCGGCCGGTGCATCCGCGGTGATCGGCGCGGTCGCCGACTGGCTGGGCAAAGATGCCGAATTGGCGCAGACTGCACGCTGGGTCGCCGCCGGCGGCGCGCTGCTCTCCAGCGCGCTGCTGATCGAGGACCTCGGGCGGCGCTCACGCTTCATCAACATGCTGCGCGTCTTCAAAGTACAAAGCCCAATGTCTATGGGCGCGTGGATACTGGCTGCATTCGGCGCCGCCTCAACCGCAGCTGCGTTCGCCAAGGCCGCCGAGCGGCGCTTCGGTCACATGCTCCCGGTCAGCGTGATCGGCGGCTTCAGCCAATTCTTCTCGGCGATGTTCGGCCTGCCCTTCCACAACTACACCGGCGTGCTCATCGGCGCGACCGCCATCCCGGTTTGGAACCGCAACATTCACACGCTGCCGATCCATTTTGGCGCTTCGGGGGTGCAGTCCAGCGTGAGCATCCTGGAATTGCTCGGATACACCGACAGCCGCGCGCTCAACCTGCTCGGCATCGGCAGTGCCGTGTTGGAGACCTGGGAAGGCTACCACCTGGAATCGCGCCGCGATGCGGCACTCAAACCGCTTAAACGCGGCGCAAGCGGATGGACCACGCGCGTCGGCGGCGTGCTGTCAGGCCCGCTGCCCCTGGCGCTGCGCCTTTTCGGCGGGCAGCGTATGCGCAAATGGGCCGCCATTTCCGGCATTGCCGGCTCGTTGCTCACGCGCTACGGCTGGATGTGGGCGGGCCGGGCTTCCGCGCGCGATTGGCGCCTGCCTCTGGAAATCCCAGAGCACACCGCCGTCATCGAGGAGATGCAATCGAAACCCAAGTTGCCGCAGGTGAAAACCGCCTAGTGATATCTGGTGATTTGGTGAAGAACCAGCTCTTAGTTCTTGGCCTTTTAGCTGTTAGCTTTTTAACTCGTTCGCTGAGCTAAAGGCCAAGAGCTACTGAAAGAATGCAAATATCCCACTTCACCCAATCCCGACTTCCCTCATCTAATCGCGCAGGTGTTCAGGAGTCGCTTGGAGCCTGTGTGCAGAGTACACAAACCATAACCGACAAGGTCATCGCCGCCATCAGCAACGTCAAGCACGTGCCTGCCGAGCAGGTACGCCCCGACAGCACGCTCGCCGAACTCGGCCTCGATTCGCTGGACACGATCAACCTGCTGTTCGAGTTGGAGGAGACGTTTCACGTTTCTATTCCCGACGAGGAGACGCGCCGCGTGCGCACCGTACGCGACATCGCCGATGGCATTCAGGAGCTGACCGCCAAGGCCGCCGGAGGCACAGGTGACCACACCGCGTAGGGTCGCGGTCACAGGTCTCGGCCTCATCTGCGCGCTGGGCAACACGGTGGCCGAGAGCTGGGACGCGCTTCGGCAGGGGCGCTGCGGCATTCGCCCTATCGAATCGGCCGATACCTCCACCCTGAAATTTCGCAATGGCGCGGAGGTGCGCGCCTACGACCCGCTTCAACACTTCGATCCCTCGCGTCTTGAACTGCTCGACCGCTTCGCGCAACTCTTGATTGTCGCCACCCGCGAGGCAGTGACCGATAGCGGCTTGTCGTTCGCCGGAGAACTCGGCGAAAGAACTGCAATCGTGACCGGCACCGGCGCCGGCGGTTTCATCACCGCCGACGCGCAATTTTCCCGCGCTGCATCCAACTGCCGCATGCATCCGTTCGCCGTGCCGCGCATTATGGCCAGCGCCGGCGCGAGTTACATCTCAATGGAATTCGGCATCAGCGGGCCAACGTACACCGTCTCGACGGCCTGTTCTTCGGCGAACCACGCCATCGGCCAGGCATTCTGGATGGTGCGCAGCGGCCAGGTTGACGCCGCCATCGCTGGCGGAAGCGAGGCGCCGTTCAGCCTCGGCATTCTGCGCGGCTGGGACGCGCTGCGTGTAGTTTCGCCCGACACCTGCCGGCCCTTCGCGCGCGAGCGTCGCGGTATGGTGCTGGGCGAAGGCGCCGGGGTGCTCGTGCTGGAACCGCTCGATGCGGCACGCACGCGCGGCGCTCACGTTTATGCGGAGATTGCCGGCTTCGGCATGTCGTCGGACGCGCACCACATCACGCAGCCTTCCCTCGACGGCCCGGTGCGGGCGATGCGTGCGGCGTTGCGCGACGCCGGAATCGAACCCGCGCGCATCGGGTACATCAACGCGCACGGCACCGGCACTCCGCTCAATGATCCGCTCGAGGCACGGGCAATTCGCGCCGTGTACGGCGACTCCGCGGACCACGTTGCGGTGAGCTCCACCAAGTCGGCACACGGCCACGCGCTCGGCGCGGCAGGCGCCATCGAGGCTGTCGCCACCGTGCTCGCGCTGCATGACCGCCTGCTGCCCCCAACCGTGAACTTCACCGAGCGCGATCCCGAGTGCGACCTCGACATCATCGCCAATCAGGCCCGCCCCGCCGCCGTCGAATACGCGATGTCAAATTCTTTCGCCTTTGGGGGACTCAACGCAGTGCTCACCCTCCGGGCAATTTGGTGATCTGGTGATCTGGTGATCTGGTGATTTGGTCATTTGGTTATTTGGTTATGTACGTACCGCGACGTGGGACATGACCAAGTAACCAAATGACCAAATCACCAAATTCGCTTGCACCCTTCCGCCGTCCCTCTCATCCCAAGACGAAAGGGAGGGATGTGATGCGCAACTTACTTGGGAGCAGCGCAATAGTGTTGCTGGCCGTGTGCTGGATGGCAGCTCAGGTCGCTGGTTCGCCAGGCATGACTACAACAACCGGAACACAAGCGGGTACCGCGGCAACATCGCCGCGTCCGTCGGGAACAACACCGGCGGGAGTGGGTACTCAGCAGACCACAACACCTGGCACGCGGCCTGAAACAACTCAGCCATGCAGTCCCGGTACTCCGGCCAATGCGCCAGCTAGTGTTACCTCCGGCGTAATGGGGAACGCTCCGGCCAGTGTTACATCCGGCGCGCCCGGCGCAATCGGGACAGGGACGGCTTCAGCCGGCACGCCTTTAGCCACCACCGCCAGCACTCCCGCAGCTATCCCTGCGACGCCCTGCCCAGCGGGGAGCAGCGGTCCTGGTACAACATCCAGCGGTACGGGCACCGCAGCGGCGATCGGTACCACGGGCATTTCTGGTACGAACACCGGAATTGCAGGCGGTAGCAACGGCGTTGTTCCGGGGACCACCGGTAGCGCCACCGGCACAGTCCTGACGCTGCCGATAACGACCGCAACTCCGGGCGTGCGTACTTCGGGAACAACCGGCACAACGACCACAACAACCGGTACGGGAACCACAACCGGGACTACCACGACCGGCACCAGCACGACCGCCAACCCGGCGGGGACCGGCGTTACGGCAACGAACCCCACTGGTGTACCGCCGCAGTGACGCGATTGAGTGATTGGGTGATTGAGTGATTGGGTGATTGAGTGATCGGGTAATTGGCAAAGACGCTATCAATATTCAATGCGAAAGCGCCCGCAGATTACATATCTCGGGCGCTTCTCTTTTGAACCTGCAATCCGATCTGCTTCAGGACACCAGTTTTTCAGTTCACCAGTTTTTCAGTTTTTCAGTTTTTCAGTTCTTCAGTTCTTCAGTTCACCAGTTCATCACTTCGTCCCTGCCCCAGCCGCCGTCGTCGCGCGCAGCGCCACACGCGCATCCGCCACCACTGCGCCCTGTTCATAGACAAAAACCGGGTTCAGGTCCATCTCGTCAATTTCAGGATGCTTCCGCACCAGTTCTGAGACGCTGACCAGCAACTCTGCCAGCGCATTCACGTCAGCAGGCTTGGCGCCGCGAACGCCTCGCAGCACGGCAGCCCCGCGGACCTCCGCGATCATCTCGGCGGCATCGCGCACGGTCAGCGGCACGATGCGGAACGAGACGTCCTTGAGCACCTCGACCAGGGTGCCGCCCATGCCGAACATCACGGCGTGACCGAACTGCGCGTCGCGCGTGACTCCGATAATGACTTCGTGGCCACCACGCGCCATCGCACAAACCAGCGCTCCTCCGGCCCGGAAGCCCCGAGCACTTTCGATCGCTTGGATTTTGCCAAACGCCGCGCGCACCTCGGCCTCATTGGCGAGATTCAGGACGACGCCGCCCACGTCGCTTTTGTGCGTAATGTCGGGCGAGTTGATCTTGAGCGCCACAGGAAAGCCGATGCGCATGGCCGCTTCGACCGCCTCTAGCTCGGTTGCCGCTTCCGCGAACGGAGTCACGGCAATCCCCGCGTCCGCCACATACTTCATCGAAGCTGCCGATGCCAGCGACGACACTGCGGAAACCGCCGGCGCGTCTGCCGATGCCGCCGTCGCAACCTGGAGCGGAAACACATCGCGCCGGAAGCGAGCGTGGCAGGCGATCGCCCGCGCCGCACGCTCCGGTGTGGGAAAGACGGCAATCTTGCGCGCATGAATGCGGGCGCGTTCTTCGCGCTCAACATCCGCGCCACCGAGAAACGCGACCAACTCACATTTGCCGGGGTGCAGCACCTCGCTCACGCCCGGGATGGGATCACCGAATATCGTCATCACCACATCGTAATCGTCCGCCGCCGCTTCGATCACCCTGCGGTAATACTCGGCGTTGGCATCGCCGGTAAGGTCCAGCGGATTGCCCACGATGAAGTGTGCCGGCAGGAACTCGCGCAAACGCTGGGCAAGCGCCGGCGGCAGCGGCGTCACCCGCAGGCCTTCCTCTTCGAGCACATCGGTGGCAATCACCGCCGAGCCGCCCGAACTGGTGACGATCAGCGTACGCGGGCCCTGCGGCGGGGGCACGTAGGCCAGCGCCTTGGCGAAATCATAGAGTTCCTCCAGCGTGCTGGCGCGATGCACGCGATGCTGCCGGAAGATGGCGTCGTAAATCTCGTCGCGCCCGGCCAGCGAGCGGGTGTGCGATTCGGCGGCCTTGCGCCCGCGCTCCGTGCGGCCAGGCTTCAGGATGACGATGGGCTTCTTACATTCATCAATGGCGGCCAGAAACCTGTCGGCATTCTTCACGCCTTCGAGATAGAGGGCGATGACCTTCGTGTTGGGATCGTGCGCGAAGAAGCTGATCAGATCGGCCTCGTCCACGTCGGCGCGATTGCCCATGCTGACGAACGCGGAGAACCCCAAGCCATCCAGCGACGACCAGTCCATCAGCGCAGCACCCACCGTGCCGCTCTGGGAGACAATCGCCAGGTCGCCGCGCCGGGTCAGCAGCGGCCAGGAAGCGCACAATCCGTGGTACGGATAATTCACTCCCTGGCAATTGGGACCGACCACGCGCACGCCGGTGCGGGCCGCATTGGCCGCCATTTCCTGTTGCAGCGCGGCCCCCTCGGCGCCCGATTCGGCAAATCCGCCGGTGATCACGATCGCCGACTTCACCTTCCGCTCGCCCAGTTGCAGGATGGTTCCCGGCACCAGCTTCGCCGGAATGATCACCACCGCCAGGTCCGTGCTCTCAGGAATTTCGCTGGCCGATTTCACCGACGGAATCCCAAGGATGGTCTCGCCTTTCGGGTTGACCGGCAGGATTTCGCCGGCGAACCCCGCCTCCTTGATGTTGCGGAAGATCTGAAACCCAAGCTTGTCGGGATTGGACGACGCGCCAATAACAGCAATGCGAGAAGGCAGAAATAGCGGGGTGAGAGGCGATGGCACCGGGTTCCTCCTGGGCTGGAAAGCAGATACGGGCCAGCATCATAGAGGCTGCGGCGGGGCAACGCAAGCGGCGCCACGCCCCGCTCATTTCAGGTGTTGCAGCATCTCCTTGAAGTTCGCCGTGCCCGACTGGCGCAGCAGTTCGTAAATCATCATCTCGGTCGAAGAGATGATGGCGCCCGCGGCCTCCATGCGCTTCAGCCCCAGCCGCCAATTCAACCGGGTGCGCGAGCTGACCGCGTCGGCCGCCACGTGCACGAGGTAGCCTTTGTTCAACGCACCCATGACAGTCTGCATGACGCAGATGTGCGTCTCCATCCCGCAGACCAGCAGCGTGTTGCGCTTGCGGGGAAGCGACTTTACCGCGGCGCAGAAGTTGTCGTTGTCCAAGCAGTTGAACTCAAGCTTGTCAATCGGCTTGGGATCGGGCAGCAAGGAAGCGACCTCGGGGACGATGTCGCCCAGACCTTTACGGTATTGCGCCGCCGCCATCACCGGCATGTTCAGAATGCCGGCCAGCCGAATCAGCAGTTGCGCGTTGCGCACCAGCCGTTCTTTTTCATAGATCGGCGGCAACAGCTTCTCCTGGATGTCAATCACCAGCAGCGCGCACTTGTCGGCTTCCAGCGGCCGCCGCGCCAGTTCGCTGTAATCCGGCTCGGTAACGACAATGCTCCCCGTCGCCATAGGCTTCACCTTTGCAGTGGTTTCGTAACCCAATATTTTACCGCGAGTTGCACGAGAGCTGCGGGGAGTCTAGTATCGCTGTTTCGACAAGGAGCGAACATGAGCAGCAAGAGAAATCCCTTCCTCGACCGGCGTGATTTCCTGAAGATCGGCGGCGCGGCGACCGCCGGGTTTTTGGCCCATGAAGTCCTGCCCTCTCGCGCCAGCGCCATGGCCGCGCTGCCCGCCAACGCGCAGACGCACGCCGCCATGCCCACGCGCAACCTGGGCAAGACCGGCTATCGCGTGGGCCTGTTCAGCCTGGGTGGCCAAGCCACCATCGAGAAGCCCAACATGGAAGAGCAGGCGGTCGCCATCGTGGAGCGCGCCCTCGACCTGGGCGTCAACTACATTGACACCGCGCCCATGTACGGCGGCCCCGAGCGCTGGAGCCAGCGCTACATCGGGCAGGTGATGAAGCGCCGCCGCAACGAAACCTGGCTGGCCAGCAAGACCGACGACCGCACGCGCGACGGCTCCCTCAAGCTGCTGGACGAGTCGCTCAAACTGCTCAACACCGACCATCTCGATTCCTGGCAACTGCACCACATGACCACCATGGACGACGTCGAGCGCGTCTTCGCCAAGGGTGGCGCCATGGAAGCCCTTCAGCGGGCGCGCGAGCAGAAAATGGTGCGCACCCTGGGCGTCACCGGCCACACCGACCCCGAGGTGCTGCTGGAATGCCTGCGCCGCTTCCCGTTCGACACCATCCTGCTGGCCATAAACGCCGCCGACCGTCATCACCTTAGCTTCAGCGAGAAGCTGCTGCCCACGGCGGTTGAGAAGCAAATGGGAATCATCGGGATGAAGATTCCGGCGCGCGGCCGCATTCTGGCCGGATGGAAGCCGGCGGGCCGCGAACCCTCGTGGGTGCCGCCGCTCAAGCAGCCGGGCACGATCAACATGCGCGAAGCCCTGTATTACGTGCTCTCGCTGCCGGTCAGCACGGTGATCATCGGCTGCGACACCATCGCGCAATTGGAAGAAAACGTAAAACTCGCGCGCGAATTTACCCCGCTCAACGAAACCCAGATGGCGGCACTCAGCGCCAAAACCGAACCGATTGCCCGACAGGCGCTGTTCTTCCGGAGGTGGACGTAGGGTGGCGCAGTTGCTTGATCGCCGGTTCGCCAGTTTCACCAGTTCGCCAGATGGTTGGCTGTGTTGACCGCGCGCAACGCACCCAATAGAATCAGAAAAGCGCAGAGATTTCGCGTCTTTGCGCCACAATCCAGCCGCACGCGCTGCCCCCTCGTTCAATGGTAGGACAGCTGACTCTGGATCAGCATATCGGGGTTCGAACGAATGCAATGACTTGGAAATAGGTCTAAACGCTGCACCATCTGGCAAGAAATCGGCTGCGATAACATCCGTATCGTGGTACCGGCGAGGACAAATGAAATCGATAAGATTCCGCAGATGAATGGCGAATGCTTCCACACGAGAATTCTGAAATGCCCAGATCAATTCCTCCGCGTCCGCACCTGTGAGGTGAACAGACATCAGCTTTGCAGAGTTAACTAACATTCGGATTTCATACAGCAGGTGCATCTTGGAGTAAACTGACAACTCCGCATCGGTGAAATCTTTCGTCTTCTTGCTCACCTCTCCTCCGCTTGGTTACGCGTGGCGGCATTCGCAACCTGCTTCGCGGCGTGCTGATTGGCGATGTATGATAAATCACCTTTCACTGCAACCACATCATGCTACTTCCAGGAGGAAACCTTTGACCCACGCCCAACCTGCGTGCCGCCGATCCTTCGCCGACGATTTTGCCTTGGAGAAGCACGGCCACCGGTTCACCAAAGTCCTGGGCGACCGCTGGACGTTTGCCGGTCACGTGTTCGGCGGATACTCGGGCGCGCTTCTGGTGGCGGCGACGGCGAAGCTGGCCGCCTTTCCCGAACTGTTGTCGGCGAACCTGACGTTTCTCCGCCGGGTTGTTGCGGGACCGGTCGAGGTGAAAGTTGACGAGGTCCTCTCCGCGCGCAGTGCCTGGGTGGGCCGCGCTGTGCTGGCGCAGAACGGCGAGCCGTCGCTGATCGGCGACGTGTGGTTCGCCAAAGCGGGAACGCTGGCGCCGGTTGACCCGCTGCCGGACCCGCCGGGCCGCACGCAGCCCGCGCCCTGGTACTACCGTGAGTACCCGTTCATGAACGTCTTCGAGCATCACGCCGTGGATTATCCGATTGATCTCGACCACGATCCGCCCGAGTCGCCGCCGCGCCTCAATGTCTGGGCCCGCGCGCAAGATGCGCTCGCCGTGCGCACGCCGCTCGAACGCCAGTTGTTCACCATCATGCTGATTGACGGCTACATCATTGACGCCGCGGTCCGGCCCCATGGTCTGCGCGACATGACCGGCTTGAGCCACAACCTGGCCATCCACTGGACGGCCATGCCCACTGCGGCCGGCTGGTTTGAGTTCCGCGCCGAAGCCTTCGGCAAGCCCGAACTCTCGGCCACCCGCGGGGAAGTGCGCGGCGCCAACGGCCCGTGTGCCTGGGCGCTGCAACAAGGAAGGGTGCGGCCACGCAGTTAAGGGCGCCGCGTGTGCCACAATACCAGCGGGAGGATGTCCATGCGCAGCTCGTGGATCGCTCTGCTGATGCTGTTCGGGGCAACCGCACTGGTTGTTCCCGCGGAAGGCCAGACCGTGCCGGCGAAACCATACACCGTTGAGTACTACTACAAGGTGAAGTGGGGCCATCAGGAGGAGTTTTTTACGCTCTTTCGCAAGAACCACCTTCCGCTCTTGAAGAAGCAGATCGAGTCGGGGCGCATCCTCTCCGTCGAGATGATTTCGCCACGCTATCACGCGCCGGAAGAAGCGCGCTGGGACTATCGTGTAACGATTGTTTTCAAGAACGCGGAACGGGCCATGGAAGGCGATCCGCAGGAACTGATCAGGCAGCTCTATCCCGACCAGGAGACGTTCAAGCGCGAAGAGCAGCGGCGCTTCCAGATCCTGGACGCGCACTGGGACTTGCCGATTAACAAGGTTGATATCGAGAAGCAGCCGTAAAGAATGCAGCCTGGAGCAGTTTCTCTGTTGCTGTACCCCTGGTCTGGGTTGTCATCCCGAGCGGAGAGAGGGACCTGCTTTGAAACAGCAGATTCCTCGCCGCTTCGCGGCTCGGAATGACAATTCAGGAGGGACACACCTTCAGCGAATCTGCCCTACACGTGCGCTGTGTAGTATTCGTTCCGGATTTCTGTGATGTGCACCACCGGCTGCGCACTCGGCGCGGGGTAATGGGATGGCAGAAGTTCAACGCTGTCCGCCGCGCGCACCGTCCCGCCTTTCACGACGACCGCAAACACACGTCCCGCCGGCAGCAAACAGCCCTCGGCCAGGTAGTGCAGCGCGCAGCGCGTGTGGCATTCCTTGCCGATCTTGGTGATTTGCAGGATGGCATCGCCCACCGCCAGCATGGAGCCAATGGGCAGGCTCGCCAAGTCAATCCCTTCGGTCGTGATGTTCTCCACGCAGCCGCGCCCGCCCAAGTCCAGCCCGAGGTCCTGCATGGCGCCGATATTTTCCGCGGCCTGAAGGCTGACCTGCCGCAGTCCGGGGCCGGCATGGGCGTCGCCCACAATGCCGTGGTTTTCGACCAGCTCGATCACCGGCACTGGAGTTTTCTGCTGCCCTCTTTGCCGGCTCGTGCACAGGGCGATGACATTCGCTCCAGTCATATCGAATGCCCTTCCCGCAAATCAGCCGCCAATTTGCGACATGGCAACAAAGCTATGATTACCGGCGCTGAGCAGCTCGTGGCGCACCGGTTTGTTGGTCACAATCTGGCGCAGGATTTCTCGCAAGCTGTCGTTGTTCGCATGGCGCAGATGCGGCTTAAGATCAATACCCTGCGTCGAGAACAGGCAGCCCTTCGCCAGCCCCGAGGCCGTCACTCTGATCCGGTTGCAGTTATCGCAGAAGTGGCAGGACATCGGCGTGATGATGCCAATCGCGCCGAGCGAACCGGGGATGCTGTAGTTCTTTGCCGGGCCCGCCAATTCGCTGCTGTCCAGCGGCGCCAGCGCATAGTGGCGGCGAATGCGCTCCAGGACTTCACTGCCGGGCACGCAAAGCGCCTTCCAGTCCCTGGCGGCTGCGGTCGGCATGTACTCGATGAAACGCACCGTGTACGGCTTGACCAGCGTCAGCGCGGCGAAGTCGAGAATCTCGTTGTCGTTGACCCCGCGCATGACCACCATGTTGAGTTTGACCGGTGGGAAGCCGGCGTCCTCGGCGGCGGCAATGCCGTCGAGCACCCTCCACAGTTCCCCGCCACGGGTGATTGCCGCGAACGTCTCCGGCTTCAGCGAATCCAGGCTGACGTTGAGCCTGCGCACGCCGGCGGCGCGCAGGCCCAATGCGTTTTCTTTCAGCAGAAGACCGTTCGTGGTAAGGACTACCTCACGCACACCCGCCAGGCTGGCCACGCGTTCCACGAATCCCACCAGGCCTCGGCGGACAAGCGGCTCCCCGCCGGTGATGCGGATCTTCTCGATCCCCAACGCCACCGACTCGCAGGCAATGCGGTAAAGGTCCTCGTAGCTGAGAATTTCGCTATGACACAGCTTGGGAACACCGCTGGCCGGCATGCAATAAGTGCAGCGCAGATTGCACCGGTCCGTGACCGAGAGGCGCAGGTAATTGACGCGCCGTCCGCAACTGTCAATCAGTGCCATAGCGATTCAGCTCGAAGCTTTTCCGTTGGTCGCCCTCACCCTGCACAGCCAGCCCGTCAATTCCGGAAAGCCTGAGACCGGGTCCAGGCGATGATCGTCCGTGAGCACGTTGTAGAGCGGGTCATGCCATCCGTGGGGAATCGAGACCACGTTGGGCTTGATGTCTTCGGTCACCTTCGCCCGCATGTTAATGTTGCCCATGGTGGTCTCGATGTTCATCAACTCGCCGTCCACCACGCCATACTTCGCCGCGGTCTCCGGATGAATTTCCGCCAGCGGCTCGGGCATGCGGCGGCGCAGCCCGTCCAGGTGGCGGAACATCGAGTGCCACCACTCGACGTCCCGGTGCCCGGTGTTCAGGAATACGGGATAGTCATTGAAGACCTCTGGCGTCTTGCGCGGGCTCTCGGTGGGTTCAAGGAAACTGGGCAGCGGCGCGATCCCGAGCTGTTCCAGCATTTCCGAGTAAAGCTCGCACTTGCCGGTCGCGGTTGGGAAGCCTTCTTTGCGGTAGCGGCGCTCGCCCGGCATCATGTTGTAGTTCATAAAGCCATCCGGGTGCTGCTCGAGGATGGACTTGATGGTCACCGGCTCATAGAAGTAGTTGAAGGCTTCTTCATCATTTTTCCACGGGAAATACTGCTCGTATCCCATCCTGCGACCCAGTTCACACCAGAACTGGCATTCCGATTTGGCTTCGCCATACGGCGGCACCACCGGCCGGCCCATGAACTCGCCATGATAAGTGGTGAAGTTCGGCTTCTCGAACATGGTGGTCGCGGGCACCACGATCTGGGCCAGTTCGGTGGTTGGGGTCATCACGACGTCCATGACGGCCAGGAAGTCGAGCTTGGACAGCGCTTTTCTGACTTTCGGGGTGTTGGGCCAAGTCACGGCGGGATTGCTGCCGACAACGAGCAGGTTCCGGAGCACCTGGGGCTCGTTCAGCACCAGGTCGCCCCAGTTCACCATGCTGCCTTCCTTGAATCCCGGGAATACCTTGGCGTAAAGCGGATATTTTTCTACGCCGACGCACTTCACGTCGCCCATCAGCTCCGGCAGCCGGACCGACTTGGTGGGCTTCATGCCCGTGCTGTAGCCGAACTGGAGTTCACCGCCAGGAACGTCGATGTTGCCGGTGATGGCGCTCAGGATGGACAGGATTCTGTAGTTCTGGAATCCATTGACTTGGAAGCTGAGCCGGAAATACGTCCGTATGCAGGCCGACTTGCTGGTGGCGAACAGGCGGGCGAACGCCTTGACTTGTTCCGCCGGCACGCCGCAGATGCGCTCCGCCTCTTCGGCCGTGTAGGACTTTACGTGCTCCTTCAGCTTGTCAAAGCCGACCGTGTAATTGTTAACGAACTCTTTGTCGTACAGCTCTTCCTGAATGATGATGTTGATCGCCGCCAATGCCATGTAAGCATCCGTGCCTGGATTGGGCGTGATGTGCATGTCGGCGCGCTTGGCCAGCGGGATGCGCCGGGGATCGATAACGACGAGCTTACCCCCTTTTTTCTGCGCGGCGAGGGCCTTGCTGGCGACCACGTGATCGGATTCGCTCGGGTTCGTTGCCCAGATCACCACGCAGTCGGAATTGTCAACGTCGGGTTCGATCATGTAGCCGACGGTCGCGATCTGGCCCATCCAGGTGGAAAAGCCGCACAAGTCGGCAGGATCAAAGCGGTTGGGCGTGCCATAGACGTCGCAGAAGCGCCACGCCATGTGCCAACTCGTCTCCACCTGGAAGCAGCCCGGTTCGCCGAGGAAGACACCGCCTGAGGCCGGGCCGTACTTCTCTTTGGCTTCGAGCCACCTGGTGGCGATAGTGTCCAGCGCCTCGTCCCAGGAGATGCGCTGCCATCCCCCCTTCGTCTTCTTCACCGGGTACTTGAGGCGGTCTTTGTGGGTCAAGTAATCGGGAATCTGGCGGGCCTTGATGCAAATCTTGCCCTGGCTGCGGGGATGGCCAGACCAGCCCTCAATCTTGGTGACCTTGTTGTCTTCCACGCACACGCGCAGACCGCACTGGTTGGTGCACATAAAACAGGGGACCGAAAGCCAGCGCGGCCCGGCCGAGGGTGTCAGCGAAGTTTGTCCGGCAGACGACATTGCGATTCTCCTTCGGATGCGCCGCCGCCAATGCGACTGTTCGCACCAGGCCGGACGTGCGCTCTTGCCCGATTCGCGGGCGTGATGATTGCGGTAAAGGTTGCCGGAAATTCCTCACCCGACTAACCGGTTGGTCGACATGTATGTCATATAACCATTGGTCTGTCAAGGGAAAAAAATTCTGGTTTCCGGCAATAAGCGTCCCCCACAAGTAACGCTTACTTTCTCGCGTTTGGGCGTTCCGGGAAATAGGGTGAATTACCGAGGCAGACCTCAGGCCGCCCCTTATTACTGCGCTGAATAGCTGGCGCCGCCTTCTCGGCGGCGGAGGCCCCTGTGTCCCCCGTGTCCCCTGTAGTGAAGTGCCGTGTGCTCGTGCGGTAGAGCGGCCCTACGCCAGCCCCGGATTGTTGCGCATGTGTTTCGCGAAGACCTCACTCTTCTTCGGATCAATGGCGATGTACGTCCCTCTGCTCCGCGCCAGCACTTCGCCGCTCCGGTTGCGGATTTCGCCTTTGTAGAAGTGCACACGGCCGCGCACCCGCACGCTGCGGCCCTCGGCGATCAGCGGTTCGCCCAAAGGCACGGGCTTCAGGTAATCAATTTGCATGTCCTTGGTCAGCGCCAGCACCGCCCGCAACCGGGTGACCTTACCCATCGCTTCGTCAAGTACGGTGGCGATCACCCCGCCGTGCGCGTGTCCGGGCGGGCCTTCGTAGCGCCGCGACAGACGGATGTTCGCTACGAAACTCTTGCCATCATCGCCCAGGCGAAATTTCAGGTGCATACCACCGCGGTTGTCTTTGCCGCAGCCGAAACAGTTGTTGAACGCAAGAGGGAGCGATACGTGAACGGGAGTTCTTTCTGCCATCGTTTGCAGGATGATCTCGCTTACTGGATTGAGTTGTGACTTTGGGCATCATTCCTCAAAACGCGCGAATTAGCAATACCGGCGTGCGTGCGGGGCTAACCTCTGCGCGGCCGGTGGCATCTTATGCAGCGGTCCAGGCGCCGCGAACCGCTTGCCGATGCGTACGATCCCCGCATCGCTGCTGTTCAGGGCCCCGGTTTCTGATGAGCACCAACAACATCGTACGTGACGGCCTCGATTTCTCTCCCTTCGCCTGGGACACGCTCACTCGCGACACCCACGAAGTCCAGTTTTACACGGATGACTCCTTTCTGCTGGATTCGGTGAGCCGGTTTATTTGCGAAGCGTTGGGGCGCGGCGACGCGGCGGTCGTCATCGCCACCGCCGCCCACCGCAACGGCCTCGCCAAGCGGATGAAGGCGCGCGGCGTGGAACCCGGCGTCGCCGTGGCGCATGGGCGGTTTGTCGAGCGCGACGCAGCCGAAACTCTGGCCACCTTCATGGTCGATACCCACCCTGATCCCGCGCGCTTCGCCGAGGTAATTGGCGGCCTGCTCACGCGGGCCAGGAGCGCTGCCGGCAGCGAGCAAGCGAGCATCGCGATCTTCGGTGAGATGGTCGCTCTGCTTTTTAGTGCGGGACTGACCGAAGCAGCCATCGAACTCGAAAAGCTCTGGAACGGACTGGCTCGAACCCACGCGTTCGCGCTTCGTTGCGCCTACCCGATCAACAGCTTCTCCGAGGAGCAGCACGGGGAGAACTTGTTACAACTCTGCGCAGAGCACCGCCACGTTATTCCCGCCGAGGGTTATTCGGCGCTCGCCGGCAGAGAAGATCGCTTGCTCGCCATCGCCTATCTCCAGCAACGGGCGCTGGCACTGGAAGCGGTCATCGAGGAACGCGAGCGCCTGGTGCGCGAGGCGCAGGACGAAATTGCCCGCCGCCGGCGCGCCGAGCGGGCGCTGAAAGAGCGTATCGCCGACCTTAAGCGCGCCCATGCCGCCCTCATGGACGCGGAGAAGATTGCCGCCACCGGACGTCTCGCCGCGACCATCGCCCACGAGCTTAATAATCCGCTGGAAGCCATCACCAACCTGTTCTACCTGCTGAACAACGATGCGTCGCTCTCCGCGGAAGGACGCAGTTACGCCAAGCTCTGTGAGCAGCAGTTGGAGCGCGTGGCCCACATTGTGAAGCAGACGCTGGGGTTCTACCGCAGCTCGGAAGGCCCGGCGCCACTGTCAGTCGCGCAACTGCTGCGGGATGCGCTGCTGCTGAATGCCAAACGCTTCGAATTACACGGCATCAAGGTCGAGCAGGAGATCGGGGGCAACTGTCACATCCTGGCGCACGACGGCGAAATGCGCCAGGTCATTTTGAACCTCATCGGCAATGCCATCCAGGCCATGACGCAGGGCGGCAAGCTTCGCGTGCGCGTGCGCGCCGGCGTGGACTGGAAAAACTGCTCGACCGAAGGTGTGCACATTACCATCGCCGATACTGGCAATGGCATCAATCACGAACACCGGGCGAGAATCTTCGAGCCGTTTTTCAGCACCAAGGCGAAAAAAGGCACGGGACTGGGCCTGTGGGTGACGAAAGGAATCGTGCAGAAACACCACGGCTCAATTCGTTTCCGCAGCCGATCGGGGGAACGACACGGGACCTGCTTTACCGTGTTTCTGCCGACGCAACCTGTGCAGATCGGCAAGCAGGGACCCACCGGCCCGCGCGCCGGGTAAGGTCCCTTACTCCGTCATTACGCTCTTGGCCAGGTTGCGCGGATGGTCCACATCACAGCCATTCATCACAGCAATACGGTAGGCCAGCAATTGCAGCGGGACCACTTCGAGGATCGGCAACAGGAGTTCGGAAGTTGCCGGCACGAAGAACACGTGGTCGGCAATCGCCCCGATCTCCTGATCGCCTTCCGTGGCAACGGCGATCACGCGCGCGCCATGGCTTTTGGCGTCGCGCAGGATACCGACGCTCTTGCGGTAGCGCAACACCGAATCCGGGTCGCTATCGTCGCGCGCCACCAGCGCCACAATCGGCAAGCCTTCGGCCACCAGCGCCTGCGGGCCGTGCTTCAGTTCGCCCGTGGGATAACCCTCCGCGTGCGTGTAGGAAGATTCCTTGAGCTTCAGAGCCCCTTCCCGCGCGATGGCGTAGTGCACGCCTCTTCCGAGATACAGGAATGTCTGCGCGCGCAGGTAGTGGCGGGCGCACTCGCTGGTCTGTGCGTCCCATACGGGCAGCGCCGAGTCTATTGCCGCCGGGATGTCCAACAGGCGGCGCAAGTGCGCGCGGATCACCTCCGAGGTCATGCGGCCGCGCTTGCGCGCCAGAAACAACGCGAACAAGTAGAGCACCGTGAGCTGAGCGGTGAAGCTCTTGGTCGCCGGCACCGCCAGTTCCCTTCCCGCATGGGTGAGCAGCAGCGCGCTGGCCTCGCGCGAAATGGTCGAGCCGGCCACGTTGCACACCGCCAGCGTCCTGGAGCCACGCGCCAGCGCCTCGCGCTGCGCAGCAATCGTATCGGCGGTCTCCCCCGATTGCGTAATCAGCATCACGATGGGATCGGCGCCAGCGTGCGTCGAGCGATAGCAGTACTCGCTGGCATACTCCACATCTACCGGCGTGCCGGTCAGGTCTTCGATCATGATCTCGCCAGCTAACCCCGCGTGGCGGCTGGATCCGCTGGCCGCAATGATGATCTTGCGGAACGTCAGCAGCGCGTTCTCGATGGCGTGAAGCGCGCTGCCGAAGATGATATCTTCGCGCACGTGCTGCTGAATCGTCTCCAGGATGGCCTGCGGTTGCGCGTAGATCTCCCGCAGCATGGCGTGCTGCCGGAGTGCACCACCCTGGCTGGGTTCATTTTCCATTGCGTCTCACCTTATCCGTTGTCGCCAGCCCCGTCCATCATCGCCAGCCCCGTCAGGGGCGGCATTCTGTGCGGCCCGGGACGGAAGTCCTGGGGAGCAGCAATTTACCGAAGAGCCCCCGGAGGGGCGGCACACAAACTGCTCGCCGCTTCGGCACACCTGTTCTCGAACCGCTGTCCAGGAACTCTGCGCCTATCGTGTTAACTGCGCACGGTTTTGTCAAGCCAAGGACGAGATAACGCGACGCAGCCTACCAGGTCTCATGCAACTGGACGTCGAAACCGAAGCCGCCGTTAGGGCGTGCGGATTTGCAGGGCCGCATTCACCGCCTGCCCAGTGCCCTGGAAATTGACGTTCAGCGCCTGCACCGGCTGTCCCGCGATGTTTGTCCGCGCCAGGCTGATGCTGCCACGGCCAGCCGGAGTGAGTTGCGTCCCCTGTGCGGCGATGTTGGCGTTGAGCACACCTGAAACCGGATAGCTGACCCCTAGCGCGCGCCAGGTTCGCCACTGTGGTGGGGTCATCTCCGCACCGGCGTGGCCGCCGCTGCTACCTTCGTTTCCCGCGCCGCGTGTTGCCGTGCCCGGGTCACGATGTACTTACCTTCGCCCGTGAGAAACAGCGCCAACTCTGCCGCCACGCGCTTCAGTAGAACGCGATCGGGCGCCGCGACCATCTCTCTCCCGCTCGCGACGCGCAACTCACCCAGCCGGCGGCCCGCAATCGTGATGGGCACAAGAAATTCCGTCAATTCCCCGCTGCTGTCGCCGACGCTAAGGACAATCGCGCGATCATCATCGAGGTAAATGGCGAGTTTCACGGTGGCATAATCGCGCGCGGTCAGCAGCAGGTTGAGCGCTCCGCCCAGCGGCCCCCATTCGGCGTGCTGCACCTGCGGCGACGGCTTCAGGCGCACCCCGGTTGAATAGCGCGCAGCCAGCACTTCCTTCAGGTGGGTCAACAACTCTGGCGCAGAAAGAAGGGTTTTCACGCGGCCTCCCCCGTTTTGGCTGCCGCTAGTTTAGCCCAATTTCAGCCGGTCCGCTGTCTTACCCGGGTTATACATCATCTTTGTAGCTGTCATCCTGAGCAACGCGCTCGCCTGTCTTATGCGGCGGCCGGCTTCGGTTGTGGCACGCGACGGCTGGCGGCGATGACTGCGGTACTCTCCACCGCCTCCGCAGCCGGGACTTCTTCGCCCACCCACTTCAACAATGCGGGTAGCGCTGTGCGCGCCGCCGCTTCACCCGATGCGACCAGGCCCTTCGCGCGGTCAAACGCGTCGTAGCTGAACCCCGTCACGTCCGTGACCGAGCGCCAGCCGCGGAGCGGCGGCATATGTTAGCCCCGGGCGGAAGCCCGGAGTTGGCGGCCCGATCGTACGCGACCCTGAGGGGCGACAGAATGCGCCATCTCATTGGGGCGTATTTTCATCCTCGCGGATGGGATGCTGATCCCATGTGCGACTGCGGTTAGCCTCGTTCTTCCGCCCCTACGATTTATGATGTTTTACTTGCGGCCAGTCTCATCCCACAACTGGGAACTGGCTACTGGGTACTGGGTCCTGAGTACTGGCGACTAATTCATGGCACGTGAAATCTCTGCGGGCGGTGTCGTCGTCCGCTACATGTACGACCGTTGGTGGATGGCAGTCATCGAGCCGCACTCGTCGGCGGAAAAACGCACCCGCCAGTCCAAGCCGGTCATCGCACTGCCCAAGGGCTTAGTGGATGGCGGCGAGCGGCCCGAGCAGACCGCCGTGCGCGAGGTGCGCGAGGAAACCGGCATCCAGGCCGAGGCCGTCACCAAGCTCGACGATATCCGCTACGTTTACGTGCGTTCCTGGGGCGACCGGCAGCGCGTCTTCAAGATCGTCAGCTTCTATCTGCTGCTGTATCGTTCCGGCGAAATCGGCGACATCACCCCCGACATGCAGATCGAAGTCAGCAAAGCAGAGTGGGTCCCGCTGGAGGAAGCCGCGCAGCGCCTCACCTACCCCGGCGAGCGGCAGGTCGCCCAGAAGGCGCTCGCCTATCTGCAAGCCCATCCTGAATTGGCAGAATCGAAATCTCACCTCTAAGAGGTGGAACTAAAGGAAGACGCCCCAAAGGTAAGTTTGCTATGCCGACTACAGAACACGTAGAACGTCACTTCACTGGCCGTCAGCGCGTGCGCGATATCGTGATCGGCATGTCCGATGGCCTGACGGTCCCCTTTGCCTTGGCCGCCGGCCTTTCCGGCGCGGTCGCGAATACGCGCATTATCGTGATTGCCGGCCTGGCCGAAATCGCCGCCGGTTCCATCGCTATGGGCCTGGGCGGGTACCTGGCAGCCAAGAGCGATTTGGAACACTACGAGCATGAACTCGCCCGCGAGTGGCGCGAGGTCAAGGAAATCCCCGAAGCCGAACAAGCCGAAGTGGCGCAGGTGCTGGAGTCCTATGGCCTGACCGCCGAGGAGGCCGCGCCCGTCGTCACTGCCCTCCGCGGGCGCCCCCGAGATTGGGTGGATTTTATGATGCGCTTTGAGCTTGGCCTGGAGCGCCCCGACCCGCGCCGTGCCATCATCAGTGGCTCCACCATCGCGCTTTCCTACATAGCCGGAGGCATGATCCCGCTGGCGCCCTACGCCCTGTTCACCCGCCCGCATTTCGGCCTTGCGCCTGCACGTTTCGACTTCTTCGTCTCCGTCGTCGTCACCTTGATTGCCCTGGCGGTGTTCGGCTTCATCAAGGGACGCTTCACCGGTCACCGCCCGGGACACAGCGCGCTTCAGACGGTACTCATTGGCGGCGTCGCCGCCGCCGCTGCCTATCTGCTCGCCGGCGCGATCTCGTGATCCGAGTCCCGCGCGCCCGTTGTGGTTGAGCTTTGCTGCTGTACCGCAGAACGGAAAACGGAGAGCAGAAGATGGAAACCGGTTCGTCACATTTCCATGTGATCCACGCCGTCCGGAACCCGTACTGAAATCACATTCCCGTAATCTTACTTTGAAACTTCGGTAACCTCATTTTCCTCGCGAAACTACTTGCTTTTCGCCATTTCGTCGCTTACTATCTACTTAACTTAATAAGGCGCGCGTCGTTGCCATCCTCACCCCACATCTAATACGGCGCGCGCCGCTTAGTTTTTACGGCACTTTCTTACTCTTCCGACTCTGGTACCACCAGCGTTGCTTTGCCGGCTCCAGCCAGGGACGGCCTAGACGTCCCGTCAATCCCAAACCCCAAATCCCAGATCCGAAATCCCAAATGATCACAAATCGCAAATCAGAAATCGCCAAATCACCAATGCAGTAGCCCTACTCCGCCCGTTTCCATCACTCCCATTGGCCGGCCAGCGCATCTGAATTACTTCAGGAACACCACCGCCTTTTCGATCCGAGGCCCTTTGGATGAAGCAAATCGAAAGAGTCACCGTCCTGGGCGCGGGGACCATGGGCGCCCGCATCGCTGCGCACCTCGCCAACGCCGGGGTGCCGTCGTTCCTGCTGGACATCGTTCCGCCCGACGCCGATGGCGCGGCCCGTAACCGCATCGCGCAAGCCGGTCTGGACGCGCTCAAGAGATCCAAGCCCGCCGCCTTTTTCGACCCTTCCCTGGCACGGCTGATCACCATCGGCAACTTCGAAGACAACCTGAACGTGGTCGAGCAGTCCGACTGGGTCATCGAAGCGGTCGTCGAAGACCTCGACATCAAGCGCGCGCTGCTGAAGAAGGTCGAAGCCGTGCGCCGCCCCGGCACCATCATCACCACCAACACCAGCGGACTACCCGTCACGCGCATCGCCGAAGGCTTCAGCCCCGAATTCCGCCGCTTCTGGTTCGGCACGCACTTCTTCAATCCGCCGCGCTATATGCGGCTGCTCGAGATCATCCCCACGCCGGAATCCGATCCCGCGGCGATGCACGCCCTCGCCCACTTCGCCGACCTGCGTCTCGGCAAGGGCATCGTGTATGCCAACGACACGCCCAACTTCATCGCCAACCGTATTGGCACCTTCTCCGTGCTCAATGTCATGCGCCTGATGCAGCAGATGGACCTGACCATCGAAGAGGTGGACGCCCTCACCGGCACGGTTGTCGGCTGGCCCAAGTCGGCTACGTTCCGCACCATAGACATGGTCGGCCTCGACATCCTCGGCCACGTGGTTCGCAACATGCTGGGCAAAGTTGATGACGAAGCCGCGCACCTCGGCCTCCCCGATTTCTATCGCCAGATGCTCGACCGCAAGTGGCTGGGCGACAAGGCCGGCGGCGGCTTCTACAAGAAGATCAACAAGCCCGGCGGCGACGAACGCCTCGCCCTCGACTGGAAGACGCTCGAGTACCATCCGCGCCAAAAGGCCCGTTTCGCCTCGCTCGAAATGGCCAAGCAGATCGAAGACACGCCCCAGCGCCTGCGCATGTTGCTCGGTCTCGCTGGCGGCGGCAAGCCCGATAAAGCCGGCCAGTTCCTGTGGACCGCGCTCACCGACCTATGGAACTACTCCGCCAACCGCATCGGCGAGATCTCCGATTCCATCGCGGAAATTGATCGCGCCATGCGCCTCGGCTTCAACTGGGAACTCGGCCCATTTGAACTGTGGGACGCGGCCGGCATCGGGCCTACCGTCGCACGCATGAAGCAGGAAGGCAAGCCGGTCGCCGCCAACGTCGAAAAGCTGCTCGCTGCCGGCGCCAAGTCCTGGTACGAAGACGCGCCCCGCGCACCGTCGGGACGCGGCTACTTCGACCTTTGTGCCCAGGGCCACAAGGAAGTCCAGGTGCCCGCGGGCGTGTGGTCGGTGCAGGTCGCCAAGAAAGCCAACGGCGTTGTGAAGAAGAACGCCGGCTGCTCGCTCGTGGATCTCGGTGATGGCGTCGGTGCCTTCGAGTTCCATTCCAAGATGAACGTCATCGGCGGTGACATCATCCAGTTGTTTCTGCAAACCCTGAAGCCGGGCGGCGCGGGCGACAGCTTCGACGCCTTCGTCGTCACCAACGACGCGCCGCACTTCTGCGCCGGCGCCAATCTCATGCTGCTGCTGATGGCCATCCAGGAAGAGGAATGGGACGAGATAGACCTGATGATCCGCCAATTCCAGCAAATGAACCAGGCAATCAAGTTTTCGCCCAAGCCTATCGTGGTCGCGCCCTTCGGCATGGCGCTCGGCGGTGGCTGCGAAGTGTCGCTGCACGGTGCGGCGCGCCAGCCTCACGCCGAGCTCTACATGGGACTGGTCGAGGCTGGCGTTGGCCTGCTGCCTGCCGGTGGTGGGCCCAAAGAGATGCTGCTCCGCGCGCTGGCCGCTGCCGAAGCGGTGCGTCCCGGCGGACGCGGCGAGTCCATCGAAGTGATGGAAGCCATGAAGCGCACCTTCGAGATCATCGGCATGGCCAAGGTCTCAACCTCTGTGGTCGAAGCGCGCAACTTCGGCTTCCTCGATGAGGGCGACCGCGTCACCATGAACCGCGACCGCCTGCTTTCCGACGCCAAGGCCCGCGCCCTCGAACTGGTCCGCACTGGCTACCAGCCGCCTATGCCGCGCATTGACGTTCCTGCGCCCGGCGACAGCATGTTGGCCGTCCTGAAACTCGGCGTGCACCTCTTGCGCCAGGGCGAGTACATCAGCGACCACGATGCCAAGATCGGAATCAAAATAGCTGAGGTCTTGTGCGGCGGCAGCGTGACTCCCGGCGTCCCGGTCAGCGAGCAGTACATCCTCGACCTGGAGCGCGAGGCCTTCAAATCTCTCTGCGGCGAAAAGAAAACGCAAGAACGGATCGCGTACACGCTCAAGACCGGGAAGCCGCTGCGGAACTGAAGCATTTGTGATTTGCGATTTGCGATTTCGAATGCAGGGGTGACTGAAGCTAAGAGCTAAGAGCTTTTGGGTCCAAACTGCAAACTGTGAACTGATAACTGTTATGAAAGAAGTAATCATCGCCTCGTCCGTCCGCACCCCGGTCGGCAAAGCCTACAAAGGCTCACTCCGCGCCACCCGTCCCGACGAGCTCGGCGCGGTCGCTATCCGCGGCGCCCTCGACCGCGTGCCGCAACTGGATCCGCGGGAAATCGAAGACGTCATCCTCGGCTGCGCCATGCCTGAAGGCGAGCAGGGCTTCAACGTCGCCCGCATCGCCTCGCTGCGCGCCGGCCTGCCCGTGGAATGTTCCGCGATGACCATTAACCGCTTCTGCTCCTCCGGCCTGCAAGCGATCGCCATGGCCGCCGAACGCATCATGGCAGGCGGCGCGGAAGTGATAGTCGCCGGCGGCACCGAATCTATGACCATGGTCCCCATGGGCGGCCACAAGGTTTCGCCGAACCCTTGGCTCGTGGACCACTACCCCGACGCGTATCTCTCGATGGGCCTGACCGCCGAACGGCTCGCCAAGCGCTACGGCATCACGCGCGAGCAGTGCGACGAATTCTCTCTGCGCTCCCATCAGAACGCCCTGGCCGCCATCGCCGCCGGCCACTTTGACGACGAGATCGTTCCCGTGCCCGTCAGCTTCACTGCGCCGCCGCCGCGCAGCGTGGGCGCAGCCGCCGCCTCCGCCCGACCGAGGCGAATCGAGATGCTGTTCAAGACCGACGAAGGCCCGCGCGCCGACACCAGCATGGAAGCGCTCGCGTCGTTGAAGCCCGCATTCCACATGAACGGCGTGACTACTGCGGGCAATTCGTCGCAGATGTCCGACGGTGCGGCCGCCGCGGTCGTGATGTCAGCCGAACGCGCGAAGGCCCTCGGCATCCAGCCGCTGGCGCGCTACGTCTCCTTTGCCACCGCGGGCTACAAGCCCGAGGAAATGGGTATCGGCCCGGTCTACGCCATCCCCAAGGCGCTGAAGATGGCGGGGCTCTCACTCGATGACATTGACGTCATCGAACTCAACGAGGCATTCGCCGCGCAGGCCCTGGCCGTCATTAAGGAAGCCGGTCTCGACCTGGCGCGCGTCAACGTCAGCGGCGGCGCCATCGCACTCGGTCACCCCTTGGGCTGCACCGGCGCCAAGCTGACCGCCACCATCATTCGCGAACTCAAGCGGCGCGGCGCCCGCTACGGCCTGGTGACCATGTGCGTCGGCGGCGGCATGGGCGCCGCCGGCATTTTCGAGAATTTGCGATGAAAGACTTAACGCAGAGTCGGGAGGCCGCTCAAGGGCCCTTGTGTTTCCTCTGCGTACCTTTGCGTCCTCTGCGTCCTCTGCGTTGAAAGGTTTGAGTGTTATGGCCACGACAGCTTCGGCAGTGCCAAACAAGAAAATCGCCGGCGGCAGCTTTCTTTTAGAAGATCGCACCCCAGCCGAAGTGTTCACCCCTGAAGATTTCAGCGAAGAGCACCGCCAGATCGCCAAGACGGCGGCAGACTTTGCCAACAACGAGATCCTCCCCGTCTCCGATCGTATCGAGCACAAGGACTGGGCCGTCACCCGCGAGCTGATCAAGAAGGCCAGCGAGCTTGGCCTCACCTCCGCCGATGTCCCCGAAGCTTACGGCGGCATGGAAATGGACAAGGTGTCGTCCGCCGTGATCGCCGACAACATCTCCAAACACGGCTCGTTCAGCGTCACCTTCGGCGCACAGACCGGCATCGGCATTCTGCCCATCGTGTGGTTCGGCACCGAGCAGCAGAAGCAGAAATACCTGCCCAGGCTCGCCTCCGGCGAATGGATCAGCGCCTACGCCCTTTCCGAATCCACCTCCGGCTCCGATGCCATGAACGTGCGCTGCAAGGCCACGCTCTCGCCCGACGGCAAGCATTACCTGCTCAACGGGGAGAAAATGTGGACCACCAACGCAAGCCTCGCCGACGTGTTCATCGTCTTCGCCAAGGTTGACGGCGAGAAGTTCACCGCCTTCATCGTCGAGCGGACATTCCCCGGCTTCTCGGTCGGCGCCGAAGAGCACAAGATGGGAATTCGCGGCTCTTCCACCTGCCCGCTGGTCCTCAACGATTGCCAGGTGCCGGTGGAAAACGTGCTCGGCGAAATCGGCAAGGGCCACGTGATCGCCTTCAACATTCTCAATGTCGGCCGCTTCAAGCTGGGCGCCATGACCCTGGGCGGCGCGCGCGAATCCTTGAGGCACGCCATCGCCTACGCCAAGCAGCGCAAGGCCTTCGGCAAGGCAATCGCCGAGTTCGGGCTCATCCGCGAGAAGCTGGCGAAAATGACGGCCCAAATTTACGCCGCCGAGTCCATGGTGTACCGCACCGTCGGCATGATGGATGTGGCCCTCAGCGACATTGAAAAAGCCGGCCCCGACGCCGCCAGGGAAATCCGCAGGGCCATCGAGGAGTACGCCGTCGAGTGCTCCATCATCAAAGTGGCCGGCTCCGAAATGCTCGACTTCGTGGTAGACGAGACCGTACAGATCTACGGCGGCTACGGCTTCGTTGAGGAATATCCCGCCGAGCGCGCCTATCGCGACTCGCGGGTGAACCGCATCTTCGAGGGCACCAATGAAATCAACCGCCTGATCATCACCGGCTGGCTGTTGAAGCGCGCCACGACTGGGCAGCTTCCGCTGCTGCCCGCCATCAAGAAGCTGATGGACGAAGTGCTCTCCGGCCCGTCAACGACCGAGCCGCCGGAAGGCCCGCTGGCGGCAGAACGCACGATGTTCTCCAACGCCCGCAACGCCGTCCTATTCTGCGCCGGCGCCGCCTCGCAAAAGTTCCTCGACAAGATGATTGACCAGCAGGAGATCATGGCCGCTCTGGCCGACATGATCATTGACGTTTACGCCATGGAATCATGCATCCTGCGCGCGCAGAAGATCGCCGCCCGCAGCGACGCCAGTCACGCCACGGCGCTTACTCAGCTTGTGGTTGCGGCGGCCATGGAACGCCTCGAGTTCAGCGCGCGCAAGGTGCTGGCCGCCACCGCCGAGGGCGACATGCTGCGCACCCAGATGCTCATGCTGCGCCGCCTGTTCAAGTACGAGCCCTTCAACCTCATCGCGCTCCAGCAACAGGTTGCCCAGAAAGTCCTCGACACCGGCAATTACGTAGCGGCCTAAGATTCAGCCTGCATTCACTCGCGCGCGCTCTTCTCGGTAGCGCCGCCGTCTCGGCGGGGGCGCCCCAGGTTCGCGCCGTGCCTTTCGGCGCTAACCTGGGATGAGACTATCTTGCGACTTTGCGTCCTTCGTCTTTTGCGACCTTGGCGTTCTCCAAAAATTCTGCAACACTCGCCGCTCTCGCCTAATCGAACCACGCGACGAGGTACACCGTGCGCACGCTTTTCGCCGTACTCCTGCTCTTCGCCGCTGCCTTCGCCCAGGACCGTCCCGCCGGCACGCAGCAGCCCCAGACACCGCAGTCATCCACCCAGAGGCAGCCGCTATCACCCCGCGGCCAGACCACGTTCACCTTCGCTGACGGCAAGCAGATCAGCGTGGACTACGGCCGCCCCTACATGCGCGGCCGCAAGATCATGGGCGGACTCGTCCCATACAACAAGATCTGGCGCACCGGCGCCAACGAAGCTACCCGCTTCGAAACCCAGGCCGACCTCATCCTTGCCAGCACGCGCGTCCCCGCCGGCAAGTACTCGGTCTACACCATCCCCGGCGAACAGTCCTGGACCATCATCCTCAACAAGCAGACCGGCCAGTCCGGCACGGTCTATAACCAGGAGCAGGACCTCGCGCGTGTCACTGTCACTCCGACTCGTCTCGACTCACCGGTGGATCAGTTCACCATCTCATTCGAGCAACGCGGCCCCAACGCCGGCGTCATGAAGCTGGAATGGGAGAACACCTCCGTGCCTGTGGACTTCAGCGAAGCGAACCAGTAATCCGCGTTCGGCAGTAGCGCCGCCGTCCCGGCGGCGGGCCCTGTCTGTGTCCTCTGTGGTGAGCTGTTTTCCGCGCCTCTGCGCCCTCTGCGGTTGAACCCAAACGGACGTTCCCTTTTGTTCATTTACGCCGCCGCCCTCATTGTTTATCGTGTAACCGTGAAGAGGTGATCCATGCGCAAAACGTTCGTGTTCTGCCTGGTTGCCGCACTCGCCCTGCCGCCCGCACTCTGCGCGCAGGAGAAAGAACAGGAACGCCTTCAAGACGCCGGCCGCGTGCTGGAAGAAATCATCAACGTCCCCGATAACATTCCCGGCGAACTTCTCGACCGCGCCGAATGCGTCATCGTCCTGCCTTCCGTCAAGAAATTCGCCATCGGCATCGGCGGCAGCTACGGACGCGGCGTCATGGTCTGCCGCTCCGGCCAGAACTTCACCGGATCCTGGGGCCCGCCCGCCATGTACGCGCTGGAAGGCGCCAACATTGGCATTCAATTGGGCGGCAATGCCACTGACTTCGTACTGCTGGTGATGAACCCGGGTGGCGCGCGCTCTCTGTTGAAGTCGAAAGTGAAACTCGGGGCCGACGCCTCCGCCGCCGCCGGACCGAAAGGCCGCACCGCCGCCGCCGCAACCGACGTCGTCATGCGCGCCGAGGTGCTTTCATATTCGCGTTCTAAAGGCTTGTTCGCGGGAATATCGCTTGAAGGCTCGACCCTGCGCTCCGATGGGGGAGCCAACGAAAACCTCTACGGCAAGAAGTTGAGCGCCGAGGACATCATCGCCAAACGCCGCGTCGGCACCCCCGCCGCCGGCTCCAAACTCATCTCCGTCCTCAACCGCAAAACTCCGCGCAACAAAAGCGACGCGAAATCATTGAGGAACTAATCGTCCCCACTTGCCTCCGCGTCCTCTGCGGTTGAGCTTTTTCGATCCGTGCAAATCCGTGGTAATCCGTGGCCAAACTTATTTTTCCGCCGCCTTGGCCTGACTCGGTCTCCACCTAAGCACCGGCCTCCGCGCCGCGCCTACTTCGTCCAGCCGCGAGATACGCGTACTGTGCGGCGCGTTGATCACCACCTCCGGCGTCTTCTCTGCCTCTTCGGCAATGTTGCGCATCGCCTCGATGAACAAGTCAATCTCTTCCTTCGACTCGCTCTCCGTCGGTTCGATCATCAGCGCTCCATGCACGATCAGCGGGAACGACACCGTGTACGGATGGAACCCGTAATCAATCAGCCGCTTGGCAATGTCGCCGGTCTTGACGCCCTTGGCCGTCTGCAACCGGTCGCTGAACACTACCTCGTGCATCGAAGGCGTTTTATACGGCAGGTCGTAATACGGCTCGAGTTTCTTGCGGATGTAGTTCGCACCCAGCACCGCATCTTCCGTGGTTTGCTTCAGGCCATCCGGCCCGTTCGCCATGATGTAGGCCAGCGCGCGCACCAGCATCCCGAAGTTGCCATAGAACGCGCGCACTCGCCCGATCGACTGTGGCCGGTCGTAGTTCAAGCGCAGCATGCCGTCCGGCGCCGTCTCGACAACGGGTACTGGCAGGAACGGCTCCAGGATCTTCTTGCACACCACCGGCCCCGACCCCGGTCCCCCGCCGCCGTGCGGCGTCGAAAACGTCTTGTGCAGGTTCAGGTGCATCACGTCCACGCCGTTATCGCCCGGCCGCGTCTTGCCCACCAGCGCGTTCATGTTGGCGCCATCCATGTAGAGCAGCGCGCCGCGCTCGTGCAGCACGCGCGCGATCTCCTGGAGTTGCGTCTCGTACACGCCCAGCGTGTTCGGGTTGGTCACCATCAACGCGGCAACGTCTTCGTTCACCTGCGCGCGCAGCGCATCCATGTCCACCATGCCTGCCGCGTTCGACTTCAGGTTCTCGACTTCGTAGCCCGCAATCGCCGCCGTCGCGGGATTCGTGCCATGCGCCGAATCGGGAATCAGGATTTTCTTCCGCGGGTCCCCCTGCGACTCCAGGTACGCCCGGACCAGCAGGATGCCCGTCAACTCGCCGTGCGCCCCGGCTGCCGGTTGCAGCGTGACCGCCTCCATGCCGCAGATTTCCAGCAGGTACTCGCTGAGCGTTTTCATGATGCGCAGCGTGCCTTGCGAGATTTTCTCCGGCTGATACGGATGCGCTTCCGCAATCTCCGACAAGCGCGCCACGAATTCGTTCACCCGCGGGTTGTATTTCATGGTGCACGACCCGAGCGGATACAAGCCCGTGTCCACGCCGTAATTCCACGTCGAAAGCCGCGTGAAGTGGCGGATGATCTCGATCTCGCTCACCTCGGGCATGTGACCGAGGTCGTTGCGCAGCCCTTTACCCAGCAGCTTCGCCGCGTCCACCTCGGGGACATCGAGCGGCGGCAGCGCATATGCCTTCTTCCCCGGCCGCGAGCGCTCGAAGATCAGCTCCTCGTTCTGGTTGACGTGTATCGTGGCTTTGTTGATCTTTTCGTTCATTGCGCCACCGCCTTTGCCGCGCTTTCGATCGCTTCGCGTGTCACCAGTTCCGTGCAGCACCACAGCGATACGTTTCCCAGTTCCGGATAAAACCTCTTGACCACCGGGAACCCGCCAATGATTTTCTCCCTCAGCAGCCGGTCATTGATCGCGTACACGTCTTGCTTGGTCTCCACCGCGAACTCATTGAATCGCGGCGCCCCCTCGAACAGCACCTTCGCGCCGGCTTTCTTGAACTGCTCCACCGCATACGCTGTTTTCGCCAGGTTCTGCCGTGCCAATTCCCTCAGACCTTCCTTTCCGTACACCGTCATGCAGACGCTGGCCATTAGCGCGATCAGTGCCTGGTTGGTGCAGATGTTCGACGTTGCCTTCTCGCGCCGTATGTGCTGCTCGCGCGTGCTCAAGGTCAGCACGAAGCCGCGCCGGCCCTGCTTGTCGCGCGCCTCGCCCACCAGGCGTCCCGGCATCTGGCGTACGAACTTTTCTTTCGTTGCGATCACGCCCGCGTACGGCCCGCCGTAGCTCAGTGGCACCCCGAACGCCTGCGTCTCCATCGCGACGATGTCCGCTTCTACCGGCGGCTTCACGATTCCCAGCGACACCGCCTCCGCAATCGCCACCACCAGCAGCGCACCTTTCTCGTGCACGAGGTCGGCAACCGCCGCGACATCCTCGACGGTACCGAAGAAGTTGGGCGACTGGACCAGCACGCAACCCGTGTCGTCGCCGATGGCCCGCTCCAGCGCCGCCACATCAACCCGCCCGTTGGCGGTGAACCCAACCTCCGCGATCGGCATGTCCTGGTTGTGCGCGTAAGTGCGCAGCACCTCGCGGTACTCCGGATGCACGCTGCGCGCCACCACCACGCCGTTCTTCCCGCTCACGCGCCGCGCCATCAGCGCCGCTTCCGTGGCCGCGGTCGAACCGTCATACATGGACGCGTTCGCCACTTCCATGCCCGTCAGCTCGCAGATCATGGTCTGGAACTCAAAGATGGCTTGGAGCGTGCCCTGTGAAATTTCCGGCTGGTAAGGCGTATATGCGGTGAAGAACTCGCCGCGCGAGATCAGCGAGTCAATGACCACCGGCCGGTAGTGCCGGTACACGCCCGCCCCAACGAACATGGTGTAATGATCGCCGTTTTCGCGCGCGCGCTCGCGGAACCAGGCGATGATCTCGGCCTCGGACTTCGCCGGCGGCAGGTTCAACTGCCGCTTCAACCGGGCCGCACTCGGCAAATGAGAGAACAGGTCCTCGACCGACCGGACCCCGATCTCCCGCAACATCGCTTCGCGATCGGATGGCGACTTCGGCAGATATCTCATGGCATTTGGTAATTGCGTAATTGGTCAATTGATCAAGCGTCTTGGCTGTTGGCCCTTTAGCCATTAGCTAAGTCGCGATTGCCGCATCCCTTATTGAGGTAAGAGCTAAAGGCTTGCTTCTCTTCAGTGTCCTTCCTCTTCCTTCAGGAACTTCTCGTAATCGTCCGCCGACAGCAGGCTGTTCAACTCCGCCGGATTCTTCAACTGCACCTTGACCATCCACGCGGAGTGGGCGTCCTGGTTGATCTTCTCCGGCGCCGAAGTCAGCTCGTTGTTGACCTCCGTCACCGTGCCGCTCACCGGCGCGTAGATGTCCGACACCGCCTTGACCGACTCGACCGTGCCCAGGCTTTTGCCCGCCTGCAACTCGGCGCCCACCTTCGGCAACTCCACGAACACAATGTCGCCCAGCGCTTCCTGGGCATGTTCCGTAATTCCCACCACCCCTACGTTGCCATCGGCTTTGATCCACTCGTGCTCTTTGGTGTACTTGTATTCTTTCGGATAAGCCATCTCTTTCTCCGCAGCGTAATCAATCACAAATCACTAATCACAAATCCTCGCGGGTGCCGCACCCTTATGCGCCCGCTTTTGGCACATAGGGTGGGCTACTGCTTCTTCGGCCGTTTATAAAACTGCGCCGGCACGATCTTCGCCTTCACCGCCTGCCCGCGAATCTCGACTCCGACCACCGTATCCAGCGCCGACTTCTCCAACGGCACGTACGCCAGAGCGATGTTCTTCTTCAGGAACGGCGCATACGAACCGCTGGTGACATAGCCAATCTCGTTGCCCGACTCGTCCAGCACCTTGTAGCCGTCGCGCGCAATCCCGCGTTCGATCATCTCCAACCCGACCAGCGTCCGCCGCACGCCCTCCGCTTTTTGCCGCTCGAGCGCCGGCTTCCCGATGAACTCCGGCTTCTCCAATTTGCAGAAGCGGTCCAGTCCGGCCTCCCAGACGGTTATCTTGTCCGAGATTTCGTGCCCGTACAGCGGCAGCTTGCCTTCCAGACGCAACGTATTGCGCGCCCCCAGGCCACAGGGTTTTACACCGAATTCCTTGCCCGCCTCCAGCACCTTGTACCAGACCTCAGCGCTGATCTTCTCGTCCGCCGGAATGTAAATCTCAAATCCGTCTTCCGCCGTATATCCCGTGCGCGCGATCATCACGTTCTTCAGCCCGCACACCGTCCCGTGCGTCAGCCAGTAGAACTTTACCTGCGACAGGTCAACGTCGGTCAGCTTTTGCAGCGTGTCGACGCCCTTTGGCCCCTGGATTGCAATCTGCGTGAAGTCGTCGCTCAGGTGCTCAGCCTGGCAGTCGAACCCCTTGACGTTCTGGCCCACCCAGCCCCAGTCCTTCTCACGCGTCCCGGCGTTGATGACGATCCAGTAATCGTCTTCGGCCAGCTTGTGCACGATCAGGTCGTCCACAAACGTGCCCTCGGGATACAGCATCGCCGAGTACTGGCACTGGCTGACCTGAATGCGAGAGGCATCGTTCATGGTCAGGTGCTGCACCGCGGCCAGGGCCTGCGGGCCACGCACCCGAATGTCGCCCATGTGGCTGACGTCGAATACGCCCACCCCGGTGCGCACCGCCATGTGTTCTGCAATCAGGCCGCCGCTGGACGGGTATTCCACCGGCATGTCCCAGCCGTTGAAGTCCACCATCTTGGCGCCCATCTGCCGGTGTACGGCATTCAGCGCGGTTTTCCGCGGGCCGGGCGAAGTCGCCCCAGATGCTTGTGACACGTTGATTTTCCCCTTGGGCGTTGTAGCGGCACGCCCGTTATTGCGACTGTGTAACCCAGAAGCGCGTTTGTCTGACCCCGAAGCGAATGGCGAAACATTCTACGCTAACATCGGAAATTTCAAGGGTCAATTTTTTGAAGCAGCTCTTAGCCATTAGCTCTTGGCCTTCAGCTGTTCGGGAAAGCGGCCGTTACCGGCCGCTTTCGGTCAACTTGCCTGCCCTGTATTTCAAGCGCACGCCAGACGATGCGCAATGCGCAAACACGAAAGATCCCGCAGATAACTACAAGCTAAGAAGCTGTTTTCTGGCACCCGTGGCCGTTCCCGTCGTATCTCCTCCTCGGTGCCCGTAACCACGCGGGCTCGCCGTAACTAAAGGTATCTTGCGCAGCGGGCGGCTACATGGTATTTTGAAGTTTGCCTCCCCTGCGGGCGCCGTGTGGCCCGCCTCCCCCCGTTCGATACTGTAAGATAGGCCCAGTTCTGTGGGTGAGGTGACGTATGGCGACCACCAGGAGGTTGCGACTCGCAGCCCTCTCCGGACTGCTGCTGGCTACCTTGCTTGCCTGGGCAGTGACTTGGCAGGCACAGGTCATTCAAAGCCAGAAGGTCCTGATCCGCGTCCTGCAACAGGACAGCACAGAGTTGTTCCGCCGCAAAATTCAAGATCAGCGCGAACTTCAGATCAGGCGCAGAATGGAGCGTCTGCGCACCGAGCCCCAGCCGGGCGCTTCGCGGGGCTGCTTGCCCAGCCAGGTTTGCGGTTAGAGGCTTGGCGACGCAGGTCTGGGGCCTGGTTTGCCCTGTGTACCCCGAGTCCCTGTGTTTGAGCTGTGGTAATCCCGGCGAGGAACGCCTGCCGTCCGGGCCCGCTTGCTCGATTAATGCGATGACCCGCAGGCCCGCTGGCCGGTGTCCCGCTACCCCAACTGACAACTGGGTACTGGGTACTCCCCTGTGCTACATTGCCCCCAATGGCCGACAAATACCAGTGCCTCCTCTGCGAGCGCGAGGAGCAGAAGTGCGTTTGCGACGTGCGCGACTACTGCTGCCTCTGCCAGGGCTCCGACGACATCCGCCTCTGCGAAGACGGCCAGTGGTACTGCCGCACCTGCCGCGAAGTCTGCGACCTCGCCGCCCAGTACTCGTAACACGGCCGTCCCGGCCTTGTGTGTAGCGCCGCCGTCCCGGCGGCGGGCCCCGTTTTCCTCTGTGTACCTCTGTGTCCCCCGCGTCCCCTGTGGTTGAGGGCCCGGTTTCCAAATTACCAATTACAAATTACTCAATTACAATTCCGTTCCATGCGCCTCACCTTCCACCCGCTCACCCCAGCCCGCTGGGACGATTTCGAAAAACTCTTCGGCGAACGCGGCGCTTGTGCCGGCTGCTGGTGCATGTGGTGGCGAATTTCGAAATCCGAGTTCGACAAGAACAAGGGCGCCGGCAACCGCCGCGCCATGAAGAAGATCGTCAACGACGGCCGCGTCCCCGGCATCCTCGCCTACGCCGGCGGCGAACCCATCGGCTGGTGCTCCGTCGCCGGGCGCCAGGAATTCGTTCGTCTCGAATCCAGCCGTACCCTGAAGCGCCTCGACGACCAGCCTGTCTGGTCCATCGTTTGCCTGTTTATCGCAAAACCCTGGCGCCGGCAGGGCGTCAGTGTCGCGCTGCTCAACGCCGCCGCCGACTACGCTCGCAAGAAGGGCGCCCGCATCGTCGAAGGCTACCCCACCGAACCCGGCCAGAAACTGCCGGATCCATTCATCTGGACAGGAGTGGTGTCTTCATTCACGCGCGCGGGATTCGAGGAGGTTGCGCGGCCGGCGAGAACGCGCGCCATCATGCGCCGTGTGTTTTAGTCGCAGCGACGCCGTCTCGGCGGCGGGTTCTTTTTGTATTGCCGGCAGTCAAACACAAGGTCCCTCAACTCGCGCCAACAGCGGGCGCTCGCTCGGGATGACATAGCTTTCACCACAGGGACACAGAGGACACAGGAAAACCGGGCCCTGCGTCGAAGGCAGTCGCGGCGGCCCAAAAACTCCAAATCCACAATCCCAATTCCTAAATCACCACCGCCTCTTTATATTCCCCAAACACTCTCCGCATCGTGTCGCTGATCTCCCCCACGGTCGCATAATTCTCCACCGCGTTGATGATGTGCGGCATCAGGTTCTCGCCCGTGCGCGCCGCCTCTTCAACCTTCTTCAACGACGCCGCCCACGGCCCCTGGTCCCGCCGCGCGCGCAGCGCCCGCAGACGCTCCACCTGCTTGCGCTCCAGCGACTCGTCAATGCGTTGCAGCGGCACTTCGCTCTTATCTTCCGTCTGGAAGCGGTTCACGCCGACGACTACCTGCTCCAAGCGGTCCACTTTCTGCTGGTACTCGTACGCCGCGTTCTGGATTTCCTGCTGCACGAAGCCGCGCTCAATGGCCTTCAGCATCCCGCCCATCGCATCAATCTTCTCGATGTACCCCTGCGCATGCTTCTCGATTTCGCTGGTCAGCGATTCGATGTAATACGAGCCGCACAGAGGATCAATCGTCTGCGGCACGCCCGACTCGTAGGCGATCACCTGCTGCGTGCGCAGCGCGATGCGCGCCGACTGCTCGGTAGGCAGCGCCAGCGCCTCGTCGAAGCTGTTGGTATGCAGCGACTGCGTACCGCCCAGCACCGCCGCCAGCGCCTGTAGCGCCGTCCGCACGATATTGTTCTGCGGCTGTTGCGCCGTAAGCGTGGAGCCGCCCGTCTGCGTATGGAAGCGCAACATCTGCGACTTCGGGTTCTTCGCCCCGAAGCGCTCCTTCATCAGCCGTGCCCACATGCGCCGCGCCGCCCGGAACTTCGCCACTTCCTCGAGGAAATTGTTGTGGCAGCAGAAGAAGAACGACAGCCGCGGCGCAAAATTATCTACGTCGAGTCCGGCATCAATCGCCGCCTGCACGTAGGTCATGCCGTCGGCCAGCGTGAACGCCACTTCCTGTACGGCCGTGCAGCCCGCCTCGCGCATGTGGTAGCCGGAAATCGAAATCGTGTTCCACTCCGGCACATGCTCGTTACAATAGGCAAAGATGTCCGTGACCAGCCGCATCGCCTGCTGCGGCGGATAAATGTACGTCCCGCGCGCGATGTACTCCTTCAGGATGTCGTTCTGCACCGTGCCCGCCAATTTGCGCGGGTTGGCGCCGTTGCGCTTGGCCACGGCAATGTACAGCGCCAGCAGGATGGACGCTGTCGCATTGATCGTCATCGAAGTCGAAATCTTTTCCAGGTCAATGCCGTGGAACAGCCGCTCCATGTCCTCGATGGAATCAATGGCCACGCCCACTTTGCCCACCTCGCCGATTGCCATCGGCGAGTCGGAGTCCATTCCGATCTGCGTCGGCAGGTCAAACGCCACCGACAGTCCCGTCGTGCCTTGGTCCAGCAGGTACCGATACCGACGGTTCGACTCCTCGGCGTCGCCCATGCCGGCGTACTGCCGCATGGTCCAGAGCCGGCCGCGGTACATCGTGGCCTGCACGCCGCGCGTAAAGGGATACTGGCCGGGGTAGCCGGCGTCGCGTTCGTATTCCCAGCCGGCCAGGTCGGCCGGGGTATATAACGGATGGACTTCAATGCGGGACGAAGTTTCCTGCGCGGTTTGCGCCTCGGCGCTCACAGCGCCACTCTTCTTTTCGGACATCGCTGCCTCGGGGAAGCTGGGTTTGGATTTTCCATTGTACCTTGCAGCCCTGAGTTGTCGCGCCGCCGAGTTTCTCTGTGTCCGGTGTGTCCCCTGTGGTGAAAGAGTCCTGGAGCGACTGAAGGTTTTCTGGACCGATTTTCCTCTGTGTCTCTGTGCCTCTGTGGTGGGTGTTACCTCTTCCTGGCCCGCCAGAACGAACTCACCCCGAACCACGCGAACATCAGCGCCATCGCGACCAGCAGATACACCCGCCCGGGGCCGTGCTTTCCAGCAACGTGATCTTGATATACGCTCGGCAACCTGGCGGCAAACACAACCGCAAACAGGCAGAACAACACGCCCACCATTTGCAGCCAGAGAATGTGCACTACGCGCCGGATGGAGTGGAACGTAGTCTGGACAGCACTGTGTCCCGCGCGTAACACCCGGTTGTTGCTCGCACCTCGCACCGCGATCCGCCCCAGCGCGGTTGCCGCTGTCATCAGACGTGCCACAAGCAGGATTCTAGCAGCTTGCTATCGCACTCCATACGAAACTCCCGCGGACGGTCAGGCATCAAATAAAGCGAGGGAGTATCGTGAACCAGCGGTTGAAGCAATTGATGAAGGAACTCGGCGAGGCGATCAACGAGTCGCTCTCAGAATCCGAGCAGATCGCAGAGGTCATTTCCAAGATCAAGGCCGGCGGCTACGACGTTTTTCTCGTGCTTGAGGCCACCATCGGCTTCAACAAGCGCGACGAGCAACCCGCGCCCACCGGCAAGCCTTCGCTGGTCAACTCTCGTAGCAAGAGCGACCCGGAATTCAAAGTTAACGCCCAGGACGTCAAGTTTCTCAAGTCGCTGCGCATCTCCGTAGACGACGCAGCCTGAGCCCATTTCCACTCCAGCCGGCGGCTGGCGCCTCACATCTGCCCGCCGTTGGCAGATGTGGGTGGCGCGGCTAGCACCGACAACGAATTGCTGTGATAGCATCATCCCGCGCCAGGGTCGTCAAGTTCTACCAGGCCCTGCAGTCCAACTCTCTGGAACGGGTAAACGGCAATGAGAGATGTTTTGGGAGTGCTGCTGGCCGGAGGCGCAGGCGAACGCCTCTATCCTCTCACCCGCGACCGCGCCAAACCGGCAGTGACTTTCGGCGGCATCTATCGCATCATTGACATCACGCTTTCCAATTGCATTAATTCCGAACTCCGCCGGGTCTATATCCTCACCCAGTACAAGGCGCTTTCACTTAACCGCCACATCCGCGAAGGCTGGAACATCGTCGGCCGCGACCTCGGCGAGTTCGTCGAGATCCTGCCGCCCATGAAACGCGTCAGCGAGAACTGGTATCTCGGCACCGCCGACGCGGTGTACCAGAACATCTACTCCATCGGCTCCGAAGCTACCAAGTACGTGCTGGTCCTTTCCGGCGACCACATCTACAAGATGAACTACGGCCTGATGCTCAAGCAGCACGAGGATTCCGGGGCCGACGTCACCCTGGCCACCATCCTCATCGATCCCGCCGAGACCCGGCATTTCGGCGTGGTAGACATCGACCGTGAAGGCCGCATCGTGGGTTTCGTCGAGAAGCCGGTCGTCACCGACCTGCGCTCCCCCTACAACCCTCGCCTGGTCTCCGGCTCCATGGGCGTGTACATCTTTAACACCGACGTGCTTATTCCGGTGTTGCTGAAGGACGCCGAAGACCCGAACTCCTCGCACGATTTCGGCAAAGACATCCTGCCCAAGATGGTGGACGAGTACAAGGTGTACTCGTTCAACTTTATTGACGAGAACCGCAAGGAAGCGCAGTACTGGCGCGACGTGGGCACGCTGGACGCCTACTACGAAGCCAACATGGACCTGGTGTCTGTCTCGCCGGTATTTAACCTGTACGACCGCAACTGGCCCATCCGCACTCACCAGCGCCAATATCCGCCTGCCAAGTTCGTCTTTGCCGAATCGGCCCGCATGGGCGTCGCCCTCGACTCCGTCGTGTCCTCGGGCTGCATCATCTCCGGTGGCGTGGTGCGCAACTCCGTGCTTTCGCCCGACGTGCGCGTAAATTCCTACACCGAGGTGGATTCCTCCATCCTCTTCTCGCACGTCAATGTCGGCCGCCACTGCCGCATCCGCCGCGCCATCATTGACCGCGACGTGCAGATTCCCGAAGGCACCGTCATCGGCTACGACCAGGAAACCGACCGCCAGCGCTACTTCGTCACCGACAGCGGCATCACCGTCGTCACCCGCGACTACTCGCTGTTCGAGAGCCCGGTCACGGTGGACTACTACACGTCGGAGTGAACTGAATTGTGCGTTAGAAGTGGTCTTTCCAGGAATCTACTTTACAAATATCAGCTCCTCACGGCTGTGGATTCGCGGAGGTGAAGAGCAAGTAGAGGGCTTGACGAGGCGACATGACCTCAGCGATTCTCGTGGCAGACCGATGACCGCAGCTTGTGCGCATCCAACCAGCGTATGGCGCTGCACAGCCAACCCAGGAAAGAACTGCGGGATTCTAAAAACCCGCGGGCCAGAAATGCTGTATGACGCACATTTCGCCCTAAGGGCCGATTCTCGGGCTTGGCACGCACACAAGAAGCTCCCCAATTGCCCTGCGCGCGACTGACCCGTCGTTTTCGGCGGATGATAGTGCTAGTCCGGCTACACACCCCGATGGTTCTCCACGACTAAAAACGCCTTCGTGGCGCAGTCCACCCACGGCGTCGAGCGAACGACTGGAGGCAGCTATGCGCACAGTGTCGTTATTCGCAGCTGTCCTTTGTCTGGCGGCTGTCAGTATCCAGGGACAAGAGCAAATCCTGCCGGCAGGAACTCTCCTGCGATGCACCATCAATGAACCTGCACTCTCCTCGAAAACCTTGGAATTGGGCGATCCGATACTCTGCCACTTAGCGTCGGTCGGCCTTTTCGGACGCCCCGTTTTCCCCCGGGGTGCGTACCTCGCGGGACGATTCGATGATTTTCACGATCCTGGACATTTCTTCGGCAAAGGCTGGATCAGGCTGACTTTCGATCGCCTAGTTCTTCCAGGTGAAACGGTCCCGATTTCCGCTAAGACGGTCTCCGCCGCCAAGTTGCGAGTGGACCGGGAAGGTCGAATCCGCGGGCGCGGCCATCCAAAGCGTGACGCCGTGGGCTGGATGTTACCTCCTCTATGGCCCGTAAAGTTGCTGATGCTTCCGAGGCGCGGTCCCTGTCCCACGCTGCGCAACGAAAGCGCCCTCACGCTGAGGCTAATGGAGGATGTCCTCGTGCCCGCAACCGCGTCCAAACTTGTGTCTCTAGGCGCACCACCGATGCGCATGCCAAACACCATTCCCACTCCACTGCGCTACGGTGGCATCGCCATACCAGCCGTGCGGGACCTATGGCCCGCTGCGCACGACCAGCCGACGCTGGCAACCTGGTCTGAGCAGGCGGAGGCAACCGGGACAGTGCTCGTGCTGGAGGACGGGAGCGCGTACGTCGTAACCGACTATTGGCTGGAAAATGGCGAGATTCGACTGCTCAAGCCAGACGGTACATCGAGGCTCCTTCCGATCGGCAGGGTCGATCTGAGGACGACGGTGGAGCTGAATCGGCAGCGCGGTGTGAGATTTGTACTGAGCTCCGCACCATCAGCGCAGTGACTTATGTGGCGGCCAACGAAATGACAAACGCGGCCTCGGCGGCCGCGTTTGTCTTTATCTACCTACTTTTAGAGTAGCACATTGGAAGGGGTAAAAGAGCCATTATGCAGAGAACTATATTTGCTGTGCCGCCAGCAAGTTAGGTGCATTCGTGTAATTTTTGCCTATTGACAACAAATTGAGACAGTTGTCAGTTGCCCTCGATTCCGCACGGCAAGACCGCCCGCGCGTCGCTCGGAATCATCGCTTGCGCCACGACTCAAACAACTTGCGGAAAAATTCGTGCCCTCGGAATTCCCAGCCTGCACGGCAGCAGCTGCCCGGGAATGCAGTTGATCGCCCCTGATGGACTGGCGTTACTTCGGGAATCTTCACGGCTGTGGAGCGGTGAGCCAGAATGGCACCGTGGAGACGAAAAGGCCAGCCAGACCCCTGGAAACTCTTTACTGCCGTTGTTGTTGCCGCATTGTGCTCGCGCTGACGCTGGAAGGGCGCTGTTTTCCGTGTGACGATCACTGTCACAACGGGCGCTGCGAGCTGCGCTTGCACGAGGACCACGAGATTCCTCACCAGAAGTGACACTTCATCCGGGGTTCCCAGTTTCGAGTTTCTAGTTGGAGGACCCACGTTATGCGCCCGAGACCGGACACATAACGTGGGAATCGCCTCGTGACGAAATCAGAAGCTATAGCGCAGGGCGAACTGGAAGGCGCGCGGGCCACCCGATCCGAAGAATCCGCCGGCGGTGTTAGTAGGTTTGTTGAAATTGGCGTTGGGCGAACTGACGGTGCCTAAGGTCGTGTCGAAGCCGAAATAGTTGTTGCGGTTGAAGCCGCGAATGTTGGTGATGTTGAACAGGTTGAAGGTCTCGGCGATCACCTCGAACTGATGCCGCTCGGTGATCTTGATGCCCTTGGTCACGCGCAGGTCGAACGAGTCGAACCAGGACCCGAACTCCGTGTTGGGATCGACATGGGCCAGCAGCAGGCGGCCCGGGGTAGCGCCGCCATCGGTATTTGCACGGAAAGGGACCGGCGTTGGTTGGAGCCGCGGGACAGAGGGGCAGGCCGTTCCAGAGGTCGATGAAGCGGTTCAGGTCAGCCCCAGTTTGTATCTCCCGGGCCAGGGCATAAGCGGCGACGTGGCCGGGCGATATGGATTTCAGGAGAGGTAATGCCGGAGCATACGGAAAACGAGAGAAGTCAGTGGTGGCTACTGGTTAGAGACTGTGGCCGAACCGGCGCACAAACGCAAGGGGCGCCAAGGTCGCAGAGGACACAAGGGAGAAAAAGCTCAAACGCAGAGGACGCAAGGGTGAAAGGCGAAAATGGTCGTGTGGCGATGGACCGGCGGCGATTAGCGCTTGCCGTGAAGCGCGGGATTCCAGCAGGACTTCGGATGCAGTATGCAGTTGTTGTCGGCGGCGCGCAGGTCGCAGCCCAATAGGTGCCAGAATTCCCACTTGGCCTGAAGTTGGTTGTAGGTGTTGAGCACCCGCATTTCCGGAACGGAGATTTCGCGGACTTCAAAGATTCCCGGGCTGTCGCAAACGCCTCCAGCGGGAACGCGGACGGCGGCGAGCAGGCGGTGGTCGTCGAGCCAGTGGAGCGCAGCAGTGGCGGCCGATTGCGCGGAGGTGGTTCCTTTTTGGCAGCGCAAGTCTTTGCCGAAATCTCGGGTGAGTGCGGGAGTGATATCCAGTTTGCGCACACCGCCGGCGCTGACGTCGAACAGATGCAATTCCGGGTCGCGCCCGGTGCAGCAGTTGGTGAGATTGACGGCGAGCAGGCGCGAGTCGGGCGACCAGAGGAGTTCGACGCCGCGACCGTCCAGGCGAAGGCTGAAGCGCTTCGGTCCGACGACGGCGGTAAGCAGAACGCGAGTGGCGTCGGGACGTTCGATGTGGCGGATGTACACGCGTTTCTGCCGGTCGGGAGACTTCACCACGCGCAGCAGTGAGCTTTCGATGTTGACCGAGCGGCGGGCGAAACGGGGCCCAGTGCACCGCGGAGCTTGCTGCGCGGCGACGGTTGCGGTAAGGACGAGCAGGATGAGGAACAGTTTCATCGGAGGAGAACAATCGTACCAGACCTCGTTTGTAGTTTTCCGTTATGCGAGCGAAAGCTGAACGCAGAGGGCGCGAAAGGCGCAGAAGCGTGAAAGAAAACCGGGGCCGGCCGCCGGGACGGCGGCGCTGCACGATGGAAGCATCGCCCGCAGCGGAACGGCGGCGGTACGGGGTCAGCGTGCTATAATTTTGTCGTTCTGTCTCTGGGGAGGCCGGTATCGACAAACGGTTCATTCGCACAAACGAGCGCATACGGGTGCGCGAGGTGCGGGTCATTGATGACGAGGGCAAGCAGCTTGGCATCATGCCGCCTTACGAGGCGCTGAAAATCGCTCGTGAGAAGAACCTGGACCTGGTAGAGGTATCGCCCACGGCGCAACCGCCCGTGTGCCGCATCATGGATTTCGGCAAGTACCTCTACGAACAGGAGAAGAAAGAACGGGCGGCAAAGAAGCACCAGCACGTCATCACCGTCAAGGAAGTCAAGTTCCGCATCAACGTGGACGAGCACGACTACGAGACGAAGAAGAAACACGTGCTGCGCTTCCTGGAAGAAGGCGACAAGGTGAAGGCGACGATCTTCTTCCGCGGGCGCGAAATGACGCGCCAGCCGCTGGGTCGCGCGATCTTGGAAAGATTGATCACGGAGCTGGGTGATAAGGCGGTGGTGGAGTTCCGGCCGCGCCAGGAAGGCAACACGATGCACGTGATCCTGGCCCCGCCCAAGGCACAGGCGCCGAAGAAGGAAAAGCCGGCGACCCCGCCGCCAGCGCAGGGAACGCCGCCTATGCCCGGTGCGGCGCAGCGGTGATGTCCAGCCGCCGCTTCGCGGTTCCACAACTCAACACAGAGGACGCTGAAGACACAGGGGACACAGGGTTCGCCGCCGGGACGGCGGCGCTACACGAGATTTGCTGTACGCCAATAGAGGGAAGTCATAAGTCATGCCGAAACTGAAGACCCATAGCGGAGCGGCCAAGCGCTTCAAAAAGACCGCCACCGGGAAGGTGAAGCGCGGCCATTCGCACTTGCGCCACATCCTGACGTCCAAGGACACCAAGCGCAAACGCAAACTGCGGGAGCAGGTGGTGTTGAGCCCGGCGGATACGCCGAAAGTGAAGAGAATGCTGCCGTACTAGTTGCTGGCAGCCAGTAGCGCGTGTGAAGAGGCCAGAGTCCTCGAGTCTCCTTGCCTCCAGCCGCGATAGCCCGGAGCAAGTCTCCGGATGGCCCACAAAAAGGAGAAGCCAATGCCTCGCGTAAAACGTGGAACCAAGCGCCGCGCCAAGCGGAAAAAGATACTGGACCGCGCGGAAGGACATTTTTTAACTAAATCGAAGCTCTACCGGGCTGCGAAAGAGTCGGTAGAGCGCGGACTGAAGTTCGCCTTTGCCGGCCGGCGGCAGAAGAAGCGCCAGTTCCGTGCGCTGTGGATCGTGCGCATAGGCGCCGCCGCCAAGCAGAACGGCATGAGCTACAGTCAGTTCGTCAATGGGCTGAAGAAGGCGGGCATCGAGCTGGACCGCAAGATCCTGGCGGACATCGCAGTCAACGATGCGCCGGCGTTTACCAATTTGTGCCAGCAGGCCAAGAACGCGCTGGGCGCAACGGCGTAACGGGAAACCCAACCACGGATTCACACGGATTGACACGGATTTATTTATAGTTCTATCCGTGTAAGTCCGTGTGAATCCGTGGTTTGCTTTTGATGTACACCGTCAAAAAACTCGCAGAGTACACCCCCGAGGCGCTGGACAAGGCGGCCGGGGAGCTGACGGCTGCGCTCGAGCAGGAAGCGGCTGCGGTGCGCAACGAGGCCGAGTGGAAGGCGTTTCGCGACCGCTGGATGGCGCGCAAGAGCGGCGTGCTCACGCAGATCAACGACCTGTGGCTGAAGGCGGCGCCCGGACCGGCGAAACGCGAAGTCGGCCGGCGGGTGAACGAGCTGAAGCAGCGTGTCGAGCAGACGGTTGCGGAGACTGAGCAGCGCATCGCCAGCGGCGCGGTGGCGTCGCGGCTGGAGGCCGGGCGCGTGGACGTGACGCTGCCCGGAATCCGGCGCCAGTTGGGCGCGGAGCATCCGATTATCCGCACGATGAATGAGATCGTGGCGGTGTTCCGCAACATGGGCTACTCGGTGGGCGAAGGGCCCGAGGTCGAGACGGATTATTACAATTTCGAGTCGCTGAACTTCCCGCCCGAGCATCCCGCGCGCGACACGCAGGACACGATTTTCATCGCCGGGCAGCAGAACCGTCCGCAGCGTGACCGTTTGCTGCTGCGCACGCACACCTCGCCTGTGCAGATACGCACCATGGAGAAACAGCCCCCTCCGGTGCGCATTGTGATTCCAGGCAAGGTGCATCGGCACGATGCGCCCGACGCTACGCACTCGCCGGTGTTCCACCAGGTTGAAGGACTGGCGGTGGACAAGGACATCACGTTTTGCGATCTGAAAGGAACGCTCGATCATGCGATGAAGGCGTTTTTTGGGTCGTCGGTGCGGACGAAATTTCAGCCGTCGTTTTTCCCATTCACCGAGCCGAGCGCCGAGGTGTACATTTCGTGCCCGTTCTGCGGCGGGAAGGCGTGCCGCATATGCAAGCAGAGCGGGTGGATCGAGCTGCTGGGCGCGGGCATGGTGGACCCGGCGCTGTATGGGTTCGTCGGCTACGACCCGGAGCAGGTCAGCGGGTTCGCGTTCGGCATGGGCGTGGAGCGGATTGCGATGATGATGTACGGGCTGGATGATATACAGCAGTTCTACATCGGGGATGTGCGGTTTTTGCGGCAGTTCGCGTAAAGAATTACCGCAGAGGGCGCAGAGGTATTCACAGAGGGCGCAGAGAAGGCGATTTGGATATTTGGTTGTTTCGCTATTTGGTTATGTGCTCGATCGCGGCGCATGAACCGAAATAAGCAAACAACCAAATGACCAAATAAGCAAATGGCATGAAGATTTCTCCTCAATGGGTGCGCGAGTTTGTTGACCTGAAGGTTGATGACCGGAAACTCGCGGAAGAGCTGACGCTGCATGGCATTGCGGTCGAAGGCATGGAGACCGATGCCGCCGGGCAGGTGGTGTACGAGGTCGAGTTCACGTCAAACCGTCCGGACGTGATGAACCATTACGGCGTCGCGCGGGAGTGCGCGGCGATTTTCGATGTCGAGCTGAAGCCGTTGCAGGTGAAGCTTCCGGCGATGGCGATGGCGGCGAGCGCGGGCGCCGAGTGGGACCCCAAGCCCGAAAAGGACAAGGACAAGAAGAAGCCCGGACAGCGCGAGCCGTTCCCGATCGCCATCGAGGACGCAAAGGGCTGTGCGCGCTACACGGCGCGGATCGTTCGCGGGGTAACGATCAAAGAGACGCCCGAGTGGATGGTGAGGCGGCTGGAGTCGGTCGAACAGCGGTCCATCAACAACGTTGCCGACGCGAGCAACTACGTATTGTGGGAGATGGGGCATCCGACGCACGCTTTTGACCTGGATCTGCTCGAGGGCGCAAAGATCATTGTGCGACGGGCGCGCGAGGGCGAGTCGCTGCGCACGCTGGATGGCGTGGAGCGGAAGCTGTCGAAGGAAGACCTCGTGATCGCCGATGCGGTGAAGCCGGTGGCGCTCGCGGGCGTCATGGGCGGCTTCGATTCGATGATCACGGAGAAAACGCGCAACGTGCTGATCGAGTCGGCGTGGTTCGATCCGGTGACGGTGCGCAAGACAGCGCGGCGGCACGGGCTGCACACGGATGCGTCGCACCGCTTCGAGCGCGGCGCGGATTGGGGGGCGACGCCAGTGGCGTGTGCACGGGTGGCGCAACTGATTCTTGAGTCGGCAGGCGGCACGCTGGAAGGCGGCGAGATTGACGCCGTGGCGCGCACGGTGAAGCGGCCGGAGTTGGCGTTGCGGCGGCGGGAAGTGCTGCGGATTCTCGGCAAAGATATTGAGGAGGTCGAGATTGAGCGCACGCTGCGAAGGTTGGGGTTCGGGGTGACGCCGGGGAGGTTGGTTACCGCCGTAAAAGCAGATCCCTCGCATCGCCCGGCAAACCCGGCCGGGCTCGCTCGGGATGACAAGAGTGTGAGTTCTACCGCAATCGTGAATCCGCCGATGGTGGGTGGAGCGCACGCGGTGGTGGCGGAAGAGCCGGTAGATTTCACTGTGCAAGTGCCGACGTGGCGGCTGGATGTAGAGCGCGAGATTGACCTGATTGAAGAGATCGCGCGCATTCACGGCTATGAGAATTTCCCCAATACGCTGCCCGAGTTCGCGGGCGCGGTGGTTGACCTGCCCGACGAGCGCAAGGACGCGAGACTGCGCCGTACCCTGCTGGCGCAGGGGTATGACGAAGCCGTGTCGCTGACGTTCATCGGCGAGGCGGACGCACGGGCGTTCACCTCGGGCCAGGTACTGACGCTGGAGAACCCGATCAGCGACGAGGCGGCGGTGATGCGGACCTCGCTTTTGCCCGGCATGCTGCAAATGCTCGCCTACAACCTGAACCGAGGAAACAACGACGTGCGGCTGTTCGAGGCGGGACACGTGTTTGAGAAATTCGGCGAGCGCGCGGACGAGCGCAAACGCATCGCCATGGGCGCAACCGGTAACGTGCGGGCGGGCAATTGGGCGCAGGCGCCGCGGGCGTACACGTTTTTCGATATGAAGGGCGATATCGAGCAGTTGCTGGAACAGTTCGAGTGCAGGTCGCTTTACTTCGATCAGCACGCGGCGGAGTTCTTCCATCCGGGGCGGGCGGCGCGCGCGGTGATGGACGGCAGCACGGTGGCGCGCTTCGGGCAGTTGCATCCGGAGATGGCCGCCGCGCGCAAGCTGCGGCAGGATGTGTATATCGGCGAGATCTACCTGGACCGGCTGTATCAGCACGCACTGCGCGAACCGCAGTACACGCCCATTCCGCGCTATCCGGCGGTGGACCGCGATTTCTCGTTCATGTTTGACGACGCGGTGACGTTCGAGCGCATACGCAGCGTGGTCGAGGCGCTGAAGATTGCCGAGCTGCGCAGCTTTGCGCCGGTCGAGATTTTCCGCGGGGGCGCGATACCGGCGGGCAAGTACTCGGTGCTGCTGCGGGCGGAGTTCCAGTCGCCGGAGCGGACGCTGACCGACCAGGAAGTGGCGGTGTGGGCGCAGCAGATCATCGAAGTGCTGGAAGCGGTGGGTGGAGCGTTGAGGGCGTAATCACACATGTAATTTGTGATCAAAAAACATGCGTGCGATGCAGCCCGGTTCACAATCATGCGCCACCAGGCGCTATTCACAACCGCACAAGACCGTCCCCAATCACAAACATTCCCTCTGCGTCAACTCTCTCCACCCGCGCCCGCGCCCACTGGTTCGGCTCGTGCCGGCCAGGAATGCGCAGCTTCAGATAATTGTCGGTCAGCGCCTCGGTGTAACCATCCTCATAAACGTTCAGCGTGATCGCCTCAATCTCCCGCCCGACGAACGAGCGCATGAATCGCAGCTTCTTCTCCGCCGCCAGCTCGCGAAGAATGCGGTTGCGCTTTTTCACCACCGGCGGGGGCACCTGCTGCGGCATCGTTGCCGAAGGCGTCCCCGGCCGCGATGAGTAGCTGAACACATGCAGATAGGTAAATGGCAGCTCTTCCACCATGCGCCGCGTCTGCTCGAAATCGGCATCCGTCTCGCCGGGGAATCCGACCATCACATCTGCGCCAATCGCCGCCGTGGGCATGGCCGCGCGGATCCGCCCGATGCGGTCGGCATAGTGCCACGGACGGTACTTGCGATGCATGGCGCGCAGGATACGGTCGCTGCCCGACTGCATCGGCACATGCGCGTGCTGGGCGATGCGCGGCGAGTTCGCCACCAGCCCAATCAGCTCGTCGCTCCAGTCCATCGGCTCGACCGAAGAAATCCGCAGCTTCTCCAGCGTGGTCCGTTCCAGGATTGCCCGCACCAGGTCCACAAACCGCAATTGCGCTCGGCCGCTTATCGCCGTTTGCTCGTTGCCTGCTGCCAGCTGCTTGTCGCTGGTTGCTAGCTGCGTGCTGCTCGCTGCTTGACTGAGGTCCCGCCCCCATCTCCCGAGATTGATCCCGCTGATCACCACCTCGCGATAACCGGCATCCACCAGCGCCTGCACTTCACGGACAGATTCGTCCAGCGGCAGCGAGCGGCTGCGCCCGCGCACGAATGGGATGATGCAGAACGAGCACCGGTTATTGCATCCGTCCTGCACCTTCAGGTTGGGCCGCGTCTTCGCCCCCGCCTCAAACACTGGCGCGCCCACCAACTCCGTGTGCGCAAACATATCGCCCACGTAAATCTTCGGTTCCTCTGTGTCCCCTGTGGTGGTGTGTTTTTCCTTTGTTTCCTTTGCGCCCTCCGCGGTCAAGCTATTCGCAATCTCCGCCACCTGCATTTTGTGCGAATTGCCGACCACCGCGCTCACGCCCGGAATCGCCGCGATCTCCTGCGGCGCGCGCTGCGCATAACAACCGGTCACCAAAATTCGGCAGCCGGGGTTCGTGCGGTGAATGCGGCGGATCGCGGCGCGCACATCCTGATCGGCCGACGCCGTCACCGTGCAGGTGTTCAGCACCACGACCTGTGCATCATCCGGCGCGTCCGCCGGATTCAAGCCGCGTTCGAGCAGCTCGCGTTCGATCGCCGCGCCATCCGCCTGCGTCGCGCGGCATCCGAAGTTCTCCACATAGAAGGTCGACACAAGTGATATTATAAGTCCCGCGCCGGTCGCTTCCGGCGTTCACTCGACGCGGCAGCATTCGCAAACACGAACAGTGGTTTTGGCATCTCACATGGACCCGCGCATCGTCTGGCGGCATAGCAGTAGAAGCAACGGAGCGATCATGAAACGCCGCATTCTTCTTGTCGACGATGAACTCACCATCCTGCTGACCCTGAAAGCCATTCTGGAAATGCACGGCTTCGAGGTCGAGACCGCCGACTCGGCGCGCGAAGCCATGCACAAACTGGAAGAAGCCAGCTACCACATGGTCATCACCGACATGAAGATGGAGTACGACACTGCCGGGTACGATGTGATCCGCGCCGCTCGCCGTCAGTCCTACGATCCTGCCACTGCCATCCTTACCGCCTACCCCTCGCTGGGCAGCGATTGGAATACGCAAGGCGCGCAATCTCTGCTGGTGAAGCCGGTGGGAACGGAAGACTTGCTACGCCAGATCGAGGCCTTGCTGATCGCGCACGAGGACCACAAACATCGGCACGAAAAAGGTCCCGCGCGCGCCGTCTCGGCGAATTCGAAGTCGCCCGCGCGGAACAGCATTCGCAGGGCCAGTTGACGGGAAAATGCCCGCAGGAAGGGGAGGAGATTCCTGGGGTTCATTCCTGTTGTGACAGCCAACAACTTTAGGCAAACTGGTTATGCGGAAGCCGCCGCTGCGCGTCGTTGCTGGAAACATTCGCGGCAGAATACCGGCCGCCCCTGCGTGGGCTTGAACGGAACTGTGGTCTCCTTGCCGCACTGCGAGCATGTCGTCCGCGTTTCGACTTTAGGATACGTGCCTGGGGTGGCAATCCCCAGCATTTGTGCGCGCTTCGCTTTGCACGGCTTACAGCGCTTGGGCTCATTCTTGAATTGTTTGTCGTGGAAGAACAGTTGTTCTCCCGCGGTGAAAACAAATTCGGCGCCGCAGTCCACGCACTTCAACACCTTGTCCTGGAATTCCATTTGGATCGAGCTCCCTCTCCCGTAATTCCCTGGACGGCCCGACACCTGAGGATGTGCTCGCCCCCGCTAGCCAACTACTCCGGCACACAGCAGCACACCACCACCCAGGGACTCCTCCACAGCAACCCGTTTGGCCCCCACTACAAAGCTACTGCCGACTGCGGATCTCCCGCCGGAGACTGACGTGGCGGTAAAAGAAAAGGGGCCGCTTTGCGAAAAGCGGCCCGGATCCTGAACTAATCTTGCTCCTTGCGCGCTTTCTTTCGACTTCGCTTACGCGCCAAAGCCTCTTTCGCTCGCCTCTTCTCGCCCGGCTTGAGGTAATAACTGTGTCGCTTGACCTCCTTGATGATGTCTTCCTGTTGAACCTTGCGTTTGAAGCGGCGGAGGGCATTTTCCAATGATTCGCCCTCTTGAATCCGAACCTCTGCCAAAAGCCAAACACCCCCAAACCAGCCCGGTAGGACCCTTGTATTTATCCCAAGTTTCGCGAGGTAAGTCAAGCAGCATCATTTATTTGGCGAAAATGGATGCTCCCGAATCGGGAGCCTGTCAGAAGCTGAGGCGCAACGCAAACTGCAATTGGCGGGGCGCATAGGCGCTGACCGGCTGGCGGTAATTGGCGAGTTTTCGGAATTGCGCGGGACAGGGCTGGCCGGCGATGTTGCTGCTAAACAAGGCGAAGTGCGCGGCGGCGCTGCGGAAGCCGTCGTCAGTGAGGTCCATGCGCTTGTTGGCGCGGTTGAACAGATTGAAGGACTCGGCGCGAATTTCCGCTTGTAAGTGGTCAGTGACACGCAGTTTACGGGCAAGGCGGATGTCGGTAGTGGCATAGTCGGGGCCGACTGAGGAGTTGCGGGAGACACCGGGGAGCCGGTCGTTGTAATCGTTGCCGTCGGCGTTGGCGTCGCCGTAGATGCGGGCGCTGTAGGGGCGGCCGCTGCCGGCCGTAATTACGCCGGAAAATTTCCAGCGGTTGAAAATCGCGCGCAAAACCGGGTGCTCGCGGTGGAAGGGGTGCGGCTCGGCAATCCAGGAAAACACGAAACGATGGCGCTGGTCGGTGACGCTGGAGGCGCGCTCGGCATTGGTGGCATAGCTGTTCTGCACGTTGCCGGGACGGCCGGTGATGAGCTGGTCCTGGCCGTCGTCAATGGCATGCGCCCAGGTGTAGGCGAGGCGGAAGTAGAAACCGCTGCTCATTCGGCGGCGGGCGGAGAGAGTCAGTCCGTGATAAATGCTGGAGGCTGCGCTCTCGAACTGGTTGATCGCGCCGAGTTGCGGGATGGGGCGCGCAACCGGATTCAGGCATGGCGGAAGCGCACAGGTGAGGGATGACGTCATCTGCCAGGTGGCGAATGAGTCCACCGTGTAGAACTCGCCGAGGAAGTTGGATCCGAATTCGTCGAATACGGGATAGGTGAGTTGCACGGGACGCGGCAGGTTGACATCACGCGAGCGGATGAGGCCTTGGCCGTGGACATAGAGGTAGTTGGCGCCAACGGCGAGGCGGCGCGCTATTTCCTTCTCAACTCCGAAACTGGCTTGTTGCACGACAGGAGTGTGGAATTCGGGAGCAAAGGCGGAGACCTCAGCGGTGAGTTTGTTGGTGATCTGCGGCGGGGGCGCGCAGAAGGTCGTGCCGGACGGACATGAGACCAGCGGTAAAGGATATGCGGGAAAAACAACCCGGTTCCAGTAATCGTAATTGTCGAGGAAAAGATGGGTGCGGTTCAGGCCGTTATCAGTCTCGACGGCGGAGTTGTACATCTGCGGGATGCGGGGATAGAACATGCCCCAGCCACCGCGAACCACGAAGGGGCGCTGCTCGCCGAGCGAGCAGGCGAAGCCGACGCGCGGCGCGAAGTTGTTGCGGTCCGAGGGCAGCTTGCCGGAGGCGGGCCACAGCGGGTTGTGGACGAGCCGGTCAGTGGGGAAGGTCTGAAGGTCGTAGCGCAGGCCGAGGGTGACGCCGAAGTGGTTAGTGACACGCACGGCATCTTGTACGAAGAAGGCATACTCATTTGTATCGGGATGCGATATAGATGACCCGAAGTTCTGGGAATAGTAGCGAGGGAGGGCATGGGCAAAGGCGCGCAGCGGGGTCAGCTTCAGGCCGTAGAGGCGCGGCTCGAAGGTGAACGGGTCCACGCGGATGTCGTCGAAGGTGTACTGGCCGCCAAACATCAGCGGAAAATAGTTGCGAATCCAGGTGAGGCTGAGGTCGGCGCCCAATTTCCAGGTGTGGCGGCGGCCCTGGAGGCTGAGGGTGTCGGCGAGGTGCAGGCGGCGCTCGTTGGTCAGGCGGGGGAGGATGCTGGCGCGGCCGAAGCCGTCAATGATGCCGCTCACTTTTTGCAGCACGTCCTCGGAGTTGGCGCGTGACTGCTGGCGGTCGTGGGAGAACTGTGCGCGCAAGGCGCTGGTCACGCGATAAGCGAGCGCGCTGGTAAGCGAGAGCGACGCAGACTCGGTCGCTACGGACTCGCGCCCGTTACTGCTGGCGGCGTACGAACTCAGCGGATTCGCGGGGTCAAAATACACGTTGTTGCTGCCGTAATAGCGCGAGGTGTTCAGGCGCGCGCTGAGGAAGTGGCGCGTGGAGATGTTCCAGTCGAGCTTGGCGAAGGCGGCGTTGCCGAGCAGCGCCGACTGAAAGACGCCGCCCATCTGCGAGAGGCGGTCGGCGGCGGCGAAGACAAGCGCTTTGTCGGAATCTTCATAGTCGCCCTGGTTGCCCGGGGTGTGCGGCTTGGGTACGACATTGATCGGCACGTAGGTGGGCACGTGGAAGATGTGCTGATCGAGTCCGGCGAAGTAGAAGATCTTGTTCTTGCGGACCGGGCCGCCGAGGGTAAAACCGAACTGGTGCTGGCGGTCGCGCGGCTTTGTGGGCGTGAAGGGATGGCGGGCGTTGAAGCGGCTGTCGCGCAAGTAATAGAAGGCGCTGCCGTGGATGTAGTTGGAACCGGAACGGGTAGCAACGTTGATGACGGCGCCGCCGCTGCGGCCGAGGTCGGCACCGTAGGTGTTGGAGGAGACGCGGAACTCCTGGATGACTTCGTTGGAGAACTGATAGGGCGCGCGATAGCGGCCGCGGGCCTGGGCGAAGAAGGCGTTGTTGTGATCGGCACCGTCCACCAGAAAGCTGGTGTGCAGGCCGCGGACGCCGCCAAAGGCGAGGTCACCGTGGGAACCGGAAGTAAGACTGCGCGGATCGTCGGTGACACCGGGCGAGAGCAACGCCAGGTCGCTGAAGCGGCGGCCGTTGAGCGGCAACTCGGCGATGGCGCGTTCGTCAATCACACTGGAAACGGCAGTGGGCTGGGTCTCGACGAGCGGAGTGCCGCCGGGGACGATGACGGTCTCGCGCGTACCGGCCAGACGAAGGGCGAAGGTGAGTTCGACCTGGCTGCCAAGGTGGACGGTGATGCCGGTGCGCTCGGCGGTCGCCATGCCGGGAGATGCGACGCGGACGATGTATTCGCCGGGAGGAAGACCTTCGATGGCGAAAGTGCCCTCGGTGCTGGTGGTGGTGTGGCGTTGGAAACCGTTCGCCGCGTTCACGACGGTAACGCTGGCCCCGGAGACGTGGGCGCCAGTGGGGTCGGTGATGCTGCCGCAGACAGCGCCGGTGGCGGCGTCCTGGGCGAGGGCAGTGGCGAGTAAGGCCAGGATGCAGAGAGTAGTTTTCATGAGCTTGCGTTTGAGGGGAGGGATTGTACTTGGACGCGGCGCGGGCGGGAAGGAAAAGTGGAGTGGCGTTCCGAAAGTGGAACAGCGGGACAGTGGGTCAGCGGGGAGCCCAGAGCTGGCTCTGGGCTAACATCTGCCGCCACTGCGCAGCTGGGCCACCGGTAGTTTTGGGGCGGCCGTTCTAGTTCGCCAGGTTGAGCGGTGTGCATCTCCGAGTTGCGGGGATTGCAGGATCGACTCGCGGCAAAAGCAGCTCGCTCGGGATGACAGAGCTATCAGGACACTTTCCAGGTTTCGTGCTGGTATCGTGCGTGCCCGCTGGCGCAGAGTACACTGCCGGGAAGCCCGCGTGAACGTTGCTCACCGAGAACACACAGGAACGACGAAATGCGGCGCGCGGGGAGAACGCGCGCCGATTCCAATGCGGGTTGCCGGGTTGTGTCTGGCTCCGGGTGGGGTTCAGGCAGCGCGGGTGTAGCGGTCGGAGCCAAGCTGCTTCACCATTTTGTTGTACATGCCCATAATCAGGAGCGACGGCGCCCACTGTCCGATGAACAACGACCAGTCGTCTTTGCCGAGGACCTTCAGAACGGCTGAGGCGGCCATGGCGCTGACGGCGAAGGCCAAATACGCGCTGCTGGGCAGCTTGGAAGTCTGCGACTCGATTGCGCCGGTGAAAGCATCTTCGCGCTGACCATAAGTGCGGGTTTCCATGGAAAAATCTCCTTGAGTTTTCCGAGTTGTGATGCGTGGACGCGGGATTGCGAAACTGCTGAGCGTCAACCCACCCTTGCGCCGAACGGCACGGCGCGAGGGCGGGCACCACGCTGAATGCGATTGGGGACCGGCCCAGGAGTGGTGGAAAGATTGTGTTACTGTTTAATTTTCCCACTCGGGTGTGGAAACTATGATTCGCTCCTATCAGAACAAGTGGCCGCGGGTCCATGCGAGTTGCTTCGTGGATGAGTCGGCGCAGCTTATCGGCGAAGTGACGCTGGCGGAGAACGCCAGCGTGTGGATGAATTGCGTGCTGCGCGGCGACGTGCACTATATACGCGTGGGCGCCAACTCGAACATACAGGACTGCTCGGTGCTGCACGGCATGCTGGAAAAGTGGCCGGTAGAGGTGGGCGAGTGGGTAACCGTCGGGCACTCGGTCACGCTGCACGGCTGCGTGGTGGAGGACCGCTGTCTGATCGGGATGGGATCGGTCGTCCTGAACGGCGCGCGCGTGGGAACTGGGTCGATTATCGCGGCTGGAACGGTGATTCCGGAAGGCACGATCGTCGAGCCGTATTCGCTGTGGGCGGGAGTACCGGGGAAGTTTCGCAAGAAGATTGACAACGACGAGATGCAGGAGATGATCTTGCAATACGCGAGGAATTATCTGGATTACAAAGAGGAGTACCGGCAGGAAAGCAAATCAGGTGATCGGGTGATCCGGTGATCGGGACCGCGTAGTAATGCATAGGTCCTTCGCACGCGGAAGGCACGCGCGCTCAGGATGACAGCGTAAGTTGCGACGAAGACTCGAACCGCAGGGGGACACAGAGGACACAGGGGGCTGGATCCGCCGCCGAGACGGCGGCGCTACACGGTTGTCGCTTGTTGCTCGCTGCTTGGTTCTGGTTGCTGACTTGTCATGATTAAAGCCATACGAGGAACCCGCGATCTGCTGCCGCCGGAGACGGCTTTGTGGAACTACGTCGAGGAAGTGGCGCGCGAGGTGTTCCGCGCGTACAACTTCCGCGAGATCCGCACGCCCGTGTTCGAGGAAACCCAACTGTTCGCTCGATCGGTCGGTGAAGAGACCGATATCGTTTCAAAGGAAATGTACACGTGGGAGGACCGGGGGCGGGCGGCATCGGAGAAGGGGCAGTCCCTGACGCTGCGTCCGGAGAACACGGCGGGGGTGGTGCGGGCGTACATCGAGCACAAGTTGTGGGAGCGACCGGGGGTGCAGAAGTTGTATTACCTGGGGCCGCAGTTTCGACGGGAGCGTCCGCAGAAGGGGCGTTACCGGCAGTTTTATCAGATCGGGGCGGAGATGATCGGGCCGCCGGCGGCGGGGAGCGAGTCGCCGGCGCGGGACGCGGAAATCCTGGAGATGCTGGCCACGCTGCTCAACCGGCTGGGCATCGAGGGATGGACACTGGAGTTGAATTCGGTCGGGTGTCCACAGGACCGCGAGCGGTATAACGCGGCGCTGCGGCAGGCGCTGGCGGGCGTGAAAGACAGGATGTGCGCGGATTGTCAGCGGCGGGCGGAGACGAATCCGCTGCGAGTGCTGGACTGCAAGGTGCCGGAAGACCAGCCGATCATCGAGGCGCTGCCGAAGATCGCGGATTATCTGGACGAGCCGTGCCGGGAGCACTTTGCGAAGCTGCGGCAAATCCTGGATGCGCTGGGAATACAGTACGTGGTGAACGCGCGGCTGGTGCGCGGGTTGGACTATTACCAGCGAACCACGTTTGAATTCACGCACGGGGCGCTGGGCGCACAGAATGCAATCCTGGGTGGCGGGCGGTACGACGGGTTGTCGGAGGCGCTGGGCGGGCCGAGAGCGCCGGGCATCGGATTTGCCATTGGCGAAGACCGGCTGGTGCTGACTTTGCAGGAGACGGCAAAGCTGCCGGCTGAAGTGGCTGATGCGTATATCGCGCCGCTGGGCGACGGGATGGACGTTCCGGCGGCGGTGCTGGCGCGGGAATTGCGCGAGCAGGGATTGGTGGTCGCGTTGGGCGATGAGACGTTCCGGCTGAAGAAGTCGTTTGAGACGGCGGAAAAGATCGGGGCGCGATATATCGTGATTGTTGGGGAAAATGAAGTGGGCGCGGGGCAGTTTACGGTGAAGGACCTGAAGACCAAAGAGCAGGTGACGGTGGCGCGGGGGGAGTTGGGGCGGCACGTCAGGGCCGAGAAAGTTTCTAGTTTCTAGTTTCTGGTTTCCAGGGGCACACCGAAACACCTGAACCACAGAGGACACGGGGGACACATAACAAACCGGATCCGCCGCCGGGACGGCGGGCGCTACGAGCAGGACGCATTACAATCGGACAGTCATTCCGCCCTGCTGCGGATAGCTCACATAAAGAGAAGAATGCAATGGCAGAAGAAGTCAGAGCTGCGAGTCCGTCTTTGGATTTTCTGGGAGAACTCGAACGCACGCACATGTGCGGCGAACTGCGCGTCAGCGATGCAGGGAAAACGGCGACGCTGATGGGATGGGTGAACCGCCGGCGCGACTTGGGCAGCCTGATTTTTATTGACGTGCGCGACCGCACCGGGATGACGCAGGTGATCTTCGACAAGGAGGCGAGTCCGGAGGCGCACGAAAAGGCGGAGGCGCTGCGCTCGGAGTACGTGATCGCGGTCACCGGCACGGTGAAGCAGCGCGATCCGAACACGGTGAATAAGAACCTGGCGACGGGCGAGATCGAACTGGTGGCGAGCGACTTGAAGCTGTTGAACGTCAGCGCGCCGCCGCCGTTTCTTCCGGGCGAAACGCCTCTGCCGAATGAAGAGTTGCGGCTGGAGTATCGCTACATTGATCTGCGGCGTCCGGAGTTGCAGCGCAATGTGATGCTGCGGCACAAGGTGACGCGGGCCATTCGCGAGTACCTGTCGGAGCAGGGTTTCCTGGAGGTTGAGACGCCGTTCATGACGCGCTCGACACCGGAAGGCGCGCGCGATTACCTGGTGCCCAGCCGCGTGCATAAGGGGAAGTTTTACGCGCTGCCGCAATCGCCGCAATTGTTCAAGCAGATCCTGATGATCAGCGGGTTCGACAAGTATTTCCAGGTGGTGCGCTGCTTCCGCGATGAAGACCTGCGGGCCGACCGGCAGCCGGAGTTCACACAGATTGACCTGGAGATGAGTTTTCCGCAACTGGAGAGCATATTCGAGGTGGTCGAGGGATTCGTGGGCGCGGCGTTTGCGGCGGCGGGTCATGAGCTGAATGGCCCGTTCCCACAGATGACGTACGACCAGGCGATGCGGCTGTACGGCAGCGACAAGCCCGACCTGCGGTTGCCGGCGATGACGGACGTCCGCGAGGCGTTCACGGCGGAGGACCTGGCGAAACTCAACATCGAGCCGGAATCGCCGGTGATGCTGATCCGCATCCCGAAGGTAGGCGAGTTGTCGCGCAAGGAGCGCGATGATCTGAAGCCGCTGTTCGCGGTGAAAGCGGAAGGGGCGAAGCTGTTTGAGGATGCGAAGCGGCTGGAGAAGGCATTTCCGCAGGCGATGGCGAAGGCGCGCGAGATGAGCGGCGCCGAAGCGCACGACCTGGTGGTGATCGTCGCCGGAGGACAGCAGGTGGGGCCGCACCCGACGGAAGCGCACGAGAAGCCGGCAGTATCGCGTCACGATATTAATGTCTATACGGCGGCGGGAGCGTTGCGCGCGGCCCTGGGGCAGAAGTATGCGGACCGGCATGGGCTCTTCAAGCCGGGGGATTTCCGTTTCCTGTGGGTGACCGACTTCCCGATGTTCGAGTGGGACGCCGAGGAGAAGCGCTGGGCGGCGGCGCACCATCCGTTTACCTCGCCGCACGAGCGCGACATGGACAAGCTGGAATCGGACCCCGGGGCGGTGCGCGCGCTGGCCTACGACGTGGTGCTCAACGGCACGGAGCTGGGGTCAGGCTCGATCCGCATCCATCGGCAGGACGTGCAGGCACGCATCTTCCGCGCGCTCGGCATGAGCGACGAAGAGGCGCGGCAGCGGTTCGGGTTCTTCCTGCAAGCGCTGACCTACGGTACGCCGCCGCACGGCGGCATTGCGCTGGGACTGGACCGGATCGTGATGATCCTGGCGGGCGCGGAGTCGCTGCGCGAGGTGATTCCCTTCCCCAAGACAGCGAAAGCAATGGACCTGATGGTGGACGCGCCGACGCCGGTGACCGATGCGCAGTTGAAGGAGCTCGGGATCAAGCTGCGCGACTGACTGTCGCGGGAGTGAGCCGCGCCTTTGGCTTATCGGCGCAACCCTTCCATGCCTCCGGTGCTGGGCGTATGATGGCCAGTCGCAAAGGAGCGTGTATGGCTACAAGCACTCCCTCGTTCACCCCTGAAATTGCGCGCATCAACGCCGAGATCATGCTCAAGACGATCGAACACGAGAGCGCGATTACCACCAAGGTGATCATGGCCGTCACCAACCCCGATTTCCGGCTCGACCCAAAGTCGTTTACCGCCGGAGATCTGGCATGGCACGTGGCCAGCAGCGAGATCGGAGTCCTGGATTGGATCGCGACGGGCAATGAGGATTTCGAGGCTTTGAACAAGCAGAAGCCGAATTCGATTTCGGGCGTGCTGGAGTGGTATCAGGCGCACCTGCCCAAGGCAATCGCTGCCGTGCGCGGCCTGTCCGGTGACAAGCTAGCCGAGAAGCAAAACTTTGCCGGCGTCTTATTCAACTATCCGAGATTCATATATCTGCAATTTGCGATCAATCATTCGGTGCACCATCGTGGACAGCTTTCCGCATATCTGAGGCCGATGGGCTCAAAGGTCCCGCAGATCTATGGCGGCAGCGCCGATGAACCCTGGCAAGGGTAGGGGCTGTCCTCAACCGTGTTCTGCCTGACCCAGCCACAACGAATAGGGAGGGGCAGCGCGTAAGGGTGTAATGCCCTTCCGTGTTCCTGTCTGCAAAAGGGTAACTGGAAAGCGCCGTCGGGACGTGGTACTTTCAGCTCACCCCAGAGGGACTGGACTGCGCCCATGCACATTGACGATCTGCTGCGTATAGCGGTCGAGCGAAAAGCATCGGACTTGCACCTGAAGGTCGGCAACTACCCCTGCCTGCGCGTGGATGGCGAGCTGGTATCGCTGACCGAGCAGCCGCGCATCAGCGCCGAAGAGATGCTGAACATGGCGTTCAGCATGATGTCGAACCGGCAGAAACAGAAGTTCAAAGAGAACGCGGAACTCGACATGGCTTACGGCGTCGCCGGGCTGGGGCGGTTCCGCGTCAACGTCTTCCAGCAGCGCGGCAACGTAGGCGTGGTGCTGCGCGTGATTCCCACCAAGATACGCGGCATGGACGAGCTCTATCTGCCGAGGATCGTGGAGCGGATCTGCGACGAGACACGCGGCCTGGTGCTGGTGACGGGCATAACCGGTTCTGGTAAGTCTACGACGCTGGCGGCAATGATTGACCGCATGAATTCCACGCGTGCCGAGCACATCATTACCATTGAAGACCCAATCGAATTTCTGCACCGCGACAAGAAGGGATTTGTCAACCAGCGCGAGGTGGAGGTGGACACGCCGTCGTTCGCGTCGGCACTGCGCGCCAGCCTGCGCCAGGACCCGGACGTGATCCTGGTGGGCGAAATGCGCGACCTGGAGACAATCGCCACGGCGCTGCACGCCGCCGAGACCGGACACCTGGTGCTCTCGACGCTGCACACGCTGGATGCGGTGGAGACCATCAACCGCATCATCGCCGTGTTCCCGCCGCCGGAGCAGAAGCAGATACGGCTGCAACTGGCGGCCACGCTGCGGGCCGTCATCAGCCAGCGCCTGGTGCGCCGGGCAGACAACGCGGGGCGCGTGCCGGCGGTAGAGATCATGATGGCGACCGCGTACATCAAGGAATGCATCATCACGCCGGAAAAGACGCGCATGATCCGCGAGGCGATCGCCGCGGGCACGTCGCAGTACGGCATGCAGACGTTCGACCAGTCGCTCTACGACTTGTATCAGCAGGGGCTGATTTCGTACGAAGTCGCGCTGGAGAACGCGTCGAACCCGGACGATTTCAAGCTGCGCGTGCAGGGCATCTCTTCAACCGCCGACCAGGCAAGGGACGACATGCAGGCGACGGGGTTTGGAGGGTTTGGGAGGTAGTTGTCAGTTGGCGGTTGCCAGTTGTCAGCCTTTAGCCTTTAGCCTTTAGCTGTTAGCCTTAGCTCCTCCCCGAAACTGGGGGTAGCCAAAGGCTAAAAGCTAAGAGCTAAAGGCTATGATGTTTTGTAAACTGCAGACTTATGGCTTTCGCCCGCCGCAAGACGCCCTATAACATCGTCGAGTTATATGAGTACGCAGTGGCCGCGCTGGGGCGGCGCATGCGCACAGTGGCCGAGATGAAGCGGCTGCTGCGGCAGCGGGTGGCGGGGCAGGACAGCGCGGAGACGATGGTCGAGGTCGTCGTCGATAAGCTGAAAGAGCAACGCTACCTGAACGACACCGAATATGCACGCACGTATTCTTCGTTGCGCCGCGAAAACGACAAGTTGGGCCGGCGGCGGGTCATCACCGATCTGAAGACGAAGGGTGTGCACGGCGACGTGATCGATAAGACCGTCGGCGAAGCGTATGCGGGGGTGAATGAAGAAAAGCTGGCGCGCGAGTTCCTGCTGCGCAGGCACATCAAGAAACCTGCGGACCAGAAGCAGGCGGCCAAGGTGTTCCGCACGTTGGCGAGGGCGGGGTTTGCCACGCGTACGATCATCGGAATTTTGAAGAAGTGGGACGTGGAGGACGAGGTGATTACGGCGTTGGAGGCGGAAGCGGCGGAGTAAAGCCTCCCCACAGGGGACGCAGGGGACACAGATGAAGTGGAACAAAGAAGCTGCTGTGGCGCATCTTTGTGTGGCGGATGAGAAACTGGGGCGGCTAATCGAGCGGGTGGGACCGTGCGGGCTGGAGCCGCGCATCGAGCACTCGATTTTCTATTCGCTGCTGCGCTCCATCATCTATCAGCAACTGGCGGGCAAGGCGGCGGCGGCGATCCTGGCGCGGGTGGATGGCCTCTTCCCCGCGCATAAGTTTGTACATCCGGAAGACATTGCTGGGGCGAGCGATGAGTTGCTGCGCTCGGCCGGGCTGTCGCGCAACAAGATGGCGGCACTGCGCGACCTTGCGGCCAAGACGCTCGCCGGGACGGTACCCACGCTGCGCCAGGCGGGGCGCATGAGCGATGAGGAGCTGATCGAGCGGCTGACGAGAATTCGCGGCATCGGGCAGTGGACGGTGGAGATGCTACTGATTTTCCGCCTGGGGCGTCCGGACGTGTTGCCGCTGGACGATTACGGGGTGCGCAAAGGCTTCAAGCTCACGTTTCGCACGCGCGAGTTGCCCACGAAAAAGCAGATGCTGCGGCGGGGCGAGCGGTGGCGGCCGTACCGGTCGGTGGCGAGTTGGTATTTGTGGAGGGCGGTGGAGACGGTGGGATTTGTGAAGTAGTGATTTGCGATTTGTGACTTGCCCCGCGCGTTAAGCACAAGTTCGCTCGACTCTGCGCGGCAACAGCGGCCGCGCTGCGCTCGGGATTACAAACCTCTCACCATAACCATTCAAGTTACGTCCAGCTTACAGCTTCGGCCCAGGGGCTTCCTGTTTCGTTTGCAACGGGATGTTGTATTCGGCGTGGCAGTTGGTGCCGGGATCGTAGCTGCGGGTGGCAGTATCGACGCTGTTGGTGACGGTGAATACGATGGGATTCTTGACGTGGTTGGGCAGCTTGACGAAGCGGGCGCGGCCGTCGGAGTTGGTGCCCGCTTGCAGCTCGAGCTTGCGCCGGTTCAGGAAGCCGTGGCGGATGGTAGTGCTGATGGTGACGTTGTAGAGCGGTTCGCCGGCCATGTCGGTGACGTGGAAGGAAGCTGAGCAGCGTCCCATGTCGGCGCTGATTTCGGTGACGGGAACTTTGGTGTGCTCCGCGAAGGCGAGCGGGATGAGGACCAGCGTCAGGGCGGCGACTCGCATCATGACAGCATTGTAGAACGCCGGGCGTTTTCCGTTTTACCCGGGAGAAGCTTAACCGCAGTCGAAGATAAGAGGGACTCCCACCCGCAAACCGGAAAATTGGTGCTGTGGCAACGTCAGTCGCCCCTAGGGGCCGGCGCGCTGTGCGCGCTCACCCAGGGCTGGTGCCTTGGGTTAAGTTCAGCCGCCGCTCTGCGGCGGGCGCTCGGTCACTGTCGCCCCTGTCGCGCACGAAATTTCTACGGCAAAGGGGCACAGCGGAATGCGCGAAGGAACGGCGAGGCCCGCCGCCGGGGAGGGGGGCGCTACGTTACAGGCACCGATTAGCGGGCGGTGACGGCGGCGGCTTCGGCGACTTTCTTAGGGCGGCGCAGCCAGAGCAGTCCGCCAGCGATGACGAGCAGGATTGAGATCAGTTGTGTCCCGGTCATGGCGTTGTTGAAGACCGCGCCGCGCTCCGGATCGTCGCGCAGGAATTCCAGGAAATAACGGGCGAAGCCGTAGAGGAACATATAGGCGCCGATCACCTGGCCGTCGTTCTTCTTGCGTTTGAGCAGCCACACGAGGACGAAGAAGTTGATCAGCTCCACGGCAGATTCATACAACTGCGTGGGATGGATGGGCACGTGGAGCGGGGTGTCGGAAAGCGTGTGGGCCATGGGGTCGGCGAAGATGACGCCCCAGGGCAGGCTGGTCGGCTTGCCGTAACAGCAGCCAGCGGCGAAGCAACCGAGGCGGCCGATGGCGTGGCCGATGGCGATGCCGGGCGCGAAGGCGTCGCAAGTACGGAGCACGGGCAGGCGCTTACGACGGATGTACCAGACCGAAGCCGCGACTGCCGCGATCAGGCCACCGTAGAAGACGCCGCCGGCGCGTAGCGTCGAGAGGCTGAAAATCTCGCCGGGATGGGACGAGTACCAGCTCCAGTCGTCCACGAACAGCAGCAGCTTGGCGCCGATGATGGCGGAAATGACGGCCAGGATGCCGAGGTTCCAGGCCTTCTCCGGGTCAACGCCGGAGCGGGCGGCGAAGCGGGCGGCTACATAGAGTCCGACGAGCACGCCGGTGGCGACCAGCACACCGTAGGCCGGTACCCAGAAGGATCCGAGATGGAAAAGCTGTGGATGCAAAGCAGAAGCTCTTAGCTGTTAGCTCTTAGCTGTTAGCTTTTAGCTCTTAGCTTACACGCTTTTGATGTATGCGGCCGAATGTGGGAGTCAGGAGTTAGTGTAGCAGGATCAAAGCCAAGCCACAGGTGGGACGGCTGAAGCGCGCCGCGCCGATTTTCATACTTACAGGTGAAACCGGCGGCATCTCTGCGCCCTCTGCGTCCTTCGCGTCCAGCTTTTGGACGGACTTCGGGCCAAAGCAATAAGGGAGCGCCCTTCCGAGCACTCCCTCCGGTAATCCCGCTTCGCGTGGTCCTTACTTGTGATCGAGCAGCGGCGCCGCGCTGGCGTCCCGGCGGTTCGCCGCCGTACGTGCCCGTGCCGTCTGTGACTGCGCGCCGAACTCGCTGCCGTACTTCTCCAGCAGCACCGGCACCAGTGCGCCCTCGGCTTCCTTGACGAATACCATGCGCCCTTCCTGGTTCATGTCAATCCGCACGAAATCGCCGAGTTTCACCTGCCCCGTGGCCACCAGGTTCGCCAGCGGAAATACCACGTTCCGCTCGATCGAGCGCTTCAGATGGCGCGCGCCGTACTTCGGGTCAGTGCCCTCGCGCAGCAGAAACGACTTCACTGCCGGCGTGCACGAGAATACGAACTGGTTGTTCCCGGTCGCCTGGAGGATCCGCTGCTGCACCAGTCCCAGTTCAATCTCCAGGATCTGCTCCAGGTGCTCCGGCCGCAGGGTCTTGAAGACCACCACCTTGTCTATGCGGTTCATGAACTCCGGCGAGAACTTGCGTCGTGCCGCTTCCTGCGCCGTCCGCGTGATTTTGTCGTCGAACTTCTGGTCAATGCTCTGCGGCTTCTGGGCGAATCCCATGCCGCCGCTCATGAGGCCTTCCATCTCGCCGGCGCCCAGATTGGAGGTCATGACGATGATGCAGCACGACAGGTCCACGCGCCGGTTGTCGCCCAGCGTGAGTGTGGCCTTATCGAGGATGCCCAGCAGCAACTGCCACAGCGCATCGCTGGCCTTCTCAATCTCGTCGAACAGCAGCAACGACAGCTTCAGCCGGTCGGTATGCCACTGGTTAATCGCTTCCTGAGTGAGCAAGGGATGGGTTTCGCGATGGCCAAGATATCCCGGCGGTGAACCGATCAGCTTAGCGATCTCGTGCGAGTGCTGGAACTCCGCACAATCAATCTTGATCATCGCGCGCGGGTCGCCGAACAGCGCCTCCGCGCAGGCCTCGACCACTCTCGTTTTACCCGAACCTGTGGGTCCGAGAAACAGTAGGTTCCCCACGGGCCGTCCCGGGGCATTCAGTCCTGCCAGGAACATCTGGTAAATTTCGGTCATCTTCTCGATGGCCTGGTTCTGCCCAACTATGCGGCGGCGCAACGAAGCTTCGAATTCCTGCGCATCGGAACTGCGGCGGGTAGGATCAAGAGCGGTATTAAGACCAGTCTTCATATCAATTCGGCCCCCATACTTCCTCGGGACCAGGCTCGCTCGGTGAGCGAAACTGCTTTGGTCTGATGGAGAAGATTGTCCCGGAGTTGCAAAAATGGCTGAAAAGCTTGGCTCGCACCAATAGGCGGTTCCCATTTCGGTTTTCCCGGAGCAACACTCCCCCGACCACTATGTTAGATGCCGAATGAAAGAAAAGAATTCGGGGTGGTCGCTGCACTTGCCGGAACAGACACGAAAGCGAGTTGTACATGGACTAACGTGCCCTCCGCTTGCGCCGTCGTCATCCAGAGTTCATGCTAGTATCCGGTGTCGTCCGCGCACAGCACACGCCTGCGCGCCGGGGGGACCGGATTCATGCTACGCACCGCTCGCCTTTACCTGACCGCCGGATATCTCGCATTGTTCAGTTTCGCGCTGGCCCTGCTGGTGCTGGGGCGCGTTGCGCCGCCTCCGCTGATTGCGGCGGAACTCAGGCCCGCAGTGGCTGTCGCACAAGTTCCGCAAGACACCACGGTGTTCACGGCCGAGCGTTTGCTTAGCGTTCCCAGTTTGGTCAGCCGATACCTCCCCCGGACCAAGTACATGACCGGCGCGGAACTCGAAAAAGCCTTGCGAGAAGCCAATCCCACGCTGAAGGGCCTGTGGATCAAACCCGGCCAGAGCGTTATCATCCCCGGCTACGAGCCCGAAATCAGCGAGAAGCCGGTCTCCGTCCCTAAGGATTTCGAAGCCCGCGCCATTTACCTGACGGGAACCATGGCGGGCAGCGCCCGCGGACTCGAACTGGTGCGGCAATGGCGCCGCATGGGCGGCAACGCGGTCGTCTTCGACGTGAAGGACAGTGACGGTCTGATCAACGTTGGCTGGGACAACCCGCTGCTGCACGCTTCCGCCGTTTATCCCATGGAGAGCCCGCTGGCCGGCCGGGTCACACCGCCGCTCCGTAATTTGGCCAAGTACGTGCGCTGGCTGCACTCGCTCGAGATGCACGCCATAGCTCGTATTGCGATATTTCGTGACGAGTATCTGGTCACCCATCATCCCGAACTCGGCGTGCGCTCGCGAGCCACCGGCAACGTGTGGCGTGAAAACGGCAAACTCGTTTGGGTCGATCCATCGCATCCTGATGTGCAGGCGTACAATATTGCCCTGGCGCGTTTTGCCGCTGAGTCCGGCGTGGACGAGATCCAGTTCGATTACGTCCGCTTTCCCGCCGAAGGCGACCAGAAGGACGCGCAGTTCGCCTTCGAGAAGACCCAGCCCAAGTGGCAGCGCTCCGACGTTCTCAACGACTTCCTCGCCAACGCGCACCAGCAACTGAAGCCGCTTGGTGTCCTGTTCTCGCTCGATGTCTTCGGCGTTATGGCCTGGCAGCGTTCGGTCGACCTGGCCCACACCGGGCAAGACATTCGGCAGATGGCCCGCCACTGCGATGTGCTCTCGCCCATGATCTACCCCTCGCACTTCTTCGGCATGGACAACATCAAGTCGCCCGGCGACGCGCCCGAGCACTTCATCTCTGAGTCCATGGACAAGTTCCGCGTTATCACCAAAGACAGCGGCGTCATACTGCGCCCGTGGCTCCAGGCCTTTGGCTGGCGCACCAGCACCTACTCGCCGGCCTACATCATGACCCAGGTAAAGGTCGCAAAGGAGAAGGGCGGCATCGGCTTTATGCTGTGGAACGCACGCAATGACTATTCCAAGCCGTTCACCGCCATGCCGGAAATGCGCGTCCGCACCGGCCAGTTCTTCCGCGGCGACGAAATCAAGGACCGCAAACCCATCCTAGTCAGCGTCGCAGAACTGAAGCCGGAAGCCAAACCCGCCGAAGTGAACGTCGCCAAGAAATAGCAGCAAGAGGTCCCGTTCTCCGTGTTCCGCTTTCCGGTCTCCGTTTTCCGTTTTCCGTTTTCCCAACAAAGCTTAACCGCAGGGGGCGCAGAGGGGAGCACGGAGGAACGCAGAGGTAAAGCGGGGCCCGCCGCCGGGGAAGGCGGCGCTACTCGTTTGGCGCGACGCTCTTTTGGCGGAAAACGGAAAACGGAGAACGGGAAACGGGAAACGATGTTCTATAATTAAATACGATTCCCCCAGCACTCCCGCACAACGTGGCCAAGGAGCTCCGATGATTCAGAAGACGGACAAGATCTGGCACAACGGCAATTTCGTTCCCTGGGACGAGGCCAAGATCCACGTAATGGCGCACGTCATCAACTACGGGACCGCGGTCTTCGAGGGCATTCGCTGTTACGCGCTGCCCTCCGGCCCGGCTGTCTTCCGCGCCCAGGAACACATGCAGCGCCTGCTCGACTCCGCCAAGATCTACCGCATGGAGGTTCCTTACACGCGCGACGAGCTGGTACGCGCCATGCTCGACCTGATCCAGCGCAACGGTGTCGCCCCGTGCTATATCCGTCCCATCATTCTGCGCGGCTACGGCGACGCCGGTGTGAATCCGCTCAAATGCGCGCCCGAAGTCTGGATGGTGAATTATCCCTGGGGCACTTACCTGGCTGGTGCCGACGACGGCGTTGACGTCTGTGTTTCTTCCTGGACGCGCATTGCGCCTAACACGTTGCCGGCGATGGCGAAATCCGCCGCCAATTACATGAACTCGCAGCTCATCAAGATGGAAGCCATTCTCAACGGCTACGTCGAAGGCATTGCGCTCGACGCCAGCGGCTACGTCAGCGAGGGCTCAGGCGAGAACCTTTTTGTGGTGCGCAACGGTAATCTGTACACCGCGCCTCTCGGGAATTCTGTCTTGCCCGGCATCACCCGCGACACTGTCATCCGCCTCGCCAAGGACCACTGTGTTCCTGTCATCGAGCAGATGATTCCGCGCGAAATGCTGTACATCGCCGACGAGGTGTTCTTTACCGGCACGGCGGCAGAGATTACGCCCATTCGCTCGGTGGACAAGATCAAGGTCGGCAAAGGCGCCGTGGGGCCGATTACGCAGATCCTGCGCAAGGACTTCTTCGCCATTCTCGACGGCTCCGCGCCCGACCGCTATCACTGGCTGACCCCCGTTCAGGGCAAAGCCGCTGCGCCGGTCAAGAACGAACAACCGGTCGGCGCCCAGCCCTGAGTCACTGATTCACTGAATCAGTGATTCAGTGGAGGGCCCCGCCTGTGTCCTCTGTGACCCCCGTGGTTGGACTTCTATCATCGCCTTCGTTGGACTTTTCATCCAAGGCGCCGCGAACACAGCCGCGCGGAGCGGCGGCTGAGATTATTCCAGGGCGCCAGCCCTGGGTGTGCATGTACAGCGGCCGGCGAGCCGGGCAGGGCGACTGAGACTGGCGCGCGAGTAATTCTGTAGTAAGCTTCCTCTCCAATGTCCACACACGCCGCCGCCTACGACGAAATCCCTTATCCCACGCGCGCCCGCCCCTGGACGCACCCGGATCGCCTCGCCACCCTCGGCACACTGTTCGGCATGACGCCCGCGAATCCCGACCGCGCCCGCGTCCTCGAACTCGGCTGTGGCGACTGCTCCAACTTGGTGGGGATCGCGTTTCATCATCCACAGGCGCGCATCGTCGGCGTTGATTACGCCGCCGGGCCGCTGCAACGCGGCCGCGCCATGGCGGAGTACCTGGGCCTGCACAATCTGGAATTGCATCGCGCCGACCTTCTGGAATACCGCCCGCATGAGCAGTTCGACTACATCATCGCCCACGGGCTTTATTCGTGGGTGCCGGAAGCGGTGCGCACGCGCATTTTCGAGATCTGCCGCGAAAACCTGTCGGAGCACGGCTTGGGCTTCATCAGCTACAACGCCCTGCCGGGCTGGTACTTTCGCATGCTGGTGCGCGACCTCATGCGGTACCACACGCGCGAACTGCACAATCCGGCAGAAAAGCTAACCGCTGCAGCGGAAATCGCTGCCTGGATTTCCGGCGCCAGCCCCGACGACGAATGCGGTCGCGTCATTCGCGAGGAGGTACGGCATATCGCCGAGTGCGACGAACACCACATCTACCACGATGACCTGGCGCCCATCCAGGAGCCCATCTACCTGCACGAATTCATCGCATCAGCGGCATGCCATCGCTTGCAGTACGTCGCTGACGTGGATTCGGTGCTGGGCGCGACTGCCGTGGGCGAGGGGCGCAAGGTGCAGCAATTCGCCGGCGACAACTTCGTTCGCGGCGAACAGTATCTCGACTTCCTTCACGTTCGCCGCTTCCGCCAGAGCCTAATATGTCACGAGGGCATTGCTCTTGACCGCAGCCTCGCCGCACCGCCGCTGCAAGATATGCATGTCGCATCTTCCATGCCGCCGGGCGCGGAACAACCCGACGGCACCCAGCAGTTCCGCCTCGATGCAAACCGCACGGTCACTACCAACCAGCCCTGGGCGAAACACCTGCTGACCACCTTGGCCGCGGCCTGGCCCAACACGCTGCCGCTTGCGCAATTCGATGGCTGGCAGCAGCACCGCGACACCATTCTCCGGCTGTTCGCCGCCGAGGCGCTCCGGCTGCGCACCGCGCCTATACGGGCACCACGCCACGCGGGTGACCGCCCGCAGGTCTCCGCCTTGACGCGGGCCGAAGTCGCGGCCGGCGCCATGCTTGCAACCAATCCCTATCACCACATGGTAGACGTCAGTGACCCCTGTCTCCGCGAACTCATCCCGCTGCTCGACGGCACCCGCGATCGGGCAACTCTCGCTGCAGCATTAACGGCCTCGGTTCGCACCGGCCGCTGCCAACTCGACAGCAGCAGCGGGCGCGACTTGGAATCAGCCTTACCAGCCCAAATTGAAAAGGCTCTCAGCACCCTGGGCGGCTCCGGCCTGCTGGCGGGATGACGCCGTGCCGTGCAATCCTGTGCGCCCGGTGCATTAAGGCCGATTGAGACCACACAAGGAAAAGAACCTGTCCGCTTTAATCCGTCTACAGCATTTTCAGTGAAGGTGTATCCCGATCCTTGAAAGGCACGGCTTTCAGCCGTGCCGGAATAGCTTCTTTGAAAAAGGCCCTTTAGGCCCTGACGGAAAACTCGTCCCCTCGGCGGCTAAAGCTGGGTCCGTACCCTTCCCGTACGGCACGCCTGAAGGCGTGCCCTTTCAAAGAATGGCGGTATACACTCACCCTGAAACGGCCCTAAATCCGTTGTTATAGCGTGTTTCAAAATTAGTTTCTCCTAATCAGGACACTAGTCTTTCCCTTTTGCGCCACGGTTGCATTTCGCGGCACATCTGGCAAACATCCACAGACCACCCGCTGCGGTTCTGAGTTATACTGCGCTCGCATTAGCTCAGAATTTTTGCGAAGGGACCCAGCATTCATGTCTGTTAACGCAGTCCGCCAGGCGCCGGACGCTCCGGCCGACAATCTGCATTCGCTTGAAGAAAAGATCTATCGCACTATCGAACTGCTGAAATCGGCGCGCGAGGCCCGGGCTGCCGCCGAGCGCGACTCTGCCCGGCTGCGCGAGCAACTGCAACTGCGCGAAGAAGAACTCGAGGCCATTCGCAGCGAGAACGTCTCCCTCCGCCGCGAGCGCGAAGAGGTCCGGGGCCGCGTCGAGAAGCTTCTCGGACAAATTGACGCTCTGGCCGAAGAGTAGAGTACGGGTTGGGAGAGGCCTTTACCCAGTAGCGCCACCGGGTACTGAGTACTGGAGGCACGATTGAGCCAGACGACGCAGACGAACAGCAGCGTTCGCGTGGAAATCTACGACCAGCCGTACAACCTGCGCGGCTCCGATCCGGATTACATCTTCAAACTCGCTGAATACGTTGATACCAAGATGCGTGCCGTAGCGGAGCAGACCTCCACGGTGGACTCGCTGCGGCTCGCCGTCCTGGCCGCGCTCAACATTGCCGACGAGTACCACGTCCTCAAACGCAAGTACGACGCCATTGCTGCCGACGTCGCCCAGCGCACCCGCCACCTGTCCGGCGCGCTCGACGAGGTGCTGCGCGAGACCAAACGCGCCGGCTAGCCCGGAACGCTTGGTTCCTTTGCATGCTTTGCGTCCTTGGCGTCCTTTGCGTCCTTGGCGTCCTTTGCGTCGCGCTTTTGCACTTCAACTGCCATCTTTTTCAGCAACGCCCCTTGTCAGCTAATTGCCTTTTCTCTAGCATCACAGCTAGCAGCCGGCCTGCAAAGTTGGTGATGTTGGCGGTCGTTTTTTTGAGCCAACGACAATGAGCCGGGGGCCCTGCTCGTCACATGAGATCCTGTGTGCGAATTCCGCCACGCGGAAATCCCTAAGGGGTCGCGGGGGGCTCCCACCGTCTGGGACGGGCTCATTAAACGCCTCGACACACGGCCAAGCGGGTCGGCATTTCCCTCCTGTGTTCCCTGCCCTGAAAACTTCCTTGCCCTTCTGGCCTGAAAATTCCATTGTTCTGGCACACACAACACACGTGACCGAGCGCCCGTACGATTCAACGGCCGCTGCGCGGCTGGGGCTCGAGAAGCTAACCACAGGGGACACGGGGGACACAGCGGAAGTAGCGCCTTGTCGGGCGGAGTAGCATCTAAGGAAGTATCCGATCCCATTGGGTGCAGCAAGTTTGGGCGGGAACCTGCTACTTCGTCGGGATTCCCGGGTTATGTGCCGTGTTGTTGGGTTCGGGGTGAGCACGGGATGCAGACCCGCTGAGCAGGTGATGACCATGAAAGTTCGATTTTGTGCTTGGCGCGACGGGGCGATGAAGCGCGCGCTGGCGCTGCTGCTGGCAGTGCTGATGCTCGCGCCAGAAGCGTTGCTGGCGGCGACGCCGTCGCAGCCGCAATTGCCCGATCCGGGCGACACCGGGGTGTCCAAGGAGCAGCAGATACAGCTTGGGCACAAGGTGATGGGCGAGGTTTACCAGCAGATGCCGGTGCTGCCGGACGACAACCCGCTGAGCCAGTATGTGCGCAACCTGGGCCAAAAGCTGGCCGGGGTCATTCCGCAGCAGTATTCGTGGCCGTTCGAGTTCCACGTGATCCAACAAAAAGACATTAACGCCTTCGCGCTGCCGGGCGGCCCGATATTCATCAACGTAGGAACGGTACTGGCCGCGAATAACGAGGCGCAGTTGGCGGGCGTGATGGCGCACGAGATGGCGCACGTGTACATGCAGCACTCCATCAAGCAGATGAAGGCGAACCAGGGGCCGAGCATCCTGGCCGGTCTGGGGCAGATCCTCGGGCAGATGATCGGCGGGGTAGGCGGGGCGCTGGCGAGTATCGGCGGGCAGATCACCGGCGGGTTGCTGTCCATGAAGTACTCGCGGAAAGACGAGGCGCAGGCCGACTCGGTGGGCGCGATCATTGCGTACAAGCGGGACTATAACCCGCAGGCAATCGCGCAATTCTTCGAGAAGTTGGAGCAGGAAGCCGGCAGAGGCGGGCCGCAGTTTCTGAGCGACCACCCGAATCCCGGGAATCGGTATGCGGCGATTACGGAAGAGACCAAGAACTGGCCGCCGAAGCAGTGGACGCAGAACACGGCGCAGTTCCAGCAGGCCAAGTCAGCCGCCCAGAAGGTGAAGGTTTACACGGCGCAGCAAATCGCTCAGGGGGCAAAGAATGGCACGTGGGCGCGGCAAAACCGCCAGAGCGGAGCCACACCGACGAGCGCGACCATGCCGGGCGAGGAGACAACCGCTGCGGGTGGCAGCCTAGACTCGGTCAGCATGCAACAGGTGCGCCCGAGCAGCAGCTTCAGGCAGTATGAGCACCAGTACTTCCGAATCAAGTATCCCGGCAATTGGCAGGTGTTCGGCGACAGTCAGGGCGGTGGGGTGACCATTGCGCCGACAGCGGGCGTGGCTGAGGGGGCGATTGCGTACGGAGCGGTCATCAACGGGGCGCAGGCGCAGGACGCGGCAAATCTGGACGATGCTGTGCAGCAACTGATCAGCGGGTTGCAGCACTCCAACCCCGGCCTGACCGCGGTGGGCAATCCCCAGCGGATCACCGTGAACGGAGTGCAGGGACGCTCGGTGGATCTGCGCGGCACGTCACCGGTGCGGCACAACGGCCGGCCGCTCCAGGAACGTGACTGGCTGGTGGCGCTGCCGACGGGCCAAGGGCGGGGCATCATTTACGTGGTGTTCGTCGCCCCGGAGAACAATTTCGGCGAATTGCGGCCGACTTTCGAGCAGATGCTGAGGAGTTTGCATTTGCAGTAAAGCGCAGCAGGCAAGGAGAAGCAAGGGCAGTATCGACGGGCAGCGAGTACTGCCCTTTTTCTTTTTGCCTCACGGGAGAAACGTGGCACTATCACACCCCGGAGGCCCGCCGAGACGGCGGCGCTACGACGCCCTGGGGCCCGCAGCCGGGAGGGCGGAGCTATGCTCGCGTGCCCCCTTTTCAACGTCTGCCAAAAGCGCGCAGATGTGAGGCACCACGAGCGTTACGCGGTGGTGTCGCGCTGCCGGCGGCGGCGTTCGGTGGGAAGCCAAACGGAAAAGACGGCGCCTCGACCGAGGCGGCTGCGGACGCGGATTTTGCCCTCGTGCTTCTTCACCAGTTCACAGGTGACCCAGAGGCCAAGGCCGGTGCCGACGGATTCCTTGGTGGTGAAGAAGGGTTCGAAGATGCGCTTGAGGTGCTCGGGCGCAATGCCGGCGCCGTTGTCAGCGATGGTGAAGCGAACCATGGGACGGCCGCCGCGATCGTCGGCCGGCCCGGCAGTACGCACGTACAGGACGCCGTTGGGCGCGACGGCGTCAATGGCGTTAGCGACGAGGTTGGAAATGATCTGGCGCAGCTCGCCTTCCACGGTGTACACCTGTTCGGTGCTGGTGTAACGGCGGCGTACGGTGATGTTCTTGTTGCGCAGTTTGGGACCAAACAGATCGAGGATCCCGTCGATGACTTCGGCGGGTTGCACCGCGCCCGACTTGCCCAGTTCCCGGTAAAAACCCAGCGTCTGGCGGGTGATATGTGCAACCCGCTGGAGTTCGCGGTCGGCCAGTTCCAGGTTCTGGCGGACGCTGGCGGGAATGGAGTCGTCTACCGAGGCCAGGAACAAGGCATTCATGGCGGCGGCCAGCGGGTTGTTGATCTCGTGGGCCACGGTAGCGGCCATGCGGCCCACGGTGGCAAGTTTCTCGCTGCGGATCAGCGCTTCTTCGGCGCGGCGCGGGCCGGTGATGTCTTCCATGGTAAGTACCGCCATGCGGACTTCACCTTTGGGGCCGAGCACGGGGGCGGCGTTGTACTGAAAGATGGCTCGCCGCGTGCCGAGGTCGAGGCGCATGACAAGGCGCGAGACGGTCTCGCCGCGCAAGGCGCGTGAAATCGGCCACTCGGAGACCGGCACCGGCCGGCCTTGCTCGTCGAAAACGCGCAGCATGCTGTTGTAGTCGCTCAGTTGCGCCGGCAGAGGCAGACTGGGATCGAAACCATGCATTGCGAAAAATGCTTTGTTGGCGAGAATGGGATGCGCGTGGCTATCGGCAACGAACACGCCTTCGGCCATGGCGTCGAGGGTGGTGCGGAGTTGGGCCAAGTGGGTTTCCGCCAACTGCTTGGCGGCAACGAGTTCGCGCTGGCTGGCATTCAGAGCGGCGCTGCTGTGTTCGCGCTCGCGCAGGACAATGGCGGGAATCAGCGAGCAGAGCATTGCCGCGAGCAGGAACAACTGAAGCTCGACGAAGCGGGTGGAAAGCGATTCGTATTGCGCGGAAAAGCGGCCCAGTCCCCGCGCCGTGGAAACGAGCACCAGCAGGGTGAGAACAAAAGACGCGCTGGCGGCGCCCGCCGGGCCAAAACGCAGCGCCGCCCACACCAGCAGGGGAAACATCAGGAAGGGCGCAATGAAGGTGTAGCCGGCCGGATCGGGATGGCGGAAGAGGCTTAGCAGTCCAGCGCCGACCAGCACGATGGAGAAGATGATGGCTTCCGTCCAACTCCGGGGGCGGGGCAACTTGATGCCATCGGCGATGAGTGCGCGCCACTCCGAGGCCAGCGGGACCACGATCAGGACTCCCAGCGCATTCGACAGAACCCACAAAACCCAGGCATGGCCGAAGGGCCCAAAATTGAATGCGGCCACCACCGTCGCACCTGCCAGCGCACCAACGGCGTTGGCCAATATGCAGCCGATGAGCACGAGGAGTCCGAGGCCCCTGAGACTTTCGAGGCGGGGATCGCGGCGGGGCAGGCGGCGCTTCAGCGCGAATGCCGCAAGTGCGCCGCCGATGCAGTTGGCGAAAGCAAAGGCTGCGCTCGGCAGCAGAGGCACGCCGGTCGCCCAGTTGCCTAGCAATCCGGCGAAGAAAACAGCAATTACCGCCGGGACGAAGACCCGCAGGGGCAGCCAGAGGATCCCGATGAGCAGCACCCCGGCGCCGAGCCAGACAGGGGCAAGGATCTCCGGACGGATGACGAAGTACCGGGCGAAAAGGGACGCCGCCAGATAACTGGCCGTCAGTGCAGCAATGCCGAATGCCGGGCTGCGCTGGGCCGCTGTCCGGTTCGCCCGCGAAGGAGGTCCCGGCGGGCCGGATTCGACCTGGAGCGGCAGGCAGTCTTGTTTCGCAGTGACAAACGGCAAAGGGGCATGGCTGAACATGGTTTACCGTATCTGTGGACGCAAACCGGGTTGCAGCTCCAAAGGTAAGATGCGATTTTGCCCTGCGGCAGTCCGGGATATCGATGCGCCGGTGGCAGGCGCCGAACGTGTACACAAGCGTACTACGGGGGTAACTGCGTCTGCCGGATTTCCCTTGCAAACTGCCGTAAGCTGTTCTAAGAAGGGCGTTATCACGGCATTGTCGGGCCTGAAGGAACAGTGGGCAGACGTAAGCGAACTCGCATCAGGAGTGTGCTCCCCGTCCGCATCTCCGGCACGGACGCGGCGGGCCGGGCATTTTTTGGGGTGGCGCACACGCTGGACTACAACTATGGCGGCGCCCGACTGGGCGGAGTGCACGCCTTGGTGCAAGTCGGTGCGCCGATCCTGATTCAGCATCATCACCGCAAGGCCCGCTTCGAAGTGGTCTGGGTGAAACACGTGCGCTCCACCAATGAGTTCCATGTGGGGGTGCGTTGCCTGGAGCTACAAAAGGACGTTTGGAACCTGGAGGCGAACGGGCAGGCGTTGTGGAACCACGTGGAAAGTGATCCCTTCGTGCTGCGGGGCGAGAGGGGACGTTCGCGAGGCCAGCCGGAGCGACGACAGAACCCCCGGTTTAGCGTCGAGGGCGGTGCAGAGGTCAGCGTGCTGGGCGCCCTGGACGGTCAGTGGACCACACTGACTGACATCAGCCGCACCGGGTGCTATTGCCAGACGGCGAAGCCCCTGCCCATGCTCACGCGGGTGCGCGTCAACATGCGTGTGGGGGAGACCGAGGCGGCGGTGGTGGGGGTGGTACGTACGTCTCATCCCGAGATGGGGATGGGAATCGAGTTCGTGCAGTTCATCAGTGACGGCGACGAAGAACGGTTCAAGAAGTTTCTTGCCACGGTGGAAAGCCTGCAGGCAGCAGCGCCGCCGGCATTGCGCAAGCCTGACGCCGCCTTCATCGCGGCACAAATGGCGAAGGCTGCCGACAATCTGCGCGACATCGAGGATCTGCTGCTCTGCACCGACGTGGATCCGTCGGTGTTGCAGGATTTCCGCGAGGCGCTGGGCCACGTGCGCACGACGGCATGGGCGGTGCAGCGTTACCTGGAAACGAAGGCGCGGCAGGACGACACCGTGCCAGTGTTGACGTACTTGAACCAGGAACGGGTACGCGTCGCCACGCAGCTTTGCCGCAACCTGACCGCGGACGTTACGGCCACTGCGCCGGAGCACCTTCAACCCGCATTCGAGGAATTGCTGACCGCAGTTGAACTGCTGTTCACCGAACTCTCCAAGCACCGCACGACGATCATGGCCGAGACGACGGATGCCGGCTCCTTCCCTGACGTGGTGATTCAGGAATAAATCTCGTCCGATTCTGCGAGCAGCAAGGCTAGGTGCGCGTGCATCAGTGCAGGCATGAACTGGTCACGATTTGCTCTGATAACTGCTGCCGCCGGGTTCGCCGGCTTCGGCGCGGCGTGCCTGGCGCGTCCGAAAGAAATGCTGGGAAGCGTTGACGTGAGGCCGAGATCGGGACGCGGCACCACCGAACTACGCACCATGTATGGCGGCCTGGAAATCGGCTTGGGAGCGTTCTTCGCACTGGCAGCCGCCAAGCCGAGATGGATGCGTCCGGCACTGCTGGCGCAGACCCTTGGGCTGGGTGCGATGGCGGCGACGCGGCTGGCGGGGATCTTACACGACCGTCCGCGAGGCACGCTGATGAAGGCGCTGTTTGTGGCGGAGGCGTCGGCGGCGGCGACCGGGGCAATTGCGCTGGCGCAGCGCGAGCGGACGGTGGCCGGGCTGAAGGCGGCGTAAACGCGCAACGCAAAGGACGCAGAGCGCGCAAAGGACGCGAAAGGGCACTAAGCTCTCCCACATCTGCCAAAGACGTGCAGATGTGGGGCACCATGCTGTCCCACCTTTCGCCAAAATTGGGCGAAACTGTGGGTCCCCCGCCCAGAGGTTAAAAGGTTCCGAAATCGTCGCCGGGCACGACCGGGCAGCGGAAGGGGACGTTGCGGAACCACTTGAAGTACACATCCTCGCCGACCCACTCGGCTATATGGCCGCGGGTTTCCCGGATAAATCTGAAGTTCTCGTCGAATTCATGAGCGACCACCCGCTGGTCCTGTCCGTCGTAGTAGCGGACGCAGAAGTGTCCTTCGGCGACTTTCTGCACGTCGAAGGGCCAGAGGTCTTCCAGAGCCAAGTCGAGGCGGGCGAGCACAGCGTCGAGGTGGTAGTCGGCATCGCCGATCACAACAGAGTCCCTGCCGCTGCCCAGTTTGCCGAAGCGATGTTCGATAAGCGCGCGTCCGCGCAGTTCAGTCATGCGCGTCACCCCACCGGGGATAACCTAACGCTACTTCGCCGACAGGTCAACGGCTCGCGCCACCGCGGACCAAAGCCTCAATGCAACCAATAGACGTTGCACCTCATTCCCGACCGCAAGCTGGCGCTGCTCGAAGACGGCCAGGTGAAGAAGGTGTACCCGGTTGCGGTTGGGGCGCGCCGCACGCCGAGTCCGACCGGGGAGTTCAAGGTCGTCAACCGGTTGGTTCGCCCGACTTACTACTGCCCGGGGCAGGTGGTCCCGCCGGGCGCGGAGAACCCGCTGGGCACGCGCTGGATCGGGCTGAACCAGAAGGGATACGGGATCCACGGGACGAACGCGCCGAAGTCCATCGGGATGGCGGCGTCGCACGGGTGCATTCGGACCCTAGATTTGGGATTGGGGGATCGGGGACTTGGGAGCGCGTGGCGCAGGGCAGAAAGACATGGACAGAAATACACAGGTCCTTCGCCTCGCGCCAACCGCGAGCGCGCGGCCCAGGATGGCAACTCTCGAGCCAGCGGGTCATCGGGCCATCGGGTCATCTGACCCCTTGACCCGCCGAGCGGTTGACCCGCTGACCCAATGAGTAGATGGCCCGCTGAGCAGATGGCCCGATGGATTAATCGGCCGGTGACTCGGAGATGGCTTCCCGGCTTTCGCGTTTCGCGGGGATGAGACTGCGCACCAGCAGGTACAGCACCGGGATGATGAACAAGTTGAGCAGGGTGGAGAGGATCATGCCGCCGAAGACGGTGGTACCGACGGAGTGGCGTCCGGCGGAACCTGCGCCGGTGGCGAAGACCAGCGGCAGCACGCCCAGGATGAACGCCACCGAGGTCATCAGGATGGGGCGCAGGCGCAGGCGCGCGGCTTCCACCGTGGCTTCCACCAATGACAGACCGCGCGCCTGAAGCTGTTCAGCGAATTCCACGATCAAGATGGCGTTCTTGCTAGCCAGACCGATGAGCATGACCAAGCCGATCTGGCAGTAAACGTCGTTCTGCTGGCCGCGGAGCCATTGCGCGCCGAGGGCGCCAAGTACGGCCATGGGCACGGCGAGCAGGATGATGAATGGCAGCACGAAACTTTCGTACTGCGCCGAGAGCGTCAGGTAAACCACCAGCAGGCCAAGACCGAAGAGCAGGAACGCCTGTGCACCGGACTCGATTTCTTCCAGCGACAGTCCCGTCCATTCATAGGAATAGCCGACCGGCAACTGGCTGGCGAGTTCGTTCATGGCCTTGATGGCCTGACCTGAGCTGTAGCCAGGAGCGGCGCTGCCGTTAATAGCGGCGGTGCGGAACAGGTTGTAGTGGCTGATGATGCTGGCGTTGGTGGTCTCTTTGACGGTGACGATGTCGTCGAGCGGGACCATCTTGCCGTCGTCGGCGCGGACATAGAACTCGCGCAGGTCGTGCGGGTGCGAGCGGAATTCCTTGTCGGCCTGCACGTACACGCGGTAGGAGCGGTTGTTGAAGTCGAAGTCGTTGACGTACTGCGAGCCCATGAAGACCTGGAGCGCCGAGGTGATCTGGGAAAACGGTACGCCGAGGCCCTTGGCTTTTTCACGATCAATGCTGACCAGGAACTGCGGATCGCGCGCGCTGAAGCTGCTGAAAAGGCCACGCAGTTCGGGGCGCTGGTTGCCCTTGCGCATCAGGTCCTCAAGCACGTTCTGCATTTCCTCGAGCGTGCCCGAGCCGGTCTGCTGGAGCTGGAACTGGAAGCCGCCGTACTCGCCGAGCCCTTCGATGGGAGGTGGGGAAAACGGGATGACGAGCGCTTCGGTAATGCCCATCAGGGGGCCGCGCACGGAGTTGATGATGGCTTGAGCGGAATGGGCAGCGCCCTTGCGTTCGCTGGATTCCTTGAGGTTGATGAAGATGATGCCGCGGTTGGGCGCGGCGCCGCCGAAGCTGAAACCGGGCACGGCGAAGATGCCGGTGATATCGGGGTTCTGCGCCAGGATTTCGCTGGCCCGGTCGGTAACGCGGCTGGTGTAATTCACCGAAGCGCCCGGCGGTCCCTGCACGATGACCATGAAGTACCCCTGGTCTTCCTCAGGCACGAAGCTAGTGGGGACCTTGCGGTACATCCACCAAGTGGCCAGCAGCGCGAGCACAAAAATCGCCAGAATCGGAAGCTTCCACTGCGAAACATGGCCGAGCCAGTTGCGGTAGGAGTGGGTGCCGCCGCGAATCAGCGCGTTGATGCCGCGGAAAAACGCGTTCTGCTTCTCGCGGTCCGTTGGCCTCAGCAGCAGGGCCGAGAGCGAGGGCGTCAAGGTGAGCGCGTTGAACGCTGACAGGGCGATGGAAAACGCGATCGTCAGGGCGAACTGCTGGTACATCCTGCCGGTGGTTCCGGGGAACAGCGCGACCGGCAGAAACACGGCAATGAGCACGAGCGAGGTGGCGATGACGGCGCCGGTCACTTCGCCCATGGCGACCTGCGAAGCGCGGCGTGCGTCGCCGATGCCCTCTTCCATGTGACGCTCGACGTTTTCGATCACGACGATGGCGTCGTCCACCACCAAGCCGGTGGCGAGCGTGATGCCGAACAGCGTGAGTGTATTGATGGAAAAGCCGAACAGCTTGACGAAGGCAAAGGTGCCGATCAGCGAGACGGGGATGGTGATGGCCGGAATCAGCGTGCTCCGCCAGGTCTGGAGGAACAGGAAGATGACCAGGATCACGACGATGATGGCCAGGGCCAGCGTGATCAACACTTCGCGGATGGATTCGCCGACGGCAGTGGTGATGTCGAAGGCGATCTCGTACTTTAGGCCGGGAGGAAAGTTCTTGGCGAGGCGCGCGAGCTCTTCGCGGACGCCTTTGTCCACCTCGAGCGCGTTGGCGTTGGACAACTGCATGACGCCGAGGCCGAGGGCTTCGTGGCCGTTGTACTTGAGGTTGCCCTCGTAGCTTTCGGCGCCGAGTTCGGCGCGGCCGATGTCGCGCAGCATGACGAGCGAGCCGTCGGGGCCGCGCTTGAGGACGATGTTCTCAAATTCGCGGGGACCTGAGAGGCGGCCGGCGGCGCGCACGCTGATCTGGAATGACTGGCCGGGAATCGCCGGCGCCTGGCCGACTTGGCCGGCGGCGACTTGGACGTTCTGCTCGCGGAGGGCGCTGACGACATCGGCGGCGGTAAGCTTGCGGGCGGCCATGCGCGCGGGGTCGAGCCAGAGGCGCATGGCATACTTGCGCTCGCCGAAGATCATTACGTCGCCGACACCCTTGACGCGCTTGAGGGCGTCTTTGACGTAAACGTCGAGGTAGTTGCTGATGAAGAGGTTGTCGTAGCGCTTATCTTCGGAATAAACGCCCACCGCCATGATGAATGAGCCGGAGTTCTTGAAAACGGAAAGGCCGGTGGTCTGGACTTCGGCAGGCAAGCGGCCCATGGCGGTAAAGGCGCGGTTCTGCACGTCCACGGCGGCGATGTCGACGTTGCGCGTGAGGTCAAAGGTGGCGGTGACCTGGCTGCTGCCGTCATTCGCGCTGGTAGAGCTGAGATAGCGCATGCCCTCGGCGCCGTTGATGGCCTGCTCGAGCAGCGTGGTCACGCTGGTTTCCACCGCCTGCGAGTTGGCGCCGTTGTACACCGCACTGACGGAAACCACGGGCGGGGCAATCACCGGGAATTGCGCGATGGGCAACGTAGGAATGGCAATCGCGCCGGCAAGAATAATGAGCAGCGAGCAAACGATGGCGAAGACCGGACGACGAATGAAGAAGTTGACAAACATGAATGCTCCGCTCGCTTAGGACTGCGGTTTGACCGGCATGCCATCGGCCAGCACCTGGACGCCGGTGGTCACCACCTGCTCGCCGGGCTTGACCCCGTCGAGGACAACATACTCGTTGCCGACAATGTCGCCGAGACGGACGGCCCGCTGGCGGGCGACTAACTTATCGCCGGATTTCTCGGCCACGAAGACGAACGTCTGCCCGCTGACACGAGAGACGGCGGTGACCGGCACTAGCGGGCGCTCCACCTGCTGCCAGACGACGCGCACGTGGACGACCTGCTCGTTGCGGAAGCGGCGGTTGCCGTTGGGCGCAGGGGCCTTCACTAGCAGAAGCTGGGTAGCGGGATCAACGCGCGGCGAAATAAAGCTGATGGCGCTGCGGACGACGGGCTTGTCCTGGTCGTCGAGAATCTCGACCACGGTGCCAGGGCGAACGTCAGCAGCCTTTTCCGCCGGGATGGAGATGTAGGCTTCCAGGCCACCGTGGCTGTCGAGGGTGGTGAGTACGGTGTCCACCTTGACACGATCGCCGACACGCACCGGGATGTCGCCGATCACGCCGCCGGCCGGGGCCTTCACCGTGTAGTAGTGGAGTTGCACCTGCTGCTCGCGGACGCCGGCTTCGAGGGCGTCAACGTCGGCGACGGCAGCGTCGTAGGCGCTCTGCGCCTGATCGAGTTCCTGGCGGCTGATGACGCCAGCGGCGAACAGTTGCTTGCGACGTTCCAGTTCCTTGCGGCTCCAGTCGAGGTTGGCGAGACGGGCGCGGCGGGCGGCTTCCTGGTTGTTGACCGTCGCCTGCTGCTTTAGCGGGTCGATCTGGAGCAACGGAGTGCCGGCCTCGACCACCTGACCGGAGCGGACGAAGATGCGGGTGACCTGGCCTTCGACCTGGGGCTGGAGCACCGCCGCGTCGCGGGAGCGGAGCGTAGCCAGGTACTCGGTGGATTCGCCCACGCGTTGCGGCTGCGCAACCTGCACCTTGACCGGGAATGCAGCAGGGCCGGCAGCAGCGGCAGCGCCGCCGTTGGCTTCGGCGGGATGACTACATCCGGCAAGGGAAAGGAGCCCGAGGAGAGCTAACGCCGAAAACAGGCCCCAACAAACGCGATTCGACATGAGTGCCTTCCCTGGCCGACGCACCTGTGTCGTCGCGGTGCGACGGGGAACGCAGTATTATGACAGGCGAGGGCAGCCGAGGGGAAATACACCCGGCGCTGAGACACCTGGTTACGAAGCCAGATTTTGTGCCCAAACGAGGTGATGCGGCATCACAGCGCGAGTAGAGGACGACAGGCGGTTGCACTCAGCGTGGTCCGTACGTTCCTGATGCGATCCTGCCGGCGGTTGTGGGGTCCGCCGCAAGGAGGGCGGCGCCACAAAATTCCAAGCGGCAGCAGAGAAGTTCCTGAGGCGATGGCTGCCGCGGTGCATGCCCGGCGGCGAGAGGGCAGCGCTACGGAATCCGAAGTCGAGTGTCTATGGCGCGGAACTTTTCAGTCGCGGCGATGGGGCTGCTGGTGGTGATCGGTGGGCTACTGCTCGCGGGTGAGTACGTCGTCCTGCGGCGGTCGCACGAGTTGTGCAGCCTCTGCCAGCGCAGCATCAATCCGCGGGCGCGCGTCATGGCAGAAATCGGTGGCGAGCGGCGGAACGTCTGCTGCGCCCATTGCGCGATCACCGAAGGGATCCAGCAGCGCAAGCCGGTGCGGTTCCTATGGGTGACGGACTACAACAGCGGGGCGCACCTTGATCCGGCAAAAGCCTGGTACGTCGAAGGCAGCCGGGTATTGGCTTGTGAACACGACATGGCGCACATGGACATGAGCAAGCATCCCCAGCAGCTATCGTTTGACCGCTGCTCGCCGGGGACGTTTGCCTTCGGGTCGAGGGTCGCGGCGGAGGCATTTGCGCAGGCGAATGGCGGGGTGGTGCTGCCATACGAGGCTGTGATGCGTGGTACCGAGCGAAGCAAGGCCCGCTTAGACGGTGGCGGAGTGTTCCCTTTTTGGTACTTTTCCTGGCAGATTTGTCAGGTAGCAGACAACAGCGGGGGGCACATTTTGCAATCCGATTAGGGTACGCCTCCATTTTTGCGGTAAGCGAAGGCGGCGTCCCGCCTGATTTCAGTGCTGCGGTTGGGCGGACAGGCCGTTTGAGGACTGCGATGCCGACTTCCATCTATGAGCGCCTTGCCGCCGTGCTGACCTATCCTGACGAGGACTACCACGGGCGCGTGCTGGAGTGCGTGGCGGTGGCCAAGAGCACCGCCGGGCATGAGCTGCGCAAGTTTATCGAGAAGACTGCCGCGCTTTCCGTTGCACAACTCCAAGAACTGTTCGCGGTGACCTTCGAGCTGAACTTGGAAGGGTCGCTGGAGGCCGGCTGGCACCTGTACGGCGAGGACGGCCGGCGTGCCGCATTACTGGTGCGCCTGCGCGAACAGATGCGGCTGCATGGGGTGGATGAGACCAAGGAACTGCCCGACCATTTGACCAATGTACTGCCACTGCTGGCACGCCTGGAGCACACGGCCGCAGCGGAGCTGGTCGGCACGTGCGTACAACCGGCGTTGCGGAAGATGCTGGCGGCTACCACCGGCAAGGCAAATCCGTATGAGCATCTGCTGGCGGCAGTCGCAGCAGTCTTGCAGACTGACTTCCCCGAGCTTTCGCGGAAAGTGGAAGCGGCGTCGCCAGGGCGGGCGGCGCGGCGAGCGGCGACCTAGATTTGGTTGGTCATTTAGTTAGTTGGTAATGTGGGTGGGCGAGGGCTCGCCCTTTTTGATTTGGTGATTTGGTGAAGTCTGATTTGGTGAAGTAAGAACCAGTCCAGTGTTGAGTAGCCCACAGGCAGGTCCCTCTGTTCCAACTCATGCAGTCGGAGAGATAAGTCACATTGCGAGATAATCGCGTAATGGAAGAGCGAAACCTGGGATGGAATGCGTCGGCGCGCGCAAATGCGGCGCAGCGGTGGCGCGCGCAGTCGGCGGCGATGGGACGCGGCCTGACGGAGGCGATCGTCGCCGCGGCCCAGGTCGCGCCGGGCATGGACGTGCTGGATGTGGCGTGCGGGACGGGCGAGCCGGCCATCTCGCTGGCTGCGGCCATGAATGGCGCGGGGTCGGTGATTGGCATTGATATTTCGCCGTCGCCGCTGGAAATCGCGAAGGAGCGCGCGGCGGAGCGCGGGCTGACCAATGTCAAGTTCCAGCAAGCGGACGCACAGCAGTTGCCGTTCGCGGAGGGGAGTTTTGATCGCGTCACATGCAGGTTGGGGGTGATGTTCTTTGGCGATACGCAGCGCGCCTTCGCCGAGATGCGGCGCGTGTTGCGGCCCGGCGGGCGAATCGCGCTGCTTGCCTGGGGGCCGATGGAACAGCCGTATTTCGAGACGACGATTGGGATGGTCAGGCGCGTGTTGCCGGAGCTGGAGTTGCCCGCATCGGGGAGGGCGATGTTCAAGTTCGGCGACAAGGAAAAGTTCGCGGACGATTTGCGGCATGCGGGATTCGGCAAGCTGCAGGTGGAGGTGCCGCGGGTGCCGTGGAACTGGCCCGGGCGGCCAGAGGAGTTGTGGGCATATTTTCAGGACGTAACGGTCCCGTTCAGGCCGCTGCTGGAGGCGGTTCCGGGGGAGCGGCGCGGCGAACTGGATGCTGCGGTAGTGCGGGAGATTGGGAAGTATTTTGACGGGAACGAGGTTAGGTTCGAAGCAGTGATTACGATTGCTACGGCAGTGAAAGAGACCTAACCACAGAGGACGCAGGGGACACAGAGAACGGCGGCGCTACACTTCAGAGCGGCGCTACAAACCTAATTGCAGGCGGGCCGCTTCCGACATTTTGTCCAGCGACCAGGCGGGTTCAAAAACAATTTCGACGTGCACTTCGCGGACGCCGGGTACGGTGGCGATTTTGCGTTCCACGTCCTGCTTGATGACTTCGCCCATGCCGCAGCCGGGCGCGGTCATGGTCATGCGGATTTCCACGCGATGGCCGCCCTGCTCCAGCGGCAGCGACTTGAGACCGTAGATCAGGCCGAGATCAACAACGTTGATGGGGATCTCGGGATCGTACACGGTGCGCAACTGCTCCCAGACTTTGCTCTCGTCGTAGGGCGAGTTGGGATCGGCGGCGAAGGACGCGGCCGCGGCGTCGAGCTGGCCGATCGCGTCGGCGTCCTGCGCGTCAACGCGGCACATGATGCCGAGGTCGGTGACAACCGTGTAGCTGCCGCCGAAAGACTGCGTGAGGCGCACCTGGGTGCCAGAGGGCAGCTTCATCTTGCTGCCAAAGGGTACCGTGATCGCTTCGATGTCGCGCTTAACGATGATCCAGTTGGAGTCGAACATAATTCACGTTGTGATTTGGTGAAGTGTGATTTTGGTGAATTGTTTCGCGCAGGAGTTAAAGCCCGCCGCGTGTTTTCAACTGATATCGGCATGCCTGAGGTCATGCCCTGATATGAACGTAAGCCCTGGAACCACAAGGTCGCTCGACTCGCGCCAAAGGCAGGTGCTCGCTCGGGATGACAGCATCAAAGTCTTGCTTCGCGGTTCACGACTTCTTACTTCACCAAATCGAACTTCACCATATCAACCTTCCCTAAATCAAACTTCCCTAAATGAGCAGATGCTCATTCGGTGGTGACCGTTTCACCCTCGCCGGAGAGCGCGGCGTGCATGGCGTGCCAGGCAAGCGTGGCGCATTTCACGCGCACGGGAAACCCGGAGACGCCGGAAAACACGGCCAGTTTGCCGAGTTGTTCCACATCGCCGTTGCGCGTCCCGCCGGTGACCAGTTCGTGAAACCTGGTGAACAGTTCTTCTGCTTCCTGACGATTCTTGCCCTTGAGGGTCTGCGTCATAACGGACGCCGACGATTTCGAAATCGCGCAGCCGGCGCCCTGAAAACTGATGTCGCGGATGACGTCGCCGTCGAGCTTGAGATAGACGGTGAAATGGTCGCCGCAGAGCGGGTTGAAACCTTCTACCTTGCGATCGGGCGCTTCGAGCACGCGATAGTTGCGCGGATGTTTGCTGTGTTCCAGGATGAGTTCCTGGTAAAGCTCGCGCAAGTCGGGCATCAGGCAAAGACCTCCCGCACGTTTTCGATGCCGGCGACGAGGCGATCGATTTCCTCGCGCGTGTTGTAAAACGCGATCGAGGCGCGCGCCGTGGCCGGAATCCCGAAGCGCTGCATGACCGGCTGCGCGCAGTGGTGGCCGGCGCGGATGGCGATTCCCTGCTGATCAAGGATGGTACCGATGTCGTGCGGGTGCACGTCGTCGATCAGGAAGGAGATGACGCCGGCCTTTTCACGCGCGGCGCCGATGAGGCGCACACCGGGAATGGCAGAGACGCGCTGCGTGGCGTAGTCGAGCAGGTCGCGCTCATAGGCGGCAATGGCTTCGCGACCGATGCTTTCAACGTAATCGAGCGCGGCACCGAGGCCGATGACGCCGGAGATGTTGGGCGTACCCGCTTCGAACTTATAGGGCAGCTTGTTATACGTCGTGCGCTCGAACGTGACGGAGCTGATCATGTCGCCGCCGCCCTGGTACGGGGGCATGCGGTCGAGCCATTCGCGGCGGCCGTAGAGCACGCCAACGCCGGTCGGGCCATAAATCTTGTGGCCGGAAAAGACGAAGAAGTCGGCGCCGAGCTCTTGCACATCCACGGGCTGATGCGGGATGGACTGCGCGCCGTCAATCAGGACGGGCACGTTCCAGACGTGCGCCATTTCGATGATCTTCCTGACCGGGTTGACGGTGCCGAGCGCGTTGGAAATGTGAACGACAGAGACGATCTTCGTCTTCGGGCCGAGGAGTTTTGCGTATTCGTCGAGCCGCAGCTCACCATCGTCGGTGATGGGAATCACGCGGAGGCGTGCGCCGGTCAGCTCGCAGAGGATTTGCCAGGGCACGATGTCGGAGTGGTGCTCCATGGCGGAGATGATGATCTCGTCGCCGGCAGAGATGAACTGGCGCCCGAAGCTGTGCGCGACCAGGTTGATGCCTTCGGTGGCGCCGCGAACAAAGATTATTTCGGCGCTCTCGCGGGCGTTGAGGAAGCGCTGCACCTTGCCGCGCGAACACTCGTAACATTCGGTGGCGCGCTCGGAGAGCAGGTGGACACCGCGATGAATGTTGGCGCAGTTCTCGCAATAGAACTGCTCGACGGCGTGGACCACCTGGCGCGGCTTCTGCGTGGTCGCGGCGTTGTCGAGATAGACGAGCGGGTGACCGTGAACCAACTGCTGGAGCGCGGGGAAATCGGCGCGGATGCGTTCCACGTCGAAGGTCGCGTGGCCGGGCGCAAGGGCCTGGTGATTGACGATATCGGGGGCGGTGCTCATCCGACCTCCTGCCAGGTAATTTCGCGGGCGGCGCCGCTGCGCGGCGTAGCGCCTTGCGGGAGCGAGGCGGCGATCAGCGACTCGAGCCAGTGGCGCACCGGGCCGGGCTTCATGCGGTCGAGGCTCTCATTGGCGAAGGCAAACAGCAGCAGGGCACGAGCGTCGGCTTCGGGCAGACCGCGCGAGCGCAGGTAGAACAGCGCGCTCTCGTCAATCTGACCGATGGTGGCGCCGTGGGTGCACTTGACGTCGTCGGCGTAAATTTCCAGTTGCGGCTTGGTGTCAATCTGCGCGTCGTCGCTCAACAGCAGGTTGCGGTTGGTCTGCTTGGCGTCGGTCTTCTGCGCGCCCTTGTGGACGATGATGCGGCCGTGGAAGACGCCGCGCGCGTGCTCGTCGAGAATGCCGTTGTAGAACTGGCGGCTGCCGCAGTGTGGCGCCTGGTGCTCGACTTTCATGTAGTTGTCCATGTGCTGGCGGCCGGCGCCCATGAACAGGCCGTTGATGAGGCATTCGCCGCCTTCGCCCGCGAGCACGGGATGAACGTTGTTGCGCACCAGCGCGCCGCCGAGCAGAACCGAGTGCGAAGAAACATTGGCGGCGCGGTTCTGCCGGATGTGCAGCGTGGAGACGTTGAGCGCCTGGCGGTCTTCCCGCTCGATCATGTAGTGCGAGACCACGCTGTTTTCGCCGACGATGAGTTCGGTCACCACGTTGGAGAAGAATGTGCCCGAACCGAGGGAGACGTAATCTTCGACGATTTCGGCCTGGGCGTTCTCGTCAACCACTATCAGGTTGCGCGGATGCGACATAAGCGGCGTATCGGCGCCAGCGGATATGTACAGGATATGAATCGGCTGTTCGAGCACTACGCCGCGCGGAATGCGGACGTAGGCGCCGTCGTGGATGAACGCGGTGTTGAGGGCAGTGAAGGCGTCGTGCTTGAAATCTTCGTGGCGCGCCAGATGCGGCTCAACTTCATCACCATCGCTGGTAAGGACATCGGCGAGGCTGCGCACCGTGACGTTCGACGGCAACGCGCTGACGGAGGACAACGCCACAGCGAAACGGCCGTTGACGAAGACGATTTGGCAGGCGGCGCCGTCGAAAGGATACGTGGTGAGTACGTCGGGCGCGGCGGGCGCGAGCTGGAACGCCGTGTTGGCGATGGGCTGCACGCTCGTGAAGCGCCAGTCCTCGTCGTGAATCGTTGGGAAGCCGAGTTCCCAGAAACGCGTGAAGGCCTCCCGGCGCCGGGAGCGCAGCCATGCGGGGCCGCGGTCCGGGCGGTCAAACTGTTCGAACTGCTGCAACCAGGATTGCAGTTTTTCGGTGCTAGCGATCACGTTGCCGTTCTCCGAAGTAGTTTGTCTCCCACGTTAGCTCGCGCTGTGTGCTCGCGAACGCGGGGTACCCGTGCCGTGCCCGGATACAAACCTTTTGCTTCCCACCTTAGCTCGCGCTGCGCGCTCGCGAACGTGGGGTGCCAATTGCTAGCGGGCGAGCGCGGGTTCGGTTTCGTAGCCGGCGTAGCCCTTCTCTTCCAGTTCCAGCGCCAGTTCCTTGCCGCCGGACTTCGCGATGCGGCCGTCCACCAGCACGTGCACGTAGTCGGGCACGATGTAATTCAGCAGGCGCTGGTAGTGGGTGATGACCAGGAACGAGCGATCGGGACGGCGCATGGCATTCACGCCGCGAGCCACCACCTTGAGCGCGTCAATGTCGAGCCCGGAATCGGTTTCGTCCAGGATGCCGAGCGCCGGCTGGAGCACCGCCATCTGAAGAATTTCGTTGCGCTTCTTTTCCCCGCCGCTGAAGCCTTCGTTGACGGAGCGGTTGACGAAGCTCTCGTCCATGTCGAGCAGCTTCATGCTCCGGCGCAGCATGGGGAGAAAGTCCATGGCGTCCATTTCCTCTTCGCCGCGCTGCTTGCGGATGGCGTTGAGGGCGGTGCGCAGGAAGTAGGCGTTGCCGATGCCGGGCACTTCGACCGGATACTGGAAGGCCATGAACAGTCCTTCGACGGCGGCTTCTTCCGGCTTCATGGCGAGCAGGTCCTTGCCGTTGAAGAGGATTTCGCCCTGGGTAACCTCATAGGATTCGCGGCGCGCCAACACCTGCGCCAGGGTGCTCTTGCCCGAACCATTCGGGCCCATGATGGAGTGCACTTCGCCAGGGTTGATGACCAAGTCAACGCCCTTGAGGATTTCCCGGCCTTCGACATTCGCGTGCAGGTTCTTGATTTCCAGCAATGCCATTCGTCTTCCGTTCTCCCTTCTCCGTTCTCCGTTTTCCGTTTTCCGTTAGCCCACAGATCCTTCGAGCGAGACGCTGAGCAGCTTCTGCGCTTCGACGGCGAACTCCATAGGAAGCTCGCGGAAGACGCGCTTGCAGAAACCGTTCACGATCATGGAGACCGCGTCTTCCGTCTTCAGCCCGCGCTGGCGCAGGTAGAAGAGCTGGTCTTCGCCGATCTTCGAGGTGGAGGCTTCGTGCTCCATGTGAGCGGTGGAGTTCTTCACCTCGATGTAGGGGAAGGTGTGCGCGCCGCACTGGTCGCCGATCAGCAGCGAGTCGCACTGCGTGTAGTTGCGCGCGTGGTCGGCGCCCTTGCCGATCTTCACCAGCCCGCGGTAAGTGTTCTGCCCGTGGCCGGCGCTGATGCCCTTGGAGACGATGGTCGAGCGCGTGTTCTTGCCCAGGTGGATCATCTTGGTGCCGGTGTCGGCCTGCTGCCAGTTGTTGGTCAGCGCCACCGAGTAGAACTCGCCGATCGAGTTATCGCCCTTCAGAATGCAGCTCGGGTACTTCCAGGTGATCGCCGAACCGGTTTCGACCTGGGTCCAGGAAATCTTGGAGTTCCTGCCGGCGCACAGGCCGCGCTTGGTGACGAAGTTGTAAATCCCGCCCTTGCCGGTGACCGGATCGCCGGGATACCAGTTCTGCACGGTGGAGTACTTGATCTCTGCATGATCGAGCGCCACGAGTTCAACGACTGCGGCGTGAAGCTGGTTCTTGTCGCGGATGGGCGCGGTGCAACCCTCGAGGTAGCTGACGTAAGCGCCTTCTTCGGCGACGATCAGGGTGCGTTCGAACTGCCCGGTTTCGGCGGCGTTGATGCGGAAGTAGGTCGAAAGCTCCATCGGGCAACGCACGCCCTTGGGAACGAAGACAAACGAGCCGTCGCTGAAGACCGCGGCGTTGAGCGCAGCGAAGAAGTTGTCGCTGTAAGGCACGACGGAACCCAGGTACTTCTTGACCAGCTCGGGGTGGTGCTGCACGGCCTCGGAGAACGAGCAGAAGATGACGCCGGCGGCGGCGAGCTTCTCCTTAAACGTGGTCGCGACCGAGACGCTGTCGAAGACCGCATCAACGGCAACGCCCGCCAGCTTTTCGCGCTCGTGCAGCGGGATGCCGAGCTTCTCGTAGGTGCGCAGGATCTCGGGGTCAACCTCCTCCAGCGACTTGGGCCGGCCCTCCTTGGACTTGGGCGCGGCGAAGTAAATCATGTCCTGGTAATCAATGGGACCGAACTTCACGTTCGCCCAGCGCGGTTCGGCATCGGCCGCTTCGAGCTTGGCCCAGTGGCGGTAAGCCTTGAGACGCCAGTCGAGCATGAACTCGGGCTCGTTCTTGCGGGCCGAGATCATGCGGATGATGTCTTCATTCAGGCCCTTGGGGAACGTCTCCTGCTCGACGTCGGTAACGAAGCCCCACTTGTATTCGCGGTTCGCCAGTTCCTGAATCGTGTTGGCTGGTGTGGTCATTGCTTATTGCGCTCTCCCTGAAGTCAAATCCATGGCCGAGATAAAAAAGTTGTTGCGGCTGGCCACGGCTTGCAGCGGATGCAGCAGGTCGGGCAAGGTGACGTTTTCCAGCGCCTGCCGCAAAGCGTGACTGATAACGCGCCAGTTAGCGGACATGGGGCAGTGCGGCTCCATGTCGCACAGGCCGGGTACGCCGCCACATTCGGTGACGCCGATCGGGCCTTCCAAGACCGTTATGATCTGGCCAACCGAAATTTCCTGCGGGGCGCGCACCAGGCTGTACCCACCTTTCACGCCACGGTGCGAGATGAGCAGCCCGCCATTGGCCAGCGCTTTCAAGATCTTGCTGACGGTGGGCAGCGGAATTTGCGTTTCCGCCGCCAGGTCGCGGGCGGTGTGCAGCGGGCGCTCGGGATAGCGGGCGATCTGCGTCATCAGCAGGATGCCGTAGTCGGTGAGCTTGGAAAGCCGGATCATGCTGCCCCCGCAAAAATCGTACCGTCTCGGTACTATTCATACAGTACCATAGCGGTACCGTTTGTTCCACTCTGTTGGATGTCGGCGGAGGAGCAGAGACGCAGAAGTTTGTTCGGACAGCGGAATCAAGCAGTTATCGGAACAGCGGGACAGCGGGTCATCGGGTCAACGTTACAACGAGCCGTCTCGTTAATGCCGCAATCAGGATCTCACCACGGCGGATAGGGGGACATAGCGGGACCCACAGCTTACCTGCCAGCGGCGGGCGGGTTGCAGGAGGCTGGGTCGGCGTGGGCAGCGCAGTCTTCGGCGAGCATCTGGAAAAAGGCGGCCTGGCAGTCACCGCGATTCACAGGCACCTCAGTGTGTCCCTGGCTCGTGGCCTGCAGCCGGGACGGCGGCGCTACAGCGGGAGAAGCGGGGCCCGCCTCCGGGACGGCGGCGCTACTGCCCCGGATGCGCGCGCGTCCGGTGGGTGCCGCGTCGAGCAGCATCTGGACTTCGGCGTCGCAGATAGCACGCCAGTTCTCGGTGCGGCGGCGGTCGCGACGGTGCAGCAGGGTGGCGTACCAGGCGAGAACGTCGGCGGTGTGCAGGTCCTGGTTGGTGGTGATTTTCGATTTGGCTTCGGCGATGGCGGCCTCGGCTTGCTCCAGCGCACTGGCGGATTCGGTGTTGTTGGCGGCGCGCAAGGATTTCAGCGCTTCCTCGGCGGCGTTGCGGAACTTGCGGGAATGGCCGCCGCGGTTGCAGGCGGGGAGGAGCATGGTAATGGCGAGCAACAATGCGAGACCAAGCCGCAGGTGAAGCAAGGTGAACCTCCTTTCGCGTTTCCCGTTACCCGTTACCCGTTTTCCGGTGTCCACGTTAGCGGGTTGGGATTGCACAACGCCGTCAGTCGCCCCTGCGGGGCTCGTACTTGCATGCACGTCTACCCAGGGCTTGCGCCCTGGGCTAGATTCAGCCGCCGCTGCGCGGCTCAGCCGTCTTTGAGCGTCGCAAACGCAGTCGTGGGTTGTGACCTTTGCGTTCCCAGGTTTTCTCTGGGAGCCTCAGCGCAACCTCGGCGTCCTCAGCGGTGATCTTTAACGTATCGCGTCAGGCGGGAAAAGAGTACTTAGGCCTCAAGCCGTCCGGTGTAGATGGCCATGCCGACGACGGCGTCCACTCCCATGGCATCGAGCGCGTCAACCTCCTCGCGGTTGCGGATGCCGCCGGCGGCGATGAGGCGGCGGGTGGTGGCGGCGCGCAGTTCGCCAATAATATCCATCGGGATACCGCTCATCGTGCCCTCGGTATCAACGTGGGTGTAGAGAAAGGCGCCGCACCAAGGCTCGAGGGCGCGCATCATGCTGAGCGCGGTGAGAGGCGTTGCTTCTTTCCAACCGGCGACGGTCACACGGCCGCCCTTGGAGTCCACGCCGAAAACGAGTTTGTCGGCGCCGACGGCGGTGGCGAGTTCCTCAGCGAATTCGGTGTTGACGCGGCCATCGCGAACGAGAGCCGAACCGATGATAACGGTGCGGGCTCCGGCGTCGAGCATGGCGCGGGCGTCATCAACGGTACGAATGCCGCCGCCGACCTGGCACGGCAAGCGCGCGGTGATCTGGCGGACGAGGTCGCGGTTTGATCCTTGGCGCATGGCGGCATCAAGGTCGATGAGCTGGACTAGCGGGTACGACGCGAAACGCGAAACCCACGGCTCGAAGCTGTCGTATTCGAGCGCCTTCGTTTCGCCCTGGACCAACTGGACGACCTTGCCGCCCATGAGGTCGATGGACGGGATCAGCATGGATACCTCATCGGAATGCCGGCGGCGGCGACGCGCTGCTTGAGTTCGCGGATCTCGTGGATGCCGAAGTGAAAAATGGAGGCGGCGAGGGCGGCGTCGGCTTTGCCGGCCTGGAAGACCTCGACAAAATGCTCGACCGAGCCGGCGCCGCCGCTGGCGATCACGGGGATGGACACAGCTTGGGCGACGGCGGCGGTGAGTTCGCAGTCGAAGCCGATGCCGGTGCCGTCGCGGTCCATCGAAGTGAGCAGGATTTCGCCGGCGCCGCGCGCTTCGGCTTCGCGCGCCCAGGCAACAGCGCCGCGCTCGGTAGGAATGCGGCCGCCAGAGACATAGACTCGCCAGTAATCGTTAACATCTTGAACCACAGGGGACACAGGGGACACAGAGGTCGGAATGCGCTTGGCGTCAATTGCGACCACGACCGCCTGCGAGCCAAAGCGCTCGGCAATGTGCGTGATGAGCGCAGGGTCTTTCACGGCAGCGGAGTTGATGCTGATCTTATCGCAGCCGGCGTCGAAGATGGCCGCCGCGTCGTCGAGCGTGCGGATGCCGCCGCCGACGGTAAGCGGGATGAACAACTCGCGCGCGGTGCGGCGGACGGCCTCGACCAGGGTGCCGCGTTTCTCGTGCGTGGCGGTGATGTCGAGGAAAACGATTTCGTCGGCGCCGGCAGCGGCGTGGGCGCGCGCCAGTTCCGCGGGATCGCCGGCATCGCGCAGGTTGAGGAACTTGGTGCCTTTGACGACGCGGCCAGCGTCCACGTCGAGACACGCGATGATGCGCCTGGTCAGCATCTCAGAGCCCCGAAGTTGTTCAGAATTTTCAGCCCCACTTCCGCCGACTTCTCCGGATGAAATTGCACACCGAACACATTGTCGCGTTCGACTGCGGCAGTGAATGGGCCTTCGTAGTCGGTGATGGCCACGGTACCGTCGCAAACGGGCGCGCGGTAGGAGTGCGTGTAATAGACGAACGCGCCGGGTTCGACTCCGGCCAGCAGGCGCGAGGGGCGGGTGATGTCGAGCGAGTTCCAGCCGACGTGCGGCACTTTCGCGCCCGCGGGAAAGCGGCGGCAGGCGCCGGAGAAGAGTTCGAGTCCCGAAATCTGCGGGGCTTCCTCGCTGGCGGCGAAAATCCATTGCATGCCGACGCAGATGCCGAGGAAGGGAGCGCCGCGGCGGATGACCTCGGAGATGGCGTCACGCAGGCCGGTGCGCGCCATCACCTCGGTGGCGGCAAAATGGCCGACGCCGGGAAGGATAACTTTTTCCGCGCGGCGCACCTGGTCGGGGTCGGTGGTGATCTCGGATTCGTAGCCGAGATAGTCGAGCGCTTTCTTCACCGAGCGCAAATTTGATGCCTGGTAATTGACAATGCTGATCACAACAACCCCTTGGTGCTCGGCAGCATTTTCGCCAGCCGCTGATCGCGCGCACAGGCCACGCGCAGAGCTCGCGCAAAGGCCTTGAACAAAGCTTCGATCTTGTGGTGCGAGCTGCGGCCGTAGAGGACCTTGGCGTGAACGTTGGCGCGCGCGCCGCGCGCGAAACCTTCGAAGAAGTCGGTGACCAGTTCGGCTTCGAGGTCGCCGACGAAGCGGTTGCGAACTTTGGTGTCCACGACCGCAGCGGCACGACCACCGAAATCCACGGCGACAACGCCGAGGGTTTCGTCCATGGGCATAACGAAATATCCGGCGCGCCAGAGTCCTTTCTTGTCGCCCAACGCGCGGTCGAACGCCTCGCCGAGAGCGATGCCGACGTCTTCGACGGTGTGGTGCTGGTCAACGTGCAGGTCGCCGGTGCATGAAAGCGTGAGGTCGAAGGCGCCGTGGCGGGCGAAGAGTTCCAACATATGGTTGAAGAAGCCGATGCCGGTGGAGACCTGATATTCGCCTTTGCCGTCGAGGTTGAGCTTGAGACGAATGTCGGTCTCGGTGGTCTTGCGGTTTATGGTGGTAGTCCTCATGCGCCGACCTCTTCTTTACGAGTGAGGGGGCCCGCCGCCGAGGACGGCGGCGCTACTGCTCTGATGCCGATTTCGGCGAAGACTTCGCGAAGGGCGGTGATGGCGGCGTCGGTCTGCTGGTCGGTGCCGATGGTGATGCGCACGCAGCCGGCGCAGCCGGGATCGCCGTTGCGGTCGCGCACGAGGATGCCACGACGGCGCATCGCCTCAACGAATGCCAGCCGGCGCTCGCCAATGTAGAAGAGGATGAAGTTGGCTTCGGTCGGCCACTGGCGCACCCCGAGCGCGGCGAGTTCGCGGACGACGCGTTCGCGTCCGCGACGCACCTGGGCGGCGTAGGCGGCGATGTACTCGCGGTCGGCCAGCGCGTCGGGCAGGCAGGCCAGCGCGGCGGCGTTTACGTTGTAAGGCGACGAAACGCGCCGCACCATGCGCATCTGTTCACGCTCGCCGACGAGCACGCCGCAACGCAGACCGGCCATGCCGTAGGCTTTCGAAAACGTGCGCGCGACGAAGAGGTTAGGCAGCTCGCCGATGCGTGGCATCAAGGTTCGGCCGTAGAAATCGAAGTAAGCTTCATCCACCAGCAGCGCGGCTTGCGGCGCGGCAGCAGCGATGCGCAGCAGAGTCGCTTCGTCAGCGACGGCGCCGGTCGGGTTGTTGGGATTCGCGACGGCTATCAGTCGCGTGCGCGGGGTGATGGCGCACAACAGACGTTCGGCAGGAAAGGCCAAGGTTTCATCTGACTGCACAGTGACGATGCTGGCGCCAGCGGCCGCGGCATAGATCTCGTACATCGAGAACGTTGGCGTGGCGATCAGGGCCTCGTCGCCGGACTCGATGTAGGTTTCGCAGAGCAGATGAATGGCTTCGTCCACTCCGTTGGTGAGCAGGACCTGGTCGGGGGCGAGGCCGAGGTAATCAGCGGCGATGCGCTCCGCCGGTTCGCGCTCGGGGTAGCGGGCGAGATCGTCGGGCGTGAGCGCGCGCAGCTTGGCGAGCACGCGCGGCGAGCAGCCGGCGGTGTTCTCGTTGAAGTCGAGCCGCATGCCGACGCGGCCGCCGAGCGGCGGGTGATATTCCTTCAGGCGAACCACGGTATCGCGGGCTTTAAGCATCGGCGCCTCGCGTCTTCGGGAGAACGGCGCCACGCCGGCGCTTCGGCGCTTTCGCAACGCGAATGCGCACGGAGTCGCCATGGGCGCGCAGGCCCTCGGCATCAGCCAGCCTGGTGATGGTAGGCGCAAGACCCTGCAAACCAGAGGCCGTGCTCTGCTGCACGCTGATGATCTTCAGATAGTCGAGAACGCTCAGGCCG
>JBHGBA010000050.1:0-27364 GCA_041946775.1 Terriglobales bacterium
CGCGTGCGGTGAAGTGTCTCTTGACAACGCCAACGTCGTCATAGACGGAATGACAATCCACCTGGCTGTCACAATATTCTGCGAACCTCAATAGTTGGTTGTTTCGGATCCGAGTTGTTCACCACCAATGCATCACGGCACACAAGCTAAGAGCTACGACTTCCCCGCAGCTTTTTCGATTTCTCTTCCACGCCGCGCGCCAACTTTTCTTTGTGTGCGACCAGCTTCTTGGCGATCTCCGCATCGCCGAGCGCCAGCATCTGTGCCGCAAGGATGCCGGCATTGGTCGCGCCCGCCTTGCCAATAGCGACGGTCGCCACGGGAATGCCCGCCGGCATCTGCACGGTTGCCAGCAGCGAATCCATGCCTTGCAAGGAAGTGGACGGGATGGGGACGCCGATCACCGGCAGCGTGGTCTCTGCGGCAATCACGCCCGCCAAGTGGGCCGCCCCGCCCGCACCTGCAATGATCACCTTGATGCCGCGCGCCGCCGCATTGCGCGCGAACTCGGCGGTGCGCGTCGGCGAGCGGTGCGCCGAGGTGACGTCAATCTCATACGCGATGCCGAAATTGTCCAGCGCCTTCGCCGCCTCGCGCATGATCTCAAGGTCGCTGTCGCTGCCCATGACGATGGAAACTAGTGGCTTGCTCATCGTTCCCCGTTTCCCGTTCCCCGTTTTCCGTTGGTGAAGTCCTGTGAGGCCGCGCGCGTCACCACGGGCACATCTTCGAGAGACTTCATCAGCCGGTACAACATTCGTTTGATGCGATTGGACGTTTTCTGCAGTTCGTCCAGACTGCCCTGGTCGAGATATCCGAGATTTGCCAAGATTACGAGTTGCGTTTCGACTTCCGTGATAGAGCCGCGCGCTTGGGCCAGGAAATGCCGGAAGTCCCTGCGCGAGACACGTCCCTGCCCTTCGGCGATGTTGCTCGGCACAGATACCGCCGCGCGCCGCGTACTTAAACCCGTACAGCTACTCGCGAGGAAATACCCCCGTGATGCGATAGATGTCTGTCACAAATGCAACGGCAAGCTGCCACACCTCCAAGTCCGTGTACGAGTTGCCCAAGCTGGCCTCCTGGTACTTCGACATTCGCACTCCGCAACGGGAAACGGGTAACGGGAAACGGGAAACGTTAACGCGCTGCCCTCAGCGGCTTGGCTGCAATGTCCTTCCTGTAATGCATTCCATCAAAGTAAATCTTGCTGCACGCCTCGTAGGCCCGCCGTCGCGCTTCGTTCAGGTCAACGCCGCGCGCGGTGACACCGAGCACGCGTCCGCCGGCGGTGTAGAACCTGTCGTCCTGCCGGGTCGTGCCGGCGTGAAATATTTTGACTCCGGGGACTTGCTCGGCTTCGGCGAGCCCGGTGATCAGCTTGCCCTGGGTGTACGGCCCCGGATATCCGCCCGACGCCAGCACCACGCACAGTGAAGAATCGTTCGTCCACTTGAACGTGCCCTCGCTGACGCTGCCGTCAATTGCGGCTTCCATCGCCAGCACCAGGTCGCTTTCCATGCGCATCAGCGTGGGCTGCGTCTCTGGGTCCCCAAAACGGCAGTTGAACTCCAGCACAAATGGCCCACGCGCCGTCATGATCAACCCGCAATACAGGACGCCTTTGTACTCCGCGCCTTCTTCCTTCATGCCCTTCACCACCGGCCGGGCAATGTGGTTCACCAGCCATTCGCGCATCTGCGGATCGACGATTTCCGGCGTGGAATAGGCGCCCATGCCGCCGGTGTTGGGGCCGGTGTCGTTGTCGCCCACGCGCTTGTGGTCCTGCGCGCCGACCAGCGGCGCCACCCGCTCGCCGTCGCTCAGCACCAAAAACGACAACTCTTCTCCCTGCAAGAATTCTTCAACTACCAATCGCGCGCCCGCTTCGCCCAACAGCTTGCCGCTGAGCATGTCGGCGGCAACCGTCTGCGCTTCGTCTTTTGAGTTGACGATGATTACGCCCTTGCCCGCGGCCAGGCCGTCGGCTTTGAGCACGATGGGCGGCGAAAAGTGCGCCAGCGCGTCGTGCACATCTTTCATGTCCAGGCAGATGGCGTACTTCGCGGTGGGGATGCGATGACGTTGCATAAACTGCTTGGCGAAGCTCTTGGACGACTCCAGTTGCGCCGCCGCCTGGGTTGGCCCGAAGATGCGCCAGCCGCGCCGCGTGAATTCGTCCACCACTCCAAGCGCCAGCGGCACTTCCGGGCCGACCACCGTCAGGTCGGGACGCACGCTAAGCGCCGCCGCCACCAGCGCGTCCAGATTGGAGGGGCTGCCCGGCAGGCACTTCGCCTCGGCACAGATGCCGCCATTGCCCGGCACGCAATAGACCTCCGAAACCAGCGGCGATTGCCGGATCTTCCACACCAGGGCGTGCTCCCGCCCTCCACTGCCGATCACCAAAACTTTCATGTTCATGGGCAGAGTCTCTGCGCAATTGCGCGCGTGGGCCGATACAACTTAGAGCAAAAGGTTAGGAGTAGCGGCGCGGTGGTGTCAAACGTATCTGGTGAAGTGGTGAGTTCGTGAAGGCGGCGAGTGCGAAAACCTGCTCCAGAAGCACAGAGGTGTATCAGCAAGTCATTGAGTCAGTGATTAGAGCTCGTTTCAAAAAATAAATAATGCTGGGAAGGGCACGGCTTCAGCCGTACCGCCCGGACCCGCCACCCATGCGGCTTTCGCCGCTGAGGGCGACGCCAGATCATGAGAAATCCGATTCTTAAAGCACGCCCTAATGACTCAGTTGGTCTCTGTGCCTCTGGGCCTCTGTGGTAGGTTTTAGCCGTGCAGGAACGATTCAGCTACTTCAGCGACATCGAAGAGCAGTTCTGCCGCCGCCGCGGTACGGCGCTTATCTGCTCCACGCTCGACTGGGCCTTGATGGAGACCTGGAAGAACGCCGGAATCCCGCTGAAGGCCGTGCTGCGCGGCATCGACGCCGCGTTCGACCGCTACGACGCGCGCCCCTCGAAGACGCGCAAGATCAACTCACTCGCCTACTGCGCACAGGAGGTGCTGGCCGCCGCCGAAGAGATGCAGGAAGCCGCCGTCGGCGCCACCCGCAGCGAACCCGCCGAAACGGGACTTTCCTCGACCGAGATCGCGGCGTACCTCGAGCGCAATGCCGCTGAATTAGAACGTCTCCTGCAAGCTTCTGCCGCCGGCGGAAGCGACCGCATTACCTCAGCTCTGTCATCCGCAGGCACGTGGCCCACCCATGGGCGTGTTGGTGAGTCACCATCCAGCCCCGGAGGGGCGGCCGACAATACCCCGGGACGGAGGTCCTGGGACAACTTCGACGAGGCGAGCCCCGGAGGGGCGGCACGAGACGGTTCTCCTCCATTCGATCGCGCGCGCCGAGGCGCGCCCGAGGCGGCTCTTCCCGGCTCCGCTTGCCCGCTGGTGCAGGAAGCCATTCGTACTCTGCGCGACCTTGCGGCCGGCCTCCGCAACACCCAGGCCCCGCCCCTCGAAGATCTCGAACGCCGCCTCACCGTGATTGAAGAAAAGCTCACCGCCGTATTGCTGGCTGCTGTACCCGACGAGCAACTTGTTTCCGTCCGCGCCGATGCTGACCGCGAACTCGCCCCTTATCGCCGCAAAATGTCGGCGGCGCAGATCGATCAGTTGATGAAGCAATACATCCACAAGCACCTGCTGGAACGCTACGGCGTGCCGCGGATGAGCCTCTTCTACATGTGAGAAGAAGTTCACCACGGAGGCACGAGGAAGCAATTGAGCAAGATTTCAGATTTGAGGCTGGTCGGTGTGGACGACTCTGCGGTCCGAGGGCGCAGGCTATCAGCCGGTAGCTCTTGGCCATTAGCTTGGCCGAATTTGCCAGCAGTGAGAAGCTCAGGGCTAAGGGCTAAGAGCTAAGAGCTAAGAGCTAAGAGCTAAGAGTTAAGAGCTCCTAGCTGCGGTCCTTAGATGTCCATCTCTCCGTGGCGGACTTGTGCCACAATCACTGTTTGCGACTGACCATTGAAAAACTGATTTATGGCGGCGACGGGCTGGCGCGCGGGCCTGCCGATGAGCACGGCAAGGGAAAAGCAATCTTTGTTCCGTTCGTGCTCGCCGGCGAACGCGTCGAGGCCGAAATCACCGAGCAGAAGCCCGGCTTCATGCGGGCGCGAGCCACGAAGCTGCTGGCCGCCTCCGAACAGCGCGCCGAACCGGGCTGCCCCTACTTCGGCCAATGTGGCGGCTGCCAGTACCAGCACGCCGCCTACGATCACCAGTTGCACATCAAAGCGGGCATTTTGCGAGAGACGCTTGCCCGCCTCGCGCGCACCGACGCGCCGCCCGTCACCCTGCATGCGTCTCCGCCGTGGAACTACCGCAACCGCACGCGCATGAAAGTGCGCGCCGGTGGCGAGTTCGCCCTCGGCTATTACCGCTTCAGCTCGCACGAGCTGCTTCCGGTGGAGCGCTGCCCCATCAGTTCGGCGCTGATCAATCGCGCCGTAGCGGCCCTCTGGCAACTGGGACCCGCCGGCGACGTCAGCCCGGCGGTCCAGGGAATCGAGTTCTTCGCCGACGCCGAGGACAAGCGCCTGTTGGTCGAACTCACATTGCCCGACAACTACTGGAAGCAACCGGCGAAGCCTTCGGTCGTACACTTTGCCGCGGAACTGCGGCGCGCCCTGCCCGAAGTTGCCGGCATCGCGGTGTTCCGCACCACGCCGCGAGGACTGGTGCGCGAAGACGTGCCTCGCAAGCTGCGCGACACCTTCGGCGACGACGAACTCGTCTATCACGCGCGCGGCTGCGAGTATCACGTCACTGCCGGTTCTTTCTTTCAGACGAACCGCTATCTCACCGGTACCCTCATTGACCTCGTTGTGGACCACAGTGGCAACCGTGCGCTCGACCTTTACGCGGGCACCGGGCTGTTCACTCTGCCGCTGTCGCAGCAATTTCGCGACGTCATTGCCGTCGAGGCTGCGCCGTTTTCGTTTCACGACCTGAAGCGCAATGTGCCGTCAAACGTAAAATGCGTGCGGGACATCACCGAGCGATTTCTTGGGGGAGTCAACTACGATGACAGCTTCGACTTAACCATCGTCGATCCGCCGCGCGGCGGCCTCGGCGAGAAGGTCGCGAAGCTAATCGGCGGGCTGCTTTGCCCGCGCCTCACCTACGTCTCGTGCGATCCCGCCACGCTGGCGCGCGACCTGAAATTTCTTACCGCCGCCGGCTTCCGCATCGCCGAACTTCATCTCGTTGATCTCTTTCCCCAGACGTTCCACATCGAGAGCGTTGTGAAGCTGGTGCGCTAGAAGCTCTTAGCTCTTGACCTTTGGCCCTCAGCTTGCGGCCGCCGTCCCGGCGCCGGGTCCCGGTATTTCCTGTGTTCTCTGTGTCCACTGTGGTTGAACGCTGTTACGCGCGCAGGCCTGGGTTCGCATTGTCGCCGTGTTCGACATCGCCAACACAGGATCCCCTCGACTCGCCGCAAAAAGCGCGGCCTCGCTTGGGAAGGCCCTTTCGAGGAGGATGAATACTGCACGGCCGGGGCATCTCCAGCTAAAGCTAAGGGCTAAGAGCTAAAGGCTAAAAGCTAATAGTTTCTTCTGCTACACTTCGCTCTCCCCGAACATGCACGGTCTCGGCTCAACTTGCGCGCCGTTGCTGTGGGCGGCCCTCGCCTACGCCGGCGGTATCGCGCTCGGCGTGTACACCTGGCGTCCGTCGCTGTGGTGGGTGGTCGCGGCACTGGTGTTCCTTGCCGGGGCAGTCTGCTTCCGCACGGAGCAAGGCTGGCGCAATCAGGTGGCATGGGGATTGGCGGTGGCTGCGTTTGTCGCGCTGGGAGCGTGGTCCATCCAAGGCCGCCGCGCCCTTCCGCCGCCAACCGGGCTGGGGCAATTCGTCGGCGAGGAAGTCGAGGTCATCGCCCACGTCGCGCACGATGGCGTGATCCACGGCCGCGCCCCGCACCTGCGGCAATCAGTCGATCTGGAGACGGAACAGATCGTTGCCGACGGCGTGGCGACGGAAATCACCGCCGGCGTGCGTTTGTCGGTGTACCAGCGCATTGGGCCCGCCGCCGAAGACGGCGGCGCTCCTGATGCCGAACCAGCGGCTGAGGATACTGCGCTGCCGCCGGTCTTCACCTATGGCCAGCGGCTGCGCTTCCCGGTGAAGTTGCGGACGCCGCGAAATTTCGGCAATCCCGGCGCGTGGGACTATCGCGGCTATCTGGCGAAACAGGGGATCGTCGCGACCGGCGCGGTGGCGGCCGGCAAAATCGAGTTGCTTCCCGGGACAGCCGGCTCGCGCTTCGGACTGCTGCGCAGCCGCGCCCGGCGCAGTGTACTCGAAAAAATCCACGCACTCTGGCCGCGCGACGAAGCCGCGCTCCTCGACGCCATGCTCATCAGCGAACGCTCGCTTATCGCCCGCGACACCTCCACGGCCTGGCAGCGCACCGGCATCTACCACATCCTGGTGGTCAGCGGCATGAATGTCGCACTGCTGGCGTTCCCGGTGTTCTGGCTGCTGCGCCGCTTCCGCGCCGGTGACGTACTGGCAACCGCGCTGACGGTCCTGCTCTCTGCCGCCTATGCCTATCTGGCTGACTCGGGCGCACCGATCCTGCGCGCCGTGCTCATGCTGAGCGTCTTCTTAGTCGCGCGCCTGTTTTTCCGCCCGCACGCGCTGCTGAACGCCATCGGCGTTTCCGCGCTGGTATTGCTCGTTGCTGATCCACGCGCGCTGTTCGAACCTAGCTTCCAGTTGACGTTCCTCTCCGTGTTGGCAATTGCGGGCTTGGCAGTGCCGCTTTTGGAGCGCACGTCAGATCCCTACCGCCGCGGCCTGCGCTGGCTGTTTTCGCCTGCATACGACCTCACGCTGCCGTCGCGCGTTGCCCAGTTCCGCCTTGACCTCCGGATGCTCGTTGACCATCTGCTTGCGCTGACGCCGTGGAGCCGCCGAGTGACGGCACCCACGCTACCGGCGCGCATTGTCGGGCGGACGCTTGTGTTGTGCGTACTCGCTCCGATGTATGCCTTTGATACGGCGGCTGTTTCGGCGCTGGCGCAGCTAGCGATGGCGCTGCCGATGGCGTGGTACTTCCATCGCGCGGTCGCCGTGGGACTCCCTGCGAACCTGCTGGCGGTGCCGCTGACGGGCTTGTTGATGCCCGCCGCTGCACTTGCACTCGTGCTCTCGTACGTCTGGCTGCCGCTGGCGAAGGCGCCGGCAACGGTCGCCGCATATTGCCTGTCCGGAGTCACCAGTGTCGTGCGGACGTTCGCGGCGTTGCCGGTTGCCGATCTCCGCATCCCGACGCCAACCATTACAGTTGCGGTAGCTGCGGCAACGGCGTTGGCGCTGGCGCTGGTTTTGATGCGGCGGCGTGCTGCGGTCGCAGCATTTGGAACCGCAGCACTGATTGCTGGCAGCTTGTGGCTCGGCCTGGTTGTGCCGCGTCCGCAGTTCACTCCCGGAGCGCTTGAACTGACGGCAATTGACGTCGGCCAAGCCGAATCTATGCTGGTCGTCACGCCCGAAGGTCGCACCCTGCTGGTGGATGCCGCCGGCACCCTGGGGCCGTTCCCGTCCGAGTTCGACTTCGGCGAGGACGTGATTGCGCCCTACCTGTGGTCGCGGCGTTTCAGCCGTCTCGATGTACTCATCTTGACGCATGCCCACGCCGACCATATGGGCGGCATGCCGGCACTAATCGCTGCCTTCCGTCCGCGCGAGCTGTGGCTCGGCCCAAACGCTGAGACTCCGGCGCTCCAGCAACTGCTGCGCACTGCCGAGGCGCATCAAGTAGCGGTCGTTCGCCGCAATGTCGGTGAACGCATCGCGTTTGGCGGCGCTACGTTCGAGGTCCTGGCGCCGCCCCCGGGCTGGCAGGTGAAACCCAAGCCGCGCAATGAAGATTCACTCGTGTTGCGGGTCAGCTTGGGCCAGACGGCTGCGCTGCTCACGGCCGACGCCGACAAGAAGATCGAGCGCTACCTGGCCGCGCAGGCGCCCCGCGCCGACCTGCTCAAGGTGGCGCATAACGGCAGCGCCACCTCCACGACGCCCCAGCTGCTGGAAGCCGTGCGGCCCCGCTTTGCCGTGATCTCGGTGGGAGCGCACAACAGCTTCGGTCACCCCCGGCGCGAGGTGCTGGAACGCCTCGCCCAGGCACGGGTCGCCACCTATCGCACCGACACTATGGGTGCAATCAGCTTTGTTCTGGATGGAAAGACGGTGACGGCTAAGCCGGCGGCTCTTCGCTGACCTCGCCTTCGGATTCGGCTTCCGCTTCTTCGGCGGCCTGCTCCCCTGAAGCCCGGTATTCCTCGATGATCTGGCGCGCCTCGTCGGCCTGCTCCGTCCGGACCAGCAGCTCGACTCCGCCCACGGGAAACACGTCCTGGGGATTTTCCTGGTTCCGGGCGATGGTCTCAATTCCGGCAGACTCAAGCAGACCTCTCACGACCATCACTTCGGTTTCCTGCTCCGATTCGAATACGTTTACCAGTTCTTCGTCGGGAGTGGGTGCTTGCGGCTGGCCTGCGGTTGCCATTGAGTCCTCCTGCGACGCCGGAACCATAGGATCGGTTCCCGGTCCGCCAGTCCTATGATGCGGCCAGCGGCCGGGCAAAACAAGGCGCGGGCTCGGCGGGACAAAAGGGTGTCACACAACAGCCGCCCTCGCGTAAGGCAAGAATGCGATTGGGCGGCAGATCGCAGTCGTCACGGTCGGTGGGAGAGGGCAGCTTGCGCCGCAAGCCGGCGGAACAGCGATGGGCGTCCTCGGCGATTCTCAACACCTCCAGTCGCGGGCTTCCACCGATCAACGCCCCGCAACGCCCGCAAATGGACACAATGATACCGCTCTCCGTGACGCGCGAATGCACGAAGCCCGCGCTGGATAACTCGGGCATACGATGTCTAAGAGGGTGTGCAGGCCAGGCACTTTGATATATACGCGAACAACTATTTTTCGCTCCGAGAGACAGTCCGGCCCTGCACTGCCGTAAGCAACACCCTTGGGGGGAACCGTTCATCCAACTTGAAGTAGAGTAGGAAGCATGTCAGCCTTCATCCGAGGCGAGGGAGGGTGAAGCGCTGTCGTTTTTTTACTTTTGAGGGGCCACATGGAGCTACCGGAAGCCAGAGAAGAGCCGCGACAAACCCCTGAAGAAATCCGCGAAGAAGCCTACAAAATCCGCCGCCTGCAAATGGTGGTCAGCATGGTGATGGCCACCATTGCCCAGGATCCCACCGTAACCATTGAAGAAGCCTCAGAGTTGGTGGCCAACACCAAGCGTGCGGCCCTGGTGATGTTCCCCGGCAAGGAACTCGCCTGGGACCTCATATACCGCCCTCGTCTGCAACGGCTTATGCGGGAGCGCTTCCGCCTGCAATAAATTTTGAAGTGGTGAAGAATGATTTGGCGAAGTGACAGCGGGCCTTGCTTCATTAAATCTAACTTCACCAAATCCTACTTGCTTTCCACTCTCGCCAGCTTCAATGTCAGCGTTCCCCAAAATGCCCGCGCCCGGAGCTGCACCGGGATGTGCTGCTGATCGTCACTGTACCAAATCCATATCTTGCCGCGTTGCTTCAGGGGGCCGGAACTGGCCTCCGGCTGAACGCGTAGCGTTGAGAACGTCCCCGCGTCCGTCTTGATCTGCTCGCGCGCCTCCACATGGGCGTGCACATCGATGGTTTGACCTCCGTCGTTGAAAGGAAAGACGTAGGTGTTTCCGACTTGCAAGGGAAGTGACGCCAGATAGTAGATCCCCGAGAGCACGTCGGTGACGCAGCCCGGGATGTCCTGCTCAGCGTGCTTTCTGTCGCCGTTCTTCAGGTTGGTTTCGTCCAGCACGCTCTTGCGCTGGCGGTAATCAAACCGGATCTTCGTTTCGCGCTTGCGGAAACCCTCTTCCGTGTGCTTGAAGACGCGTTGCGAGCAGAAGCTGCGCGGGTCGAAACTCGCTTCAAAACGGTCGCGAACCTTGTAAAGCAGGGCCACGAAGCCACTGGAATCGGCTGTGGCCGTCACCCGGTTCTCTGCGCCGGAGCTCTCCAGTTTCAGTGTCGCAGTTCCCGCCTTCCATAGGCGCCACTCGGCGGTGTAAACGTAAGTTTGTCCCGTCGGGAAGCGGTAGTTGGCGAGGGGTGGATGAATGTGGCTCGCAGCGGCAATGGTATCGACCGGACGCGCTGTCTGTGCCGCGCCGGCCAGTCCCAGCAGCAGCACCACCCATAGCAGTTTGGTTCGAAAGCTCAGTCGGTTACCTCGGTCGCCGGTTGCTGATTACGTTTTTCTCGCCTGCGTTACCGTCATTAGAAAATGCGCCACTCAGACTGCAATCAGGTTAACCACCAAGCCTGCTTATCTCGACCAGAACAGTTTTACCGCCAGCGCCGCCAGCATCAGGACTGCGCCAATAGCTGCATTGTACTCGCGATGTTGCACATACAGTGCTGAGGAAAACTGATTGCCGCCAGTCCTGGCGGGCCGGAGGGCAATGCCGAAGCGCGGCACGCGCCGCGCGTATTCGTCGTATTCAGGGAACTGCGCCCGCAGGAATTGCTCCTCTGAGCGGATTACCGGGACGTAGACCGCGAGAAACAGCGCCACCATCCCGGCCACCACCCACACGCTGCGCGCCGCGACGGCAAAGCCGGCGCCGATGATCATTGAGCCGAGGTAGAGCGGGTTGCGCGTGTATGCGTAGGGGCCGGTCGTGGTAAGTTCCGTGTTTTTGCGCACATGGCCCGAGGCCAGCGCCCGCAACAGCAAGCCGGCAGCCGCGACCGCACCGCCAGCCGCCAGCGCCCACCACGCCGGCCGCGCCAGCCACAGATAGATCGCGGCAAAGACAAAGCCGAGCGGCACGCGAATACGCCGCGCGATCTTCGGCCAGGCGCTCACGCCGCCCCTCCACGGGCGCGGGTACGCTCCAGCAGTTCGCGGGCGGCCGCCAGCACCTCCACCGCACTGATAGTCAGCATGGCCGCATCCGGCTGCGCACGCCGCGAGTGGCTGGTCACACTTTCCGGACTGCGTAGCACGATCGCCTGCGTACCGTAAGGGCCATTGCGTGCCGGATTCGTTGGCCCGAAGATGGCGACCACTGGCACGCCGAGCGCCGCCGCCAGGTGCATGGGGCCGGTGTCCCCGCCGACAAAAAGGCGCGCCCGCCGCGTAAGCGCGATCAGTTGGGCCAGCGTGTAGCGGAAGGCCAGCGCCGCTCCGCCGCTTCCGGCGGCCACCGCCTTTGCCAGTTCGTCCTCGCCGGGACCGAAGTTCACCAGCGAGCAGACGCCCATCTCGCCCAGCCCGCGCGCCACTGCGGCATACGACTCGGCCGGCCAGCGCTTGGCACCCCAACCCGCGCCCGGGTTCACGATGGCAAACTCGCGCTCCAGCAGTCCGTGCCGGCCCAGTTCCTCGCACGCCCAGAGTTCGTGTGCCTCGTCACGCGGCAACTGCGGTGGTGGCGGACCTCGGCGCAACACCTCCTGGCGTGCGTCGTCACGGGCGTCACCCGCGAGGCGAACCAGTCCGGCCAAAAGCGAAAAGTTCTGCTCGACAATGTGATTGCCCTTGGCCATGACCTCGCGGTTGTAGAACACCCCGGCGCCGTGTTCGCGCGGCTCGCGAAAGCCGATACGCACCGGCGCGCCGCTTACCAACGCCACGAAGGCCGACTTCCATGCGCCCTGAATGTCAATCGCCACTTCGTAGTGGGTGTCGCGCAGCTCGCTGGCTGACCGCCAAACTTCTTTCCAGGTCTGGCCGGAAAACGGCTGCTGCCGCCAGGCTTGCGTATTGATCAGGTGGATGCGGTCGGCCAGCGGCTTCTCCGGCGAGCGTCGCCGCAGCCGCGCCGCCTCCGAGGAGGCCAGCAGCTCGACCCAGCGTTCCTCGATCCCCCAGCCGATCTCCACGCCGGGGTACATCGCGCGGATGCCGGCTGCCGCGGGCAGTGCATGTATCACGTCGCCCATTGATCCCAGGCGCACAATCAGCACGCGCAAAACGGAATTGTCGTTGATCGCTGCCACCTATTTGGAGCGCGTGAGTCCTTTGCCGTTCCAGCTTTTGAGGTTGCCCCACCCTGGTCGCGACCGGTGTTGGAGCGACAGGGTGGGGACTTAACAGAACCTGATTTCCTTTGCGTTCCTTTGCGACCCTAGCGTCCTTTGCGTTCTATTCGCTCGATATACTCCGTCGCCGAATGGTCTTTCGGATCGCCCACAATCGCCACGCGCCCGCCACACTCGACCACCATATCGCGCTCCGGCACACTCTCCGCCGTGTAATCCGTGCCCTTGGCCTGTACGTCGGGGCGGATTTCGCGCACCAATGCCCGCACGTCCGGCTCGTTGAAGATGACCACGCCATCCACGGCTTCAAGTGCCGCCAGGATTTCCGCGCGCTCCGTGGCCGGCATCAGCGGACGCCCTTCGCCCTTGAGCCCCCGCACCGAATCGTCGCTATTTACGGCCACGACTAGCCTGTCGCCCAACTGCTTGGCCGCGTGCAGATAGCGGACGTGACCCACGTGCAGCAGATCGAAGCATCCGTTGGCCAACACGATGCGTTCGCCCGCGCGCCGCCACTCGGCGACACGCGTGCGCAATTGTTCCCGATCGAGGACCTTTTCAGGCACGCTGCTTCGATTCTAGCAGGAGGAGAGAGGAGAAAAAGCTGACCGCAGTCGGACATGGGATGAGAATCCCACCAAGAAAACATGTTTCTTCGCCTTCTCTACGCTCCGGCTCAGAAAGACAGTTTTATATAACTTGCAGTGTCAACAACGCCTCGAATGGCGTTTAGGTTTTTATCCTCTGCGTACCTCAGCGCATACCTCTGCGCGTCCTCTGCGGTGATCCACCACTAACGTTTGACTGTCGCCTTCGCCCCGCGCTAGCCTTCGACTCTGCCTGTCAGAAAGGACAGGACCCACTCCATGCCCATCTACCGGAACCGGCGGACGCTTGCAGCGGTTCTCGCAGTTCTGTTCGCCCTGCCCGCACTGGCGGCGCCGATGCGTCCTGCCCACGCGCGGAACGCGATGGTCGCCAGCGTGCATCCCGAGGCGTCGCGCGTAGGCGTGGAGACGTTGCGGGTGGGTGGAAATGCCGTGGACGCAGCCGTTGCCGTCGGCTTCGCGCTGGCGGTCGTGCATCCCCAGGCCGGCAACCTGGGCGGCGGTGGCTTCCTGCTGCTGCGCACTGCCGATGGCGACGAGCACTTCCTCGACTTCCGCGAAAAAGCCCCGGCCAAGGCCACCGCGAACATGTACCTCGACGCGCAGGGGAACGTCATCCCCAACGCCAGCCTGATCGGGTACAAGGCCGTTGCCGTGCCGGGATCGGTCGCGGGCTTTGCTTATGCGCAGAAGAAGTGGGGCAAACTGCCGCTGGGGCAGGTAATCGCGCCGGCGATCAAGCTGGCCCGCGATGGTTTCATCCTCACTTACGAAGACGCGGAGGACTTCCGCGACAAGCACTTGGCGATGTTTCCCGAGTCGCGCCGCATCTTCCAGCGCGACGGTAACTACTATCAGCAAGGTGACGTGTTTCGCCAGCCGGAACTCGCGCGCACCCTGGAGCGCATCGCGAAAAATCCCGACGACTTCTACCGAGGGGAGATGGCGCGGCAGATCGCGGCCGCCGTGCAGCAGGGTGGAGGCTTGATCACGGCGCAGGACCTTGCCGCCTACGAGGTGAAAGAGCGGCAACCGGTCCACGGCACCTATCGCGGGTTTGAGATCATCAGCGCGCCGCCGCCATCCTCCGGCGGGGTGGCGCTGATCGAAATACTCAATATCCTTGAAGGCTACGAGTTGGCGAAATACGGCAACCGCTCGGCGCAGTCCATCCACCTGATCACCGAGGCCTTTCGCCGGGCGTTCTTCGACCGCGCCGAACTCATGGGCGACCCCGATTTTTCCAAGGTGCCGGTCGCACAACTGATCGAGAAAAAGTACGGCGTTGCCTGGCGCGAGTCGCTCAATCCCGATAAGGCGACGCCCAGTGCGGAGGTCCGCCGGCCATCCATTTTCACCAAGCTGGAGCAGTACGCCGTCTCGCAGTCAGAGCCGGAACATACCACCCACTACTCGGTCGTGGACGCGCACGGCAACGCAGTGGCGGTTACCTATACGCTCAACGACAGCTTCGGCTCGCGCGTTACCGTGCCGGGGCTTGGCTTCCTGCTGAACAACGAAATGGACGATTTCTCCTCCAAGCCCGGCGTGCCGAATGCCTACGGGCTGATCCAGGGCCCGGCAAACGCCATCGGGCCCAACAAGCGGCCGCTCTCGGCGATGACGCCCACCATCGTGCTGCGTCCGCCGCTGCCGTCCGACAAAGAACAGAAGCCGCAATTATTTCTCGTGCTGGGTTCGCCGGGTGGGCCGCGTATCATCACCACCGTGGCCAACATCCTGCTGGGCGTGGTGGATTTCGGCATGGACATCCAGGCAGCGGTCAACGCGCCCCGCTTCCACCACCAGTGGCTGCCGGATAAGCTCTACCTGGAGCGCGGCTTCTCGCCCGACACCACAACGCTGCTCAAACAGATGGGACATCAGCTTCAGCCTGGGGGATACTGGAGCGACGGCCAATGCATCATGATTGATCCGAAGACAGGGGAACGGTTGGGCGCCAGCGACGGGCGCCACAACGGAAAGGTGCTGGGCTACTGATGCGGAAAGCCATTTCCACTTTCGTGTTTGTCAAATCGCGGTTGCATTCCGGCATGCTCGACAAACTGGCGCACGCCGGCGCCGAGGCCATCGAACTGTTCGCCGCCCGCGGCCACGTGGACTACACCGACCGTCAGCAGATTCGCGAGCTCGCCAACTGGTTCAAACATAATGGCGTTCCGCTGAACTCGCTGCATGCGCCCATGTACAGCGACTACGAATGGGGCCGCACCGGCACGCCGCCGATCAACATCGTGGACCGCGACAAGCGCCGCCGGGTCGAGTCGCTCGACGAGATCAAGCGCGCGCTCGAAGTTGCCGAGCAGATTCCGTTCACCTACTTGGTGCAGCATCTGGGCACGGCGGGCGAAGAATTCGACGAGCACAAGTTCGAGTGGGCGCTCAGCTCGATCGAGCACCTGCACGCCTTCGCCCGTCCGCTCGGCGTCAAGGTGCTTCTGGAGAACATCCCCAACCAGATGGCGACCCCGCAAAAACTGGCCGAGCTGATTAACACCCTGCACATCGCCGACCTGGGCGTCTGCTTCGACTTCGGCCATGCGCACGTCATGAGCTCGGTCGAAGAAGCGTTCGCCATCCTGAAGCCGCATATCTGCTCCACCCACGTTCACGACAACAAGCGCGAAAGAGACGACCACCTGTTCCCCGGCGAAGGCTCCATTGACTGGAAAGAGGCGATGACGCTGTTGCGCGACGCGCCCCACGTCCCGCCCGTACTCCTGGAAATCGAAGGCGAAGGCCGCAAAGACATCTTTGACAAGTACGTGGAGTCGTTTTCGATGCTGGAACGGGCGGGGGAGGCGAGGAAGAGCTGAGCTGATCGCGATCAGAAAATGCAGGGCGTACGCGCTGGGATCACGAACGGCTAAAAGAGCATGCCGTCTGGCTGTGCAAGCGCTTCGAGCACCTTCTCGGTTAGCCTGCCCTCGGCAAACCCCCGCATGATAACGAATGGTTGCATCAGGGGGTTCGTGAAACGGTAACGGAACCTCTTCTTGGCTCCAAATTTCTTGAGAATTCTCCCGCGCTTTTCATCGCTAAACTCGCTGAGATGCTGAGCATAGTTGGGGATGTCGTATTGTTTGCCCGTGATTGCCTGCATTGGGCCCCGCACGTCTTGAGCGGCAAACGCACCCAAGTCGTCGGTTTTCGCTAAGGCACACGACAACAGTACATCGGCAAACAAATTGTCCTTTCGAGGACTGATTGTGGCAAGTTGGTAGGCGCTTCGGATCGTTTGTTGTGCACCTTCAAGTGCACGACTGATAGCAGCTTCAAGGGTACCCATCGTTATGCGCAGAGACAGTGAATCCAAAGCTGCTCGGCTCGCGTGCAGGCCCAACAGGTGGGCATAATGCGGCAATCCTTGAGTGAGAAGCGTAATCCGCGCCAGGGCGTCTGGGTCAATCTCCATCTCAAGGTGGGCTAACCCCTTGTTTACCACCTCCTTGATTTCGTCGCTCGACATCCGAGGCATCTTCACTTCTTCCAGGGCTCGCTGGATCGATTCGTGTTCGGCGATTAGCTGATCAACACTGTCAGCTACGCCAACCAGAATGATCGTGGCCGGAACCGCGTGATCCGACAATGTCTTAATCGTGTCGGCAAAAATCGTGCGGTAGCGGTCGTCCATTCGGTCAAATTCATCAATAATCAAAATCGGGAGCGATTCGCGCGACCAGAGCGTAAGCTGCCGTCGCACTGTTTCTGGCGAAATGACCTCGTCGGTCGCGTCAGCGCGGGGCCGCTGTGATGGCGCCTGGAACCCGCCGACAACTGACACCTGCTGACTCTGAACTTCTGAAAAGACTTTCTCCCATAAACTGCTAAAGCTATCGCCCGTGTCACAATTAACCCGCCGCGAAAACACAGGAGCGCGAGATGGGAGAAATGCAGTGATTACATTGGCCAGTGATGTCTTACCGACACCTCGATCACCATAAATTATTGCGTGGCGACCTTTTTGATTAACGGCATCAATGACTTGCCGAATCTCTTTCCGACGACCAGCGAATAACGCGCGCTCGTCAATCGGAGCTGAAGGACTAAACACCCGGCCAGCTTCTATGGAAAGCTCGTCCGCACGCTGTTGATCCACCGCCATCACCATGGCCTAATCATAGCACGAATTCCCCTAGTAAAGCGGTAGGTTCGCCTAATATATGCTGCGCCGCTGTCCCTCCGGGTCCTTCAAGCCTATCACTTGCCCCAAATGGCATAATGTTCCTTCGCCCTATCCGCGTTCATGAGCGCAATCAGCGGCAAACAGGTCCTTATGAGCACGAATCCCGAAGCTGTAACCCAGGCTGCCCCCGTAACTACGATTCGCGAGATCGGCCAGCACGAGGGCCAGACGGTCACCATCCGCGGCTGGCTCTATAACCTGCGCAAGAGCGGCAAGCTGCTGTTTCCGCAAATCCGTGACGGCAGCGGCGTGATCCAGGGCGTGGTGCTGAAGAAGCAGGCGCCCGAAGCGTTCGAGGCGCTGCGCGGCCTGACGCAGGAGTCGTCACTCATCGTCACCGGCACGGTGCGGGCCGACCAGCGCGCGCCCGGCGGCTACGAGCTCGACGTCAGCCACGTCCGAATTGTGCAGAAGGTCCCCGAGGACGACCCTTACCCCGTCTCCCTGAAGGAGCACGGCGTTGATTTCCTGATGGAAAACCGCCACCTGTGGGTACGCACCCCGCGCCAGGCGGCGATCCTGCGCGTCCGCTCGGAAATCGAGAAGGCGATGCACGACTTTTTCGACGAGCGCGGCTTCACCCGCACCGATCCGCCTATCCTGACGCCTGCGGCGTGCGAAGGCACCAGCACGCTGTTCGAGGTGGACTACTTCAATGAGCCGGCGTTTCTGACGCAGTCCGGCCAGCTCTACATCGAAGCCACGGCAATGGCGCTGGGCAAGGTGTACTCGTTCGGGCCGACCTTCCGCGCGGAAAAGTCGAAGACGCGCCGCCACCTCACCGAATTCTGGATGGTCGAACCAGAGGTCGCATACGCCACCCTCGACGACATCATGGAACTGGCGGAAGCCTTCATCAGCTTCATCGTGGCGCGCGTGCTGGAGCGGCGGCGCGCGGAGTTGCAGACCATCGGTCGCGACATCGCGAAGCTCGAAACCATCAAAGCGCCGTTCCCGCGGCTTAGCTACGACGAAGCGGCGAAGATGCTCGACGACGCCTACGCCAAAGGCCTGCTGGAGAACAAGTTTGAATATGGCAATGACTTCGGCTCGCCCGACGAGACCTACATCTCCTCGCAGTTCGACCGCCCGGTGATGGTGCATCGTTATCCGGCGGCAGTGAAGGCGTTCTACATGGAGCCCGACGCGCAGAACCCGAAATATGCGCTGTGCGTGGACGTGCTCGCGCCGGAAGGTTACGGCGAGGTGATCGGCGGCTCGCAGCGCATCGGCGACTACCAGTTGCTGTTGAAGCGCATCCGCGAGCAGAACCTGCCGGAGGACGCCTTTAAGTGGTACCTCGACCTGCGCAAGTACGGTGGCGTGCCACACGCCGGCTTTGGCATGGGTATCGAGCGCGCGGTGGCGTGGATTTGCGGTCTGGAGCATGTGCGCGAAACTATTCCCTTCGCGCGCACCCTGCACCGCATTTATCCTTGATCGTTTTCCGTTTTCTGTTCTCCGTTTTCCATTGATACATCGGAGAACCGGCATGAGGCCCCCCAAGCACAAGCCGGGAACCGGGAACGGGCAACCGGCAATCGGAAAGGCAGTACGGATAACGGACAACGGAAAACGTTAGTTCATGGCTGACCTCACCCACGAAGTTCGCACCTCGCATCCGCCGGTAGTGGCCGACGGTGTCGTGCCGCGCCGCATCCGCGTGATCGGCGTGCCCCTCGACCTCGGCCAGTCGCGCCGCGGCGTAGATATGGGGCCTTCCGCCATGCGGGTCGCCGGACTCAAGGCGCGCCTGGAATCGCTCGGCCATCGCGTCGAGGACGCCGGCAATGTCTCCGTGGTGCAGCCCGAGCAAAAGAAGGAAGGCGATCCTCGTGCCAAGTATCTGAAGGAAATTACCGCCACTTGCACCAAGCTGGGCGACTTGGTCATCAAGGCGCTCGAGGCGGGCGAAATGCCGTTCACGCTGGGCGGCGACCACTCTATCGCCGTGGGCACCGTCAGCGGCGTCAGCGAATTCCACCGGCGCCGCGGACAGAAGATCGGGCTTATCTGGGTAGACGCCCACAGCGACATCAACACTCCCACTACCTCGCCCAGCGGCAACGTGCACGGCATGCCGCTGGCCGCGCTGATGGGCCTGGGCCCGCCGGAGCTGGCCCACATCTATGGCTTCTCGCCCAAGATTGCGCCGGAAAACTGTGTGGTCGTTGGCGTGCGCGACATAGACTCCGTCGAGAAAGAGAACATCCGCCGCGCCGGCATTGAAGTCTTCACCATGCGCGACATTGACGAGCGCGGCATGCGCACCGTGATGGAAGAAGCGCTGCGCCTGGCCGGCCGCGGCACCGCCGGATATCACGTCTCGCTCGACATGGACTGGGTTGATCCCGAAGACGCCCCCGGTGTCGGCACTCCCGTGCGTGGCGGTGCGACCTACCGCGAAGCACACCTCGCCATGGAGATCATCTCCGACCACGGCCGCATGTTGAGTTTCGAAGTGGTGGAAGTGAATCCCGTCATTGACGAGCGCAACCGCACCGCCGATCTGGCGGTGGAACTGGCGAGTTCGGTATTTGGGAAGAAGATTCTCTAGCCTTCGCAGGTGTCAACAGTGGGCACCGAACGCGAGAATGACAGGACCTGGTTCGTTTTAATCCGTGTTAATCCGTGGTTGGCCCATGCCGCCGCCCAGCTTCGCCAGCACGCGATAATGCGAAAATGTACGTCCTATCACGCCGTCCCCCAGGCCATCGGCATGGCTCAGGCCCGGCCGCCCGCGCGTGACGTTGCGTCAGTTGGGGTTAGATGTGCGAACCAGCGGGTTCGCTACTTTTCCGCCGCAAATTAGCGGCATGGGGGCGATGGAGAATGCAGGCTCTGGGGCAGCCGCACAAATTCGCGTTGTGGTGCGGTTTTGCGCCGGGTGAATTTTCAAAATACAAGCAAATACGTTAGCGCCACGCCTGTGCGCTAGGGGCCGTGCAGGATCCGGTTACCGGTCGGCGAGGAACTCGTAGCGGTCAATCATGGCGGCAATCGCCAGACCGCCGCTGGGAGCGTCCTCGACGCGCACTACCCGCGCGCGACAGCGCACGCGGATGGCCTCGGTGAGCGTCACCTCGGGGGGAAGGGTGAGGGTGAATTCCAGCTCTGCGCCGACCTCGAGCGGCAGCTCAAGGAAAAAGCAGATGCCACGCGAACTGATGTCGCGTGTCTGCGCCGGCAGTTCGCCCTTATCGGGGTGCTTTACCGCGACCGGCAGACGAAGCGAAAAACGGCGAGTAGCCCTTCTTTCCGGTTGGGGCTGCGCCATGTCTCCTCCCGAAAATCGCCTTAAGCATCGTCTGCGCGTGCGCTCACTGTCAAGGGTGGAACGCGACAAAATCGCGGTGGAGTGCCGAAAACGGAACCGGAGCGAGTTAGGAGCCGCGGTGAAGGATCGGCAGGCGGAATTCCACGCCGCGATCGTCGTTCAGCTTGCGCGTGGCTTCCAGGTCGAGCTCGGCGATGCCGATCTTGCGCGGGCCGGAATCCGAAAAGTTATAGAGCTGGTCGCCAACGATGGCGTAGTTGCGCACCTCGACCTGATGCCCGTCCTGGAATACCAGGATGGTCAGCGCCTGCTCTTGCGCCGGAGCCGGAGCAGGTGCGGCCGCAGGGGCGGTTTTCGCCGCTGCGGTTGCAGGCGGGAGATCCTGCGTTATGTGTACTTCAATCCGCGCGGGCAGCGCCGGTTGCGCCTGCCCATAGTCGGGCAGCGGGTACACCGCCATTGGTACGGGAACCGGCTCCTGGTAGGGCACAAACACCGGCACGACTGCCGCCGGGGCGAACGGCGAAGAGAAGAAGAACCCCGAATGTCGCCGATGGCGGAAACCGTCGAATCGGCCGAAGCGGTCGAACCGGTTAATGCCGGAGAACCGGAAATGGGATGGCGCCTGGAACCCGAACGGTCCCAACGAGGTCACACTGGCTGGGGGCGCGGACGAGATCGGCGAACCGGGGCGGAGCGAAGTAACCGATGCAGGTATGCCGTTAATCTGCGCCCACACCAGCGGCGCAGCCATCAGCATGCAAACCGCAACTGCCATCAGGCGACGCACGGCATCATCATAGCTCAATTCCTCTAAAATTGAGCCTCGGAAGCCGTCCTCGGCCGGCCCCTGCTGTTTAGACGCAAATCTGGCTGGGTTGGAAGCAGGAGTTTAGCGGCGCAGCAGCGTGAGTGCGGAGATGCTGAAAAGTGCATTCGCTACCACAACAGCGAGCAGGACCCCGAGCACCAGCGAGCCCTGCCGGGTTTCCAGCAGATCGGCGAAGACGCCAGCGATAAATACGAACGTGAACGGTAGTGCGGCCACCAGGAAGGGAACTCCGGCTGCGTGGGGCAGCACGATTACTGCCAAAATCAGCATGGCCGTGATCAGCAGCGGTGCCGTATTACCGAAGAACCGCGCCCGCGGCCATGCGGCATAGGTAACCAAGGCGACCACCAGCAGCAGGACGGACCCGGGGCCATTGCGCAGAAAGAAGCGCGCCGCCATGCGTCCGGCGGCCATCACGCCCGCCAACCGGACGTCGAACAACCCCGAGCGGGCAAAGGCGTGCGCCAGCGCCATTAAGTCGAAGCTATACACAGCGACGACGATCGCGGTCCCCACCAGACAGGCCGCGCCCATGATGGCCACGGCGGCCGCGCGGCGTTCCGGCACGACCCACAGCATGAACCCCAGCGCCACCGGAATGGCGTAGATCGTGGGAAACGAGGACGCTGCGCCCAGCCCGATGGCCAACCCGAGCAGCAAGATGCGCCGCCAGTTCCACAGCACGACCTCCCGCGGCGCATAAAGCGTATGCGCGACGGCAATGGCTGTGAATATGCACCCGAAAATTGCCCAGGTTGTAGCGATGTTGGGCTGCACGCGCGCTGCGTAGGTGAGCATGATGGGCGAAAAGACAAAGAGCGCCAGCGCGATATAACCACCGGCATTTCCGTAGAGTCGTCGTGCCACGTACCACACCGATGCGCCCAGCATGGTGCCGAAGAGGAGAAACGGCAGGCGCGCCGCTGCCACTCTCTGTTCCGCCATGGGTGCCGGCTCAATCCAGGCAATCCACCGTGCCATGCGTGCTGTGAGCATGGAAAATTGCGCCGGATTGGCCACATCGCCCGCCCCGCCGCCATTGCTGTCGTCCTGGCCGTTGATGAAACCGGATTCCTCGTTATTAAGCGGCCCGCGCAAAATCAGCCACGTCCCCTGCGCCAGGAACACCAGTAGCAACAGCGCCGCCAGCACCTGGGCCATGCCGAAGCGTACGCCTGGCCGCCGCGACACGCCCTGAATTGTGGGTGAGGTTGCCACGCTCCTGACGTTGTATCACAGAGGCGGGATGGGGGCGGACGCTTCGGCTACAATCAACTCAATGTCCCTGCCCTTCTCGCTCGACGCCGCCTGCGATTCCGCGCGGGCTGGGCGCATGTTCACGCCGCACGGCGTGGTGCACACCCCGGTATTCATGCCGGTGGGCACGCTGGCCACGGTAAAAGCCGTACCGCAGCATCTGCTGGAAGAGCTGGGCACCGAAATCCTGCTGTCGAACACCTACCACCTGTTGCTGCGCCCTGGCGCCGACATGGTGCGCCGGCTTGGCGGACTGCACCGCTTCATGTCCTGGGACCGCGCCATCCTCACCGACTCCGGCGGCTTCCAGGTGTTCTCGCTGGCCTCGCTGCGCAAGCTGACCGAAGAGGGCGCGGAGTTTCGCTCCCACCTCGACGGCGCGCTGCATTTCCTTTCGCCGGAAAAATCCATCGAGGTACAGATTGCGCTTGGCGCCGACATCATCATGGCTTTCGACGAGTGCACTGAATACCCGGCGACTCGTGCGCGCGCGCGCGAGTCCATGGAGTTGACCCTGCGCTGGGCGAAACGCTGCCAGGCACACTTCGAGGCGCACCAGCGGGAAGTGCCGTGGTACGCCGCAGGCTCTCGGCTCTCGCGTGACGCCGAATGCATAGGTCCTTCGCTCGCGGGCAACAGCGGCCCGCTTGCTCAGGATGACAATACATCGAACCAACCACCGACACCCGAGGGCCGAGGGCCGACAGCCGAGAGCCGGCAGCCAACCGGCAACTGCCAACTGGGTACTGGCAACTGCACGCAGTCGCTTTTCGCCATCGTCCAAGGGGGCATGTATGCCGACCTGCGCGAGGAGTGTGCCAAGCGGCTGGTGGATCTTGATTTCCCCGGCTACGCCATCGGCGGCCTGAGCGTCGGTGAGCCGCGCGCCATGACCTACGAGATGGTGGCGCGCACGCTGGAACACCTGCCGCCCGACAAGCCGCGTTATGTCATGGGCGTGGGCACGCCTGCGGAGATCGTGGAATACGCCAAGCTGGGAGTGGACATGATGGATTGCGTCCTGCCGACGCGCGCCGCCCGTCATGGCTTGCTGTTCACCAGCGAAGGGCGCATCAACATCAAGGGCGCGCGTTATGCCGAGGACCAGGGGCCGCTGGATGCGAACTGCGGCTGCCGCGTGTGCAGCCGTTACTCGCGCGCTTACCTCCGGCATCTCTACTCAACCAACGAGGTGCTTGCCCAGGTGCTCAACACTCTGCATAACCTGGCGTACTACCTTGACACTATGCGGCGGGTGCGGCAATCTATTGTTTTCGGGGAATTCACAAGTGCCCCTACCAGTGTGCCTGCCCAGCAACGGGACGGCCGCTGAGCGGTTTGCGGATTTCTGGTCCCCGCAGCTTGTCACCTGATCGAAACCCCGTAGCAGCGCGCTGGCCCCGAGCACGGCCATGCCGGGACGGCCCCGGAGCAGCAAGTAGCCCGTAAAAGGCGCCCGGAAGCGAGGTTTGCACAACAGCAATGGAACATCTGGCGGTAGTCTTTGTCCAGCAAAGCGGCGGCGGAGCACTGATGTGGCTTCCGCTGATCTTCATCTTCGCCGTCTTCTATTTCCTCCTCATTCTTCCCCAGCAGCGCCGCCAGAAGAAGTGGCAGAAGATGTTGAGTGAATTGAAGACGGGCGACCGCGTGATCACCAATGGCGGCCTGCGTGGCACCGTTATCGCCTTGCGCGACGACTTTCTCCACCTCCGCATCCCGCCCGACAATGTCCGGCTTGAAGTGCAGCGCTCCTCGGTCGTGTCCGTGGCGCCCGCCGAGAGCGCGGTGGAAGCGATGTCGAAGTAGCGTCAGGGCCGTTCCCCGTTTCCTGTTCCCCGTTTACCGTTACGGGCGGCGAACCGGCAACTGGAACGGCCAACGGGTACACGGGAAACCAGAAAGCTCATGACCAAGAACCTTCTCGGGAAAACAATTTTCATCGTTGCGGTGCTGGTGGTGTTCGTGTTCGGCATTATTGGCTGGCCGAATAACTGGAGCACGCAGGGCATCGTGCAGAACATTCAGGACCGTATTCACCTCGGCCTGGATCTGAAGGGCGGCACCCACCTCATTTTGCAGGTGCAGGTGAACGATGCCGTCCGTGCCGACGCCCAGCGCGTAGTAGAGCGCCTGAAGGACGACCTGAAGGGCAAGAACATCCCTTACGCCCAAATCAGTGTGCCTGATGCCGCCAATCAGCCCGGCCACATCATGATCAACGGCGTGCCGCCGGAGAACTCGGCCGAACTGCGCGACATCGTCAGCAACCGCCTGCCCGAATACGACCTCACGTCGCAAGCCAATAACAACTGGCTGCTGACCATGAAGCCCTCGGCGCTGAACGACATGAAGAACCGCGCCGTGGCGCAGGCCATCGAGACTATCCGCAACCGGATTGACCAGCTCGGCGTTAGCGAGCCGGTGATCGAAGAGCATGGCCTCGGCCAGCACCAGATTCTGGTGCAGTTGCCCGGTGTGGACGATCCGGCGCGTGTCAAGCAGATCATGCAGTCCACCGCCATGCTGGAAATCCGCCAGGTGCTGGGCGGACCCTATCCCAGCGAACAGGCCGCGCTGCAAGCGCACAATGGCGTGCTCCCGCCCGATGCGGTGCTGCTGCCCACTGGCCCACTTATGCAGCGGCGCTCCACCAACACCAACCCAACCGGCCCGGAATACTACCTGGTATCGCGAGCTTCTGCGGTCACAGGTCGCGATCTGCGCGACGCCCGCCAGACGCAAGATGAGTTCGGCAAACCGGCCGTCAGCTTCATGCTGACCGGCGAAGGCGGCCGCCGTTTTGCCGCCTTTACCGGCTCGCACGTAGGCGATCTGCTGGGTGTGGTGCTGGACAACAAGGTGGACCAGGTAGCGACCATCCAGGAGCAGATCCAGGACGAAGGCCGCATCACCGGGAACTTCAGCGCCCAGGAAGCCAAGGACCTGGCGATGGTGCTGCGTTCCGGCGCCCTGCCCGCGGGCATCAAGTACCTGGAGGAGCGCACCGTCGGTCCGTCGCTGGGCGCCGACTCGATTCGCGCCGGGGTGCGCGCCGCCATCATCGGCATGATTGCCGTGCTCGGCTTCATGCTGGTTTATTACCGCGGCGCGGGCCTGAATGCCGACCTGGCGCTGGTCCTGAACCTTATCATTCTGCTCGGATTCCTGGGCTACAGCGGAGCAACACTGACGCTGCCGGGTATCGCTGGACTGATTTTAACCATCGGTATGGGCGTGGACTCAAACGTCCTGATTTTTGAGCGCATCCGCGAAGAACTGCGTAATGGCAAGACGCCGCCCAGTGCGGTGGAGCAGGGCTTCAGCCACGCCTGGGTCACCATCGTGGATACCCACGTGACCACCATTGTTTCCGCATTCATCCTGTTCATCTTCGGCACCGGCCCGGTGAAGGGCTTCGCAGTTACGCTGACCTTCGGTCTGCTGGCCAACCTGTTCACCGCGGTGTTCGTCAGCCGTGTCATCTTTGACGCGGGACTGAACCGGATGAAGCGCGGCGAGACCATCAGCATTTAGGCAGGCACGGCTTCCGCCGTGCCGCGGATGGCCGGGACCTGCGGCGGCGCGACCGTAGATTACGAGGCAAAACGTGGAGTTATTCCGCAATCCAAATATCGACTTCCTGAAGTACAAGTGGTACTTCGTGGCGTTCTCGCTGATCTTCACCGCGGCGGGCATCGTCTCCATGGTGCACCGCTACAGCAAGGCAGGTGAGCTCGTCCCGCTCGGCGTGGACTTCCGCGGCGGCACCATCGTCACCGTGAAGTTCTCGCATCCGCCCAACGCCAACGCGATCCGCGAGGCGCTCGATCGCGTCGGCCTGCGCGAGGCCAAGATCCAGCGCTTCGGTCCTGCTACCAACAACGAGGTGCTCCTCTCGCTGGCCGAGAAAGAGACCAGCGAAGCAGCCCTGGACCGGGGCAAGAACCAGATCATCGAGGCGCTTGAGCCGGCCAACCGTCCCGCCGACAAAAAAGACCTCAACAACGCCAGCGCGCAGGATGTGACCGAGTTCCTTTTGAATCGCGACCCGCTGCGCCTGGGCACCGACGCCGCACAGCGCTACAGCGCTCTCGCGCAGGTGGTGGTCAGCCAGCGCGACCACACCCTCGGTGGGGTCTTCAACAGCTTCGACCAACTGGCGGGTACCGTACCCAACGAGGTCGCGGCAGCGCTCCCGCAGGGCTTTTATCTTTCCGATTTCAGCGTGCGGAACGTGGACATCGTCGGCCCGCAGGTCGGAAAGCAGCTCCAGACGCAGGCCCGGTGGGCCATCCTGTACTCCGTCGTGGGCATGCTGGTTTACCTGGCTGTGCGCTTCGAGTTGATTTACGGCGTGGCCGCCGTGGTGGCCGTGATCCACGACACCCTCATCACCATTGGCGTGTTCTCGTTGACGAACACGGAAATCTCGCTCACGGTGATCGCCGCCATCCTGACCCTGGTCGGCTACTCCATGAACGACACCATCGTCGTTTTCGACCGTATTCGCGAGAACCTGAAGCTGCTCCGGCGGGAGAAGTTCGGCGACCTGGTCAATAAATCCATCAACCAGACGCTGAGCCGGACGGTGCTGACTTCCGGGCTGACCTTTCTCACCGTGCTCTCGCTGTTCCTGTTTGGCGGCGAGGTGCTGCGCGGCTTCTCCCTCGCCCTGGTGGTTGGAATCTTGATCGGCTCGTACTCCTCGATTTTCATCGCCGCCCCGATGCTGGTCGCTTACCTGGATTGGCGCCGGAGCCGCGGGCGGGCTGCCGCCACCACGGCGGTCGACACGCGGCGCGAGAAGGCGAAAGTCAAGGCCTGAGTAGGGCAAAATTGTTTGCAGCCGGCTGCGGCCCCTCCAGTGGGGGGCCGTAGCTGTTTGGCAAGTGGAAAGTAAGTTGTACACGTAAGTGGAAGAAAACGCAGGCCGGAGCTCCGTCCACGGTTCCCGGCCGAAGTCTCGCCTGTCGGTGTCCCTCGCCACGGCAGCACGGAAACAAAAATGAGAATCTTAAGGCCACCAGTTGGGAGCAAAAACGCTCTCCGTGGTGTCTATTTCGAATGTAGCAGTTTTGGGACGGAGAAGAGTCTATGTT
>JBHGBA010000051.1:0-36003 GCA_041946775.1 Terriglobales bacterium
CGAACCCGCGACATCCAGCTTGGGAAGCTGGCGTTCTACCGCTGAACTACTCCCGCTCGCGGCGCGCGGCACCGGACTTGCAGCCTGGCGCGGCACAAGTGTAGCACGCCTGCGGCGGGCGCGCGAATGGTGCCGCACTCAAAGTTGAGAACCGCAAGGTCCCTCGACTCGCGCCAAAACCGGGCGCTCGCTCGGGATGACACTCCTCAGATTTCGGCGCTTCATCAAAGCGATCCGGCATAGCTCAGTGGAGTGCGCTAGCCGGTGTTCACGCGGCCCGGCACTCACTCCACGCGGTTGCCGGACGCTGCGGAACGTGTTTGGCTGTGAGCAGGCGGCGCAACTTCATGCGTGCCTTGTGGAGTTGCGATTTGGTGTTGCCGACCGAGCAGCCGAGTAACTGGGCGATCTCGGCATGTTCATAGCCCTCGATGTCGTGCAACACGATGACGATGCGATATCCGGGCGGCAGTTCGGCGATGGCGTTGTCGAGCGCCAACCGGTCGAGAGAGAACTCCAGCGCAGGATCGAGAGATCCGAAGCGGTCGCGGAAGGGTTCTTCTTCGCCATTGTCGAATTCATCCATGGTCACTTCGGTAATGCGGCAACTGCGCTCGCGTATGTGCATGAGCACGCAATTGACAGCGATGCGGTGAAGCCAGGTGCCGAAGCGCGATTCGCCCCGAAAAGTGTTGATACGGCGGAAGACCGTCAGAAACGCTTCCTGGGTGAGGTCCTCGGCCGCAGCGTGATTGCCGGTCATACGCAGGCAGAGGTTGAAGACGCGTTTCTTGTGGGTGTTAAAGAGGTATTCGAAGGCTTGCATCTCGCCCGCCCTCAACTGTTCTATCGCTTGTCGCACTGCCGCTTCGTCGCTGGGAACCATCCGTATCCTCCGTGTTAGGGCATTCGGCTCTTGCCGGCCTGAGATTGCCGGGCGGAATTCAAGACTGTGATTGCAGCGGCAAAGGACGGGGTGCGACGCCAAGACACGCCAGTGTTGCAGCTTTTCGGCAACAATTTTGTGAATCTTTAACAAAGCTACTGAGTGCAGCTTCGGCACGACGCCGCTACCGGCGGGCACGAGTAATCTACTGTGTAGTAGTCCGAGGTTTCGAGGCGAGTTGATGCGCAAAACAGCAGCGGTTCTGGCAATGGCGATGATGCTAACGGCGGCCGCAACGGCGCAGGCCGGTCTCCCATTCAGCAACGGACAAAAGGCGATGCCGGCGACGCGAGTCCTCTTGTTGTTTACCGGACTGGAACGCGAACTGCTGGTGGCGCTGCAACAGGACGACCGCCAGACGCAGGAGCGCTTGTTGTCCGGCGACTTCCGGGTTTGGTCGCCGGATGCCGGTCAGTACCCGCTCTCGCGGCAGCGGTGGCTGGCCAGTACAACCGGCCCGGCGCATGGCGCGGCCAGTATTCGCCGGCTTGCGGTGCGTGAACTCGGCAGATTTAACGTAGTCAGCTTTTCGCTGTCGCGCGGCACGGGCGAAGAGTTCATCGTTGACCTGTGGCACAACGTGAACGGCTGGTGGAAGCTGACGGACCGGTATGTGAGCAAGCTGGGAAAGTGAGTTGGTGGTTGTCAGTTGTCAGTTGCCAGTTGTCAGTTGCCAGTTGTCGGTTGTCAGTTGTCGGTTCTCGGCTATCGGCGTCCAATTGGCAGCCGAAAATCTTACAAACGTTCGTTCGGTTGTGCGGGCGACGGAGGCTCACCTACAATTCATCGCATTCGCGATGACATGCGGGGCATGAGTTAGCCGCTGACGTGGGGTGCGGCCGGGGTATCGCCGGGCGAGTTGTGACGTGCGTCACTGACCATTGTCCGTCATCGGGTCGGGCAGCGTCACCGGCGGGCGTGCACAGTCATTCGATGAGGAAAGCGAATTCACCGAATGCGGCCCCGAGTTCCCGCGCGCCTTGCGCATCCCGCTCTGACATCCGGAGCTAGTTGTAGCGCATGCGATTGGCGTCCAGCTAGCGCGGCGATTGCAGTTCGCCGCGAGTTTTAGCTGCCAATTGGGAAGTACGGACTACAAGCTGTTTTGATCTAAGGAGCAGCCATGCGTGTCTTCGGCTGGAAGCCGAGTTTTCTTGGGTGGGGCGTGCTGGCCCTATGTTTCTGCGTCGCCGCGCCGTTGCAAGCCCAGTATACCGTCGGGCGCGTGGAGGGCACGGTCATGGACGCCAGCAACGCGGTGATTCCGCAAGCCAAAGTCACGGTCCGCAACCTGGGAACAAATGCGGTGCGGGAGTTTACGACTGCCGCAGATGGCTACTACGCCTTTGTCGCACTGCCGCCCGGGGATTACGAAATCAGCGCAGAAGCCCCGAAGTTCACGCGGCGCAAAGTGGCCATCAAGCTCCATGCGAGCGAAACGGTCACCCGTAACCTTACGCTGGAGGTCGGTTCCGCACCGGAGAACATCGTCGTGGTTGACGATCGCGAGAACGTAAACCTGGCGGACCCGCAGCACGCGACTACACGAAGCGAGATCGAACTGGCGTCCCTGCCCTCGCTGGGGCGCAACATGATCAACCTGGTTACGCTGGCGCCGGGCGTGCAACCCACAAACAACCCGCGGGGCGGCAGCACCTTCGGCGGCGGCGGGTCGTATGTGATCGTGCTGGGGGTGCAGTCCGGCCTGATCTCCGCGAACGGAGGGCGGGCGCGTGCCGGCTCCGTGCAGCTCGATTACACCGACGCCAACGACTGGGAAGGCGGCGGGTTCGCTCCGGGCATGCAGGCCATCACTCCGGATCTGTTGCAGGAATTCAAGCTGATCACCAGCAGCTTCTCGGCCGAGTATGGGGTGAAGTCAAACGTGCAAGTCATGATGGTCACCAAGAGCGGCAGCAATAACTGGCACGGCGCCGCCTACGACTTTGTGCAGAATGATATGTTCAATGCGCGCGACTACTTCGACACCACCGGGCGCCCGACGCCGCTGAAGCAGAACATCTACGGCTTCAACATGGGCGGCCCAGTGCGCCGCGACCGGACATTCTTCTTCGGCGGCTACGAGGGCCGCAAGGTGCGCGGCGGGGCTTTCACGACCCTGGCGAACGTGCCCACCGACGCAGCCCGCGCGCTGCAAGAGGTAACCTTCGGCACTAACCGCTTGCCGGTGAGTCCGCTCAGCATCGAGCTGCTCGATACTTATGTCCCCCATGCAACCATTGCAACGGCCGACTGGAAGGTCGGCAAGGTGGCGGTGCAGATTCCGTCACCGATTGATACTTACCAATTCGTGCTTAAGGGCGACCATCGGTTGACGGACAAACACTCGGTTTCGGCGCGTTACCTGCAAAGCACGGCATCGTTCGTGGCGCGCTTTCCTTCGCAGAACGTGTTGCGCGGCTTCGATGTGGACAACCATTTCGAGTTGCGCAACCTGAACCTGGGCGACACCTATGTGCTGACGCCGCGCACGATTAACGAGTTCCGCCTGGCCTACGCCCGTTCGAGCGCGGAGGGGAATCCGCAGGGCGGGCTAATGACGCCACGCTTCAATATCTCCGGGCTGGTGAACTTCGGCTCGCTGGCGTCGGTTCCGGCGGGAAGGATTTTCAATGTCTTCCAGGCAAATGACGTGGTGAGTCACATCCACGGTTCCCACGTGCTGAAGTTCGGCTTTGACGGACGCAAGGTCCAGGACAACTCGCTGAACGCCACGAATTCACGCGGGGTGTTTACGTTTGCATCGCTGGACCACTTTCTGGCAGGCAAGCCGTCGTCGTGGACGCAGTTGTTCGGCAATACGTATCGCGGGTTTCGCACCGGCCTGTACAGCGTGTTCGCACAGGACGACTGGCGCATAAGGCCGACGCTCACGCTGAACCTGGGAGTGCGATGGGAGATGCAAGGGGCATTGAGCGAGGCCAATGGACTCAGCTCCGTGCTTGACCCCAGTTTGCCGGGTGCAATCGGCGGGGCAGGCACGGGTCCACTGGGGAACTTCCGGGTAGGCGGGGAAGCGATTGACAGCAACCTGCTGAACCTGGCGCCGCGCGTGGGCTTTGCCTGGAACCCGCGCGGGGGCAACTTCGTTCTGCGCGGCGGATACGGCATCTATTGGGATTCATTCACCTTTGGACCGGTGAACGCTTCGCGGTCGGCACCGCCGTGGAACTACAGTCCGACGCTTACGTGTCCCGATCCGACGCTGGAGACATGCCCAATCAACTTTGCCGCGCTGGTGGCAGGTAACGCGCCGGTACAGGTGCAGGCGCTGGCGCGCCTGGGTGATTTCGGCACGCTCACTAATTTCGGAACGGTAACGACGCTGGATCCAAAGCTGAAGAACCCCTACGTGCAGAACTTTAGCCTGGGAGTGGAGTACCGGTTCCTGAATAGCTTTGTCGGAGCGCTAAGCTACGTGGGAACGAAGGGCACCCACCTGACGCGACTGGTTCCGATTAATCCCGTGGTTGGAGTGGTTCCCGCGACGAGTACGGCGGACGAAGCCGCACGCCTCAGTTATTTCGGCGACGTGTTCAGACGCGAAAACCTGACCACGGGAAATAACCGTCTCGATCCGCGATTCAACCAGGTCAACCATCACGATTCGGGCGGCAGTTCGACATATCACTCCTTGCAGGCGGAATTGCGCAAGAGCTTCTCGCACGGATTACAGTTTCAGGCGTCCTACACCTGGTCGAAATCGATTGATGATGCTTCCGACTTCGCGCCCACCATTCAGGCGAACGACAACAGCTTTGCGCAGGACGCGCGGAATCTCGGGGGCGAGCGGGCCGTATCGAACTACGACATCCCCCATCGCGTGGTCGTGACTGCGATCTGGAAATTACCCTTCTTCCAAGATTACAAGGGAGTGGCGGGCAAGATTCTCGATGGTTGGAGCTTCGAGTCGGTCAACATGTGGCAATCGGCGCTGCCGGCGACGCTGCTGGCCGGCACGCGTACGGTGGTTGGTCCCAGCGGCACACTATCGGTCACCGACGTCAACCTCGACGGTAACCTGATTCCGACTGGCACGGACAACACGCGCGCCAACTGCGCGCCCGACAACCGCTTCGTACTGGGAGACCCGTCGCGCAACTTCGGGTTCTCGCAACCTCTGCTTGGCAATAATGGCACGTGCGGGCGCAACACGGTGCGCATGAGCAGCCTTACGAATTTCGACTGGTCGTTCTTCAAGAACTTCTTGCTGCGCGAAAGCGGTCCGCTGGGATCGGGACCGTGGAACCTGCAATTTCGGGCGGAGTTGTACAACATCTTCAATGTTCCGTTTAAGACGGCTCAGGGCGATGGCTGGCGGTCTGTATCAAGTTCCTCGTTTGGTCAGTACAATGCCGCGGGAATTACACGCCGAGTACAATTGGCGCTAAGGCTAACGTGGTAAAACGCGGATCAGCATAGCTCACGGCGCGAATGCGGCAGAGTATTCGTGCGCTGGTTTAAGTCTGCGCTCCTGATCCTTGAAATTTGGTCAGCCGCATCCCCGAAATATTCGAGACGGGTTTCAGGCCGCACCGCACCCCCTTTGTATGTACTTGTGGCTGCGGGCGATTGCCACCGGTGAGCAGGAATCTGGTGATCTAAGTCACTGGCGACCGTGAGATTTTTTGTTTTTCCCAGGAAAGGGCTGGGCCCGGCTGCCTATCTGCCGCCTTTTGTGAGACTTGGCCTCAGGCGAGAAATGCGTGACACTCACTCGCGCCTGTGACGTACATCACAGACTGAAATCCGTCAAAGAAACAAAATGCGCCAACGATGTGGGATTGCCCTACGGGGTAAAACAGTTCCAAGCAACAAGTCGGTCTTGCTGGTGCCGTGATTTGTCGTGCGGGGAGAATACTTTTCCGTGCGCCGGTACCAAACTAACGTACGGGGCCGTGTCCGAGGCGTATACGAACAGAGGCGTATACGAACAAACGTTCGTTCAGTACCCGCGGATCGGCGCTGTCCCGCGTAGCAACCGCCCCACCCAGACGAAACCGGCTGGGCGGTGTCCCAACAGGAGGCGACATGACGAATGGTAAAACGCTCCCTTGGCCCGCAATACCCATCCTTAAGCCGGAAGAGGTCTATGCCGGACTGAGTGATCAAGCCAAGGACTATCCGTTGTTCCTGGAGTCCATTCTTCGCCAGGAACATAACTTCGAAAAGCCGGAGTCGCTGAGCGACGTCCGCGTACTCGACTGCACTACCAACATGATTATCGGCCACTGGTGCTCGTCGTTGCTTTCCGAGCTCGGCGCCGAAACCATCCTGGTTGAACCACCCGGTGGCGACCCGCTGCGCAAATTGACTCCCTTCGGCCGCGAGCACTACATGTTCAAGGACAAGGAAACGGGGGAACCGGTTGGCGCGCAGTATCTGCACGAGTGCCGTAACAAGCAATCCGTGACCCTCAATCTGGAGACTGAAGAAGGCCGTAACATCCTCCGGCAGCTCGCCGTTCACGCCGACGTCATTATCGAGAATGCGGCTCCGGGGAAATGGGACGAGCTCGGCATCGGCTACCGGCATTTAAAGGAGTTGAACCCACGCTTGATCTACTGCTGGGTGGGACAGCGCGGGCAGTGGGGCCCGCTGAAAGACAAGCCCGGCATGCTGGATCCGGTGGCCCAGGCCGCCTGCGGCTTCGTCCACGGCACGGGCGAGCCCAAGGAAGCAGGCGGTACTCCCATGCGCTCCGCGCTGTGGATGGCCGACATGGTCGGTGGCACAGGCGCGGCGATGGGCATTCTGGCGGCCCTGTTATATCGTGACACGGTCAGTGGTGAAGGCCAGTTTATCGAGGCGACGGCGGCCGAGGGCGTCATCCGCATTCTCGACTATAACTGGGTCTGGCACTCCATGGACGGCAGCATCCGTCCGCGCTTCGGAAACTGGGACCTGGCCATCAACATATACGCTGTCAACCCCTGCAAAGACGGGTACATGATGGTGGGCGGCGGGCACGATCGCCTGTGGTATCGCATCTGGCGCACTGTGGGTGACGAATACCCCGAAGTGGAAGAAGACATCCTGGGCGATCCGCACCTGCGCGAGGTAGCCGATCGTCTGGCCTACAACCAGCAGGTGAAGACCTACACCATGCTGTGCGAGTGGCTGAAGGACAACAGCCGCAGCGAAGCGGAAGCCAAGCTGTCCAAGCAGCAGGTGGCCTCGGGCGGCGTGCTGTACACCAATGAGGTGGCCGAGTACCCGCACTTCAAGTACCGCGGGCACGTCGCCGAAACTGATTCGCCGCACTACGGCAAGGTGCTGTACGGCACCACGCCGCTGCTGCAGCACCGTACTCCGGCCCGGCTGAAATGGCTGGGACGCCCCACCGGATACGACAACCAGGACGTTTATCGCCGGCTGCTCGGGTTCACCAAGGATGACTTCGCGCGGCTGCAGCAGGGGGGCGTCATTTGACGCAGGAGGATGGCATGGCAACTACACCAGGTAACGGTAAGCCGTCGTTCGAGGAATTCTGCAAGACGCTCTTCAATCCCAAGGCAGCTTTCGGCAAGCCTGAGGCATTGAAGGGTTTGCGCGTGCTGAGCTGCACGCAGTACATTCTTGGCCCCTCCTGCGCGTCCTATATGGCCGAACTCGGCGCCGAGGTCATCAAGATCGAGGCCCCGAGGCGCGGCGAAGCGATGCGCCACACCACTCCCTTCAACGAACCCTTCCTGTACCCGCTGTCGCGGTGGGTGCCGGAGCGCGGCACCGGTCTGGGCTTCGTCGGTGCGAATCCGAACGAGTACTTTGTCTCGCTCGACTTCCACCGCCCGGAAGCGCAGGCCATTTTGAAGAAGCTGGTCGCCAAGACGGACGTGTTCGTCGAGAACTATCGCCCGGGCACCTTCGACCGCTGGGGCATCGGCTACCGGCAGTTGAAGGAGGTCAACCCCCGGTTGATCTACATGTGGCTGGGCGGATTTGGCGGCTGGGGTCCGGGACGGGTACGCGCGTCGTACGACATCCTGGGCCAGGCGCAGGGCGGTAACTTCGGCGCCACGGGCAAGCCCGAGTTTATGGGCGGCGCGCCCGCCAAGCACACCATCTGGCTGGCCGACTACTGGGGCGGCATGATGGGCGCCACCGCCGTTTTGGCGGCGCTCCGCTACCGCGAAAAGACCGGCCAGGGAACCTTTATCGAGTACTCCCAGGTGCACGGTGTCACCCGCCTGCTTGAGTACGCATTGCCGCTGCACGGCAAACTGGGCATTTGCCGCGAGCGCTGGGGCAACTGGGACACCCAGCTCTGCGTGCACGGCATCATCCAGTGCGGCAAGTCCTCTTACCCGAACTCGGAGAACCCGCAGGAGAACGAAGAGGGCTACATCCTGGTCAGCGCTTACACGGACGAGCACTTCGCCACGCTGTGCAAGACCATCGGCAACGCCGACATCGCCGCCAAGTACGCCAAGGCGAAAGACCGCGTGCAGCCGAAGGCCCAGATCGAGATCTACGCAGCACTGGAGAAATGGTCGGCTGACAAGACGAAGGAGCAGGTAGCGGCGATCCTGGACGGGGCGAACATCATTAATCAGCCGGTTTGGAGTTCCAAGGAAGTCGCCAACCACCCGCACTGGCAACAGCGTGGTTCTGTCCGCTGGATTGACGACCCGACCTACGGGCCGATCATGCACCAGGGGCCGGCGTACCACATGTCGCACACCCCGCCGCGCGTCAAGTGGGCGTTGAAGCCGGTCGGCGCCGATAACGAATACGTTCTCGGCAAGCTGGCCGGGCTCACCACCGATGAACTCAAACGGCTGGAAGAGCAGGAGTGCATCTGACGGAGACAACTATGCTGCTTACATGTCCGAAATGCCAAACGAAGAACTTTCTGGATCCGTATCCGTTCTGGAATTTTGACGGGACCACCAAATGCGCGGCATGCGCTCAGGTGTATCACCTCAAGATCGCCAACGGAGCGTGCGTAGGCGGGCCGACTCCGACAGAGGGCAAGGTGGACCTGCTTCCCGGCTTCGCCGAAAAGCAGGACTACTCAGCCGTATTCGGTCCCGGTTTGACCCGGCCGGCCCCGCAGGCGCGCAAAGACTCGGTTTGTCGCCCCATCGCCATGGAACGCAACATTCGCGGCGATGTGATCAGCGGCAGACCACTCAAGAAAGATGAACTGGTCGGCAGCAAGGCGAAGTTCATGGTCGCCGGAGCAAAGTGAGGAGGCGCGACATGGCTCATTACAATCCTGACAGCTTGTGTGTTCGCTGTAAGAACCTGCGCCCCGCTTTGGACTCGAACATTCAGAAAGCCTACCTGGGCAAGTGCCTGAAGCGGGAATGGCCGTTTACACTTTCGATCCCGTTGCAGAACACCTGGACGGAATGTGACATGTTCGAGGACAGCGGTAAGGCGTACGTGCCGCCCGATCCCGCTGCCGCCAAGACTGCGGCTGCTGCGGCCGCTGCGAAGGGTCCACGGCGTTACGAGTTCTACTACAGCTCGGCCCACAAGCCGGGCGAGACCTTCCCCTGCGACATTGCTAAGGCGCTGGATGCCGTCAAGCAACTGCAGGCGAAGGGGGTCGACGTAAAGGCCATTGACGTGGCCAACGTCAAAGACCGCTTCCCCATATACCACAAGGCGGTCAGCGGTCCTGACGCCAGTGTGCGCCCGGTGTTCGGCTTCAAAGGCGCGCTGGCCGACGACTTCGGCACCTCAGTGCCGGCGGTCTTGGTCTTCGAGGGGGATCGCTACCCCGTGCTGGCGTTTCCGCGCAATGACGCCAAGCGGGGCCTGATCCGCTGCGAGCAGGCGCTTCAGGACGCGTTGACTGAGACCCCCGTGGCCAAGGCGGAAGCCCGGTAAGAGGATACCTATGGCCGATTATCTTCCTCCGCGTGAGCTGTGGCCGCAACGCATCTACACGTTGCCGGAGTTCGCCCGCTATGCCGAGCGGTTCAACCCAACGGAAGAACTGCTCGACAAGCAGGTGGCCGCCGGCCGTGGCGAGAAAGCGGCCATTCTGTTCGACGACCAGCGCATCACCTACGCTCAGTTACAGGCGCAGGTGAACAAGCTCGGCAATGCTCTGCGGGCGTTGGGAGTGAAGGAGGGCGATCGGGTGATGCTGCGCACACCCAATATCCCTCCCGCACTGGTGGCGAACTTTGCTGTTCTGAAGCTGGGGGCGGTGGTCGCCCCCACTTCGCCTTTGTTCTCGCGTGCGGAAATCGCGCACGTCGCCAACGACTCCGAAGCGGTGGTCATCGTGGTGGCCTTCCCGCTGCTCGGCGAAGTGGAGGCGGCGCGCGACAGCCTGAAAACCGTCAAGCACATCATCGTGATTGGCGGGGACGCGAACGACATCAAGGCGAAGGGCATGCTTCCCTATCCCGAGGTGCTGCAATCCGGCGCACCGAAGCTGGATCCGGTACCGCGGCACCGCGAAGACGTGGGCATCCTGCTCTATACCTCCGGCACCACCGGCAAACCCAAGGGAACGGTACATTTCGTCGAAGAAACGCTCATCATTCCCGACGCATTCGGTAAATACGGGTGGAAAGTCACGGAAAATGACGTGATCGGCGGAACTGCGCCGTTGGCGTTCGGCGCCGGATACTCCACTTACTGCACGATTCCGTTCCGCTTCGGCGCAACGGCATCGCTGATTGCCAAGTTCGATCCGGAGAAGGTCTTCGAGACCATCCAGAAGCACAAGATCACCATCCTGACGCTGGCTCCCACCGCTTACCGCAAGATGCTCCAGGTACCTGACGCCGAACGAAAGTACGATCTCAGCAGCCTGCGCATCTGCACGGGGGGCGGCGAAAGCCTGACCGCGCAGACGTACTATCAGTGGGAAGAGAAATTCGACATCCCGATCTTCGAAGGCCTCGGCACCACTGAGATGATGTACGTCTTCTGCTCGAACGTGGTCAACGAGAAGGCCAAGCCCGGCTCGTTCGGCCAGCCGGTACCGGGGTACGAGTGCCGCGTGGTCAACGAGGATGATGAGCCTGTGGCTGCGGGAACCATTGGACGCTTCCAGGTCCGTGGCCCGACCGGCACCATCTACTGGCGCGACGAAGCAAAGCAGCGCAACGTCACGTCCAAGGATGGCTGGAACCGCGCGGGTGATTTCGTTTACGTGGATCCGGACGGTTACTTCTGGTTCGTGAGCCGCGAAGACGACATCATCAAGAGCTCCGGCTATCGGATCGGCCCCGAGGAGATCGAGGTTGAACTGGCAGAGCACCCGGCCGTGCTGGAAGTGGGCGTCATCGGCGTGCCCGATGAGGTCCGCGGCCAGATCGCGAAAGCGTTTGTCGTGCTGAAACCGGGCACGACGGCGACCAGCGAAGAGCTGTTGCAGTTCCTGAAGGGCAAGGTGGCCGTTTACAAGTTGCCGCGGGAAATCGCCTTCATCGATCAACTGCCCCGCACGCCCACAGGGAAACTGCTGCGCCGCGTGCTCCGGCAGAAAGATCAGGAAGCAGCGCCGCCCGCCGCGTCGGCCGCATCCCGCTGACGTTGAAAACTGCGCTTCCGTGTCCTCTGTGTTGGAAGAAGCTGTCCACCACAGAGGACCGCGGAGGCGCAGGAGATCTGGCAACAGACGTCCAGCAACACACGCAGGGAGTAGCGCCCATCCGCTGCCTGCGTTAAGGTAATTGCAGTCGCCGGCCACAGAACAAATACCCTATACCCGCATTACCCAATACGAAGTTGTGCAATGAGCTACTCTTTCAGCCACGATTGGCTTTGCCGGCAAATCGTTGATACCAGTTCCCTGGCAATCATCTTCGGAGACCGCGACGGGCACATCCGTCTGTGGAACAAGGGTGCGGAGGAGATGTTCGGCTGGAGCGAGCAGGAAGCGCTCGGGCAGTCGATGGACCTCATCATTCCGGAGAAGCACCGGGCCCGCCACTGGGCCGGCTATAAGCGCGTGATGGCGACGGGCGAGACGGCATACGGAAAGGCGCTGCTCGCGGTGCCCGCGCTCACCAAGGACGGCCGGCGGATATCAATCGAATTCAATATTGCCCTGCTGCGATCGCCCTCGGGCGAAGTGGCAGGTGCGGCGGCCACCATACAGGACGTAACCGCGCGCTGGGAACGGGACAAAGAACTGCGCGCCCGGCTTGCCGCCGCCGAAGCCAAAGCGAAGGCTGCCGGGCAGTGAGGCGAGGTGAACGGATGAGACTGGAAAGGATAACCAATCTGACCGCGTCCGACGGCCACAACCTCCCTGGGTTGCTGGTGGCGCCGGATGGGGCGACGTCCGCGGTCGTCCTGCTTCCGCCCTACGGCGCCGGCAAGGAGGTCATGCTCGGGCTGGCGTTGGCGATTGGCGAACGCGGCGTGGCATCCATCTCCATCGACAATTGCGGCCACGGCGAGAACCACTTTCCGATTGGCGCCAGTGCATACGTGGATGAAACCGAGAGCGCTATCGCTTACGCGCGCAATTTCTACAAGCGGGTGGCGGCTGGTGGGATCAGCCTGGGCGGCCGGCTTTCACTGATGTCGTCGGCCGACTGTATGGTCGCGATTTCGCCCGCGGTGGTCGCCGAGATCTCGCCGCAGGGCAAATGGATGTTCGAGAACTTCCCCAGCCCGTCGGTGCGCGAGCCATACTCCGGCTACGTGAACGAACTGCTGAAGGAACTCGGGCCGGTAAAGCGACACGACCGTCCATGCCTTTTACTCTATAGTGAACGCGATATTCCCATGATCCTGAACGGCGCTAAGGAACTGCATGAGTTGCTGCCGGGTTCGGAGGTGCGGCACATCACGCGCGAAATCCGGCCCGACGTGCAGCATGAAAGCGGCATCATCCGCTACCTGCCGCGCTGGTTCAACCACATGGAATTAAAATTCAACCTGGAGTGCATGGAAGTGACCGCGAAGTGGCTCGCCAGCCAACAGGCGACGGCGCGCAGCGCGTAAATTGGTGATTCGGCGAGGTCTGACCTGGTGAAGTAACTTCAACCAAATCACACCTCACCGAATCACATTTGTAGTCTGCACAATGACCAACTCACTAAAAGGGGAATGCCTGCTTGCAATGGGAATACTATGACCGCATGGTGCTGTTCAAGGGTACCGACGAGGGCCTGATCAGCGACTTGAATCAATGGATCAACGATGCCGGCGCAGATGGCTGGGAACTGGTGGGGACTTCGCCGCTGGTGGCCCCGTTTCGCGAAGGTGGCGCTTCCGCCACCATTGGCGTGCACTTGATTTTCAAGCGACCGCGCAGCGCCCAGCAGATCGCCGAATCGGCAACAACCCAATAGCCGCTTATACGGGGACAGACGTATGGCCGAACCTCTTCGTGGCAGAGCGCTGATCGAGGCCCGCTTCGGCCCTTTGGGAAAGGGCCAGCGGGAGCTCATCATCAACGATGCCGAATACGACTTCTCCGCCCTGCTGGCGCGCATGGACCTCGCAGTCGATGACATACGGGTCATTGATGCCGTCCCTGTCGCCGCGAACCACTATTGCCTACGGTATTACGACGGCCAGGACCAGCGGATCGTGGCGCACGAGTTCGATTCGAACTTCGCGTTTCTGAACGAGACCCGGGCGCATGTCGCCGAGTGGATCGGCGAGGACGCGTATTACGAATCGATACAGAATCCGTTCGTCCCCTGCGCGCCGCCGATCAAAACGGAGGAGTAAATGAAAATTGAATGTTGAAAATTGACCAAGCAAAATTGATGTCCAATTTTCAATCTTCAATTTTCAGCGACATGCAGGGTCGTGCACTGATGGAAGCGCGTTTTGGGCCGCTGGGCAGCGGCCAGCAGCGCCTGGCTATTGGCGCGATTGAATACAATCTGGCTGAACTCCTGAGCCAGCTAGGAGTCGAGTTCGACGACGCCAAACCTATCGACGCGCAGGCGACAGACGCGCACTTCGTGATCCGCTACTTCGACGCGCAGGACGCGCGAGTAGTGGCGCTGGAGTTCGATCATAACTTCCACCCAATGGGCGAATTGCGTGCGCACATCGCCGAGTGGCACCAGGGATCCGATTATTTTTCGTTTTACGCCGGCCACTGACACGGGGGCCCGCTCACTCAACAGTGCCGTACACTGCCCTGATTGCCCGCACGACGGCGGAAGGTTCTTCCACCGGCACATTGTGCCCGCTGTTTTCGGCAAACATCTGGCGGCTGTGCGACGAGAGACGTAACAGGCGAGGCTGTAAATCGTCGAGCCAGCGGCGATGCAGTTGCGGCGACCGCGAACCGGGCTTCGCCCCGGTCAGCACTATAAGCGGCTTGTCACCGAGTTTGCCGGCAGCGCGGACCTCCGACGCACTCTGGGGAAAGCCCCCGATTTCGGCGTACGCGGTCTCGATTGCCTTCGCTTGCAACATCAGGTATTCCAACTCGCTGTGCAGATCGGACGGCAGCTTGCGCGCTCCCTGGAAGTAAAAAGTGGCACGCAAAACCCCTATGCGCAGCAGCAGCGGGGCCAGCGGCCTCAGGGGATTAGGCGCGGGCCTGAAGCCCTCAGTCTCCTGGTTCTCATGGGAAGCGTCCACCAGTACGACTCCGGATACCTCCTCCGGATGCCGCGCGGCGAAGATGCGCACCTCAAAACCGCCGAAGGAATGTCCGACCAGGATATAGGGCGGCTCGATGCCGCCGTTCTTGAGCAGTGTGTGGAGTTCGTCGGCCATACGTCCGCTGGTCCGCGGCATCGGCCCCACGTCGCTCCAGCCATAACCGGCACGGTCATACGAGCACACGCGCGTGAACTCGGCCACACGCGGCTGCACCAAAGCCCAGATAAGGCCCGGGCCACCGACGCCGCTTTCCAGGACCACGGTCGGTGAGCCTTCGCCGGTACAGTTGAGGTTGAGCTTGTAGCCGCCTACGTCAACCGAGCGGCCGCGCTGAGGAAAGCGCTGGCTGTCGTTCCAGCTTGCGATGGTTTCATAGGCCACCCCGGCGGCAGCAACCAGGACCGCGAAGACCGCGATGTTGGTCGCCGCGAAACTGAAGAATGACCGCAACTCGCGACGACGGCGGCGGAGAAGGAGCGGCATATAGTCCAGTGAGTCAGTGATTTAGTGAGTCATGAAAGTTCCGTTCCGGTGCGATTCTGGACCGCAGGGGCTAACAAGAAACCTCTGAGAACTCTTAATGCCGTCCCTGCGGGGCTCAGGACTCCCCCACTATAGTTGCCCAGCACTGCCGCGCTGGGCTAACGATTGCCGCCGCTACGCGGCTGAGGCTCTGACCATCGTGCCTGCCCTGAGGTTCGCCAACACGGTCCAACCCGGTCAACGCGTCTCCAACGACCCGCGCACTCAAACAACCAGTGACTCCACTAGTGTCCGGTTAAAAGTTGAACAGAGTCAACTGGTTAGCTGAGAGGGTGTTATCGAATTCGTGTTCGAGAGCCGAAAAAGCTTGTTTTATGGGCATTTTCTCGAAAAGGGTGACCGACAGAATCTGTAGCAAAGTGCAGAGAGAGGCACGCGTCCGCAAAGCGGACGCCGCGAGAGTAGCCCAGCACGCCCGAGCTCCGGAGGGGCGAGGAAGTGCTGGATCAGCAGCCAAAACCAAATCCCAGCCCCGGAGTGGCGGCACCTTCGTCGGCCGGTAACTGTGCTGAAGCCACCACGGCGAGACTAACAGGAACGCGGCTGTCCGAGCATAGGAAAGAGGCAGCGTGATGGTGCTGATAAACATAGAGCGAGATCCTGGGGGCCAGTGTAGTACGTCATGCAGATGAGCAGTTATTCCCTTTCCAGTCCGCACGCGAGATGAGAGTGTCATCCTGAGTGGGCGGCCTGCGGTTGGCCGCGAGCGAAAGATCTATGTATTTCAGCCAGCAATAACGCAGAGGACCCACTGGAGCGAGTAATTCACCTGCAACTTCAGGACTCGCGCCCCTACCGCGCCTTCCTCCGCTCCTCCACGATGTCGCGCATGACTTCGTCCGCCTCGGAATCGGTGCCGATGTCTTCGGCCCGGTCGCCGATGATGGGGAACAACTCGCGCAAGGTGCGGTCAATGCGTTGCACGCTTTCCATGATCATCGCCGAGTGCGCGGGATCGGCCTTGTGCTGGCTGCATACGATCACTTGCAGGGCGTTACGCACCTGGTGATTGAGTTCGGCGACGTTGCGCACGTGCTGCAACACCCGCCGCCGCCGCGCGTGCGTGGCCGACAGCAGAAACCAGATCAGCAGGCCAACCGAAATCCCGATGGCGCCCACGTCAATGGCGATGTGCACGCCACTGGTAGAGCCCAGCCCCTGGGCCACCCTGTGCACCCCGTACTCCAGCAGTGCGGCACAGACGCCCACAATCGCGCTGGCGACCCCGGTCTTGATGGGGGAGTCGGTCATCTCGGCGATTGCTTTGGCCACCCGGTACCGCATTCTCGGCCCTCCGAGCGGGTCTTGTTTCGACTAAGGTAGCCGTGCCCTGCCGGGCGCGCAAGCAAAATCACCCGCCAACTTCCGCCTATGGGTATTGAAGCGCCACCATCGCCTGGTGTTGTCGCGCCGCCACAGAGTTGTAGCGCGCCAGAGTTGTAACGCAGCCGCGAGGCTTGTTGTACGCCAGGGATGTTGTAGCGCCGCCGTCCTGCCGGCCCCGATCACCGGATCATCGGTTCCGACATCGGAAAAAGCTGTTCGTGCCGTCCCTACGGGACTCAGCACGTTGATGTCGCCCCTTTCCCAGCGCTAACATCACCCGCCGCTTCGCGGCGTCCGATCACCGGAATCTTCGCCGTCCCCTTGTCCCGATCATCGACGACCGAATCCCCGATGCTTGTGCCACTGTCCCAATCACCCCGATCACTGGATCCCCCGCTGACCCATTGACCCGATGTCCCGCTGACCCGTTGCTCCGCTGACCCGATGTCCCGTTCTTCCGATCACTCAATCACTCAAACCCTCAATCAAGAGAAAGCCCCGCGCTCTTCACGCGGGGCCTCTAGCCACAAACCACTAGTCACTAACCACTGCTTTTAATACATGCCGCCCATGCCGCCGCCGTGGCCACCCGGCATCGCCGGTTCCTTCTTCTCTTCCGGGACCTCGCTCACCAGGGCCTCGGTTGTCAGCATCAGGCTGGCAATCGAGCCGGCGTTCTGCAGCGCGGTACGCGTGACCTTCGTCGGGTCAATCACGCCCGCCGCCACCAGGTCTTCGAACGCGGCCGTCTGCGCGTTGTAGCCGAAGTTCGGGTCCTTGCTCTCCAGGACCTTGCCCACGACGATTGCGCCTTCCTCGCCGGCGTTCTCCACGATCTGGCGCATCGGCTCTTCCAGCGCGCGCCGCACGATGCGGGCGCCGGTTCGTTCATCGCCGTCCAGCTTCAGCGCATCCACTGCATCGGCGCAGCGCACCAGGGCAACGCCGCCGCCGGGCACGATGCCCTCTTCCACGGCCGCGCGGGTGGCGTGCATCGCGTCTTCCACACGCGCCTTCTTTTCCTTCATTTCGGTTTCGGTCGCGGCGCCGACCTTGATCACCGCCACGCCGCCCACCAGCTTCGCCAGCCGCTCCTGCAACTTCTCGCGGTCGTAATCGCTGGTGGTCTTGTCGATCTGCGCGCGGATCTCGCGGACTCGGCCTTCAATCTCGGCGGGCTTGCCCTTGCCTTCGACGATGGTGGTGTTGTCCTTGTCCACCGTCACCTTCTTCGCCTGGCCCAGATCGCTGACCTGCACGTTCTCCAACTTGATGCCCAGGTCTTCGGTGATGGCTTTGCCGCCCGTCAGGATGGCGATGTCCTGCAACATGGCCTTGCGGCGATCGCCGAAGCCGGGCGCCTTCACCGCCACAACCTGCAACGTGCCGCGCAACTTGTTGACCACCAGGGTGGCCAGCGCTTCACCTTCCACGTCCTCGGCGATGATCAGCAGCGGCTTGCCGCCCTTGGCAATCTGCTCGAGCAGCGGGAGCAGGTCCTTCATCGAAGAGATCTTCTTCTCATGGATCAGGATATAGGCGTTCTCGAGCACCGCCTCCATGCGCTCAGGATCGGTCACGAAGTAGGGCGACAGGTAGCCGCGGTCAAACTGCATGCCCTCGACGACGTCCAACTGCGTTTCCATCGTCTTGGACTCTTCCACCGTGATCACGCCGTCTTTGCCGACCTTCTTCATTGCCTCGGCGATGATGCGGCCGATGGTCTCGTCATTGTTGGCGGAGATGGTGCCCACCTGGGCGATGGCAGTCATGTCGCCGGCGACGGGCTTGGTCAGCTTGTCCAGCGCGCCCGGCTGACGGTTGCCGTCTTTGTCCACTGTGCCCGCGACGGCCGCGATGGCCTTCTCGATGCCGCGCTTCAGTGCCATCGGGTTCGCGCCCGCAGCCACCATCTTGATGCCTTCGCGGTAAATGGACTGCGCCAGTACGGTGGCGGTAGTGGTGCCGTCGCCGGCCACGTCGCTGGTCTTGCTTGCCACTTCGCGCACCATCTGCGCGCCCATGTTCTCCAGCGGGTCCTTCAGCTCGATTTCCTTGGCTACGGTCACGCCGTCCTTGGTGATGGTCGGCGAACCGAACTTCTTCTCGATAACCACATTGCGGCCCTTCGGACCAAGGGTGACTTTCACGGCGTCGGCGAGGATGTTGACGCCGCGCAGAATTGACTGCCGCGACTCCTCACCGTGTACGATCTGCTTTGCCATTGTTCAAATCTCCTCTGCGAATCGGCCGGCGTTCAGCCGGCGGAAATCCATCGTCGGGCACGCGCCCAACTGCAACGCGCGCTCAGGCGGGTAACCTTGGCCTACTTGCCGGCGGCCTTTTTGGCTGCCTCGATAATGCCGAGGACTTCTTCCTCGCGCATGATGAGGTACTCTTCCCCATCCAGTTTGATCTCCGTGCCGGAATACTTGCCAAACAGAATGCGGTCGCCGGTCTTCACGTCCAGCGGACGGACCTTGCCTTCATCGTTGACCTTGCCTTTGCCCACGGCCACGACTTCGCCTTCCTGCGGCTTGTCCTTTGCGGTGTCGGGGATGATCAGACCGCCCCGGGTTTTTTCGGTCTCCTCCACGCGCCGGACCAGGATGCGGTCATGCAGGGGAGTGAGCTTAGTCGTCATTGTGTTTAGACTCCTTTCAAGCAGTCATTGAATTCAGCCCGCAGCGTTTCGCGGCGGTCAAACTTAAGCCCTGAGTTTCTGGTAAGAACCACGACAGGACCTCGAACTGGCAAGAGCGAACAAAACTGCACCGGAATTGAGGCATTTAGAACACCATCCGGCAGGTTGTTAGCACTCTCGCCAAACGAGTGCTAATGTAAACGGCAAGGCAATTCACTGTCAAGCTCCGACAGGATGAAACTTGAGTGTAAGACACTCAAGCTAGTGGGCGCGCTGGACAATAAACCATCCAGCCTGTGGGAACATCTATTGGGTAAATGACAGCTCCGCCACGTGGTCCAGCGAGCGTTATGCCGGTTGCCGACGGGATGTGATGGACCGGAGCACGACGTGGCAGGGCGCGGACGAAGGGCAGGGCTGCGGGCTGGAGCAGCGGTCCTCGAAAAAATGGTGTGCTGTGCAGTACCGCGGTAGCTTGCTGTCGCCTTGTTCGTCCGCCAGCCTAAGAAACACAAGCGCTCTGCGCAGAACCGCCCTGACCCTGCTTGTAGTGCTGGCGCTGGTAGCCGGCGCACCTGCGCAGGATAAGCCGGAAAAAAAGCGGCCGCAAACTCCGGCGAAATACGACATCACCAAGATCGGCGACCGCGGCATCGGTGGCGGACTGAACCTGTACTCGCTCAAGCGGGAGCGGCAGATGGGCGAGCAACTTGCGGCGCAGGTGGAAGCGCAGGTCCGTCTGCTAAGAGATCCATTGATAGCCGAATACGTAAACCGACTCACGCAGGCCATTGTGCGCAACTCCGACGCGAAAGTGCCGTTCACGGTGAAGGTGATCGACAACGACGAGGTGAATGCCTTCGCGCTGCCCGGAGGGTTTCTTTACGTCGAGAGCGGGTTGGTCCTGGCAGCGGAGAACGAGGCGCAAATCGCCGGGGTGATCGCGCACGAAGTGGCGCATGTGGCGGCGCGTCACGCAACCAAGAATTCCAGCCGCATGGAAATTCTGAACCTTGCGTCCATTCCGCTGATCTTCGTCGGCGGACCGGCAGGATACGCGGTGCGGCAGGCGATGGGATTGGCGGTGCCGATATCGTTCCTGAAATTCAGCCGAAACGCTGAAAGGGAAGCTGACCTGCTGGGCATGGAATACATGTATACTGCGGGATACGATCCTACCGAGATGGTGCAGTTTTTCGAGACGCTGAAGTACCGCGAGGAACACAAGCTGTCATTCATCGCCAAGGCTTTTGCCACCCACCCCATGACGAAAGACCGCATCAAGCGGGCGCAGAAAGATATCGCCAAACTGCTGCCCGAACGAGACGAGTATGTCGTCACGACCAGCGAATTCGACGCCATCAAGACCCGGCTGGCGGCGATTGAACAGTCCCACCAAATCAACGCCGCACCCAGCGACCGGCCGGTACTGCGGCGGCGGCCGCCGCGCGACAGAGATGAGAAGGACGATGGCGACCGGCCAACGCTGCGGCGACCGTAGATTGGCTGATTGGGCGATTGAGTGAGTGGGTGATTCGGCGATCCGATAATCCGGTGATCGGATGATCGTGACGGGACCCGCCGCCGCGACGGCGGCGCTACAACTCCCGAAGACCGGGCAGAACGGGCGACTGCATCAGGCCGCCTTTGAACAAAACACTTCCTGAACAAACAAACGTGCACCGCTGGTGCGAGCAGCGCCCCACGTGATCGGGTGTGGGGAGGCGGAATTGCATGGTACCATCTTGAATAGCTACTCACATCTGATGGGGCGGTGGGGGCCGCCAGATTCGGGGATAGATGTTCAGTCGCCTGGCATTCCATACCTCGCCAAAGCGTAGGCAGGCCTATTCTGCCCTGGGGCGGTATGCGTGGTCGCTGGCGCTGTTTGCGGCGGTGCTGACGGCCAGCATCTTTCTCTGGCCGTTATCGCAGCACGGCTGTTTTCTTCTGTTAACGGGCGCGGTGGTGGCGAGCGCCTGGTTCTCCGGCGCGCGCTGCGGAATCATGGTGGCGTCGCTATCGCTGGGCAGCCTGACCTGGCTGCTGGCGCAGTCGCGTGTGCCGAACTCACCGTGGCTGACGGACATTCTGCGACTGGCGGTATTCGCGACGGTATGCGCGCTGCTGGTAGCGTTAAGTCAACAGCGGCACAAGGCCGAAGACCAACTGCGCGCCAGTGAGCGCCAGTTCCGGCGACTGATCGAGAACACGTCCGACATCATTACCATCCTGGACCGTCACGGCGTGATCCAGTATGAGAGTCCCTCGGTGCATCGCATCCTGGGCTTCGAACCGGGAGAGTTGATTGGGCGCAATGTGCTCGAACTGGTGCATCCGGACGACATCGAACGAACAAAGAAGTTCTTCTACGAACGCATCCACCAGCCCGGCGTGATGCCGCCGTTCGACGTGCGCTTTCGCAGCAAAAATGGCAGCTATCGCGCGCTGGAGGCGGTGGGCAACGTCCTGCTGAATGAACCCGGCATTTTCGGCGTGGTGGTGGCGTCGCGCGATATCACGGAGCGCACGCGGGCGGCGGAAAGCTTTCGTGCGCTGCTGGAATCCGCACCGGACGCAATTATCGGAGTGAATGCGCAAGGCCGCATCGAGCTGGTGAACTCGCAGACCGAGCAGATGTTCGGATACACGCGCGAGGAGATGCTGGGACAGCCGGTGGAGATGCTGGTTCCGGGACGCTTCCGGAGGCAGCACGAACGTGAGCGCGAGGCATATGCAGGAAATCCCCGGGTACGGCCGATGGGAGCGGGACGCGAGTTGATGGCGCGGCGCAAAGACGGCACGGAGTTTCCCGCCGAGATCAGCTTGAGCCCAATGGAGAGCGAGCGCGGGCTGCTGGTAACCAGCATCGTGCGGGACATCACCGAACGGAAGAAGGCGGAGGCGCAGCGAGCGCAATTGATCCGCGAGCAGGCGGCGCGAGCGGAAGCCGAAGCGGCGCATCACCGCTTCCACGCGCTGGTGCAGGACCTGGACGCGATCGTGTGGGAGATGGACGTCGCGACGGAAGAGATGACGTTCGTCAGCGAGCGTGCGGCGCAGTTGCTGGGGCGACCGACGAAGTCCTGGCTGGGGCCGGAGAAGGGCTGGCTGGAACACGTGCATCGCGAACACCGGGAGAAGGTGCTGGCATTCCTGCGGCGGGTGCCGTATGCCGGGCCGGCGCACATGGAGTACCGGGCGGTATCGGTGGATGGACGGCAACTGTGGCTGCGATTGCTGGTCTATGTGGCGCGTGGCGAGGAGAACCTTCCGCAGCAATTGCGCGGGTTAGCGGTGGACATCACCGAGCGGCGGCAGGCGGAAGAGAGCATGCGCCTGAGCGAGAAATTAGCAGCCACCGGGCGGCTCGCGGCCAGCATCGCGCATGAAATCAACAATCCTATAGCAGCCGTGACCAACCTGCTTTACCTGATCAATGCCATGCCCGACCTGGACAGCGGAGCACGGCACTATGTGCGGCTGGCCCAGGACGAACTGGCGCGGGTGACCCACATCACGCGGCAGATGCTGGCGTTTTATCGCGACGCCACCGCGCCGGTGCCGCTGGACATTAACGAAGTGCTGGAGAACACGCTTGCATTGTACGCGCGGCGGCTGCGCGATAACGGTATCAAGGTGGAACGCGAGTTGCGCAAGGTGCCACAGATTCGCGCTTTCCCTGGCGAGATGCGCCAGGTGTTTTCCAATCTGCTGTTGAACGCGGTCGAGGCGGTGGGTCAGGAAGGGCGAATCGCCTTACGCGTGCGCGCCGCACGCGACTGGAGCGATCCGCAGCGGACCGGCATCCGGGTGGTTTTTGCCGACAACGGAAGCGGCATCCGTCCGGAGAACCGGCAGCGAATTTTTGAGCCGTTCTTCACCACGAAAGGCGAGAACGGAACGGGACTGGGCTTGTGGGTGAGCGCGGGCATCGTGCAGAAGCACGGAGGGAGGCTGCGCGTGTGGAGCAGCACACGCGAAGGCCGAAGCGGAACCTGCTTTTCCGTGTTCCTGCCGGCGGCGGAAGGAGAGGAGCACGCGAGGACCTTGGCAGCGAACGGGATCGCCAGTTGATCGGGTGATCGGGTGATGGGGTGAGTTGCGGTTGGGCGGGTGCCCAGCCTTTTCTTTTTAGAGCTGTTTTCACAGAAGGTGTTTCCGTCATGCAGGGCCACACACCAGGCCCGTCGGCTCGCGCCAAAGGCGGGCGCTCACTCCGGCTGACAGATACAAAAGCTCAATGAGAAATGAGAGCTCAGAGACAGCGAGGGTACATCCAAGCGGGTGTGGTAAAAGAGAGGGGTCCCGAAATGCTGGCGGTTGCCGCGGAATACATAGATCCTTCGCGCGCAAAGAGACGCGCGCTCAGGATGACAAGTTCATCGGTCAATGAATGGCGGCAGAGGAGAGAGGAATGTCCAGCGCAGAAATCGGCAGGGGTTGGCGGGCGGTGGCGAGGGCGATTGATCACACGCTGTTGAAACCGGAGGCAACGCGCGAGGCGATCAGCAAGCTATGCCAGGAGGCGCTGGAGTACGGGTTCTGCGCGGTGTGCGTGCAACCGTCGCAGGTGGCGCTGGTGCGGCGTTTGCTGGACAGCTCGGGCGTGAAGACGGCAAGCGTGATCGGCTTTCCGCAGGGGGCAACGCTGACGACGGCCAAGCGCTTTGAAGCTGCCGAGGTGGTGCGGCTGGGGGCGCAGGAACTGGACATGGTGATCAATGTGGGCGCGTTGAAATCGGGTGACCACGTGTACGTGCGTAATGATATTCGTGCGGTGGCAGAGGTGACGCACGCGGGGGGTGCGATCCTGAAGGTGATTATCGAGGCTGCGCTGCTAACCAAGGACGAGAAGGGGCTGGCGTGCGAACTGGCGGTAGCGGCGGGCGCGGATTTCGTGAAGACCTCGACCGGATTCGGGGGCGGCGGGGCGACGGTGGAAGATGTGGCGCTGATGCGGTCGGTTGTGGGCCCCAATGTGGGCGTGAAGGCATCGGGCGGAATCCGCACGGCTGCGGACGCGATCGCGATGTTGAAGGCGGGCGCGAACCGGTTGGGGACAAGCGGCTCGGTGGGGATAGTGAAAGAGATTAGTAATTTGTAATTGGTAATTTGCAAAGTGGCTCTTAGCTGTTAGCTCTTAGCTCTTGGCCGTTAGCCTTTGACACTTAACTTGCAGTTCAACCCACCTGTGGTGTCATTCCCAGCTCACAACCGGCGTGTACAAGCTAAGAGCTAAGGGCTGCTTTCCTGCAACTGATATGATGCTGCGGTGATGAAGCCGATGGTAGTGGCGAATGCCCGCGGGAAGGTCCCGCAGATCCAGCCGTTCCTGCTGGAAGTGGCCGAGGTGCTCAACAGCACGCTGGAGCTGGATGAGCTGCTGAAGCAGGTCGCCGAAATCGTACGGCGGGTCATTGACTACAAAATTTTTGCCATTCTGCTGCTGAACGAGCGCACGCAGGAGATGCGCATACGGTTCGCCATCGGACATGCACCGGAAGTGGTGGAAACGTGCCGCATCAAACTGGGCGAAGGGGTCACCGGACAGGCGGCGCTGCGCCGCGAGGCGGTATTGGTCAACGAAACCAGCCAGACGCCGTATTATCGCGAAGGCACGCCGGGGGTGCACTCGGAGCTGGCGGTGCCGCTGATCGTGAAGAACAAGCTGATCGGCGTGATTGATATCGAGGCGCCTGAGCCGCGCTATTTCACCGAAAATCACAAGCGGTTGCTGATGCTGGTGGCGTCGCGTGTGGCGATTGCCATTGAAAATGCGCGGCTGTACACGCGGGCCACGCGGCAGGCACGCGCGCTGACGCTGCTGAACGAAATCGCGCGCGATCTGACGTCCATTCTGAATCTTGACGAACTGCTTCAGCGCATGGGCGAAGAGCTCAAGAAGCTGATGGATTACCAGATGTTCAGTGTGCTGCTGCTGGATCCCACGGGAACGAAGTTGCAGCACCGCTTCTCGCAGCGCTACGACGAGCGCGTGCAGATTAAACACGACATTCCGCTGGGCCAGGGACTGGTGGGCTACGCGGCGGCGCACAATGAGCCGCTGGCGGTAGCGGACGTCACCAAAGACCCGCGCTACATCAACACCAACGCAGAGACGCGGTCGGAGTTGGTGGTACCGCTGGTGTACAAGGGGCGCGTCATCGGCGTGCTCGACGTGGAGCACAACAAGCGCGGCTACTTTACCGAGCAACACCTGCGCACGCTGATGACGGGCGCTGCGCAAGTGGCGATCGCGATCGAGAATGCGCGGCTGTACGAGACCATCGCGCGGCAGGAACAGCAGATGCAGCGCGACCTGGAACTGGCGCGAGAGTTGCAGGCGCGCATCATGCCGCCGTGCTGTCCGCGGTTGCGCGAAGCCGAGATTTTCGCGCGCTTCCGGCCGGCACGATTTATTGGCGACGATCTGTACGACTTTGTGCCGTACAGCCAAGAGCGCATGGGACTGGCGGTGGGCGACGTCAGCGGAAAGGGCGCACCGGCGGCCATTTACGCGGCCCTGGTGAGCGGATTTCTGCGTTCGCACGCGCGCACTGAGCCGGGCCCGGCGGAGATGCTGGCAGCCATCAACCGCTCGCTGCTGGAGCGGCCGATTACGGCGCAGTATGTCTCGATGTTGTTCGCCGTGTGGGATGATCAGCGGCGCGAATTGCGTATCGCCAACTCGGGCCTGCCGCGTCCGATCTATTGCCGCAACGGCGCGATCGAACGCGTGGAGACGGCCGGGTTGCCGATGGGACTGTTTCCGGATGCGGAGTACGAAGAAGTCGCGTTTCGTCCGAGCTCGGGTGATTTGTTGGTGCTGTTCAGCGACGGAATCATTGATGCCAGCGCGGCGGAAGGCGAAATGTTTGGGCGCGACCGCTTGCAGGACGTCGTGACGGACCACTGCCGGCGCAGCACAGAGGAAGTAGTGAACGCGATCTTCGAGGCGGTCGAGGCGCACGTGGGAAGCGCCGAGCGGTTTGATGATGAGACGGTGGTGGCGTTGAAGGTCAGGTAGCGTTGCCCGTACATCCGTTTTCCGTTGTCCGTTGTCCGTTGTTTGTTTGTCCTTTTCCATTCTCCGTTCCGCGTTTTCCGTTCTTGGTTGGTTAGCCATGGGTCCGAGTACTAACGGGTAACGGAGAACGGAAAACGGAGAACGGTTGTTGGGCTCCTGAGGTATCATCCAGAGAAACTGAGGTAAGTAGCTGCGGAGTCGCCACGAGTCTGAGATGAAGGACCAGGACACGGAAATCACGCTGGGTACCGGGCGCCTGCTGGGGCTGTTTTTTGGCTTGGTGTTGCTATGCGCGGTGTTTTTCTCGCTGGGGTATGGCCTGGGGCGCAAGGCAGCTGCGCCGCCCGTGCCGATAGCCGGTGGTGAAACAATCACGATCGATGGTGGGGCAAATGGCGTAAAACCGGCCGCCGTGGGACAGGTCACACCGAGCAAACCCGATTGCGCGGCGACACCGGAGGGCTGCGGAGAGGCGAATGCGGCTGCCGCACCCGCGGAGGACGGCAACGGCAAGTCTGCGGAAACCGGCGAGAGTGCGGGCGAGGCTGCTCCCGTCGCGGAGCAATCCGCGACGATCGCTCCCCCGGAAATAGTTAAGCCAGGGATGGGTTACATCGTGCAGGTGGCAGCCGTCAGCAAACAGCAGGACGCCGAGGCACTGGTCGAGGCGCTGAAGAAGAAGCAGTACGCAGTCTTTATCGCAATGGCGGGAAGCGACAATTTGTTTCACGTGCAGATCGGGCCGTTCTCGGAGCAGAAAGATGCGGAGGCGATCCGCAGCCGGTTGGTGGCGGATGGGTATAACCCGATCGTGAAGAAATAATCGGGTGATCGGGTGATCCGGTGATAGGGTGATTGGCAAACACAAGGTCCTTCGACTCGCGCCAAAGGCGGGCGCTCGCTCTCTCGAAAGTCATCAACTAACTCATTCAAATTCAATGAGGAACCCACATCTGCCAAAACCGGGCAGAGTGACTTTCATCCCCTTCGGTGGGCCGCAGGCCCATGACCTACTCCGTCGAAAGGCCACCGCAGACGAAAGCTCCAACGCAAAGGACACAAAGTGCGCAGAGGGCGTTTCATGGCGCTCTTCGCCTGCTCGCTAACTTCGGCGAGAACCTTGGGATCCTGGTAATGCGTGGTGGCCAGCACGATGGAGCGGGCGCGGGCTTCGGCGTCGGCGCGCTCGTCGGGATCGCGGAGGTCGAGCGGCGTGGTGCCGTCCTTCATGAAGATGCCGGAGCCGACGAAGATGGCTTCGGCGCCAAGCTGCATCATGAGGGACGCGTCGGCCGGGGTGGCGATGCCGCCGGCGGAGAAGTTGGGCACGGGCAGTTTGCCGGCGCGGGCAACCATGCGGACGAGATCGTAGGGCGCCTGATAGTTTTTCGCGGCGGCGAAGAGTTCCTCTTCGCGCATCACGGTGAGCTGGCGCATTTCGCTCATGATCTGGCGCATGTGCTTGACGGCGTGGACCACGTCGCCCGTGCCGGCCTCGCCCTTGGTGCGGATCATGGCCGCGCCTTCGGCGATGCGGCGCAGAGCTTCGCCCAGGTTGCGCGCGCCGCAGACGAAGGGCGTGGTGAAAGCGTGCTTGTCAACATGGTGGGCTTCGTCGGCCGGGGTGAGGACTTCCGACTCGTCAATGTAATCAACGCCGAGTTCCTGGAGAATCTGGGCCTCGGCGAAATGGCCGATGCGGCACTTGGCCATGACCGGGATGGAGACGGCGGCCATGATGTCCTTGATCTTCTTGGGATTGGCCATACGGGCCACGCCGCCGGTGGCGCGGATCATGGCGGGCACGCGCTCCAACGCCATGACGGCGACGGCGCCGGCCTTCTCGGCGACCTCGGCCTGCTCGGCACTCATCACGTCCATGATGACGCCGCCCTTGAGCATTTCCGCGAGTCCGATTTTCAGGCGCAGCTCGCTGCTGCCGTTGTTGTCTGGCATAAAAACCTCGATGTCCCGGATTGTTCGGGAGGGGTTCGGGAACACTCTATTTTAGCAGCAGCGGACAGCCTTAACCACGGAGGACACCGGGGACACAGAGGTCTAGCGTGCCCGGTGGGATTTGCGCGCACGCTTTTCGAAGGCGAGGGAGCGCAGGATGCCGAGCGTATTACCGTTGCCGTTGCGGGGAAGGTGCTTGGCGAACATCTTTTCGGCATCTATGGCGATGAACTTGCCGCGCGAGCGCGCCAGGATTTCGCCCTGCTGGTTGCGAATTTCAGCGACGTTGGTGTGGACGCGGCCACGCACGTGGCGCTCGCGGCCTTCGGCGATGAGCGGCTGGCCGAGTGGGACCGGCTTCAGGTACTCGACCGTCATTTCCTTGGTGAGCGCGACCACGTGGCGAATCTTGTTTACCTTGCCCATGGCTTCGTCCAGGATGGTGGCGATGACGCCGCCGTGGGCATGGCCGGGCGGGCCGACATAGCGGCGCGACAGACGAAAACGCGAGACGAAGCTCTTGGCGGCTTCGTCGAAGACGAACTTCAGGCGCAGGCCCTGCTCGTTGTCCTGACCGCAGCCGTAGCAGTAGTTCTTCGGCAAACGGACGTGCTTGGTGTCGTGGCCACGCAGGTGGTTTTTGTTCATACGCAATGGATGATGAAAGTGCGTCAGAGTTGCAGTGATGATAACAGTGGCTAGTGGTTGGTGGATAGTGGTTAGGGCCCGCCGCCGAGACGGCGGCGCTACGCTTTTCGCGCGATCAGTTGGGCGGTTCCCTTCTCGCGATCAGCGGCGTCGCGAACGGTCTCTTCGTAGTGCAACACGCGAAATCGGGAAAAGAAGCGCAGCAACTCGCCAGGTTCGAGGAAGTATGTGGGGTGCGCGGTGCCGTGCGTGGAAAACTTCGCGTGCTCGCGGGTGTAGGTCTTGTAAATCACCAGGCCACCGGGACGGAGGGCAGCCTTGATGCGGGGCAGGATTCCGCGTTCCAGGTAGAAGAAGACAAGCACCAGGTCGAAGCGGGCGCGACCGAAGGAGGCGTCGCGCGTGTTACCGGGGAGGTAATCGAGGGTGACGCCACGCTGGGCGGCGTGGCGGTGGGCGCGGTCGAGGCCCACGGGAGAGATGTCGTTCAGGGTAACGCGCCAGCCGTGGCGGGCGAGGAAGATGGCGTGGCGACCGGCGCCGCCGGCGACGTCAAGCGCCGTGCCGCCGCGCGGAAACAACGGATGCACGAATTCGCGGTAGGCGCGCACGAAGAATGCGTCAGGTTGGCGAGGTTCGTGCGGGCCCTTGCGGTAGCGTTCATCCCAGGCAGTGCGTTCGTCGGACAGCATTGTCAGTTGCCAGTTGTCGGCTGCCAGTTGTCAGTCGGTTGTCAGTTGCCAGTTGCAGTGTAAGCCGCACCGGGGCGTGGTAGCCATCCTGTAATCACCGGCGGTTTTCTTGCCGCATCCTGCCGGGCAAGGGGCACATCTTAGTCAAAGAACGCGTGAGTGGGGATGGCGTGTCTTCTGCCCTGATTTTCAACGACAACAAGGTGCAGAGCGGCGGCGGCGGGTGTCCGCCGATGGAGCCGCGCGCTTATGGCGATGGCGGCGGCGGGCGCGGGGATGATGCCCCGGATTACGGCGAACGGCTGCGGCGTTGCCGCCTGGGAATGGCGCTGGCGCTGGCGGCGATTGTCGTAATGTTCGTGTGCGTGACTGCCGCCTACATATTGCGATACGGGTTCGCGACGTGGGACCCCAGCACCGGACTGTACGTTCGCGAATGGCAGCCGCTCAGCCTGCCGATGCCGTTGCTGATCGTCAACACGGTTCTTCTCGTGGTAAGCAGCATCACGTTGGAAGTGGCGCGGCGGCGGGAAGCCGAACGCGTGTTGCTGGCGCCGCTTGCGAGCATCCCGGGAATTGACGCAGGGCGGCGGCAAGTGCCATGGCTGGCGGTCAGCACCGGCCTGGGCATGATGTTCCTGGCCGGACAGTTGCTGGCGTGGCGTGTGTTGAGCGCGCGCGGGTTCGAACTTGACAGCGGGGCGAGCAGTGCGTTTTTCTACTTCCTAACGGCAACCCACGCCATTCATCTGCTGGGCGGACTAATCGCGCTGGTTTGCGCCGGAGCAGCAACCACGGTGCTCGACAAGTCCCTTGAAGCGCGGCGCATCGCGGTGGACGTGACCGCGTGGTATTGGCACGTCATGGCAGTGTTGTGGGTGTATATCTTTGTGCTGCTGGTAATGGCCAGTTAGCGTTCCCCGTTTCCGTTCTCCGTTGCCCTTGCCGTTTCATCTTGCGGTTTCGTGTTGGCTTATGAGTTTTCGCTGGCAACTGCCAACTGACAACTGGCAGCTCCGCGTTTGAGCACCGCGGGAGAGTCCACTTATAATCGAAGTTTGCGCAGTGTGTCGGGAAGCTGCTAGAGGGAGCCGGGACGACAGTTGTGCAGCGTTTAGTCATGTCCACCGAATCCATCGTTGTTCGCGGGGCCAGGGTCCACAACCTCAAGAACATCGATTTTGAAATCGCGCACAACACGCTGACGGTGGTGACCGGAGTGTCCGGGTCCGGCAAGTCGTCGCTGGCATTCGACACGATCTATGCGGAGGGGCAGCGGCGCTATGTGGAGTCGCTGTCGGCCTACGCCCGGCAGTTTCTCGAGCGTATCGAGAAACCGGATGCCGATGTGATCGACGGCATCGCGCCGGCGGTGGCGATCCGGCAGAAGAACACGACGCGCAATCCGCGCTCGACGGTGGCGACCGCGACCGAAATCTACGACTACCTGCGACTGCTTTTCGCGCGCGTGGGGCGGACGTTCTGCGTGCAGTGCGGGGCCGAGGTGCGCGAGGACACCGTGGACCAGGTGGCCGACGCCATCCTCGCGCTCGGCGAAGATACGCGGCTGAATGCTCTGTTCCCGATCACGGCGGCGCCGGCGCGCGAACCGGAGAAACCGCAGCGCGGGCGGCGGAGCAAGAAACCGGCGGCGCCGTCGAATGTTGAGTTGCTGAAGGAAAGGCTCTTCGAACTGCGGAAACGCGGGTTCAATCGGCTGTTCCAGAACGGCGAGATATACGAGTTTTCAACGCCGGAGTCGCTGCTGGACATCAACTTCGAGCAGCCGGTGTTCGTGCTGGTTGACCGCATCGTGGTGGCGGCAGACCAGCGCAGCCGGATTGTGGATGCGGTTGAGTCGGGATATCGCGAAGCGGGAGAAGTAATTTTCGAGACGGTGCCGCGGCCGCGGAGCGAGCAGACGGGGCCCGCCGCCGAGACGGCGGCGCTACCCCTGGAGGCGGCACTACTGGCGAAGGAATCCGCTGGGCCCGCCGCCGGGACGGCGGCGCTACAACTGCGGTTTGCGCAGCGGTTTGAGTGTAAGCAGTGTCGTATTCGCTACGAGCCGCCGGAGCCGCGGTTGTTCTCGTTCAACAACCCGTATGGCGCGTGCCCGCGCTGCCAGGGGTTCGGCAACACCATTGATTTCGACCTCGACCTGGTGATACCCGACAAACGGAAAACGCTGGCGGAAGGCGTGGTGGAGCCGTGGACGAAGCCGAAATACCGTCCGTTTCACACCGAGTTGAAGCGCTACGCGAAAGAGCGTGGCATTCCGCTGGACGTTCCCTGGGAACAACTCTCGACGGAGCATCGGCGCATCGTGATCGAAGGCGAGGGGCGATTCTGGGGTGTGCGCGGGTTTTTCGAGCACCTGGAACGCAAGAAGTACAAGCTGCACGTGCGCGTGTTCCTGAGCCGTTATCGCGGATATTCGACGTGCTCGATGTGCGGCGGGGCGCGGCTGCGTCCGGAAGCGCGGCAGGTGAAGATCGCAGCCAAGAACATCTGCGACGTGACTTCCATGACGGTAGGGGACGCGGCCAATTTTTTTGCCGCACTCAAGCTGACCCGCGAAGAGAACGATATTGCGGGCAAGGTGCTGGACGAAATCCGCGACCGGCTGCGCTTCCTGGTGGAAGTCGGGCTGGAGTATCTGACGCTGGACCGGCTGGCATCAACGCTTTCGGGCGGCGAGGCACAGCGCATACAGCTTGCCAGCTCGCTGGGTTCGCGGCTGGTGGGGACACTTTACGTCCTGGATGAGCCTTCCATCGGGCTGCACTCGCGCGACACACACCGGTTGATCAAAATCCTGAAAGACCTGCGCGAGTTGGGCAACACCATCCTGGTGGTAGAGCACGATGCCGACATCATGCGCGCCAGCGACCGCATTCTCGACCTCGGGCCGGGCGCGGGCGAGAACGGCGGGCGATTGGTGGCGGAAGGCACATACGACGAGATCAAACGCATGCCGCAGTCGCTCACCGGGCGATATTTGGGAGAAGAGCTGCGCATTCCGCTGCCGGCAAACCGGCGGAGGCCGGGGCCGCTGCAACTGCGGATTATCGGCGCGCGCGAACACAACCTGAAACAGATTGACGTGGCGATCCCGCTGAACATGCTGGTGGCAATCACGGGGGTGTCGGGGTCGGGAAAATCCACGCTGGTGCACGATGTCTTATACCGCGCGGTGTCGGCCGTCAAGGGACAGGGCACGAATGGGGTAGCGCCGCAATTCGATCAGCTGCTGGGCGCGGAGTTCATTGACGAGATCGTGCTGGTGGACCAGTCGCCCATCGGGCGCACGCCGCGCTCAAACCCGGTGACGTATATCAAGGCGTTCGACGCGGTCCGCGAACTGTTCGCTTCCCTGCCGGAGGCGCAGAAACATGGCTTCGCGGCGGGGCATTTCTCGTTCAACATTCCGGGCGGGCGGTGCGAGGCGTGCCAGGGAGACGGCACGGTCACCGTGGAAATGCAGTTCCTGGCCGACGTGGAACTGGTCTGCGAAGAGTGCAAGGGCACGCGCTACAAGCCGGAAGTGCTGGAAGTGCGCTATCGCGGCAAGAACATCCACGAAGTGCTGAACCTGACGGTGAAAGAAGCGTTGCAGTTCTTCAGCGCGGCGCCGAAAGTGGCGGAGAAGCTGCGCGTGCTGGACGAAGTCGGACTGGGATATTTGCGCCTGGGGCAGTCGGCGACGACGCTGTCAGGCGGCGAGGCGCAGCGCATGAAGCTGGCGGCGCACCTGCAGGGCAAGGTACCGCAGAGCGGGCGGCGCAATGGCGACGAGGCCCGGCGGGCGCCACGCGTGCTGTACATCTTCGATGAACCGACCACCGGACTGCACTTCGACGACGTGAGCAAGCTACTGGCGGCGTTCCGGCGCTTGATTGATGCGGGCGGCTCCATTGTGGTGATCGAGCACAACCTGGACGTCATCAAGACCGCCGATTGGATCATTGATCTCGGCCCCGAGGGTGGCGAGCGCGGCGGCGAAGTCGTAGCCACCGGCACTCCGGAAGCGATTGCGCGGCATCCGCGCTCCTACACCGGCGCATTCCTGCGACCTATTTTGGAGAAAAACGGCAACTCTGGCGCAAACCTGGCTGAAAGGTCGAAAATAGTCGTCGGAGACTGACCCGGCAATGACGGCAGTGAAGCGAATCGCGCTGTGGGCGCTGGTGTCGGCGGTGCTGCTGGGGCTGGCGCCGGGACAGAGTTCGTCGCAGCGGCGCAAGGGCGCCGTCAAGCACCGCGTTCCGGTAGAGGACGACCGCACCGCCAGCCTGATCACCAAAGCTGAGACGGCAATCGAAAAGCGCGACTTTGCGACGGCTGAGCCGTTGCTGCGGGAAGCGGTGCAGGCCGGTCCCCAGGATTTCCGCGCCTGGTTCGACCTCGGCTTCGTGCTGAACGCCACCGGGCGCAGCGCGGAAGCGGTTGAGGCCTACCGGAAGTCGGTCGCGGCCAATCCCAAAGTCTTTGAATCCAACCTGAACCTCGGCGTGGTGCTGGCCGAAGCGAAAGATCCTGAGGCCGAGAAATACCTGCGCGCGGCCACGCAATTGAAGCCGGCGGCAAACGTCAACGAAGGTCTGAAACGCGCATGGCTGGCGCTGGGACGCGTGCTGGAGGCGAAGAACGCGGCAGGCGCGTTGGCCGCTTTCGCCGAAGCAACCAAACTGCAACCCAATGACCCGGACCCGCACTTGTCGGCTGGGGCATTACTTGAGCAGCAGAACCGGCTGTTCGAAGCCGAGAAAGAATACCGCCAGGCGGCGCAACTCGATCCGAAAAATGCCGATGCGGTTGTGGGGCTGGTGAACGTTTATCAGAAGGCGGGACGGCTGGCGGAGGCGGAAGCGGCGCTGCGGCAGTATCTGGCGCTGGAACCGCAAAACGCGGCGGCGCATTTTCAGCTTGGACGGGTGCTACTGAAGAACCATAAGCGGGTGGAGGCGATTGCCGCGTACGAAGCGGGACTGAAGCTGACGCCGGACGACGCGAGCGCACAACGCGAACTGGCTTGGCTTTACGACGTGGGGAACGAGCACGCCAAGGCGGAGACGATGTACCGCGCCCTGCTGCAACGCAATCCGAATGACGCCGCCGCGCGCGCCGGGCTGGGCTCAGCTCTGCTGCATCTGCGCAAGCCGCAGGTGGCGCTGAACGAGCTGCTGGCCGCGGTGAAACTGGATCCCAAGCTGGGGGAGGCTTATGGTGATCTCGCGATAGCGGCGTCGCAGAACAAGAACTACGAACTGACGGTGAAGGCGCTGGATGCGCGCGCGCAACTGCTTCCGGAAACGCCAGCGACGTATTTTCTGCGCGCGACGGCGTACGATAACCTGCATCTCACGAAAGAAGCGGCGGCCAACTACCGCCGGTTCCTGGAGGCCGCAGACGGGCGATTTCCCGACCAGGAATGGCAGGCGCGCCACCGCTTGATCGCCATTGAGCCAACGAAGTGACATGTATCGCCGGATGATGATCGTGCTGCTATTGCTCGGCGCCGGGGTACCGGCGGCGGCAAAAGAAGAGACGCTCGACCAGTTGAAGGAAAAAGCAGCAAGAGCCAGCGTTCGTGATCAGCCGAAAATCTTTCTGGAATTGGCGGAGCGGCACCTGGAGGCCGCCAACACAGCCTACGACGCAGGCGAGGTTGAGAAGGGGCGGGAGGCGGTCGAGGAAGTGGCCAGCTACTCGGAGAAGGCCGGCAATGCGGCCATCCAGGCGCGCAAGCACATGAAGCAGGTGGAGATCAAAGTCCGCCGCATGGAGCGCAAGCTGAGCGACATTCGACGGGCGGTCACCTTCGAAGATCGCGCGTCGCTGGAGGCGGCCATCCAGCGAATGGAGAAGATCCGCGCCAACCTGCTGCGGGCGATGTTTGGAACAGATTTATGAGACGTGCCGTTTACATTGTCCTGCTCGTGTGTGCGCTGGGGGCGGCGACCACGGCGGCGCGTCGCGATCCGCTCAACCAGGCGGAGGTCAACCAGTTGCGCGATGCCGCGCAGGAACCCGACAAGCGGCTGCTGCTGTTCGTCAAGTTTATCCGCGCCCGCATGGATGCCCTGGAGAAGACGCACTCGGATCCGCGGATCATGGCGGGGCGCTGGCAACAGGTCCACGACCTGCTCGAGGACCTGGACGCGCTGGTGCAGGAAATGGACGACAACGTGGAAGAGTATGCCAAGCGACGCTACGACATCCGCAAGCCGCTGGTCAAAGTGATTGAGCTCGACGGTGAATTGCAAAGCAAGCTGCGGGCGATCAAAGAGGCTGCGGGCGCGGAGATGAAGGACTACGCTTTCGCGCTGGAGAACGCTATCGAGTCGGTCAACAGTTCACTCGACAGCGCGCGCCAGGTGGCACAGGAGCAGGAAGCGGCGGTGGAGGCGGCAAAGAAGGCGAAGAAAAAGTAGTTTCTGGTTTCCAGTCTCTAGTTCTACTTTCTAGTTTCTAGAGTTCGCTTCAAAAAATAATGCTGGGAAAGGCACGGCTTCAGCCGTGCCGCCCGGACCCGCCGCTCATGCGGCTTTAGCCGCTGAGGGCGACGCCAGATCATTTTGAGGTTCGCAGAATATTGTGACAGCCAAGTGGATTGTCATTCCAAGCGAAGCGAGGA